>NZ_JBBCYT010000004.1:0-535460 GCF_037144715.1 Arthrobacter sp. USHLN218
GATTCCTGCCGGCCGGGGACACCTTACCCGGTCGGGCAGGCCTGGGTGCACCGGCGGAACCATCCGGACCAGGAGAGGGCGGCGCCGAGGCAGACGGAGCAGCAGGAGGCGCAGCGGAGACAGCCGGATCCAGGGAGAACGGGGCCGCGGGAGGCGTATCGGAGACATCCGGATGGGAGGCAGACGGGTTTTCCACGGGCGCGTCCGGAGCCGTGTCAGGGGCTTCCAGGCCCGCGATGTGAACGGTGCCGAAGATTGGATTTTCCACGACACGCAATTGCTGTCCGGCACCAGGGGCCAGGTCCGGATACATCCGCCGCAGGCATTCCTCCAGCAGCGCCCTGTGCAAGTGGTACTCAAAACGGGAAGAACGCCCACCCCGGACAGCGTCGAAGGCGGCGTTGACCTGCCGCTTCCCCGACCGCTGCTTCCCGAAGTCCTCCATGCACCAACACTATGAGCTGCCTCTGACAATATTCGGAGGGACGCATAGCGTGCGTGACCCGTCGGGATTCGCAGCGTATTTGGGGCGGGACAACATGACCTGTCCTGCCAGCCCAACGGGAAGACGACACGACCCATCCCGCCAGCCCAACGGGAAGACGAGGCGCCCGACCCCCGGGAGTAAACGGGAGGATGATAGGAGGCTCCGCGACCGGTTTAGGGGATACCGCGCGGGCCGGTCCTTGCCTGTTTTCGGCTGCCGCTCCAGCGCAACTCACGTATCCTGTGGACATGCTGACGGGAGCCCGGATTTGGGCCTGGTTTGCGGCGATCTTCTGGGCCGTAGGCTTCTTCGGGATCATCGACCTCACGATGCTCTTCGCCGTGAACCCGGCTCTCCATGCCGTGATGGGGCTCGAAACCAGCTGGGGCGTGCTATTCACTTTCATCATCGGCGGAGCCTTTGTGGCCATCGCCGCGCGGCCCCGGCAGCCTTGGCCGGCCCTCGTGCTGCTCTGGCTGGTGGTCGCTGCACTGCTGCTGGCAAGCGTCCTCGCCGAGGATACCGGGCCGCTGGCGCCCGCCGTACTGCTGCTCCCGATGAGCTTGGTTCCGCTGCTCTCCCGTGCGGACAGGCCGGACCGTGCCGGCGGCAGGCTGGACCCGAGCGGGCCGATTCTTGCGCTGGCCCTGCTCGGGGCACCTGGCTGGTGGGCATATGCGGCAGTCGCAGTCGGGCAGTCCCTCACACCCGGGGTCGTCGATGACACGTCCTGGGGACTCTCGCACTGGCCCATCCAGGCTGCCCTCGGCATGCTGCTGGTAGTGGGCGTGCTGGTCATGGCCTTCTGGCCCGCCGGCCGCACACTCATCGGCATCGCCTGCGGCAGCAGCGCCGTTGTCCTCGGCGTAAGTTGGCTGCTCTACCCCGACAGCGCCGGTGCCGCGCACAGCGCCGGGCTCTCCCTGGCGGCCATCCTCTGGGGCCTCGCCGTGCTCCTCAGTCCGTTCCTGCGCCGTAAGGAACAGGGGCCGGACGCGCGACTCCCTTCCCCAGCCAACAGGCCGGCCCCGCCCGCCCTCTCCGAGTCCGTTCCCGAGCCCGGCGTTCCAGACCAAAGCCCTGCCCGCCGCCGTGGTTAGCCAAACGGCCGGCTGAACGCCGCCGTCGTTAGCCAAACGGTCGGCTGAA
The DNA here is from genome assembly GCF_037144715.1 of Arthrobacter sp. USHLN218. Lineage (NCBI taxonomy): Bacteria > Bacillati > Actinomycetota > Actinomycetes > Micrococcales > Micrococcaceae > Arthrobacter > Arthrobacter sp. USHLN218. The sequence goes on from NZ_JBBCYT010000004.1 coordinate 1,637, forward strand.
CACCGCCGAAGAACCAGATGTTCGGGACCCGCCCGCCCGCCGTGGTTGGCCAAACGGTCGGCTGAACGCCGCCGTCGAACCGGATGTCCGGGCCTGCCCCGCCCGCCCGCCGTGGTTGGCCAAATGGCCCGTGGATCGCCGCCGTCGTTGGCCAAACGTCCGCCCAAAGCCGCCGCCGGGATGGCGTCGAGGGATGACAGGGCCCGGGGCAGCCGCAAGAATGGGCCACATGCAACTGCCTGTGATGCCCCCGGTCAAGCCCATGCTCGCCAAGTCCGTGGCGCGGATCCCGGAGGGCGAGCTGTGCTACGAGCCGAAATGGGACGGCTTCCGGTCCATCATCTTCCGCGACGGCGACACGGTGGAGATCGGCAGCCGGAATGAGAAGCCGATGACGCGCTACTTCCCGGAGGTCGTGGAGGCGGCGCTCGAGCAGCTGCCTCCACGCTGCGTGGTCGACGGCGAGATCATCCTGGTCCGCCCGGGCGGCGACCGGCTGGACTTCGAGATGCTGCAGCAGCGCATCCACCCGGCCGCGAGCAGGGTGAAGCTGCTGGCGGCCGAGACCCCGGCCAGCTTTGTGGCATTCGACCTGCTGGCGCTCGATGACGTGGACCTTATGCCGCTGCCGTTCTCGGCCCGGCGGGAGGCGCTGGAGGAGCTTCTCGCCGAGGCGGCCGGGCCGGTCCACTTGACCCGCACCACCCGTGACCACGCGCAGGCCGAGGAGTGGTTCCGGCATTTCGAGGGGGCGGGCCTGGACGGCATCGTCGCCAAGCCGCTGGACGGGACGTACCAACCGGACAAGCGCGCGATGTTCAAGATCAAGCACGAGCGCACGGCGGACTGCGTGCTGGCCGGCTACCGCGTGCACAAGAGCGGCCCGGGGCTGGTCGGATCGCTGCTACTGGGACTGTACGACGGCGGCGGCCTCACCCATGTGGGTGTGGCGGGGGCCTTTTCGATGCAGCGGCGCAAGGAGCTCTTCGAGGAGCTGCAGCCGCTGATCGCCGATTCGGGCGAGCATCCGTGGAGCCGCTCCGAGCACGAGGCCGGCAAGCGCACGCCGCTAACTTCCGAGGGCAGCCGCTGGAGTGCCGGCAAGGACCTGTCCTTCGTGCCGCTGCGGCCGGAGCGCGTAATCGAGGTCAAGTACGACCACATGGAGGGCGAGCGATTCCGGCACACGACGCAGTTCGTCCGCTGGCGGCCGGACCGGGACCCGGAATCCTGCACCTACGAGCAGCTGGAAGAGCCGGTCAAGTACGACCTGGCGGACGTGCTCAGCTAGGCCAGCAGTGCGCAGCCGGCCGGCGGTGCACCGGCTAGCCCGCCGCGCGCTGCTGGCGGGCGTGTTCGGCTAGGCCAGCTGGGGCAGCACGTCCTGGCCGAAGGCGTGGATGAACGGTTTCTGCTCCTGGCCGACGAAGTGCAGGTAGAGCTCGTCGAAGCCCAGGTCCAGGTACTCCTGCAGCCACTGGGCATGCCGGCCGGTGTCGGCGGAGACGTTGACGGACTGCCGGATCTGCTGCTCCCCCACCGTCGTGCTCACCGCGTCGAAGTAGGCGGGCGTGGGCAGGTCCGCGCCGACGAAGGACGGGAAGACGTTGCTGCCCCACTGGTCCAGGGCGATTTCGACGGCGGCGTCCTCCTCGGGTGCCCATGACAGGTGCACCTGCAGCACGGCTTTGCCCTTGCCGCCGTGCTCCCGGTAGGCGCCGAGGACCTTGCGCAGCTGTTCGGCGGGCTGGTTGACCGTGACCAGTCCGTCCGCCCACGCCGCCGCCCGGGCGGCGGTGTCCGGGCTGATGGCCGGGGCAATGATGTCCGGCTTGGGATCGGGCACGTCCCAGATCCGGGCCTGCTCCACGGTGACGAGCCCGCGGTGGGTGACCACTTCGCCGTCGTGCATTTGCCGGATGACCTGCACGCACTCCTCCAGCCTCCGCTGGCGGACGTCCTTGGCAGGCCAGCCGTCCCCGGTGACGTGTTCGTTGATGTTCTCCCCGCTGCCGGGGGCGAACCAGAAGCGGCCCGGGAACATGCTGGCGAGGGTGGCGGAGGCGTGCGCGATGACGGTGGGGTGGTAGCGCTGGCCCGGCGCGGTGACGACGCCGAAGCGGAGCTTGGTGGTGGCGAGCGCGGCACCTAGCCAGGACCAGGCGAAGCCGGAATGGCCCTGCCGGGCGGACCAGGGCTCCAGGTGGTCGGAGCACATGGCCGCGCCGAAGCCGGCCTGCTCGGCCAGTTGGACGTCGGCCAGGAGCTGGGCCGGAGCGATCTGTTCGTGCGATGCATGGAACCCGATGACAGCCACGATCCATGCTTACCGGGCTGTCCGGGGCTTGTCGAGGCATGCGCTGGAATCGGGCGGGCGATGCCGGACCGGAAGGAGGCGTGTGCTAAGAAGAAGCGTTGGCACGCACGCAGCGGAAGGTACAGCATGGGCACTCGCCGGATCGGGACCAGGGACGTCGGCAGCATCGGGCTGGGGTGCATGAACCTCAGCCATGCCTACGGCACGCCCCCGCCGCGCGAAGAGGCCGAGGCGTTGCTGCTGCACGCGCTGGACAGCGGCGTGCGGCACTTCGACACGGCCGCGCTCTACGGTGCGACGGCGAACGAGACCTTGGTGGGCGAGGTCCTGGGCGCGCGGCGGGACGAGTATTTCCTGGCCAGCAAGTGCGGCATGACGAGCGTGGACGGCAAGCGCGTGATCGACGGCCGGCCGCACACGCTGAAGGCCACCTGCGAGGAGGCGCTGCGGCGGCTGCGCACGGACCACATCGATCTCTACTATCTGCACCGCTGGGACAAGACCATCCCGATCGAGGAGAGCGTCGGTGCCTTGGCGGAACTCGTGGCCGAGGGCAAGATCGGCGGGATCGGCCTCTCCGAGGTTTCCGCCGGCACGCTCCGCCGGGCCCACACGGTGCACCCGATCGCGGCGCTGCAGACGGAGTATTCGCTCTGGACGCGCAATCCGGAGCTGGGCGCCCTGGAGGCCTGCCAGGAACTGGGCACCGCGTTCGTGGCGTTCAGCCCGCTGGCCCGCGGTTTCCTCGCCGGCGGTGTGCGCGATGCGGCGTCATTGCCCGACGGCGACATCCGCCGCGGCATGCCGCGCTTCTCGGCGCAGAACTACCCGCTCAACCTGCGGCTGCTGGACGAGTTCATCCGTCTTGCCGGGGAGGCCGGCTGCACCCCGGCCCAGCTGGCGCTGGCCTGGGTGCTGCACCGCGGCGAGGACATCGTCGCCCTTCCCGGAACCACCAGCATCGCCCACCTCGACGACGATATGGCCGCCGCCGCCGTCGTACTTGATGCCCCGCTGATGACCCGGCTGGACGAGCTGATCAACGAGCAGACCGTGCACGGTGCGCGCTACAGCGCGGGCCAGCAGGCGGACGTGGACACCGAAACGTACAGCGAGCCGGAACGGTCGGAGTAGATCCCGGCATCCGCGCGGCGGTCCTTTACGAAGTGTTGCTGGGGTTTGACCGCGCAGCATGCCGCGTTTAGCGTGGAAACCAGAATCATGAGTGCCAACACCAAGCCCTGGCTGGTTGGCCGGCAACCCTCTCGCCGTAGCGGGGTGCTCCAGGTGATGATTCGGCCCGCTGGCCAACAGCCAGCGACGCAAGTACTGCGCATTCGCCGGTCGTAGAGGAAGCCAGCGGATTCGCCTGACGGCAAAGGAACCGGCATGTCCCTCCACGATGATCTGCAGCCTGACACCCTCCGCAAGGCCTTCGGTCGCTTCCCGTCGGGTATCGCCGCCCTGTGCGCCATTGTCGACGGCGCCCCGCAGGGCATCGTCGCATCCTCCTTCACCGTGGGCGTCTCCATGGATCCGCCGCTGGTGATGTTCGCGGTGCAGAACACCTCGCGCACCTGGCCGATCGTGCGCACCGCCGGACGGATCGGCGTTTCCGTGCTGGGTGCGGGGCACGACGGCGTCTGCCGCCAGATTGCGTCGAAGTCCGGGGACCGCTTCGCCGGGCTTCAACTGCATTCCACCGACGACGGCGCCCTCTTCCTCGAGGAGGCCGCGCTGTGGTTGGACTGCTCGGTGGAGCAGGAGGTTCCGGCCGGCGACCACCACGTGGTGCTGCTGCGGGTGCACGCCCTGACCACGCACGACGACGCGCACGAGCCGCTGGTCTTCCACGGTTCGGCCTTCCGCCGGCTGGAGCAGCCGGTCTTCGCCTAATACCGGGGCTACTTCCAGCACCTGCCCAGTTTCCCGCCGTAGCGTAGGCGGGATGATGACGAGTGTGCCCGCCGCGGCCCCTGCCCGTTGCCGCACCTGACCATGACTGCGACCCTGCCCGTTCCTGCCCGCGCTGCCTGCTCCAACGCGCAGGAGCCTCCGCCTGGCCGCCCGTACCGCGTGGCGCTGGCCGGCATCGACGGCTCCGGGAAGACCTCCGCGGCCGAGGCTGTGAGGGCCCGGTTTGCGACTGCCGGCGAGCCCGTCGCCGTCCACGGAATCTACGCCGGCCGGAAGACCCTGGAGCGATGGGCGAACCGGCTCGGCACAACCGCCGAACGGGTGCTCGGCCGCAGGGGCTTGAGCGCCGTCGAAAATGCCATTCGCGTTGCCATGGCCTGCGCCGCCTACCGAAAGTCCCGGGATGCCGGCGGGCTGGTGCTGTTCGACCGTTCCCTCTACTGCCAGCTGGCACGCGACCACAGCCGCGGACTGGTCCGGCGGAGCCTCTCCGCGCGCCTGCTGGCCCTGCTTCCCCGCCCTGACCTGGTGGTCTACTTCGACATTCTCCCGGAACAGGCCCTCGCCCGGGTGGCCCTGCGCGGGGAGGACTCAGAAACCCTCCCGGGACTGGCCTCGTTCGCTGCCCGCTACCGGGCGCTGGCGGACTTCGGGGACTTCGCGGTGATCGACGCCGGCCGTCCGCCTGCCGACGTGGCCGACCAACTGGAACAGCTGATCCGCCTCCGCCGCCCGGCCCCAGGTTCTTAGGCGGCGGGCTTCCGGCGGACCAGCCAGAGCAGGACGGCGCCGGCGGCCAGGGCCAGCGCGGCCAGCGGCGCGAGCGCGGTGGCGGTGCTGCCGGTATACGCCAGCTGCGGAGCCGTTGCTTCGGCGGACTGCGGCTCGGCAGACCGCGCGGCGGCAGGCTGCGACACCGGCGCGGGATTCATTGCCGCCGGTTCGACGTCCGGCGCCGCCGGGGCCGCCGCATCCGCCTCGGCCAGGCCGATCGCAATGATGGCCGAGTATTCGCCGTCGACTTCGAACAGGTCGGTCAGTCCGTCGGGATCAATGCCCAAGGCCTGCGGGCCTTCATCTTCGAAAGGATAGACGTACGCTTCGGCCCCGGAGACGGCATAGCCCTCCGGAACGGCCAGACGCAGCCTGTAGCGGCCCTCGTCCAGCCATCCGCCCGACATGCCGTTCTCGTCGGTGGTCGCGGTCGCTGCCAGGGAACCGTCCTCGGACAGGATTTCCACGTCGACGTCGGGGGCACCGGCCTCGTCGTCATCGAAAATGCCGTCGCGGTCTGCGTCCACATAGGCGGCGAAGGTGAGGCTCGGCCAATCCTCCGGAACGAACAGTGCGAGATCGAACGTGACGGAAGTCTGCTCGGGGCCCAGCTCGAATGAGGGCGTGTAGCCGTCGTCGTCGAGGTCAAAGGAGAAGCCCACGTCATCCACCGATGGGAAACGCAGCCGGTAGGTTCCGGCATCGAGGTTCTCGAAGGCATACTGGCCGGCGGCATCCGTGACGGCCGTCCGGACCCGGGTGCCGTCCTTGGCCAGCAACTGGACCTCGATGCCTGCGGCCCACTCATCGAGGCCAGGGCTGTAATCCCCATCACCGTAGTAGTCGCCCCACACCGAACCGCTGACCGTATAGCCCGCCTCCTGCGGCCGGGCTGCCTGCTCCCGGACCGGCTGTTGCGTGGCGGCGCCGGCGGGCGTTTCCTGGACGGCCTCACCCTGGAGGACGTCCGCGCTGGTCTTCCCGGGCCCGGCATCGCCGACGGTCTCCGGGGCAGCAGCGTCGCCGGCCTGGTCCGCGCCGGACGGAGCCTCGCCCTCCGTAGCCGCCTGAGGCTCGATGCCCTCCTCCTCGGCAGGCTGCTCGCGGGCCTCGTCCAGCGCCGAGTCGAACGCCCTGCGCAGCGGGGAGTCCTCCGGCTTCTCCTGTGCCGCGGTGCTGCCGGTCAACTCCACGGGAGCCGCCGGGAGCTCGGTGGCAAGCGCAGCCGGAGTGGAGGCGATGCCCAAGGCAGCCACCGCAGCAACCGCCGTCAGCGCGGCCGCGGCGCGGAAACGCACCGGCCTGGAGTTCGACAACATCCATCCCCCTACGCAGCGGGAACCGGCGCCGGCGGCGCGCAGAAAGAAGGCAAATTCCCCAACTGTGAGCCCTAGCATAAGCGACCATTGATCGTTCCGTTTAACCGGTGTCCGTCAGCCGCAGGGACCCGCGTTAAATACGGATGCCCCGCCTGTCCGGCAGGGCATCCACAGGAAGAGGCGGCTCGCTACAAGCGGCCGCCGCCCTCGGTGTCGTCCACGCGATTGGCGTCATCCTTCAGATGCGCCTTGGTGTCCGCGACCTTGTCCTTGATTTCGCCTTCGGCCTGCTGGGCGTGGCCCTTCATCTCCTGCGATTTGTCGTCGGTGGCCTTGCCGACCGCCTCGTTGACTTTGCCCTTGACCTTGTCTTTGGCTGCCTCGAACTTGTCGTCGACTCCCATAATCGGATCCCGCCTTCGCTATCGTTCCTGGCGTTGCGCCGGGGCGGAGGGCCCGTCCCACTGTGAACACTAGTCCCCTTGCCGCCGCCGCGCAGCCATCTTGCAGGACTCCACGCAGCGTTCCGCCGGGCCCGGACCAGGGTAACCGGTGGCGTGCGGCCGCCCGACAAGGAATAGTGGGGCTCGGAGGGTGCGCCGACCGCGCCCCACTGGACCGACCGGGGAGGAAGTCACCATGGAATTCGCCCAAGACGACGCCGGCGACCTGATCATCGGCGACGTCAGCCGGCCCGGCGGCCGCGCCCTGAGCATTGGCATCACCGGCATCGCCGGCGACGAGGTGCTCAGCCTCAGCTGGGTAGAGACCGGCGAAACGCTGAAGCTGACGCTGGAGGAAGCCGTCGCGCTGCGCAACGAGATAGACCACATCATCCGCGACCGCCACCGGCCCGAAGAATAGGCTCCTCGGGGTTCCTCGTCCCTTCAGCCGCCTCGGATACGGACCGGTTTCAGTTCATCCGCGACGGACGCCTCAGGGACGGACGCCTGAGGGACGTGCGCTTGTAGATCGGCTGCAGTTCCGGTGCGGACGACGGCGGGCGCGCAGCGTCCGGCTCGGCGGTTGCCGGGACCGGTGGACCGGGCAGCGGGGCGGACGCGACGGATGGCGGCGAACGCTGGACATCCACCTCGGCGGAACCTTCCTTCGCCCGCCGGCGATGCTGCCGGGGCATACGGATCTTGTTTCGGACCCAGTCGCTGGAGTCCGAGATGATCTGTTCCAAGGGGCCCCTACCCATCGCGCTTCGCCAGGCCAGGGCGAACAGCATGAAGGAAATGATCTGGACCCACAGGGAAACCCGCGGCCGGGCCGGGTCCAGCACATCGATCGCCAGAATAGTAACGTGCGCAGAATAGAGGGTCAGCGTCATGGCGCCGATAGCCGCGAACGGCGAGAAGATCTTGCCGCCGGAACGGGTCAGGAGCAGGACCACCCCCGTTACGGCCATCGCACAGCCTAGATCGTGTATCAGGTTCAACGGGGTGTGAGAGTACGGTGCGACCGTGGCCAGCCACCACCCGGTGGTGTGCGGCAGCATCGGATCCTCGGGCCCGTACGCCAGGACGTCGATGATGTCGTCGCTGGTCATGCCCGGTGTCGCTTCCACCAGGCGCTGGAAGCCTCCGGCTGCTCCGAGCAAGAACTGGGAGAGGAACCAGGTGGCCAGTGCCAGTCCCGCGCCCCAGGCTGCAATGACCAGCGCGACCCTCTTCGACGTCAGGACCTGGCGGCCGATGACTATGCCGACGCAGATGTACGCCATCCAGAGCAGCGTGGGATATTGCCCGATCAGGAGCATGTCGGAGATGAACGGCACGGGGTATTGAAACATCGTTGTCAGGGTGTAGTCCGCACCCGGGTCGGGTTGTTCCGGGAGGCTGTCGCCGAAGAGGAACAACAGGAGCGGGCCCAGGGTGGCGAACAGGACTCCGGCGATGATCAGCACACGGTTGGACCGGCCATACAACGGAATGACCAGCAGGAACAGGATGCCGAAGTAGGGAAGGATCGTCGTGACATCGGCTTCCAGATAGCCCAGCAGGAGGCCGGCCAGCATGATGAGCAGGCCCCGAACGACGAGGGCTCCCCGGTCCGCCCACAGCGTGCGGCCAAACAGCTTTCCCCGCGACCGCCTCTCCACGAACGCAATGGACACGCCCGCCAGCAAAGCGAAGAGCCCGGCGGCGCGGCCGGCGAAAACGGCATAGACCAAGGACATGTCGTCGCTCTTCGTCGTGGTGGGCCAGACGTGGACGGCCACCATGCCGATCAGGGCGATGGACCGCGCAACATCGATACCGATGGCACGTTTCGTTCGGGTCGGCTCGTTTGGTCCGGGCTCCAACGTCACGGCGGACGGCGGCGGGGCCGCGAGGGGCGTGGAGTTACGAAGCGGTTTGTGGATTCCGGCAGTCATGGCAGGCCTCGCTGCCCCTGCGCACCAGCGTTCATGGGGGATTCCTGTAGCAATCTAAGTAGCGGTTGTCCTCTCCCCCTTGAGCCATTCTTTAGCCTTGCTGTTACGCCCCCATCACCGCCGCGTTATCGCCCCATGGTCCATACGGCATCGGCGCTAACCGGAACCTTTCACTGCTGCCGGCAAACCATTTCCGGACCCCTAGGTTTTTTCCAACCTCTGCCTGCTAGGGCAGCGCCCGGCCCCGGGCGGCAACCCACAGCGAGTACCACTCATGCCGGTCCATGCCGGCGGCGACGCGTTCGGCGTCCCGGCTGGCCCGGATCCGTGCGGGGTTGCTGGTCCCCACCACCGGGCGGATCCCGGCGGGGTGTCGGAGCAGCCAGCCGAGGACGACGGCCTCGGGCGCGCAGCCTTTGCTCTCCGCCAGTTCGCCCACGAGGGCGGCCGCGGCCGCGTCCGGTCCGGTCTCCGCCGTTGCCGAGGCCCCGCTGTAGCGGCCCTGCGCCAGGGCGCCCCAGGCCTGCAGTTCGACGCCGGTCACCTGGCAGTATTCGACGGTGCCGTGCGGAAACCCCACCTCGGCGGCTTCCGGGTGGTTGACGAGCACGCCGGATTCCAGCCAGCCAGTGCGGTGCAGGCTCATCTCCAACTGATTGGCCGCGAGCGGTTCGGGGAGCGCGGACTGCAGCCAGCGCATCTGCTCAGCGGACATGTTGGACACGCCCAGCCGTCCCACTTTCCCCGCGTCCCGCAACTCCAGGAAGGCGTCGGCGATTTCCCCGGGATGCGCCAGCGGGTCGGGCCGGTGGATCAGCAGCGTCTCCACGTGCCCGGTCCCGAGCCGCCGCAGGCTCTCCTCGGTCTGCGCCAGGATCCACTCGCGGGACGAATCGTACTGGCCTGCCCGCTCCGGCGACGGCAGCCGGATCCCGCACTTGGTCTGCAGGCGGATTCGTCCGCGCAGCCCCGGCCGCTCGGACAGGACCCGGCCGAACGCCTCCTCCGCCTTGCCGTGGGCGTAAATGTCGGCGTGGTCGAAGTCGCGGATCCCGGCGTCCAGCGCGGCGTCCACCGCATCGTGGGCCGCCTTGACGTGCGCAGCCTCCAGCGGGCCCGAACCCCAGCCACCGCCCAAGCCCATGCATCCGAAAATCAGGCGCGATCCGCCGTCGTCCATGAAAGTCCCTTCTGAAGGCGTCCTCCAGACTAGGCTACGGCCCGCGCCGTGCAGACGAGCTGCTGCCGCCCCGAAGAGGGCGGCAGCAGCTTCGGATCGATCAGGTCATCTGCATGGGCTTCCGGGCGGAAACATGTTCCACCATCTCGCCCACCTTTTGTTCAGTGTAGTTGCGGGCAATGTCGCCCTGGCTGACGATGCCGACCAGCTTGTGGTCGGTGATTACCGGCAACCGCCGGATCTGGTAGCGCTCCATCATCCCGATGGCGTCGTCGATGCTGGCATCGGCGTCGATCCAGTACGGCTTGCCCTGGGCAAGATCGGCCGCCGTCATTTCCCTGGCGTCCCTGCCCTCGGCAAGGCATCTCACGACGATGTCGCGGTCCGTAATGACACCCTTCAACATGCCGTCGTCACCGCAAATCGGCAGCGAGCCGCAATCCAGGTCGCGCATCATCCGGGCAGCTTCTTCGAGGGTTTGATGTTCGCGGATACACTGGCAATCCGTCGTCATGAATTCACGTACGACGCTCATCACTCCTCCTTTATCGATGGGTTCATCGACGCCGGAGCCTCGGCGCCAGCGCCGATACTTCCAGATTATGCCCTCAAGCGACGGCGGGAACAGGGCTCTTGGAGTGCACGTACACTATTGACCTATGACGCAGGCCACAGGCGGTGCGCGCCCGCTCGGACTCACCCGGTTCTCCACATTGGGGCTGCCCGGCGACCGCCGGATCGCGCTCTGGGAGGAACACAATGCGCGAGCGCTGGTCGGCCTGCAGGCGCGGACGCTGAACGGCACCTCGCTCGAGGCGACAGAGTTGAACCTCCAGCTGCCCAGGCTGCAGCTTGCCCGCGTCGCCGGCACGCCGCACGTGGTGGAGCGATCGACGCGGGAAATCGCGGCTCATCCGGCCGAGGCCGTGGTGGCGTACTTCGCCCTTGAGGGCGAAGGCTTTTTCTACCACCGGGACGGGTGCGAAATCCTCAAGCCGGGCCAGGCGATTCTCTACGACGCGGACCAGCCGTTCATGCGCGGGTTTTCGCACGGGCTGAACGAGCTCGCCCTGAAGATTCCGAGGCGCACGCTGGGCGAGCTGACCGGCCGGTCCGGGCTGGTCCGGCCGCAGGTTTTCGGGTTCCGCGGCGCGGAGGCCGGCACCGTGCACGCGCAGGCCCTCGCGGCATCGCTGGCGGATGCCCTCGCAGGCCAAGCGACCGACTGGGACCGACTGGAGACGAAGGCGCTGGGCCTGTTGGCCCACATCATGAACGACGGCGGGGCTCCCGTCGGGCATCTGGACGCGGCGCGGGCCTTCATCACCGCACATGTGGGCGACGCGGGGCTTTCGGCCGGACGGATCGCCGCCGCCGTGGGCATTTCCGAGCGGCAGCTCTCCCGCATCTTCGCCGCGGCGGGCACCAGCGTTCCGCGCAGCATTCTGGACGCCCGGCTCGACGCCGCCCGCGAACGGCTCCGCTCCCCCGCCTCCGTGAGGCAACCGCTGGCAGAGGTCGCCGCAGAACTCGGTTTCGCATCCCAGCCGCACTTCTCCCGCAGCTACAAGGAGAAGTTCGGGTTGACCCCGCTGCAGGACCGCCGCCGGCGCTGACCTCATTTGCGGCACAACCTGCATCACCCCCGCCGCTTCGGCCCTGGAGGAAGGCAACACCCATGAAGCTGACGTTGACCGAGTTCGTGTCGCTGGACGGCGTGTGCCAGGGGCCCGGGTCCCCGGATGAGGACACCACCGGCGGTTTCACCCGGGGCGGCTGGTTTGTCCCCCACATGGACGAGGTGTTCATGCAGCAGGCGGCGGACTGGCTGGCCCAGGCGGACGGCCTCCTGCTGGGCCGGCGCACCTATGAGGAGTTCGCCGAGTCCTGGCCGAACATGCCCGATCCGGACGAGCCCTTCGCCCGGACGATGAACGGCCTGCAGAAGTACGTCGCGTCCAACCGCTTGTCCAGCGCAACCTGGCAACCCGCCACCGTCCTGTCCGGCGACGTCCCGGCCAAGGTCGCGGAACTCAAGGGGCAGAGCGGGCGGGAACTGCAGATCCACGGCAGCGCGCGGCTCGGTCAGTCGATGCTCGCCGCGGGGCTGGTGGACGAGCTGCGGCTGGTCATCGCACCCGTCATCGTGGGCAGCGGGCGCCGGCTGTTTCCCGACGGCACTGCCCCGACCGGGCTCAGGCTGGTCCGCAACGAATCGACGCCCGGCGGCCTCGCGATCCATGTCTACGAAACTACGGGCGCTCCGGAGTCCGGAACCTACGAGGGCCCGGGCGAGGACTGACCCGCCGGGGCGGGTTTTTGCCTGGTTCCGCCATGGCTTTGCCGGTTTCCGCCGTGATGGGGACCGCACGCCAAAGCGTCAGTGTGAACTGGAACACTCATGCGCAGATGCCCGGAAAGCCCGGCCTTTCGAAGTGGAGTAGCTGCCATGGTGATTTTCAATGACGGGGTCTCCGAGACCGAGACCCCGGACTCCGCCGTCGTCGAGACGGACGTCCTCATTGTCGGCTCCGGCCCCGCGGGTTCCTCTGCCGCGCTGTTCCTGTCCTCGCTCGGGGTACCGAATATCATGATCACCAAGTACCGGTGGACAGCGAACACGCCGCGGGCGCACATCACCAACCAGCGGACCATGGAGATCTTCCGCGACCTCGGCATCGAGGAGCAGGTGCTCGCCGAGGCAACGCCGCACCACATGATCGGCGACACTGTCTTCTGTACCTCGATCGCAGGCGAGGAGATCGGGCGCATCCTGACCTGGGGCAACCATCCGGCCCGGCACGCGGACTACGAACTGGCCTCGCCCTCGCTGAATTGCGACATCCCGCAGACCTACCTGGAGCCGATCCTGGTCAAGAACGCCACGATGCGCGGCACCCAGACCCAGTTCTCCACCGAGTACCTCTCGCACACCCAGGACGCGGCCGGCGTGAACGTCCGCGTACTCAACCGGCTGACCGGCACCGAGTACACGATTCGTGCCAAGTACCTGATCGGCGCGGACGGCGCGCGGTCCAAGGTCGCCGCCGAGATCGCACTGCCGTACGAGGGGCAGATGGACATCGCCGGATCGATGAACATCACGTTCAAGGCGGACATCGCCGAGCTCGTCGGCCACCGTCCCTCCGTGCTGTACTGGGTGGTCCAGCCCGGTTCGAACATCGGCGGAATCGGCGCCGGGCTGGTCCGCATGGTCCGGCCGTGGAACGAGTGGCTGATCGTCTGGGGCTTCGACATCAACGAGCGCACCCCCGAGGTCAGCGAGGAGGACGCCCGCCAGGTGGTCCGCAACCTGATCGGCGTCCCGGACCTGGACGTCGAGATCACCGGCATCTCGCTCTGGGGCAACAACGAGCAGTACGCCACCCACCTGCAGAAGGGCCGCGTCTTCTGCGCCGGCGACGCCGTGCACAAGCATCCGCCGAGCAACGGCCTCGGCTCCAACACGTCCATCCAGGACTCCTACAATCTCGCCTGGAAGCTCGCCGCCGTCCTGAACGGGCAGGCCGGCGAGGAGCTGCTGGAGACCTACTCCGCCGAACGGGCGCCGGTGGCCAAGCAGATCGTCACCCGCGCCAACCAGTCGGGCCGCGAGTTCGTGAAGCTGTTCGAGGCCCTGGGCATCGATAAGGCGGAGTCTCCCGAGGAGATGCATGCGCTGATCGAGTCCCGCAAGGACAACACGCCGGAGGGAGCTGCCAAGCGCGCCGCCGTCCAGGAGGCCATGGAGATCAAGAACTACGAGTTCAACGCCCACGGGGTGGAACTGGGACAGCACTACGTCTCCACCGCCGTCGTCGGCGACGGCACGGCCAGGCCGGAACCCGCCCGCGATCCCGAACTCTACTACCAGCCGTCCACCTACCCGGGCGGGCGGCTGCCGCATGCGTGGGTGGGCGACCACGCCAGGAAATACTCCACCCATGACCTGGCACCCTACGGCCGGTTCACGCTCTTCACCGGTATCACCGGTGCGGAATGGACGACGGCGGCGCAGAAGGTCAGCGACCAGCTCGGCATCACGGTGGAGACGGTAGTCATCGGCCCCGGCCAGGAGGTCACCGACCTGTATTTCGACTGGGCTAAACTGCGCGAAGTGGCGGAAGACGCGGCCGTCCTGGTGCGTCCGGACAAGCACATCGGCTGGCGTTCGGACCGGCTGCCGGAGGACCCGGAAGCCGCCTTGAAGACCGCCCTGACCGCCATCCTGAACCGGGAGAACCAAGAATGAGCCTGACCTTCGACCACGTGACGCTGGGGCAGCGGGTGCTGTTCGGCACCGGCAAAGCCGCGGACAACCTGGCTGCCGAGGTGCAGCGGTTCGGTGCGCAGCGGGTGATGGTGATCGCCTCGGGGTCCGAGGCGGCCATCGCCGCGAAGGTGGCGACGGGCATCGAGGCGGCGTTGAATTACGACGACGTAGCGCCGCACGTACCGATCGAGAAGGCCGAGAGGGCCCGCACCGCCGCTGCAGAACACGGAATCGACCTGTTGGTGTGCGTGGGCGGCGGCTCGACCACCGGACTGGCCAAAGCCATCGCCCTCACCTCGGGCCTGCCGATCATCGCGGTCCCGACCACGTATGCCGGGTCGGAGGCCACGAACGTCTGGGGCCTGACCGAGGCGGCGCGCAAGACCACCGGCGTCGACGACAAGGTGCTGCCCGCCACCGTCATCTACGACGCCAACCTGACCCTGTCCCTGCCCGTCGAACTGTCCGTGGCGTCCGGCCTGAACGGGATGGCGCACTGCATCGACTCCATGTGGGGACCGCGCGTCGACCCGATCAACCAGGCCCTCGCCGCCGAGGGCATCCGCGCCCTGAACCAGGGCCTGCCGGGCATCGTGCAGGACCCTCAAGGGCTGGAGGGCCGGGAACAGGCGCTCTACGGTGCCTACCTCTCCGCCGTCGCGTTCGCCTCCGCCGGCTCCGGCATGCACCACAAAATCTGCCATGTCCTCGGCGGAACCTGGAACATGCCCCATGCCCAGACCCACGCCACCGTCCTGCCCTACGTGCTCGCGTTCAACGCCCCGGCCGCCCCTGACGCAGCCGGGCGGATCGCCGCCGCGTTCGGCACCACCGACGCGGTCGACGGGCTGAACCTGCTCCGGGAAACCCTCGACGCGCCCAAGGCGCTGAAGGACTACGGCTTCGCACAGGAGAACATCGCCGAAGCCGTGGACCTGATCCTGCCGGTCATCCCGGCCTCCAACCCGCGCCCGGCCACCAAGGAGAACCTCACAGTCCTCCTGCGCGCGGCGACCGCCGGCGACGACCCGAAGACCCTCACCGACCTCTAAGGCAGGCAGCCATGACCAACACCGATACCGACACCACCGGCTACAGCATCAGCCCCGAACAGCAGCAGGTCGAGCAGGACCTCGTCGACACCGTCGTCGCGTCCTTCGACAACACCGCGGACCCCCGGCTCAAGCAGGTCATGCAGTCCCTGACCCGACACCTGCACGCCTTCATCCGCGAGGTCCGGCTCACCGAGGACGAGTGGAACAAGGCCATCGAATTCCTCACCGCCGCCGGCCACATCACCGACGACAAGCGCCAGGAATTCATCCTGCTCTCCGACGTCCTCGGCGCGTCCATGCAGACCATCGCCGTGAACAACCCGACCTATACCGGCAGCGCCGCCGCCACCGAGGCCACTGTCTTCGGCCCGTTCTTCACCGAGGACGCCCCCGGGATCCCGCACGGCGGGGACATTGCCGGCGGCGCCCACGGCCAGCCCTGCTGGGTTGAGGGCACCGTCACCGACACGGACGGGAACCCCGTCCGGAACGCGCGGATCGAGGTCTGGGAAGCCGACGACGAGGGCTTCTACGATGTGCAGTACACGGACGGTCGCGTCGCCGGCCGCGCCCACCTCTACACCAACGAGCGCGGCGAGTACTCCTTCTGGGGGCTGACCCCAACCCCGTATCCGATCCCCCACGATGGTCCCGTCGGGAAAATGCTCGAAGCCACGGGCCGCTCCCCCGTCCGCGCCAGCCACCTGCATTTCATGGTCACCGCCGAAAACCTGCGCACCCTCGTCACCCACATCTTCGTCGACGGGGACCCGCAGATCGGCATCGGCGACAGCGTCTTCGGCGTCAAGGACTCCCTCATCAAGACCTTCGAACAGCAGAAGCCGGGCACCCCCACCCCGAACGGCCGCGACCTCGGCAACCAGGCCTGGGCCCGCACCCGCTTTGACATCGTCCTGGCACCGGAAGCCGCCTGACCGCCGCGAGGGCCCGCCCGGCGCGGGAGCACTCCTCAGCCCAGGACGTTGATCGGGTGGCCGGCCTGGAATGCCTGGATGTCTTCGAGCATCTGTGAGTAGCCAAGCCGGAGGGCCCGCTGCGTCACGAACCCGATGTGCGGGCTGAGGATCAGGTTCGGCGCATCACGCAGGGGCGATCCGGCCGGGAGCGGCTCGGTGTCGTAGACGTCCAGGGCCGCGGCCGCGATCCGGCCCTCGCGCAGCGCCGCGACGAGTTCGCCTTCGTCCACGATCGGGCCGCGGGAGGTGTTGACCAGCCGCCCTTCAGCGCCCAGCAGGTCCAGCTCCCGCCGGCCGATGAGGCCCCGGGTGCTGTCCGAGAGCCGGAGGTGGATGCTGGCGATGTCGCTGCGCCGGAACAGTTCCTCCTTGCCGACCGGCTCCGCGCCTCCGGCGGCGGCCCGTTCGGGGGTCAGGTGCGGGCTCCAGGCGATGACTTCCATGCCGAAGGCCCGCGCGTATTCCGCCATCCTGGTTCCGAGCTTGCCGAGCCCGACCAGCCCGAGGGTGGCCCCTTCGAGGTCGATCCCAAGGCGCTGCTGCCAGAGGCCGGCCCGGACATCGCGGTCGTTCGCGGGAAGGTCGCGGGCCACGGCCATCACCAGGGCCCAGGCGAGTTCGGCGGTGGCGGCGGTGCCGCGGCGGGTGCCGCACACGGTCACGCCGTTGCGGGCGGCGGCGTCCAGGTCGATGGAGGCATTCGCCATCCCCATCGTCGTGACCAGTCGCAGGTTCGGCAGCCGGTCCAGCAGCTCGGCGGACATCGGCGTCCGTTCGCGCATGACGACGATGGCATCAAAATCCCGCAGCCGCTCCGCCAGTTCATCGAGGCCGTCCAGGTGGTCGGTGAACCGCACCACCTCGGAGCCTTCGCCGAGTTCCTCCCACGGCGCGCTCCGCAGGGCCACATCCTGGTAGTCGTCCAGCACCGCAATCCTCATCCGGCCCGCCTCCTGTAGATCCGCCGTTTCCGCCCAACCTACCTGCCGGAGCCGCCGGATTCACCGTTGCCGGTTGCCGCGGCCCGGAGTATTAATGGCCTCACTCAACGAGCCGGAGGTCAGCCATGTCCATCCAAACCCCCAGGAATTCCGAAATCCCGGGCTACACCTACGGCGCCGCGGGCCACTCGCCGGTCACCTTGGCGGAGCTTGAAGAACTCAAGGCCAGCGTGATGTTCGGCGAGAAGGACGCGGCCCTGCTGAGGCGGGCCGGCGACCTCCTGGACGGCCAGGTCGAGAAGGTCCTCGATACCTGGTACGGCTTCGTTGCCGGCCAGCCCCACCTCGTCGCGCATTTTTCGCGCCCCGACGGAGAACCCATCATCGAGTACCTGGAGGCCGTTCGTTCCCGCTTCGGCCAATGGATCCGGGATACCTGCGCCCGCCCGTACGATCAGGAGTGGCTGGACTACCAGAACGAGATCGCGCTGCGGCACACCCCGGAGCACAAGAACGAGACGGACCAGGTGGGTTCAACCCGGGTGGTGCCGCTGCGGCATCTCATCGCCCTGGTGGTGCCGATTACGACGACGATCCGCCCGTTCCTCGCAAAGCGCGAGGAATCGGCGGAGAAGGTGGAGGCGATGATGGAAGCCTGGCTGAAGGCCGTGGTCCTGCAGGTGGCGCTGTGGTCCAGACCGTACGCGAACGAGGGCCGGTGGTGAGCGGCGTCTCGGACTTCTGGGACGGCTTCTACGCCGAGCGGGACAAGGTCTGGAGCGGGCGGCCCAACGGCGCGCTCGTCCGCGAGGTGTCCGGCCTCAGCCCCGGCACCGCGGTGGACCTGGGCTGCGGCGAGGGCGCCGACGCCATCTGGCTCGCGGCCCGGGGATGGCAGGTGACCGGGGTCGACGTTTCGGAGGTGGCCCTGGCGCGGGCCGCCCGCCACGCCGAGGCCCAGGGCGTTACCGGGCGGATCGACTGGCAGCGGCTGGATCTGGCCGAGTGGGCGCCGGACCGGCGCTTCGACCTGGTGTCGGCCCAGTTCCTGCACTCCCCGACCGAGCTTCCCCGCAATCGGATCCTCGAGCACGCCGCCGCCGCGGTTGCTCCCGGCGGCACGCTGCTGATCGTCGGCCATGAGTCCTTCCCGCCCTGGTCCCGGCACCCGGAACCGGAAGAGCCGCTGCCGACAGCAGCCGAAGTGGCCACCGGACTGCGCCTGGACCGAGGCGGCTGGGAACTGGAGACGGTGGGCTCCCTGGAACGGGAGGTCACCGGACCGGACGGGGAGACCGCCATGCTGGCCGACAGCGTCCTGCGGGCCCGCCGGCTCGGGGCCTAGCCGCTCCGGGCCCCGCCCCACCCTTGAGCGCACCAGGACTGAGCGCACCCGGACTTAACGCACCCGGCACCCGGGCGAGTCGCGCGACTTGCCCGGGTGCCGTCTTACGTTACCTCTGGAATCAGCCCCAGGGAATGGCGCCCAGCAGGATGCCCACCGCGAGCATCACCACGGAGACGACCGCGGCGCGCCAGAGCACCTTCTTGTGGTGGTCGCCGAGTTCCACGCTGGCCAGCGAGACCAGCAGCAGGATCGCGGGGACCAGCGGGCTCTGCATGTGCACCGGCTGGCCGGTGATCGACGCGCGGGCCATCTCCGCCGGGGCGATGCCGAAGTGCGCGGCGGTTTCGCTCAGGACCGGCAGCACGCCGAAGTAGAACGCGTCGTTGCTCATGAAGAACGTCATCGGGATGCTGAGCAGGCCGGTGATGACGGCCATGAACGGGCCCATCGAGTCGGGAATGATGTTCACCAGCCAGGCGGCCATGGCGTCCACCATGCCGGTGCCGTCCAACACGCCGGTCAGCACGCCGGCGGCCATCACCATGGAGACAACGGCGACGATGCTCTGGCCGTGCGCGACCAGCTGGGCGGCCTGGTCCTTGACCTTCGGGAAGTTGACCACGAGGGCCAGCGCGGCGCCGATCATGAAGACGTAGGCCAGCGGGATGATGTCGAGCACCAGCACGACCATGACGGCCACGGTCAGCACGAGGTTGAACCAGAACAGCTTCGGGCGCAGCGTCGGGCGGTTGGGGTCGAGGGCTGAGCCGACCAGCGACGACGAGTCCGTGGTCTTCTCCTCCACGGGAGCCTCCAGGAGGGCCACGGAGCCGCCGGCCGCCGGGGCGCCGGAGGGCTGGACACGGGTGGATGCGCTGCCGGAACCGGAGCGGCCGCTGCCGCCGTTGTGCTTGCTGCCCGAGCCCGTCCCGCCGTTCTCCCAGAGGTTGGGCTTGCCCTTGGTGTCCGCGATGCCGCCGGCGAGACGCTTGCGCTCATGCAGGCCGAGGGTCCACGCGAAGATCATGACGATGACCATGCCGGCCAGCAGGGACGGGATCATGGGGACGAAGACGTCGGTGGGCGAGACGTCCAGGGCAGCCGCGGCACGTGCGGTGGGACCTCCCCAGGGAACGATGTTCATGGTGCCGTTGGCCAGGCCGGCGACACAGGTCAGGACCACCGGGCTCATGCCCAGCCGCAGGTAGATCGGCAGCATTGCGGCCGTGGTCAGGATGAAGGTGGTGGACCCGTCCCCGTCGAGGGAGACGACGGCGGCCAGCACCGCGGTGCCGAGCACCACCTTTGCCGGGTCGTTGCCCAGCGTGCGCAGGATGAAGCGCACCAGCGGATCGAAGAGGCCGACGTCGATCATCAGGCCGAAGAAAATGATGGCGAACATCAGCAGCGCCGCCGTCGACGTCAGCGACTTCATCGACTCGAGGACCATGTCCCCCAGGCCGAGGCCGGCGCCGGCGAAGAGGCCGAACACCGTGGGCACGATGATGAGGGCCAGCACCGGTGTCAGTTTCTTCGTCATGATCAGGGCCATGAAGACCGCGATCATCGCGAATCCCAGGAAGACCAGCACAGTAACTCCTTTGTCTAGCGGGCCGGGGTGTGACCGGCCATACAGACATTAGAGTGGCCTCGATCACGGATGGCGGTTTAGCCCCCTTGAGGTGCATACTTCTTATTGCGCACGTTTTGCTCATTTAGCTCACCGAGATCCGCCAACCAGTCAGCCGGCAGGAGGGAACATGGCCACCGAGCACCGCCGCCGCGGCTGGCGGATCGGCTTCTCCACGCGGATGCTGCTGCTCCAGCTCGCCGTCGTGGCGCTGGTCGTGCTGCTCTCGGCCATCATGCTGGGCTGGCTGACCTACCAGCGGCTGGGCAACGAGGCGGAGGGCCAGGCCCTGGCGGTGGCACGGTCGGTGGCCGCCTCCGGCGATGTCAGGGATGCCACCGCGGCCCTGAAGGATGCCCCGCCCGCGGAGCTTTCCCCCGCGGCCCTCGCCCGGGGCCCGCTGCAGCCGCTGGCCGAGGACGTCAGGAGCCGCACCGGGGCGCTGTTCGTGGTGGTCACGGACGACGCCGGCCTGCGGCTGGCCCATCCCAATCCCGACCTGCTGGGCCAGCGCGTGAGCACCGATCCCACCGAGGCGCTGGCCGGCCGCGAGGTGACCGCCCAGGAGCAGGGCACCCTCGGCCATTCGGCGCGCGCCAAGGTTCCGGTCTACGCGCCGGACTCCACGAACGTGGTCGGCGAGGTCAGCGTCGGCTTCTCCAGCGGGGCGGTGCTGGAAAGCCTGGCCGGCGACGTGCTGCCCATCGCCGCGACGGCGGCGGGCGCCCTGGCTCTCGGCACCGTGGCCTCGCTGTTGTTGGGCCGGCGCCTCAAACGCCTCACCCTGGGCCTCGAGCCGGAGGAGATTTCGGCGCTCGTGCAGGACCAGGAGGCGGTGCTGCGCGGCGTGGACGAGGGCGTCATCGGCGTCTCGCAGGACCGGCGGATCACGGTCTTCAACCGCGAAGCCAAGCGGCTGCTGGGCATACCGATCGACGCCGAGTTCGTCGGCCGGCCGCTGGACGCGGCCGGCCTGCCGGATTTCCTCGCCGCCCTGCTGCCCGCGGCGGACCCGCAGTCCCCGGCGGTCGAGCAGCTGGTCGGTTCCCGCGTGCTGATCGCTTCCGCCCGCCAGGTGCAGCCCAGTCGCACGCCCGGAAGGCGCGGTTACCGCCCGGGAGGCACCGCCGTCGTCGGTACCCGTGCACCGGAACTCGGCTGGGTGATCATGCTGCGCGACCGGACCACGGTGCAGTCGCTGACCCGACAGCTGGATGCCGTCGGCGCGCTGTCCACCGCGCTGCGCGCCCAGCGCCACGAGTTCGCCAACCGGCTGCACACCGTCTCCGGCCTGCTCGGGATCGGGCGGCATGCCGAGGCCCGGGACTACCTCGCGGAGATCATGCGGACCGGCCCCCTGAGCTATCCCGCGGAGCAGGCCGAGCTGCTGCAGGATCCGTACCTGCAGGCTTTTGTCGGGGCCAAGAGCGTCGAGGCCGCCGAGCGCGGCGTCGCCCTGCGGGTGGGCCCGGAGACCCTTATCCGCGGCCGCATCACGGACCCGCAGGACGTCACGACCGTGCTCGGAAACCTGATCGACAACGCCGTGCGCGCCGCGGTCCACGGCAGCAATCCGGACCGGTGGGCCGAGGTCGAGGTGATGGACGAGCTCTCGGCGGGCGGCGGCACGCTCCACGTGGTGGTCGCGGACTCCGGAGACGGCCTAGCAGCGCCGGCGGCCGGACCGGCCGGGAGCACGGACGCCAGGGCCGCCAACGACGACGGAGGTGCGGCCGTGGAGCGCATCTTCGCCGAAGGGTATTCCACGGCGAAGGGCACGCCGGAGTCCCTGGCCGACGGCGGCGGCCCCGCCGCGGCCCTGCCCGACGCGCACGGACAGGGCTTCGGCCTGCCGCTGGTCCGGCGGCTGGCGCGGCGGCGCGGCGGCGACGTCTGGGTCGCGGATGCCGGCCGGGACGGCGGGCCCGGGGCCGTTTTCTGTGCCCGGCTGCCCGGAACAGTGGAACCGCAAGGAACAGGAGAGGCCCCATGACGGACCTTCGCGTGCTCATTGTCGACGACGACTTCCACGTGGGCCGACTGCATGCCGGCTACGTGGACGCCGTTCCCGGCTTCACCGCGCTGCCGCCGGTCGGCTCGGCGGAACAGGCCCTGCGCGCGGTGCACGGGCAGGAACCGGACCTGCTGTTGCTGGATGTCTACCTGCCGGACGCGCTCGGGCTGGACCTGCTGCGCACGGTGGACGTGGACGCGATCATGCTCACCGCCGCGGCGGATGCCGCCTCCGTCCGCAAGGCGCTGCGGCGCGGCGCCCTGGGCTACCTCATCAAGCCGTTCACCGCGGAGCAGCTCTCCCGCCGGCTCCGCGCCTATGCCCGGTTCCGGCGGATGCTGGCGGACCAGCCGTCGGTGGACCAGGACATGGTGGACCGTGCGCTGCACACGCTGTATCCCGCCGAGCCGGCCGCCCCGGCCGCGAGGACCCGGTCCGCCACGGAAGCCGCCGTGCTCGACGCGCTGCCGGCGGGCAGCCAGTACTCGGCGGCCGAGGTGGCGCAGCAGGTCGGCATCTCCCGGGCCACCGCGCAGCGCTACCTCTCGGCGCTGGCGGACGACGGCGCCGTCGAAATCCACCTGCGCTACGGCAGCACGGGACGCCCCGAACACCGCTACGGCCGGTCCTGAGCCCTCCGGCTTAGTCCTCGTACCGCTGCCACGGCGCCGAGGCATGCGGGATGTGCCAGCCGAAGTGCAGCGAAAGCACCCGCAGGCCGAAGACGACCGTCGCGATGGCGACCGCGGCCACCGGACTGTACAGGTCCGCCTGCCAGACGACGGCGGTGATTCCCGCCCCGAGCATCGCCGGGACCGCGTAGATATCCCGCGGATCGAAGAGCTGCGGCTCCCGGTTGGCGACGACGTCGCGGAGCATGCCGCCGCCGACGGCCGTCGTCACGCCCAGCAGCGCCGACGCGATCGGGTTCAGTCCTACCTCCAGCGCCTTGACCGTGCCGACGATGCAGAACAGTGCCAGGCCGCCGGCGTCGAACACGAGCAGGGGTTTGCGCAGCCGTTCCACGCTGCGCTTGAGGAAAAAGACCATCACCGCCGCCACAACCGGGGCCGCCAGGTACACCGGGCTGTCGAACGCGTTCGGCACTTCGCCCAGGATCAGGTCGCGGATCACGCCGCCGCCGAGCCCGGCCAGCGCGCCCAGGAACAGCGAGCCGATGATGTCGAAGCCGCGCCGGGCGGCCAGCAGGCAGCCGGACACGGCGAAGAAGAAGGTGCCGAGAAGGTCCAGCACGAGTCCCAGCGGCACGGCCCGTCCCTCCTCGTCAGCCCGGCAAGTCCGGCATCGGGTGCCCTTCCGCCTGCATCATATCCCCGGCGGGACGGGCCCCCGGCGGGGCCGGTAGCATCGGGACCATGGAATTCAGGTATCTGGGCAACAGCGGGCTGAAGATTTCGGAAATCACCTTCGGGAACTGGTTGACGCACGGCTCCCAGGTGGAGAACGACGTCGCCACCGCCTGCGTGCACGCCGCCCTGGACGCGGGGATCACCACCTTCGACACCGCGGACGTGTACGCCAACACGGCGGCCGAGCAGGTCCTCGGCGACGCGCTGAAGGACGAGCGGCGCGAGTCGCTGGAGATCTTCACCAAGGTCTACTTCCCCACCGGCCCGAAAGGGCACAATGACACCGGCCTCTCGCGCAAGCACATCATGGAGTCGATCGACGGGTCGCTGCGCCGGCTGCAGACCGACTACGTGGACCTCTACCAGGCCCACCGCTACGACGCCGAGACGCCGCTCGAGGAGACCATGCAGGCCTTCGCCGACGTGGTCCGGGCCGGCAAGGCGCTGTACATCGGCGTGAGCGAGTGGACGGCGGACCAGCTCCGCGCGGGCCACGGCCTGGCGCGCGACCTGGGCATCCAGCTGATCTCCAACCAGCCGCAGTACTCCATGCTCTGGCGCGTGATCGAGGACGAGGTCGTGCCGGCGTCGGAAGACCTCGGTATCTCGCAGATCGTCTGGTCCCCCGTGGCGCAGGGCGTGCTCACCGGCAAGTACAAGCCGGGGGCGGACGTGCCGCAGGGCAGCCGGGCGGCCGACGAAAAGGGCGGCGCGGACATGATCAGCCGGTGGCTCGACGACGACGTCCTCAGCGGCGTGCACCGGCTGCAGCCGATCGCAGAGGACGCCGGCCTGACCATGGCGCAGCTCGCCGTGGCCTGGGTGCTGCAGAATCCCAACGTCGCCTCCGCCATCATCGGAGCGTCCCGCCCGGAACAGATCGCCTCCAATGTCCAGGCGGCCGGAGTGAAGCTCGACGAGGGCACCATGTCCCGGATCGACGAAGCCATCGGAGCCCTCGCCGAGCGCGACCCGCGGAAGACCCGGAGCCCCGAAACCCGCCTGGCCTGACCGGAAGTACTTGTCATATAAGTTGGTTCACTTGTACTATCAGTGGACCAACTACTCCTGCCCGAGGGACTGCCATGACCTACCTGACCGATGCCATCCGCCACGTCAAGCTCTCCACGGCGAGGCTGCCGCTGGCCACCCCGATCTCCGACGCCAAGGTCTTCACCGGACGGCAGAAGCCGATGACCGAGGTCGTCTTCCTCTTCGCCGAGATCAAGACCGAGCAGGGCTACGAGGGCCTGGGCTTCTCCTACTCCAAGCGCGCCGGCGGCCCGGCCCAGTTCGCGCACGCCAAGGAGGTCGCGGAGACCATGCTCGGCGAGGACCCCAACGACATCGCCAAGCTGTATAACAAGCTGCTCTGGGCCGGCGCCTCTGTCGGCCGCTCTGGTGTCGCCACCCAGGCCCTCGCCGCCCTGGACATCGCGCTCTACGACCTGAAGGCCAAGCGCGCGGGCCTCCCGCTGGCCAAGTTCCTCGGCTCCTACCGCGACTCCGTCCGCACCTACAACACCTCCGGCGGCTTCCTCAACGCCACCATCGACGAGGTGAAGGACCGCGCCAGCCAGTCCATCGAGGAGGGCATCGGCGGGATCAAGATCAAGGTCGGCCTCCCGGATAACGCGGAGGACCTGCGCCGGGTCGCCGCCGTGCGCGAGCACATCGGCGCCGACGTGCCGCTCATGGTGGACGCCAACCAGCAGTGGGACCGCGCCACCGCCCTGCGGATGGGCCGCAAGCTGGAGCAGTTCGACCTGGTCTGGATCGAGGAGCCGCTGGACGCGTACGACGCGGAGGGCCACGCCGCCCTCGCCGCCGCGCTGGACACCCCCATTGCCACCGGCGAGATGCTTGCCTCCGTTGCCGAGCACGAGCGCCTGATCGCGGCCAGGGCCTGCGACATCATCCAGCCGGATGCCCCGCGCGTCGGCGGCATCACCCAGTTCCTGCGGCTGGCCACGCTCGCGGACCAGGCCGGGCTGGACCTTGCCCCGCACTTCGCCATGGAGATCCACCTGCACCTGGCCGCCACCTACCCGCGCGAACCGTGGGTCGAGCACTTCGACTGGCTGGACCCGCTGTTCAACGAGCGGCTCGAGACCAAGGACGGCCGCATGATCGTTCCGGACCGCCCCGGCCTCGGCTTCACGTTCAGCGACCAGGCCCGCGCCTGGACCACGGACAGCGTGGAGTTCGGCCGCGCCTAATCCCGACGCACCCCGTACGTCCCTCCCCAACAACGACGGCGGTGCCCGCACCGCCGTCGTTGTCCCACCTTTTGCGGAGAAAAGCCGAGCGATGAAACCGAACCTGACCGCCACCCTGGTCGATGAGCTGCGCCGCCGCATCGTGGACGGCGAGATCGCGCCCGGCGAGAAGCTTCCGAGCGAGAACACGCTGATCGCCGAGCACGGGGTCAGCCGCACCGTGGTGCGCGAGGCGATCACCCGGCTGCAGGCGGAAGGCCTGGTGCACACGCGGCGCGGCAGCGGCAGCTTCGCGCTCACGCCTCCCTCGGCCGGGGATACCCCGCAGCTTCCGGTCCGGCCGGTGCGCACCCTCCAGGAGCGCCAGCAGCTCATGGAATACCGGATCGGCATCGAGAGCGAGGCGGCGGCCCTCGCGGCGGCCCGCTCCACCAAGACCCAGCGCGCCGCGCTGCGCAGCACGCTGGACGCCTTCAGCCGGGCCGAGGGGAATCCCGCCGCGGCGCTGGGCAGGGACTTCGACTTCCACCGCACCGTCGCCGAAGCCAGCGGCAACCCCTACCTGGCGGACGCCGTCGACGGGCTCGGCCCCGCCATGATCGCCATGCCCCGGCACCGGCTCGACCGCAGCGGCACGGAAGCCGAGGCCACCCGCCTCGCCCAGGTCTCCGCGGAGCACGAGGCCGTCCTGGCGGCCCTCGAAGCCGGCGATGCCCAGGCGGCCGCCGCGGCCATGCGCACCCATCTCACCAACTCCAAGCGGCGGCTCGAGCAGGAATCCGGCGGCCGCTGACGGGCCGCTGCCCACACGCGGCACCGATACCAATCCGGCATCGTCCGGTGCATAAGTGATCTTGGACACGCATCACTGCTCCCGATTAGCGTGAAGTGAATCTTGTGCCCTCCCGGGCTCTTTCGTGAAAGGACTTCCGCCCTATGTCTGTCGCCGACGCCGCGCCCGTAACCAGCCTCTCCTCCGAGTACCTCGGCCAGGTTGCCATCACGGGCATCACGATCACGCCGGTGGCGTTCGCGGATCCGCCGCTGCTGAACACCGTCGGGGTGCACGAGCCGTTCGCGCTCCGGGCGATCGTCCAGGTCCACACCGACGCCGGGGTCACCGGACTCGGCGAAACCTACGGCGACGCGGGCCACCTCCAGCGCCTCCACCTGGCCGCCGAAGCCCTCACCGGCGCCGATGTCTTCAACATCAACCGGATGCGCCAGCTCGTCGCCCGCGCGCTGGCCGCCGACACCGTCCAGGGCGGCCACGGCATGTCCGGCATGGTCACCGGCTCCTCTACGGCCGACCGGGTCCTGTCCCCCTTCGACGTCGCCGCCCTCGACATCCAGGGCAAGCTCCTCGGCCGCCCGGTCAGCGACCTGCTCGGCGGCGCCGTCCGCGACTCCGTCGCGTTCAGCGGCTACCTGTTCTACAAGTGGGCCACCCACCCGGGCTTCGAGCCGGACCCGTGGGGCCCGGCCCTGGATCCGGAGGGCATCGTCGCCCAGGCCCGCACCATGGTCGACGGCTACGGCTTCAGCGCACTCAAGCTCAAGGGCGGCGTGTTCGCTCCGGACCAGGAAGTCGCCGCGATCAAGGCGCTCCGCGAGGAGTTCCCGGACCTGCCGCTGCGCCTGGACCCCAACGCCGCCTGGACCGTCGAAACCTCCATCAAGGTCGGCAAGGAACTCGACGGGGTCCTCGAATACCTCGAAGACCCCACCCCCGGCATCGAGGGCATGGCCGAGGTCCGCGCCAACGTGCCCATGCCGCTGGCCACCAACATGTGCGTCGTCTCCTTCAACGACGTGCCGCCGGCCATCGCCGCCGGCGCCGTCGACGTCATCCTCTCCGACCACCACTTCTGGGGCGGCCTGCGCCGCTCCCAGACCCTGGCCGGCCTCACCGAGACCTTCGGCCTGGGCCTGTCCATGCACTCCAACTCCCACCTGGGCATCTCCCTGGCCGCCATGGTCCACCTCGCCGCGGCCACACCCAACCTCGACTACGCCTGCGACACCCACTGGCCTTGGAAGAAGGACGACGAGGACATCGTCGCCCCCGGCGCCCTCACCTTCAGCGATGGCGCCGTCACCGTCCCCACCGCCCCCGGCCTCGGCGTCGAACTCGACCCGGACAACCTCGAAAAACTGCATCGCCAGTACCTGGATTGCGGCCTGACCAGCCGGGACGATACGGGCTACATGCAGCGCATCGACCCGGGCTACACCCTCGAAAGCCCCCGCTGGTAGAGCGCCGCGCAGATTCGAAGGGAAACGATGACCTACTCCGCAGACGCCATCCGCAGCATCAAGCTGTCGACGGTCACGATGCCGCTGGCCGCGCCCATCTCCGATGCCAAGGTGGCCACGGGCCGCCAGAAGCCGCTGACCGAGGGCATTTTCCTCGTCGCCGAAGTGACCACCGAGCAGGGCTTCGAGGGCATGGGCTTCAGCTATTCGCTCCGGGCCGGCGGACCTGCGCAGTATGCGCACGCACGGGAGGTCGCGGACGTCCTCATCGGGGCCGACCCGAACGACATCGGCCGGCTCTACGACAAGATGCTCTGGGCCGGGGCCTCGGTCGGCCGCGCAGGCGTCGCGCCGCAGGCGATTGCCGCCGCCGACACCGCGCTCTGGGACCTGAAGGCCCGGCGCAGCAACCTCCCGCTGGCGAAGCTCATCGGCGCGCACCGGGACTCCGTGCCGACGTACAACACGTCCGGCGGCTACCTCAACAGCAGCATCGAGGAGATCAAGGACAACGCCTCACGCTCGCTCAAGGACGGCATCGGCGGGATCAAGATCAAGGTCGGCCTCCCCGACGGGGCCGAGGACCTGCGCCGCGTCGCCGCCGTCCGGGAACATCTGGGCGCCGACGTGCCGCTCATGGTGGACGCGAACCAGCAGTGGGACCGCACCACCGCCCTGCGGATGGGACGCCGGCTGGAAGAGTTCGAGCTGACCTGGATCGAGGAGCCGCTCGACGCCTATGACGCCGAAGGCCACGCCCGGCTCGCCCAGGCGCTCGATACTCCGGTGGCCACCGGCGAGATGCTCTCCTCCGTGCAGGAACTCGAACGGCACATCGCGGCCCGGTCCTGCGACATCCTGCAGCCGGACGCACCGCGGGTCGGCGGCGTCACCCCGTTCCTGCGCCTCGCCACGCTGGCCGACCACGCGGGCCTGGACATTGCCCCGCACTTCGTCATGGAGATCCACGTCCACCTCGCGGCCTGCTACCCCCGCGAGCCGTGGGTCGAGCACTTCGACTGGCTTGAGCCGCTTTTCGAGGAACGACTCGAGATCCGCGACGGCCGCATGTTCGTCCCGCAGCGCCCGGGGCTCGGCCTGACCGTGAGCGGGCAGGCGCGCGCCTGGACCACGGACTCGGTCCTCATCGGCGCGGATGCCTGACGGGGCAACGAGGGGACCGGCGACGCCGCATCCCGCGTCTGCGTCTATGGATCCTGCAGCCGAAGCGTTCGACGCCGTCATCGTCGGCGCGGGCATCATGGGCGCCACCCTGGCCAGCCTGCTGGTCCGGCTCGAGCCGGGGTGGCGCATTGCCGTGCTCGAGCGGTTGCCGGAGGCCGGGCTGGAGAGCTCCCATGCCTGGCACAACGCCGGCACCGGGCACGCCGGACTCTGCGAATTCAACTACACGCCCCGCACGTCCGACGGCGGGGTGGACATCTCCAGTGCCCTGAAGATCAACACGCAGTTCCGGCAGTCCCGCCAGTACTGGGCGCACCTGGCCGCTGAGGGAGGCCTCGGGGACCCGGCCGGCTTCATCCGCCCGGTCCCGCACTTCAGCTTCGCCCACGGGCCCCGCGGGGTCGAGTACCTGCGCGCCCGCCACCGGGCCATGGCGGGCCAACCGCCCTTCGCGGCGATGGAGTACTCCGAGGATCCGGCGGTGCTGGCCCGCTGGCTACCGCTCATGTTCACCGGCCGGGAACCTGGCGAGCAGGTGGCTGCGACCCGCGTGGCGGATGGCACCGACGTCGACTACGGCGTCCTGGCCCGGCGGCTGCTGGCCGATGCCACCGACAGCGGCGCAGAGACACGGCTGGGCGAGGAAGTCACCGCGCTGGCCCGGGAGGGCGGCCGCTGGTTGGTCACGTCCCGCTCGAAGGCGCGCGTCCGAAGGCTTTCGGCCCGCTACGTCTTCCTGGGCGCGGGCGGGGCGACCCTGCCCCTGCTGCAGCTGGCCGGCGTGCCGGAAACCCGCTCCTTCGGCGGATTCCCGATCAGCGGCTGCTTCTACCGCACCTCGAAGCCCGAACTGGTGGCGCGCCACCGGGCCAAGGTGTATGGCCACGCGGCCGACGGCGCCCCGCCGATATCCGTGCCGCACCTGGACACCCGCGTGGTCGATGGCCGGGAATACCTGATGTTCGGCCCCTACGGCGCGTTCTCCCCGCGGTTCCTCAAGTCCGGCTCGCTGCTGGACCTGCCGCATTCCGTCCGCCCGGCGAATCTGCCCACGCTGCTTTCGGCGGCCCGTGACAACGCCGGGCTGGTGGCGTACCTGGTGCGCCAGATCCTGCAGACTCCGCGGGCAAGGTTCGCCGAGCTGCGGCGCTTCGTTCCGGACGCGGACCCGGCGGACTGGGAGTGGATCACGGCCGGCCAGCGCGTGCAGGTCGTCAAGAAGGTCAAGGGCAGGGGAACGATCGCGGGCTTCGGCACCGAGGTCGTGACCTCTGCGGGCGGATCGCTCGCGGCACTGCTCGGCGCGTCGCCCGGCGCCTCCGCCTCGGTTCCCATCATGCTGGACGTGCTGCAGGCCAGCTTCCCCGAGCGCTTCCCGGCGTGGGCGGAAAAGGTACGCGGCATGATCCCGTCCTTCGGGGAGGAAACGGAGCGGTTCTCGAAGGCCTGAGCCGCCTCGAGCCGGACGCCGGCCGCAAGAACCCGCCGCCGCTCCCCCGCGCCTTCCGGCGGCGGGACGTCCCGGCTCCGGCCGTAACATGGACGGCATGAGTGTGGAACAGGCCCTGTTGTCCTTCGCCGTGGTCGCGGCCCTGCTGACCATCATTCCGGGCCTGGACACGATCCTGGTGCTGCGCGCTTCCATCGCCCAGGGCCGCCTGCACGGCTACGCCACGGCGCTGGGCATCAACGCCGGCGCCATGGCCTGGGGCGCGGCAGCCGCCGTCGGCGCATCGGCCCTGCTGGCCGCGTCCGAGACCGCCTTTACGGTGCTGCAGTTCGCCGGCGCCGCGTACATGATCTGGCTGGGCGCAACCATGCTGTGGAGGTCGTTCCGCCACGGCCCCGTCCAGAACATGGAGGATCCGCAAGCCGGCCGGGAGCGCGGCGGCCTCCTGCTCTCCTGGGCCAAGGGTGCCGGGACCAACCTCCTGAATCCCAAGGTCGGCGTCTTCTACATCGCCATGATCCCCCAGTTCATCCCCGAAGGCGCCTCTCCCCTGGCCATGGGCGTCGCGTTGGCGGGCGTGCACAACCTGCTCGGCCTGATCTGGTTCTCGCTGATCATCAACGGCACCCACCTGGTGCGCGGGAAACTCCAGCGCCCGGGCTTCGTCCGCGCCACGGACCGGGTCACCGGCCTCGCCCTGGTCGGCTTCGGCGCCTCGCTGGCCTTCAAAGGGCGCTAAAGTCCGGCGAACACAATCACGGGCAGCGTGCGCCCGGGCGTTAAACGAATGGTGCCGGACGGTTGTCCCGTCCGGCACCATCTACTTTCCCTCCCGGGTCAGTGCCCGTCCTGACCGGCCTTCACGGCCAGCACCGGGCGGTCCGCCTGCAGGAGGATCCGCTGGGCGTGCGATCCCATGATGAACTTGCCGACCTGGCTGCGCTGGCGCAGGCCGATGACGATCAGCGACACGTCGTGGACCTCGGCCAGCGTCAGCACCTCATCGGCCAGGTCGTCCGTGTGCGTGGACTGCAGGACGGAGGATTCGACGCCGGCATCCGCTGCCGCTGCGGTGATGCGCTCCAGGTCGGCGTCGGAAGCTACCGATTTGTCGACCAGGGCGCCCTCGCGGACCGAGTTGACCACGAACAGCTTCTCGCCGCGCAGTTTGGCTTCGGCGATCGCGGCGCGGGCGGCCGCCTCGCCCACGGGAGTGGGGACGTATCCAACGAGGATGCTCATACTGTTTCCTTGGCTTTCTTTGACGTGGAGGTTACGACGGCGTTGCTCGCCTTCCGCTTGGCCAGCACGGACTGGATCATCGGCCAGACCGCGACGAAGACGAAGATCACCAGCAGGGTGGCCGAGATCGGGCGGCCGAAGAAGCCGCCCAGGTCGCCGTTGAGCACCAGCAGGGAGCGGCGCAGGTTGGCTTCCAGGAGCGAGCCGAGCACGAAGGCCAGGACCAGCGGCCCGGGCTCGAACCCGAACTTCTTCATCAGGTAGCCGATGATGCCGAAGGCGACGACCAGCACGACGTCGAACATCGAGTTGTTGATCGTATAGGCGCCCAGCATGGTGATCAAGGCGGTGACCGGCGCCAGGATGGCGGCGCGGACGCGGAGGATCTTCACGAAGATGCCGACCAGCGGGATGGACATGATCAGCAGCAGGATGTTGCCGATGTACATCGAGTTGACCACGCCCCAGAACAGGTCCGGGTGCTGGTCCACCAGCTGCGGGCCCGGGGTGACGCCCTGGATCAGCAGCGCGCCGAACATCAGCGCCATGGTGGCGTTGGCCGGGATGCCCAACGTCAGCAGAGGGATGAAGGAGCTGGTCGCGGCGGCGTTATTGGCGGTCTCGGGAGCGGCGACGCCTTCGACGGCGCCCTTGCCGAAGCGCTCGGGGTTCTTGGACCGCTTCTTTTCCAAGGCGTAGGCCGCCAGCGAGGAGATCGTCGCGCCGCCGCCGGGCAGGATCCCGAGGAAGAACCCGAGGACCGAGCCGCGTCCGATGGCGCCGGAGGACTGCTTCAGGTCGGCGCGGGAGGGCCAGACGTTGGCGACCTTGGCCGGTGCCTTGGCCGCGCGGTGGCGCTCCTCCAGGTTGTAGAGGATTTCGCCGAGGCCGAACAGGCCCATGGCGACGGGGACGAAGTCGATCCCGTCCGCCAGGTCCAGGTTGCCGAAGGTGAAGCGCTCGGCGCCGGTGAAGACGTCGCGGCCCACGGTGGCCAGCAGCAGGCCGAGGGCCGCCGCGATCAGGGCCTTGGTCTTGCTGCCGTTGCTGATGGTGGCGACCAGCAGAATGCCCAGGAGCGCCAGCGCGGCATACTCGGGCGGACCGAAGTCCAGGGCGAAGCCGGCGACGATGGGGGCCAGGAAGGTCAGGCCGACGATGCCGATCGTGCCGCCGATGAAGGAGCCGATCGCGGCGATGCCGAGGGCGGTGCCGGCCTTGCCCTGCTTGGCGAGCTGGTAGCCGTCGAAGACTGTGACCACGGAACTGGCCTCGCCGGGCAGGCGCAGCAGCACTGAGGTGATGGTTCCGCCGTACTGGGCGCCGTAGAAGATACCGGCCAGCATGATGATGGCGGTGACGGGATCGATGCCGTAGGTCAGCG
The DNA here is from genome assembly GCF_037144715.1 of Arthrobacter sp. USHLN218. Lineage (NCBI taxonomy): Bacteria > Bacillati > Actinomycetota > Actinomycetes > Micrococcales > Micrococcaceae > Arthrobacter > Arthrobacter sp. USHLN218. Next base: position 34,871 of record NZ_JBBCYT010000004.1, read on the forward strand.
GCAGCAGGATGGCGATCGTGGCGGCGGGGCCGAGGCCCGGCAGCACGCCGATCAGCATGCCGATGACGACGCCGAGCAGGCAGTACAGAAGGTTGGTGGGAGCCAGTACGACGCCGAAGCCGTCCAGCACCGGTTGCAGGAAGTCCATGCGTGGAGCCTTTCTAGGACCGTTAGAACAGGTGGGGGATGGTGGTCCCCAGGCCCAGGATGAAGATGCCGTAGAACGCCGCGACAACCAGGACGGAGTAGAGCACGGCCGAGCGCCACGTTTCGCCGCCGAGGAACTTCATCCAGATGAAGCTCAGCAGCAGGGACGGGATCTCGAAGCCGATGACGGGCATCAGCGCCACGAGGCCGATGAGGGTGGCGGCGCCGAAAAGCACGAGCCAGGACAGGCGGGAGAACTTCTCGCCCTCCCCGCCTTTCCTGCCGACGATCAGCTGCGCCAGGCCCAGCACCGCAATAACGAGGCTCATGATGAACGGCCACAGTCCCGGCTGGGGCTGGCTGGGCGTGCCCAGTCCCAGCCGGACGGACAGGACGATGCCGATGATGCCCAGCACCGTCGCCACCAGCGAGGCGGCGAAGTTGGCGGCTGGTCCTGCGGATGGCGGCGCTTCGGCCTCCCATTGGGCAGCGAGCTGCTCCGGGGTAAGGTCCTCGTCCCGTTCCGCCGGAACCGGGATCGCGTTGGCTGTCTCATTCATGATGGTGCTCCTGTGGGCCTGGCGCGGCTGACTAGCTCTGCTTCAGGTCGATGTCGTACTCGGCGGTCAGGTCCTTGTACTTCTTCGCGAGTTCGGTCCATTCGGAGATGACTTCCTCGCCGGAGATCTCCTTGGGGGTCAGCAGGTTCTGCTCGTTGAACTTCTGGTAGGCCTCGGTCTTGAAGGTGTTCTCGAAGGAGGTCTTCAGCCGTTCCTTGACTTCCTCGGGGGTGCCCTTGGGCGCAACCATGGCGCGGTACTGGGAAACCGGGATGTCGTAGCCCTCTTCGGTCGCCGTCGGGACGTCCTCGAGGAACTTGTTGCGCTCGGTCGAGAAGACGACGATCGGAACGAGCTTGCCGGCATCGATCTGTGCCTTGGCCTCGCCCAGCTGGACGGTGGCCACCTGCACCTGGTTGCCCAGGACGGCGGTGACGGCCGGGGCCCCGGAGTCGAACGGCACTTCGGTGCCATTGATCTTGGCCTGCTTCAGCAGCAGGGCCTGGGCCAGCTGGGATCCGGTGCCCACGCCGGTGGTGCCGAAGCTGAGGTTGTCCTTCTTGGTCAGGTCCGCCACGGACTTGACTCCGGCCTCGGGGCTGGCGACCATCACGTAGTCGTCCTGGGACAGTCCGACGATGACGTCGACGTCATCGAACGACACGGCCTCGGACTCGCTGACGGCGAGCGGGGTGATGGTGACCAGTGAAGCGTTCAGGGTGGCCAGCTCGTAGCCGTCGGCCGGCTTGCCCTGGGTCTCCTTGATGGCGAGCGCGCCGTTGGCACCCGGCTTGTTGACGACCGGCATGGCCACGCCGAGGTCGTCGGAGGCGCCCTCGGCGATGGCGCGGGCGATCAGGTCGGTCGATCCGCCGGCGGCAGCGCCAACGGTGACGTTGATCGGCTTGGTCGGGAATTCCTCTTCGGACGCCGAGCCGGAGCCCACGTTGCCGCCGCAGGCCGTCAGCGCCAGGACAGCGGAGGCAGAGGCCAGGCCGACGACGGCCCGGCGGAGGGGAAATGCTTTCACTTCAAAGCTCCTTGATTGATGAACCGCGAAAGGGCGCCGGTGCCAGTGTGAACGAGGTCACGGCGCTTCGGTCACTGAGCTTAGAAAACCACTATGATGCATGTCCAAGCCCATTACTGCATTGAGTAATACCCGGAAGGCATCATGTACACCCTCGACCAAGCCCGCAGTTTCATCGCCGTCGCCGAAGAACTGCACTTCGGCCGGGCGGCCGAACGGCTGCGGATGACCCAGCCGCCGCTCAGCCGCCAGATCCAGAAGCTGGAGCGGAGCATCGGCGTCGACCTCCTGGAGCGGGACAACCGCAAGGTCAGCCTGACCGCGGCCGGCCGGGCCTTCCTCGGCGAGGCGCGCCGCCTGGTGATCGCCGCCGACCGCGCCCCGGTCACGGCCCGCCGCATTGCCGCGGGCCAGGCCGGCGAGCTGCGCATCGGCTTCACCGCGGCGTCGGCCTTCAGCCTCCTGGGCCCCCTGCTGGAACAGATCTCCACCGAATTGCCGGACGTGGACGTGGAGCTGCAGGAACTGGTCACCAGCGAACAGGTCCAGGCCCTGCTCGACGGCGACCTGGACCTCGGACTGGCCCGCCCGCCCTTTGATACCGAGCGGTTCAAATCCCACCTGCTGCTCTCCGAGGACCTGCAGCTGGCGGTGCCGGCCGGCCACGAATTGGACCGGCTCACCCGGCCGGTGGCGGCGGCGGACCTGAAGGACGTCCCGCTGATCATGCATTCGCCCGTCAAGGCCCGCTACTTCTACGACCTGGTGGTCCGGCACATCCCGTTCGAACATGCCAACGTCGTACACGAGGTCAGCCAGGTCCTGACCATGGTGGCGCTCGTCGCCGCCGGGCGCGGGGTCGCCTTCGTCCCGGAGTCCGCCCGGCTGCTCGGCGTCGAGGGCGTCGCATACCTTCGGCTGGCCGACGTCGCCTCGGACACCGTAGAGCTGCACGCGATCTGGACCAGGGCCGGACACAACCCGGCGCTGCGGCAGCTGCTTGAGGTTGTCTGGGAGCGAACCGCCTGACCCCGCCGTCGTAATGCCTTTCCTGCATCAATCCATACAAAATAGGGCTTGGACAGGCATCATCAACGCTTCCTAGGGTGGAGGAAACGACCACCCAGACCCGCCGTCCGCGGCACCATCACAAAGGAAGATGCACGTGGCCCAGTACACGCCCCAGGAACTCGCCGACAAGCTCAAGGAAGGCCTGCTCTCCTTCCCGGTCACGGCGTTCGACGCCGACCTGAAGATCGACGAAGGCGCCTACCGCACGCACCTCGCATGGCAGTCCAGCTTCGACGTCGCCGGGCTCTTCGCCGCCGGCGGCACGGGCGAGGGCTTCAGCCTGACCCCGGAAGAGTCCGCCCGCGTCGTCCGGATGGCCGTGGAAGAGGCCGGCAGCCGCGTGCCGGTGCTGGCATCCGCCGGCGGCTCCACTGCGCACGCCATCCAGAACGCCAAGGACGCCGAAGCCGCCGGTGCCGAAGGCCTCCTGCTGCTGCCGCCGTACCTCACCGAGTGCGACCAGGCCGGCCTGCTGGCCCACGTCTCCGCGATCTGCTCTGCGACCAGCATCGGCGTCATCGTCTACAACCGCGCCAACGCCGTCTACTCGGCGGACACCGTCGCGAAGCTGGCGGACCGCCACCCGAACTTCATCGGCTTCAAGGACGCGCTCGGCGACATCGAGCACCTGACCAAGGTCTACGCGAAGAACGGCGACCGGCTGTTCTACCTCGGCGGCCTGCCCACCGCCGAGACCTTCGCCCTGCCGCTGCTGCAGCTGGGCATGAGCACCTACTCCTCCGCGATGTACAACTTCGTGCCGGAGTTCGCGCTCGAGTTCTACCGCGACGTGCGCAACCAGGACCGCGTAGCCGTCAACGAGAAGCTGAACCGCTTCGTGCTGCCCTACCTGGACATCCGCGACCGTGCCAAGGGCTACGGCGTCTCCATCGTCAAGGGCGGCCTGAAGGCGATCGGCCGCGACGCCGGCTCCGTCCGCCCGCCGCTGCAGGACCTGACCGAGCAGGACGTCGCGGACCTGTCCGCCCTGATCGACGCCGCGGGCATCCGCCCCCGGGACGCCGCCATGGCACAGCCTGCCTAAATAACGACGACGAAAGCGGCCGCCTGCCCCAGGCGGCCGCTTTCCGCCCGGTCCGGGACCGGACGCAAGACCCCACCCCACCGCAGAAGGAGTACCCCCGATGCCCACGACAGAAACCACGCTGGCCGGCCAATCGATCATTGCCGGCGAGCAGGTAGCCGGCAACGGCCGCACCATGAACGGCTTCGACCCGCGCACCAACGAGGTCCTGGAACCGGCCTACACGCTGATCGACGTCGACCAGCTCGCCGCCGCCACCGCCGCCGCTGAGGAGGCCTTCGAGAGCTTCAGCTCGCTCGATCCGGAAACCCACGCCGCCTTCCTCGAGAAGATCGCGGACAACATCGAGGCCGCCGGCGCTGAACTGGTCGAGCGTGCAATGGCCGAGACCGGCCTGCCGGAGGCCCGCCTGGCCGGCGAGCGCGGCCGCACCACCGGCCAGCTGCGACTCTTCGCGCAGGTCGTCCGTCAGGGCGACCACCGCGGCGTGCGGATCGACCCGGCCCGGCCCGAGCGCCAGCCGATGCCCCGCGTGGACATCCGCCAGCGCAAGGTTGCCCTCGGCCCGGTCGCGGTCTTCGGCGCCAGCAACTTCCCGCTCGCGTTCTCCACCGCCGGCGGCGACACCGCTTCCGCACTGGCCGCCGGCTGTCCGGTGGTCTTCAAGGCCCACAACGCCCACCCGGGCACCAGCGAGATCGTCGGCCGGGCGATCACCGACGCCGTGCGCGACAGCGGCCTGCACCCCGGCGTCTTCTCCCTGGTCTACGGCCCCGGCACCAGCATCGGCCAGGCCCTGGTGGCCGACCCGGCGATCAAGGCCGTGGGCTTCACCGGATCCCGCTCCGGCGGCACCGCCCTGATGGCGACCGCCGCGGCCCGCCCCGAACCCATCCCGGTCTACGCCGAGATGAGCTCCATCAACCCGGTCTTCTTCTTCGACGGCGCGCTCAAGGGCGACCTCGACGCGCTGGCCAAGGCCTACACCACCTCTGTCACCGGCTCCAGCGGCCAGCTCTGCACGGCCCCCGGCCTGGTCTTCGTTCCGGCCGGCGAGACCGGAGACCGCTTCGCCGCCGCCGTCAACCGCGCCCTCGCCACGGCACCGGGCCAGACCATGCTCACCAAGGGCATCGCCGAGTCCTGGCAGACCGGCGTGGACGCGCTCGGCTCCCAGGCCGGCGTCGAACTCGTGGCCAAGGGGCAGGACGGCGAGACCGAGAACGCCCCCGCCCCGACCGTCTTCGGCACCACGGTGGACACCTTCCTGTCCAACCAGGTCCTGCACGACGAGATCTTCGGCGCGGCCTCGCTGATCATCCGCTACGCCTCGGCCGAGGAGCTCGTCTCCGCCGCCCGCCGCCTCGAGGGCCAGCTGACCGCCACGCTGCACCTGACGGACGAGGACCACGCCACCGTGGCCCCGCTGCTGCCGGTCCTGGAGCGCAAGGCCGGCCGCATCCTCGCCAACGGCTGGCCCACCGGCGTCGAGGTCGGGCACGCGATGGTCCACGGCGGCCCGTTCCCGGCCACTTCGGATTCCCGTACGACGTCGGTCGGCACCTTGGCGATCGAACGTTTCCTCCGGCCGGTGGCGTACCAGAACATTCCGGACGGCCTGCTGCCGGCCCCGGTGCAGGACGCGAATCCGTGGCAGCTCAACCGCCGGGTCGACGGCACCGTCAAGCGCGCGGGAGAGTAAAGAATGAGCACACAACCAACCATCTCCGCCGTCGAGGTCGTCCCGGTCGCCGGGCACGACTCGATGCTGCTCAACCTCTCCGGTGCGCACGGGCCGTTCTTCACCCGCAACATCGTCATCATCACCGACTCCGAGGGCCGCACCGGCCTGGGCGAGGTGCCGGGCGGCGAGAAGATCCGGGCCACCATCGAGGACGCCGGCCGGATCATCACCGGCCAGCCGGTGGCCCGCTTCCGCTCCCTGCTCCGCGACATCGCCACGGCCTTCGCGGACCGCGACTCGGGCGGCCGGGGCCTGCAGACCTTCGACCTGCGGACCACCGTGCACGCGGTGACCGCCGTCGAGTCCGCCCTGCTGGACCTGCACGGGCAGTTCCTCGGCGTGCCGGTGGCCGAGCTGCTCGGGGACGGGCAGCAGCGCTCGGCCGTGCCGATGCTCGGCTACCTCTTCTATGTCGGCAACCCGGACAGCACGGACCTGCCCTACCTGCGCGAGCCCAACGGCGCCGATGACTGGGAGCGGGTGCGCCGCGAGGAGGCCATGACTCCTGCCGCCGTGGTCCGGCTCGCCGAGGCCGCGCAGGCCCGCTACGGCTTCCAGGACTTCAAGCTCAAGGGCGGCGTCCAGGCCGGCGACCTCGAGGTCGACGCCGTGACCGCGCTGAAGGAGCGCTTCCCGGACGCCCGGATCACCCTGGATCCGAACGGCGGCTGGCTGCTGCAGGACGCCATCCGGCTGGGCAAGCGGATGCGCGGCGTCGTCGCCTACGCGGAGGACCCGTGCGGCGCCGAGGGCAAGTTCTCCGGCCGCGAGGTCATGGCCGAGTTCCGCCGGGCCACCGGGCTGCAGACCGCGACCAACATGATCGCCACCGACTGGCGGGAAATGTCGCACGCGGTGCGCTCGAACGCCGTCGATATTCCCCTGGCCGATCCGCACTTCTGGACCATGGCCGGGTCCGTCCGCGTGGCGCAGCTGTGCCACGAATTCGGACTCACCTGGGGCTCGCATTCGAATAACCACTTCGATATCTCGCTGGCCATGTTCACCCACGTCGGTGCCGCCGCGCCGGGCGAGATCACCGCGCTGGACACGCACTGGATCTGGCAGGACGGGCAGGGCCTGACCCGCGACCCGCTGCTGATCCGCGACGGCGAAATCAAGGTGCCGGACGCGCCCGGACTCGGCATCGAGCTGGACCGCGAACGGCTGGCCGAGGCGCATGCCCTGTACCTGGAGCACGGCCTCGGCGCCCGCGACGACGCCGTCTCCATGCAGTACCTGGTGCCGGGCTGGGAGTTCGATCCCAAGCGTCCCTGCCTGGTCCGCTAGCCACCACCGCCGGAGCCCGTCCGCAAAGACGGGCTCCGGCTTATTTGTGCCCAGCCCAGTGAAGATCAGCTGTCCGACAGGCCCCTTCGGCCGGACGGCTCCGTGACCGAGGAGGTCTGTTGGAAGGCGTACTGCTCGGTTTCGGAGTAGTCCTGGCGCTGGTCGCCGTCGGTTTCGGCGCGGCGGCGCTGCTCCCGCAGCAGACTCCGGCCATGCAGAAGGGCCTGACGCCGGCCATCTACTACATCACCAACCCCGCGCTGATGTTCATCCTGCTCGCCGAGACCGACCTGGCCGCCGTCATCGGCGTCTACACGCCGATCGCGCTGATCACGGCCGCGCTGGCCGGCGGCCTCTACGCGCTGGTTGCCCGGCTGGTGCTGCGGCGCTCCGGGGCGCGGACCGCCGTCGGCGCCATGGCCGCTTCCTACGTAAACGCCGGCAACATCGGCATCCCGATCGCGCTCTACGCGGTGGGCAGCTCGGCGCCCGTGGTCTCCGTGCTGCTGGCGCAGCTGCTGGTCATCGCGCCGGTGTACCTGTCCCTCTTCGCCTGGAGCGCCCGCAACCGTACGGCAGCCAACGACGGCGCCACTGCGCCCCTCGGCCGCACCCTGGTCAAGTCCATCGCCAACCCGGTCACCGTGGCCACCGCCGCCGGCGCCCTCATGTCGGTGACGGGGCTGCACCTGCCCGAGGTGCTCTGGACCCCGGTCGAGATGCTGGGCAACGCCTCCATCCCGATGCTCCTGATGCTCTTCGGCATGAGCCTCTACGGGCAGAAGCCGCTGTCCGAGCGCCGCGTGCGGGCCGACGTCGCCCTCGGCTCGATTATCAAACTCGCGCTGATGCCCCTGATCGCCTGGGCCGTGGCCCGCTTCCTCTTCGGGGTCGACGGGGTGCAGCTGCTCGGCGTCGTCATCATGGCCGCCCTGCCGACGGCCCAGAACGTGTTCCTGTTCTCCAGCCAGTTCGGAATCCGGTCCACCCTCGTGCGCGACATCATCCTCCTCAGCTCGCTGCTCTCCCTGCCAGCCGTCCTCCTCGTGGCCCTGCTGCTCGGCTGACGGGCCCAGCGGGCCGGGACTTCAGCCTTCCTTGTTCTGGCGGTGGACTTCCTCGATGACCCGAATGGCCGCAAGGGCGTCCGCCGGGTCCACTGGTACAGGCCCGCCGTGGCTGATGGCGTCGGCCAGCAATCGATAGAACTCGGTGTAGGCCCCGCGTTCGGAAGGCACTTTCCGCGTCCGCCCGGGCGTTCCAACTGTGGCCCAGCGCTCTTCAGGTTCTGTTCCGTACCCATCCGATCCCGGCACAACTCCGGCACCGAGCGCTGCCTCCTGTCCGTCCAGGCCCCACGAAGTGAATGCGCCAGAGGAGCCGAGCACGTGGAAACGCGGCGCCGGTAGTGCGGAAATGAGGTTCATGGTGAGCCGCGAGCGCACGCCCGATTCGTGGAGCATCGAGACAAAAACATCCTCGTCGGTGCCGGCCCCCGGGGTGTGGCGGGCGGTCTCCCCGTAGACCCGCATGGCCGGGCCGAACAGTGTGAGTGCCTGGTCAATCAGGTGCGAACCGAGATCGAAGAGCATCCCGCCGCCCTCGGCTACATCCGCCGTGGCCTTCCAGTCCCGCAGCCCCTCCGGCTTCCAGCGTTCGAACCGCGACTCGAAATTGTGCACCTTGCCCAGCACGCCGTCCCTGATGAGTCTGGACAGGGTCAGGAAATCCGAATCCCACCGGCGGTTCTGGAAGACGGAAAGAACGACGCCGGCCTGGCGGGCCTGGGCCATAAGCTCCTCGCCTTGCGTGCTGACCGGGACAAAGGGCTTGTCCACGACGACGTGCAGCCCGTGGCGGATCGCTGCCTCGGCGAGCACGTAGTGATTGGCAGGCGGAGTAGCCACCACCACAAGGTCCAGCCCCTCGGAGCCGGCAAACAGCTCAGCCGAACCCGGGACAATCCGCGCTCGCGGATGGTCGGTCGCTGCCTGCTCCGCCCGGCCGGGGTTGGCCGTGACGATGGCATCCAGGGAATAGGCGCTGCTGGCGTCGAGGAAGGGCGCGTGGAAGACCCGGCCGGAAAGGCCATAGCCGATCACGGCTGTGCGGAGAGGACGCGGAGCCACTGACATTCTTCAGATGCTACCGGGACTGTGGCTCCTTCAGCTGCTGGGTGATCTTGTGCGCTTCCTCGAGCAGCAGCTTCCCGAGCATCTCCTGCCGCTCCGGACGGAAGCGCTGCTCGATGCCGGTCAGCGAGAGGGCCCAGGCAGGCTGGCCGTTCCGGTCGAAGACCGCCGCGCCCATCCCCCAGCTGCCTTCGAGGATCAGCCCGGGATTCACGGTGTAGCCGGCGCGCCGGGTTGCCTCGAGGTTGGCCCGGATGCTCTCCGCCGAATGGGCCGGACCGAACCGCTCCACCCGGGCGCCGCCGTCGTCAAGCAACCGATCCACCTCTTCCTCCGGGAGGAAGGCCATGATCGCCAGCCCGGCGGAGGCCACGCCCAGCGGGAAGCGGACGCCCTCGTGCAGCACGAAGGAGCGCACCGGGAAGCTGCCCTCCACCCGGAGCAGGCAGACCGTCTCGTCGCCGCGGCGGATCGACAAGAAGGCGCTCTCCCCGGTTTCGTCCGCCAGCCGCTGCAGGCTGGGCCTGGCGAGGTCCTCGATCGCATACCGGCCGGCGGCCACGGCGCCCATCACGTACAGCTCCGGCCCCAGGTGCCAGGTGTTGGTTTCGGTGTTGTGGTCCAACAGCCCTTCCGCGGCCAGCGAATTCAGCAGACGATAGACGGTAGGCCGGGTGAGGCCGGCCGCGTCGACAATATCCGGCAGCGCGGCGCCGGTTTCCGGAGCCCGCCCGACTATGCGCAGCAGCCGCGCGACACGGGAGACGACCTGTGCACCCTGAACCGGTTTTTCCGCCATGATCCGCCCTTCAATCCATAATGTGGACAACCTTCGGCAACCCGTCCACAGTATGAATAGTAGTCCGATCGGCCGGTTGACGCTCTCCTGATTGTGACGCTAGTCTCCATGGAAACCAGCTGTCCACAAAATGGACAGCCCAGCTCCCGGCCCGCGCCGGAGACTCAACGAGGAGGAAGCAATGTCCAAACTGATTCCAGGAGCGGCCGACGCGCTGGCGGGCCTGCTGCATGACGGCATGAGCATCGCCGTCGGCGGTTTCGGCCTCAGCGGCATCCCCGCGGACCTGATCGACGCCGTGCGCGATTCCGGCGTGAAGGACCTGACCATCATCTCCAACAACATGGGCGTGGACGGCAAGGGCCTGGGCGTCCTGCTCGAGGGCGGCCAGGTGCGCAAGGTGCTGGGCTCCTACATCGGCGAGAACAAGCTGTGCGCCGAGCAGTTCCTGGCCGGCAAGCTCGAGGTGGAGTTCAACCCGCAGGGCACCCTCGCCGAGCGGCTGCGCGCGGGCGGCGCCGGCATCCCCGCCTTCTACACCAAGACCGGTGTCGGCACCCAGATCGCCGAAGGCAAGCCGCACGCCGAGTTCGACGGCCAGCTCTACGTCCAGGAGCGCGGGATCGTCGCCGACCTCGCGCTCGTGCACGCCCACACCGCGGACACGGACGGCAACCTCATCTACCGCTACACCGCGCGGAACTTCAACCCGGTGGTCGCCACCGCCGGCAAGGTCACGGTCGCCGAGGCCGAGGTCATCGTCGAGCCCGGCCAGCTGGATCCGAACAACATCGTCACCCCCGGCGTCTTCGTCCAGCGGCTCATCAAGGCCACGGACCGCACCAAGCACATCGAAAAGCTGACCACCCGCCCCCGGCCCGCCGCCGTCGTCGGCGCCTGAAGCTGCAAACGCAAGGAGAAAACCATGGCCTGGACACGAGACCAGATGGCGGCCATCGCCGCGACCGAACTGAACGACGGCGACTACGTCAACCTCGGCATCGGCATCCCCACCCTGGTGGCCAACAACCTGCCGGAGGGCACCCGCGTGGTGCTGCAGAGCGAAAACGGGCTGCTCGGCATGGGCCCGTTCCCGTATGAGGGCGACGAGGACCCGGACCTGATCAACGCCGGCAAGCAGACCGTCACCGTGCTGCCCGGCGGCTCCATCTTCGACTCCGCCGCCAGCTTCGGCATGATCCGCGGCGGGCACGTCAAGGTGGCCATCCTCGGCGCCATGCAGGTCTCCGGCGCCGGCGACCTGGCCAACTGGACCATTCCCGGCAAGATGGTCAAGGGCATGGGCGGCGCGATGGACCTGGTCGCGGGCACGCCGCGCGTGGTGGTGCTGACCGAGCACGTCGCCAAGGACGGCAGCCCGAAGATCGTCACCGAGTGCTCGCTGCCGCTGACCGGCGTGCGGGTGGTGGACCGGATCATCACGGACCTTGCGGACTTTGACATTAACGACGACGGCGGGACTCCCCGGCTGGTGCTCAAGCAGCTCGCCGACGGCGTCACGCTTCAGGAGGTCCGCGAGAAGACCGAGGCGGAGTTCGAGCTCTCCCCCGAACTGGCGGCGCAGCTCGGGAATGTCCTGGAAGGAACCAACAAGTGAGCCTGAAGGAACAGTTCGGCAAGGACATCCTGCTCACCGGCTGGGGCCACTCCCCTTTCGGCAAGCTGGCCGACCAGACGCTCGAATCCCTGATCGTCGGCGTCGCCACCGAGGCGATCGCCAACGCCGGGCTGGAGCCGGGGCAGATCGACGAGATCTACCTGGGCCAGTTCAACTCCGGCATGGTGCCGCTGGGCTTCGCGTCCTCGCTGGCGCTGCAGGTGTCCGATGAGCTGGCGAACGTCCCGGCCACGCGCGTCGAGAACGCCTGTGCCTCCGGCTCGGCCGCCCTCCAGCAGGGCGCGAAGGCGCTCCTGGCCGGGACCGCCCGGAACGTGCTGGTGATCGGCGCCGAGAAGATGACGCACGCCGGCGCTGACGTCGTCGGTGCCGCGTTGCTCGGCGCGGACTACGAGGCCGCCGGCAAGCCGTCCTCCACCGGGTTCGCCGGCCTCTTCGCCGAGACCGCCAAGCACTACGAGAAGCGGCACGGGGCCGTCGGCGACGTGCTCGGTTCCATCGCCGCGAAGAACCACCGCAACGGCGTGGCCAACCCCTATGCCCAGCTGCGCAAGGACCTCGGCGAGGACTTCTGCCGGACCGTCTCGGACAAGAACCCGATCGTGGCCGAGCCGCTGCGCCGCACGGACTGCTCCCCCGTCTCGGACGGTGCCGCCGCCGTCGTGCTCACCGCCGGTCCCGCACCGTCGAACGCCGCCGCCGCTCCCGTCCGGCTCGCCGGCTTCGGCCACGCGAACGACTTCATGCCCGCGGCCAAGCGCGATCCGATCGCCTTCGCCGGCAGCGTCGCCGCCTGGCAGCGCGCGCTCGGCATGGCCGGCGTCTCGCTTCAGGATCTGGACCTGGCCGAAGTGCACGACTGCTTCACCATCGCGGAGCTGATCATGTACGAAGTCATGGGCCTCGCCCCGGCCGGCGAAGGCCGCCGCGCCATCGAGGAAGGCTGGGTCTACCGGGACGGCAAGCTGCCGGTCAACCTCTCCGGCGGGCTCAAGGCCAAGGGCCATCCGGTCGGCGCCACCGGCGTCTCCCAGCACGTGGTCGCTGCCATGCAGCTCTCCGGCACGGCCGGCGACATGCAGCTGCCCGGCGCCCGCCGCGCCGCCGTGCACAACATGGGCGGCCTCGCCATCGCCAACTACGTCAGCGTGCTCGAGGCCGTCTGACGGACCAAGCCGCCGACTACTAGGGCGCCGGTCCTTCCGCCCAGGAAGGACCGGCGCCCTTCGCTTTCCCGACTTCCCTCGCTGCGCGTCCGTCTACGGGTAGAGGCCGCGGGTGAGGTGGGCCTCGGCCACGCGCTCCACCGCCGTCACGGTTGCGGCCTCGCGCAGCGTGATGCGGCGTGCCTTGGAGACGGCGAGCACGTTCTCCCAGGCGGCCAGCATCCGTCGGGCCAGCCGGTCCTCCACCTCGTCGGCGGTCCACCAGTAGGCCTGGTTGCCCTGCACCCACTCGAAGTAGGAGACGATGACGCCGCCTGCATTGGCCAGGATGTCGGGCACCACCAGGACGCCGTTGGCCTGCAGGATGGAATCGGCCTCGCCCGTGGTCGGTCCGTTGGCGCCCTCCACCACGACCCTGGCCCGCACCCGCCCGGCATTGCCTGCGTGCAGGACGCCTTCGACGGCTGCCGGGACGAGCAGGTCCACGTCCAGTTCCAGCAGGGCGGCAGCATCCATCGGTTCAGCCCCGGCGAAACCGACCACGCTGCCTGTCAGCTCGACGTGCTCCGCGAGCGCTGGAACGTCGATTCCCCCCGCGGCGTACACGGCCCCGTACTGGTCGCTAATGGCCTGCACCTTGACGCCCGCTTCGGCCAGGAAGGCGGCCGCGCCGGCTCCGACCTTGCCGAAGCCTTGCACGGCCGCGGTGCTGCGGCCCGGTTCCAGTCCCGAGTGGGACAGGGCGGCGAGCGCAATCTGGACCACGCCGCGCGAGGTGGCGCTCGGTCGGCCCAGCGATCCGCCCACACTTACCGGCTTGCCGGTCACCACGCCGGGCACGGTGTAGCCGACGTTGACCGAGTAGGTATCCATCATCCAGGCCATGGTCCGCTCATCGGTTCCGATGTCCGGAGCCGGAATGTCCTTCTCGGGGCCGATGATCGGCAGGATCTCGGAGGTGTAGCGCCGCGTGACGCGCTCGAGTTCGCGGACCGAGTAGTTGCGCGGGTCGATCGTGATGCCGCCCTTGGCCCCGCCATAGGGCACATCCAGCAGGGCGCACTTCCAGGTCATCCACATCGCCAGCGCCCGCACTTCGTCCAGGTCCACCGCCGGGCTGTAGCGCAGTCCGCCTTTGGCCGGGCCGCGGGAGAAGTTGTGCTGCACGCGGTAGCCGGTCAGCACTTCGACCGCCCCGTTGTCCCGGTGCAGCGGAATCGAGACGGTCATTTCCCGCCGCGGGCTGGCGAGCAGCCGATGCAGCCCGGCTCCGTAATCGAGCGTCTCCACGGCGGCGGCAAGCTGGGCCTGCGCGTTGGCCAACGGGCCGGTCGCCGTACTCGCGCTGGGTGTGGCTAAGAGTTCTGTCGTCATTGACATGCGTCCTTGGGGTCAAACAGGATAGGTACCCCTCGACGCTATGGGCCGGACCTCGGCCTGTCAGTGTGGCAGCGCACACACGGAGGGCGTCTCTACTGTGCAGAAGAACGACGGCGCCATCCGTCCTTGCGGTCCCCGTCCCTTGGGGCGGGCGGCAGTACTGCCGGCGGGACGCCCGGACCATTGCCGGTGTCAGTGGCGGCCGCTAGAGTCGCTGCTGTCCGTACCTCCCAATTTGTGACAATGACAGGAGTACCGCATGCCCACGCCCAAGATCGACAACGGCGCACCCTGCTGGATCGACCTCATGACCGCTAATCCGGAACAGTCCAAGGACTTCTACCAGCAGCTGATGGGCTGGACCTACGAAACCGGTGACGAAGAAAAATACGGCGGCTACATCATGGCCCTCAAGGACGGCAGGCCGGTAGCGGGCATGATGAAGAACGACGGGCAGTCCGGCTACCCCGACGCCTGGAGCACCTACCTGCGGGTGGAGGACATCAATGCCGCAGCCGAAGCCGCGGCCTCTTCAGGCGGACAGGTCTACCTGCCGCCGATGGAGGTTCCGGAGCAGGGGCACATGGCCATGTTCGGGGACGCCGGCGGAGCGGCCGTCGGCGCCTGGCAGTTCGGCGGAATGACCGGGTTCGAGGCCCATGATGAAGCCGGGGCGCCGGTGTGGCATGAGCTGCAGACCCGCGACTACCCGGCAGCCGTGAAGTTCTACCAGGACGTCTTCGGCTGGCAGACCGACGTCATGAGCGACACCGAAGAATTCCGCTACACCACCCTGGGCGCGGGCGCGGGCGACGGCGCGCGGGCCGGCATTATGGACGCCGCCGCCTTCCTGCCCGAGGGCGTGCCCTCCAATTGGCAGGTCTACTTCGGCGTCGAGAATGTCGATGCCGCCATCGAAACGGCCGTGGGCCTGGGCGGACGGCTGCTGCAGCCGGCGGAAGACACCCAGTTCGGCAGGATGGCGACGCTCGCCGATCCCACCGGAGCCGTGTTCCGCATCAACGAGGTACAGCCCGGCGCCTGACCGCGCCGGGGCTTCCCGCCGGCCGCCGTCCCGACCCGCACCGCCCGGCACCGGCCGGTGCGGGTCGGTGCGCCGCGGGTCAGGACGGAAGGCCGCAGCGCAGCACGATGTTGGCGAACGGCGTGGCTTCCCCGGTCCGGATGATCAGCGCCGCCTGGGGCAGCATCGCCGTGAGCTCCTCGTGTTCGATGCTGACCGGATCCAAACCGCTGCCTTCGAACCACGCCCTTACCTCGGGGCCGGCTTCGGCCGCCGCGAAGCTCGCTTCGATCTCCAGCTCGGCCACTACGGCGTCCAGCACCTCCTGCAACCGCGGCACACCCCGGACCAGGCTCAGGTCCACCACCGGACCATTGGCGGGCAGCGGCAAGCCGCAGTCGGCGATGACTACCAGGTGCCCCTCGCCCAAACGGGACAGCCCGGCGTTCAATGCCGGGTTCAGGATGCCGTTCTTCTTCACGCACGCGCCTTTCCCCGCCGCCTCCGCCAGCCCCAACCCGGCGGCCGGTGCGGCCGGATTAGGCCTCCTTGGCGTACTCCGCCGCGCTGAGGAACTCGTAGCCCACGAACGGCTCGTCCCCTTCGACCCAGGCGTCGTGGCCGGGCGGGATGGAGTAGGAGTGGCCGGCCTTGATCGTGGCGCGGGTTCCGTCCGACAGCTCCACGATGAGTGTGCCGGAGGTGCAGAGGCCGACGTGGTTGTTCTGGCAGGAGTCCGTCTTGACCACGGGCTTGATGCAGTCGGACCACCGCCAGCCGGGCTGGAAGCGGAAACGGCCCAGTGTGTAGCCGCTGACGCTCAGCACATCCACTTCGGTCTTGTCCGGACGGCGCTTCTCGTCCGGCTCATCGAAGGACCGGGATTCCAGGCTGGAAACTGTATTGGCAGGCATGTCGATTGCCCCTTGGCGTGGTGTCGGCCGCAGTGGAAACGGTTCCCGAGGGCGCGGCCCGGACCTTATCGGGAGCGTGGATCCGCTGCTTCCCCAGGCCGCGGAACGGATAATCGGCGGCTCGACAGAGCACAGCACAAAGGTTCCTCCGCTCCTCCGGCTTTGTCGAGCACCAGCTTGGGGGGTCAGAGCCCCGTCAGCCGGCCGGATACGGCGACGATCTCAGAGCCCGGGCGAGGTGGGCCGCGTTGCGCGCCGCCATGGCCGTTGCGCCCGCGATGGCATCGGGAGTCTCCGGCAGGTCCTGATAGTCCGTCCCCTGCATGGCCTCACCCACCCAGTAGGTCGCGCCCTGCGCCGGAATGCTGAAGCCGACGTCGCAGAGGGCCTGGTAAAGCTCGGCCTTGACGTGATGCGCCCCGTCTTCGTTTCCAACGACGGCGACCACGGCCACCTTGTCGAACATGCTCAGGCGGCCTTTGTCATCCGTCTCGGACAGTTCGGCGTCCAGCCGCTCCAGCACGCGCTGCGCCACGCTGGCCGGGTGCCCGAGCCAGATGGGCGTGGCGAGCACCAGGATGTCCGCCGCCAGCAGGCGCTCCCGAATGCCGGGCCACTCGTCTCCCTCACCCATGTCGGTCTGGACGCCGGGCTTGACGTCGTGGTCCACCACGCGGATGAGGTCGCACTCCACAGCGTGCGTGGACAGCTGCTGGATGACCTGGCGGGCGAGCAGCTCGCTGCTCGACGGCTTGGGTGACGGAGTCAGCGTGCAGACGAGGGCGAGGGCTTTCAGCTGTGCGGCATCCATAAGCCCATTGTGGCCGCGGACGCCGGGCCGGAGTACCCCAAGTCCGGAAGCCGCCGTCGTCCGTTCCCTCAGAGCGGAACGTAACGGACTTCACAGGACCGGCCGGACGGTACATGATTATTGGGAGACGCCGGGATAGCCTGTGCCCGGCTGCCATCAACAAAAGGAGACAGTTCCCGTGACTGCCACGTCGACCACCCAGCCCGGTTACCGCGTGCTCAATCCGGCCACCGGCGAGGTGGTGGAGAAGTTCCCCACCGCTACCGATGCCGAGATCCAGGACGCCCTGGCCAGGTCCCAGGAGGCCTTCCAGTCCTGGAAGGAAGTGCCCATCGCCGAACGCGCCAAGATGGTGGCCAAGGTCGCCGACCTGTTCACCGAGCGGGCCGATGAGCTCGCCGCCATCATCACCGAGGAAATGGGCAAGCCGCTCTCCCAGTCCAAGGGCGAGGCCGAGTTCTGCACTGACATCTTCAACTACTTCGCGACCGAGGGCCCGGCCCTGGCCGCGGACCAGGAGATCAAGGCGATCGGAGGCGGCCGCGCCCTGATCCAGCGGCTGCCGGTCGGCCCGCTGCTGGGCATCATGCCGTGGAACTACCCGTACTACCAGGTCGCCCGGTTCGCCGCGCCCAACCTGGTGCTGGGCAACACCATCATCCTCAAGCACGCCGAGTCCTGCCCGCGGTCGGCGCTGGCGATCCAGCAGATCATGGACGACGCCGGCGTCCCGGCCGGCGCGTACATCAATGTGTTCGCCACACACGAGCAGATCGCGGACATCATCGCTGACCCGCGCATCCAGGGTGTCTCGCTGACAGGCTCCGAGCGGGCCGGCGCGATCATCGGCGAACTGGCCGGCAAGAACCTGAAGAAGGCCGTGCTCGAGCTCGGCGGTTCCGACCCCTACGTGGTGCTGGACGCCGAGGACGTCCCGGCCGCGGCGGCAGCGGCCTGGGAGTTCCGGATGGAGAACACCGGCCAGGCCTGCAACTCCAACAAGCGCATGATCGTCATGGACGACATCTACGACGGCTTCGTCGCCGAACTGGCCAAGCAGGCCAAGGACCTCAAGCCCGGCAACCCGGCCGAGGAAGCCGAGGGCACCTTCGCCCCGCTGTCCTCCCGCGCCGCAGCCGAGGCCCTCGCCGAACAGCTCAAGGACGCGGTCAACAAGGGCGCGACCCTGCACGCCGGCGGCCAGCTGCAGGACGGCCCGGCGGCCTACATCGCCCCCGCCGTCCTCACCGGCGTCACCCCGGAGATGCGCGCCTACACCGAAGAGCTCTTCGGCCCGGTCGCCGTGGTCTACAAGGTCTCTTCCGACGAGGAGGCCCTCAAGCTGGCGAACGACACCCAGTACGGCCTCGGCGGCGCGGTCTTCTCCACGGACGAGGAACGCGCCCGCAGGATCGCCCACCAGCTCGAGGTCGGGATGGCCAACGTCAACGGTGTCGGCGAAGGCGCGGACATCCCCTTCGGCGGCGTCAAGCGCTCCGGCTTCGGCCGCGAACTCGGCCCGCTCGGCATGGACGAGTTCGTCAACAAGCGCCTCTTCTACATCGGCGACTAGCAGCGGCAGACTCCGCGAGGGCGGCAGGCCTCCATCGGGGCCTGCCGCCCTCGCGGATTTTCAGTACACTGGGCGCATGCCCGAGCAGGAACCGGCTCCCTCCGGGACTACCGCCGCTCAAGCCACCGACACTTCCCCGCGCAGTCAGGCACAGCGGGCCCACACGTTCGCGGAGATCCTCGTGAACACCGCCGTCGCCAACATCACGACCAGCTACCTGTGGTTCGCCCTGACGTTCTGGGTGTACCTGCAGACGCGCAATGTGATCGCCACCGGCGTGGTGGGCGGGGTGTACATGCTGCTGATGGCCCTCTCCAGCATCAGCTTCGGCACCTTCGTGGACCGCTACCGCAAGCTGGCCGTGATGCGCTTCGCCGGGGGCTTCACGCTGGCCATGTTCGCGCTATCCGGGATCCTGTTCCTGTTGATACCCGCTGCCCGGCTGCTGGACCTGGCGCAGCCTTGGTTCTGGGTCTTCGCCCTGGTCATCCTGGTCGGCGCTGTCGTCGAAAACTTGCGCAACATCGCCCTCTCCACCACGGTCACCATCCTCATCGAACCGGACCGGCGGGCCAACGCCAACGGGCTGGTAGGCATGGTGCAGGGGCTGATGTTCATTGTCACCTCCGTGCTCTCCGGGCTGTCCGTCGGGCTGCTGGGCATGGGCTGGACCATCGCCGTCGGGGTGGCGCTCACCGCGCTGGCCTTCGTGCACCTGCTCACGCTGCGCCTGCCCGAGGAAGCGCGGCCGGCCGCCTCGGACGCGCACGGCGGATTCGACCTGCGCGGTTCCCTTGCCGCCGTCTTTGCCGTTGCCGGACTGTTCGCGCTGATCCTGTTCTCCACGTTCAACAACTTCGTCGGCGGCGTCTACATGGCGCTGATGGATCCCTACGGCCTGGAACTGTTTCCCGTGGAGCTGTGGGGAACCTACTTCGCGCTCGGCGCCACCGGTTTCATCGTCGGCGGCGCCCTGATCGGCAAATTCGGACTGGGCCGCAACCCGCTGCGCAGCATGCTCCTCGCGGTGATCGTTATGGGTGTCGTCGGCGCGGTCTTCACCCTCCGGGAGTGGGCCTGGCTCTACATCGCCGGCATCTGGCTCTACATGGTCCTGGTGCCGTTTGTCGAGGCCGCCGAACAGACGGTGATCCAGCGGGTGGTGCCCCTGGAGCGGCAAGGCCGGGTCTTCGGATTCGCCATGGCGTTCGAGTCGGCGGCGGCCCCGATCACCGCATTCCTCGTCGCGCCCCTCGCCCAGGTCTGGATTATCCCGTACGCCCGGTCGGCGGAGGGCGCCGCGGGGCTGGCTCCGCTGCTGGGCGAGGGCACCTCGCGCGGCATCGCCCTGGTGTTCCTGGCCGCCGGCATCATGATGATCGCGGCTGCGCTGCTGGCCTTCCTGACCCCGGTGTACCGCCGGGTCTCGGCTACGTATGCCGAGGCCGCCGCCGGACGGGCATCCTAGCGGCGGACCCGGCGGGCGGGGAGGGCGTTAGCCTCGCCTTTCCCCGGACGACGCCGAGGGCCGGCCTTCCGCCCGCGCCGGCAGCTCCGTTTCCCCGGGCCGGGATCGTGCGGCCGCGCCGTCGTCGCCGATACCGCCCTCGACGCTATCCTCGACGCCGTCCTCGATGCAACGCCGCGGGTTGATCATGACGGCACCCACCAGCAGCACGAGCAGGCAGGCCCCCAGCATCGCGAAGGACGCCGTCCAGCCGCCGGTGGCCTCCTGGACCACGCCGAACAGCAGCGGCGCGATCCCGGCCCCGGCATAGCCGATGCCCTGGCTGAAGCCCGCGAGGACGGCGGCCCCGTGCTGGGTCCGCGAGCGCAGGTTCATCATGAGCAGCGCCATCGCGAAGGTGCCCTGGCCCAGCCCGGCCAGCGTGATCCACCACCAGGTGCCGGCCGTCGGCGACAGGTACAGGCCCAGGTGCCCGCAGGCCCAGCACGCGGCAAAAATAACGACGGCGATGATCGGGTTGCGCATTTTCGGCACCAGCAGCGGGACCAGCAGGCTGACGGGCAGGCCGAGGATGGCGAAATACGCCAGCGCGGAACCCGCGGCCGCCGGATCCACGCCCTGGCCGGTCAGGTACGGCGGCAGCCAGGTGAAGTAGACGTAGGTCTGCGCCGAGTTGCCGGCGAGGAAGATGGCCAGCCCCCAGGCGACCCGCGAGCGCCACGGGTTCAGGTGCTGCAGGTACGGCACCGGAGCCTGCGCTGCGCGGGCAGTGCCTCCTTCCCCGCGGGCGGACCCAGCCGGGCCGGCACCCGCGGCAACAGCCCCGGCGGAGGCCGCGCCGCCGTCGTCGTTGGCGTCACGGGCCTTCCGGTCCCGCAGCAGCTGCACCGCCCAGGGCACCAGCACCAGTGCGCTGACCGAGGCCCAGAGCGCTATCGAGACCCGCCAGTCCGCCAGCTCCGCCACCGGCACTGCAAGCTGCGGGCTCGCCGCGGTACCCACGGCGAGGAGGGTCACGTAGCCGGCCGTGACCACGCCCATCCGGTCCGGGAAATACTTCTTCACCAGCGGCGGGAGCACCACGTTGCCCATCCCGTAGCCGGCCATCACCACGGCCGACAGCCCGAGGAAGGGCCAGACCGAGTCGACAGCGGCCCGGCCCAGCTGCCCGGCGACCGCCAGCAGCACCGCCGCGGTGAGCACGCGCTCGGCGCCCTGCCAGCGGATCAGCACCGGGGTGGCCAGACCGGCCGCGGCGAAGACCAGCGGCGGCAGCATCGCCAGCGCGCCGGTGGTCGCGGCGTCGAAGCCCAGTTCGGGACCCACGGTTCCCAGCAGCGGCGGCACCACGGACACGGCCGCACGCAGGCTGAGCGCCATGATGAGGATGCCGAGGAGCGCGCCGATCCGGCCGCGCCACGGCTTGCGGGGTATGAAGTAGCTCACCCGCCAACACTAGCTAAGCGAAGGCGCCAGCTCAGAACCGGAACAGCTGGAACCCCACCCGGCGTGCCGTTTCCCCGTCGGCCGTAACCATCTCGATCTGCCGGCGGGCCTGCTCCTCCACCGGTTCATCGCTGAGCGCCTCCAGGTACATGCGGTGCTCGGACAGCGACTCGACCGCCCGCTCCACGCTTTCGGCGTCCACAGCCAGCCAGTGCGTCGGCCACGGCGAGCAGACGGCCACCCACTGCACCCCGGGGTGCGGCACCGGGCCGCCGTAGAGCTCCGGAAAGATCCATTCGTTCGCCGCGTCCGCCACGGCGTCCATGACCGCCGCACCTAGGTGCCGGTGGTCCGCCGAGTTCCACATTCCCGGGCCCCAGGTTTCCTCGAAGTTCAGCGTGATGATCCCGTCGGGGCGGTGCCGCCGGATGGCGCTGGCGAGTTCGCGGCGCAGCACGAGCGAGTGCTCCAGCCGGCCGTCGGCGAAATCGAGGAACTCCAGCGTGTCCACTCCGACCCGCTCGCAGGCGCGCCGCTGTTCGGCCTCCCGCACGGCCGCGGCCTCCACCGGATCGAGCCCGGCGATGCCCGCTTCCCCGCGCGTGGCCAGCACGTAGCAAACTTCCTTGCCCTCCGCGATCCACTGCGCGACCGCAGCGGCGGCTCCGTATTCCGGATCGTCGGGATGGGCCATGATGAGCAGGGCCCGCTGCCACTCGGAGGGCATTAACGACGACGTTTCCATCAGCAGTTCCTTCCCTCTGCCGCCCAGCTTAGCCCGCTTGTCCGGCGGGCGGCAGGGGCTTTCCCGGCAGCGCCATCAGGCCGCCGGCCGCGCACAGGCCCGCGGCCAGGGTCGCCAGGAGCACCGGACTCACGAGCTCCTGCACCGTGCCGAAGCCGGCGGATCCCAGTGCCTGCCCAACGGCCAGGGCGATAAACAGGACGGAGGCACCCGCTCCGGCGTTGTCCGGCAGGAGGTGGCGTGCCCAGAGGATGAGCACCGCGGACAACCCCATGTAGCCGGCGCCGAAGGCCGCCATTCCGGCGTAGGCCGGCCAGGGGCTGCCGGTGGCCGCGGACAGCCCCACTCCGCCGCTGGCCAGCGCGAGGACAGCCGCGCAGAGGCACCAGGCGCCGCGCCGTCCCGCGCGCTCGACCAGAATGCCGGCGAGGGCGCCGAGGAAGCCGCCGAGGCCGAGGGCGATCCACAGCCACCCGACCTGTCCGGGGGCCACCGAACCCGCCCTGGCCATCAGCAGCGGCCCGAACGTCCACGTCAGCGAGGACCCGGCGCCGGCGACCACCGCCGCGGCACCAGGCCGGCGCAGCGCCCGCCAAGTCCCGGAACCCAACACCGGCGGCCGCGGGACAGCGCTCGGGGAAGCCGCCAGGCAGGTGCGTGCCCGCACCGGGTACCACGTCGCCACCGTGGCCGCCGCACACACCAACGCCATGAAGATCCAGGCGGGGGCGATCGAGGTGGCGGCAAACATGACGAGGCCGGCCCCGATGACGCCGACGGCCGTCCCCGCGTTGGCCACGGACTGCGCCGTGGCCCTGGCGTCAGGCGCGACGGCCGCGTCGATGACCGGGACCAGCGCCGGAGAGGCGAAGCCTCCGCCCATCCCGCCGACGAGGACCGCGACCACGAAGACGGCCGGATCGGAGGCGACCGCCACGCCCAGGCATCCCAGCGTCGCGGTGGCGCCGGCCAGCACCAGTCCGGTGCGGGGCCGGCTGCCGACCAGCCGGGCGGCAGCCATGGCAGCCAGCGAGTAGGAGATGAACTGCGCGGCCGCGGCCCAGCCCAGGACGTCGACCAGCTCCGGGCGCGCGGCCGAGAGGTAGGGAGCGAACAGGCCGACACCGAAACGGGCCATTCCGTAGGTGGCCGCAATCAGCATCATCCCGGCTACTGCCGTACCCACCCCCGCCTTCCGGCCAAGGACCGTGTCCGCTCCAGTCATCGAGCACCTCCTGTGCATAACGAGCGTTTCACTGTAACGACCGTTATACTACAAGCATGGCCAGACGTCAGGACACCCGGGAGCGCATCCTCGACGCTGCCGAGAGCCTCTTTTTCCAGCAGGGCATCACCGCCACGGGAGTGGATCGGGTGGCCGCGGAGGCCGGAGTTGCGATCGTGACGCTGTACAAGCAATTCGGCTCCAAGGACAACCTGCTGCGCGAGGTCCTCGCCCGCCGGCTGGATTCCTGGTGCGGGCACTGGAATGCGGCCGTTGCGGCCGCCGGTTCTCCGCAGGACCGCCTGCTGGCGGTCTTCGACGCCATCGAATCGTTCCGCGCGGCGGCGGGGCCGGTCCAATGGTGCTGCTTCCTGGCCACCGCCTCCGAGCGGCCCTCACCCGAGGACGGACAGCCGGACCCGGTGTTCGAGCTCCTCGAGCAGGACACCCTTCTGGTTACCGACCGGCTCGGGGAACTTGCCCGCGAGGCACAATGCCAGGACCCGGACGCCGTTGCTTCCACGCTGCTGCTGCTCTACAACGGGGTGCTCAGCAGCCTCCTGCGCGGCGCCCCCTCCGACCCGGTGGCACTTGCCCGCCGTGCCGCCCGGTCGGTCATCGGCTACACTTTGCAACCATCATGACCGCGCTGCCGACCGCCCCCTCCTCCGTCCGGATCGATGCCTGGCTCTGGGCCATCCGCGCCTACAAGACGCGCTCGGCGGCCACGGCCGCCTGCCGGGCCGGCCACGTGCGGCTGAACGGCAACCCGGCCAAGGCCTCGCAGACGGTGGTCATCGGAGATACGATCCGGGTCCGCCAGCCGGGCTATGAACGTATCCTCGAGGTGCGCCGGCTGATCGCCAAGCGTGTCGGTGCCGAGGCCGCCTCGCACTGCTTCACCGACCACACGCCGGAGCGCCCGCCGATGCCGGCGCTCGGGCTGCCGCAGCGGGACCGCGGCGCCGGCCGGCCCACCAAGAAGGACCGCCGGGAGATGGAGCGGCTGCGCGGCCAGCAGTAGCCAACCGCCACCGGTCCGGCTCCGGATCAGCCGCGCACCCGGGCCCCGCCGTCCGCCGTCGTCGTCGCCTTGCTCCGCCATCCGAGGTCCGGCGCAATGTAGCGCGCGATGTTCTCCAGCAGCTTGGCGTTGTAGGCGACACCGAGCTGGTTCGGGACCGTGAGCATGAGCGTGTCGGCTTCCCGCACCGCGGCGTCCGCCGCCAGTTCGCGGGCCAGGACATCCGGCTCCCCGGTGTAGGTGCGGCCGAAGCGCGAGAGCAGGCCGTCAATCATGCCGACCTGGTCGCCGCCCTCTCCGGCGCGGCCGCCGAAGTACATCCGGTCCTCGTCGTCGACGATCGGCATCACGCTGCGGCTGACCGAAACCCTTGGCTGGAACTTGTGCCCGGCGGCCTTCCAGGCCTCCCGGAACATCCGGATCTGCTCGGCCTGCAGTTCGTCGAAGGGCAGGCCGGTGTCCTCGGTCAGCAGCGTGGAACTCATCAGGTTCATGCCCTGTTCGGCGGCCCAGACGGCGGTCTTCCGGGTCCCGGCGCCCCACCAGATCCGCTGCGGCAGGTCGTAGGACGTCGGCTGGATTGGCAGCAGCCCGGCACCGCCGGTGTACTGCGGGTCGGCCTCCGCCACTCCCCCGCCGGCGATCGCGTGCCGGAACACCTCAGTGTGGCGCCGCGCCATGTCCGCCGGCGTCTCGCCCTCGGCCGGCACGTAGCCGAACGCGGCGGCGCCGTCCCTCGCCGGCTCGGGGGATCCCCTGCTGATGCCGAGCTGGAGCCGGCCGCCGCTGATCAGGTCCGTGGCGGCCGCTTCCTCGGCCATGTAGAGCGGATTTTCGTAGCGCATGTCGATCACGCCGGTTCCGATCTCGATCCGGGACGTGCGCGCCGCGATTGCCGCGAGCAGCGGGAACGGGGCCGCCTGCTGCCGGGCGAAGTGGTGCACCCGGAAGAACGCGCCGTCGATGCCGAGCTCCTCGGCGGCCACCGCCAGCTCGATCCCCTGCAGCAGCGCCTCGCGCGCCGAGCGGGTGCGGGACCCGCGGCCCGGACCCCAGTGGCCAAAGGACAGAAAACCAATACGCTCCATGTCCGGCTCAACGCCGCACCGCCGTCGTCCATTCCGCCCGCTGTCAGGGCGCAGTCCAGTCGATCCCCACCCTCATGGTCGTCGTCGACGGCCGGGATCGCGGCACAGCAGGCCGGCAGCGCGCCGGCAGCGGAGCTGCGCGCTTGGCTGCACCGCTCGCCGGCCTCTGCTTACTCGCTGGCCGCCGGTTAGGACAGGCGCGGCCTAGGACACCGGCCGCGTCTCCACCACGAAGTCCCCGCCCGGGAAGAGCACCGACTCGTGCCCGTCGTCGAACCTCACGAAATAGGGCGGAGCCCCGTCCTCACCGCGTACTTCCAGGATCTCCCCGTGCCGGTCGGACGACTCCACGGTCCTGCCGCGGACGATGATCCTGTCACCCTGCGTTGCCTTCATTCCTGAACACCTCCCAGCCCTAGGGTACGAAGGGCCGGCGCGGGATGGAATCCCTCAAACGGGGTTTTCGTCCTCCGCAGGCGTTTCGAGCAGCTCCAGCAGCCTGCGGACGGCCGGGTTGGTGTTGTTCTCGTTCCAGGCCACCTCGAGGTCCACCCGGTTCAGGTCCTTGACGCCGCGCGAGGGCTCGAGTTCCCGGAACTGCACGCCGGCCGGGGCGAACGACTGGGCCGAGGCCGGCACCAAAGTCAGTCCGAGGCCGGCCTCCACGAACGCCAGCAGCGCCGGGACCTGGCTGGCGTACTGGGTGACATTCGGATGGGCGCCGGCGCTGGCGAAGAGCCGCAGGACCAGGTCGTGGAAGTAGCGGGCCTCCGCCGTGGAATACATCATCAGGGGCTGCCCCTCGAGCGCCCGCACCGGCAGGGCACCCTCGCCGGAAAGCTCGCTGTCGGCCGGCAGCGCGATCACCAGCCGGTCCCGCATCAGGGGACGCGAAACGATGCCGGGCCGCGCCACGATGGGCCGCAGCAGTCCGATGTCCACCGTGCCCTTGACCAGGCCGTCCATCTGGTCCGTCGACACCAGCTCGCGCAGGATCAGCGAGACGCCGGGCTGCTCGTCCGCCGCCCGGCGCAGGAGCTTCGGCAGGGCGCTCTGGCCGGCGATAGCGGTGTAGGCGATGGTGACCGAGCCGGCCTCGCCGGTGGCAACGCGCCGCACGTCCAGCTCCGTCTTGACCGCCATATCCAGGATCTGCCGCGCGCTGGGCAGCAGCGTCCGGCCGGCAGCCGTGAGCTCCACCTTGCGGCTGGTCCGGTCGAAGAGCGGCGCCCGCAGTTCCTTCTCGAGCAGCTGGATCTGCCGGCTCAGCGGAGGCTGCGTCATGTTGAGCCGTTCGGCGGCCGCCCCGAAGTGCAGCTCTTCGGCGACGGCGACAAAGGACTGGAGCTGGATCAGGCTGAACATCAATACACTCCTCGCATCGTTCGGTCCATACTTTAGCTTGGACGCGCATAGATGCGGAGGCCTATCGTCGAAGCAACCCCGCCGGTGCCGCCCGAGAAGGAGCCCCTCCCCGTGACCCAGCCAGTCTTTCCAGAGCGCCCGCCGATGACGGACGGTGCGGCCGCGCAGCCGCTGCGGATCGTGGTCACCGATCCGATCATCAGCCGGTTCGAGCAGGAGCTGAAGTACGACGGCGGTGCCCACCACTGGGTGATGGCGTCCGGCTGGAGCGCGGAGGAACAGCTGCAGGCCTTGGCTGATGCCGACGTCGTTGTCTGTTCGGCACTGCCGCCCGAACAGGCGGCGGCAGCGGCCCGCCTGCGGCTGGTCCACGTGACCGGCGCGGGGTACGAGAAGATCGCCATGGACTCCCTCCCGCCGGCCGCCGCCGTCGCGAATGCCTTCCACCACGCGCGGCCCATCGCCGAACACGTGGTCATGGTGACGCTCATGCTCTCCCGCCGGGTGCTGGCCGCCGACACCGAACTGCGCCGCGGCCAATGGCGGACCATCGCCACCGCGCCGGACGTGCCTTTCCACCCGACGCTCGACGGCATGGTGCTCGGCCTGGTGGGGCTCGGCTCCATCGGCGCCGAGGTAGCCCGCCTCGGCGCCGCCCTGGGCATGCGGGTGCGGGCCGTGCGCGGCAACCCCGCGGCGGCCCATCCCGAAGGCGTGCAGCCCGAGTGGGTCGGCGGCACGGCCGAACTGCCCAAGCTGCTCGAGACGTCCGACGTGGTCGTCGTGACCGTGCCGCTCAGCGAGGAGACCCGCGGCCTCATCGGCGCGGCCGAACTGGAGCGGATGAAGCCCTCGGCGCTGCTGGTCAATGTGGCCCGCGGCCCCGTGGTGGACCAGGCCGCCCTGTATGCCGCGTTGTCCGAACGGCGGATCGCCGGCGCCGGGATCGACGTCTGGTGGGGCGCCCCCGCGGACGGCAAGGTGCCGCCGTCGGAATTTCCGTTTGCACGCCTGGACAATACGGTCCTCACCCCGCACCACTCCGGCCACGCGCGGACTACCTTCGAACGGCGCGCCGCAGACATCGCCGCAAACATCGCCAGCCTCTCCGCCGGGCGTCCGCTCTTCAACGTCGTGCGGGAGCCACGCTAGCGGAGCCTAGGATTGGGAGGCATGAAGCTAGCTGCTTTCGATTTCGACGGGACCATCATTTTCCGGCACGGAATCGATGACGACACCGTCGGCGCCATCCGCGCCTGGCAGGACGCCGGCTACCTGGCGGTCGCTGCCACCGGCAAGTCGCTGGCGGCCACGCAGTACGCACTGCAGGGATCCGCCGTCGCCTTCGACTACTCGGTCCTCTACACCGGCGCCGTCGTCACGGATGGGCAAGGGAGCGTGCTGCACTCCTCCGCGCTCGACGCCGGCACCGTCCGGCAGGTTGTCGAAGAGCTTTCCGGTGTTGACGGCATCGCCGTCTACGGCACGATGCTGGAAGGGCGGGACACGCGTTTCAGCTCGACCGTCCCCTCGGACCTGGAAACCACCATCCTGCGTGACTACCGCCAGCTGCAGGCCCATGAAATAGACCTGCACGAGTTCATCGGCATCCCGATCTGGGTCCCGGGCGACGACGACCTGAGGCTTCGGATCCATTCCTGGATCCTGGACAGGTTCGCCGTCGAGTGCGTGATCAACCAGGATTTCGTCGACATCGTCCCGGCGGGCACCACCAAGGGGGCCGGGCTGCAGTGGCTGGTCGGCCATCTCGGACTGTCACGCGATGACCTGGAGGTCTACACCTTCGGAGACTCCTGGAACGACCTGTCCATGCATTCCATCGCTGACCGATCCTTCTCCTTTCCTTGGTCTCCGGATGACGTCCGGGCGGCAACCGACGAAGTCATCGAATCGGTCGCCGGCACGCTTCCGCAGCTGCTCGGGCGCTGACTCCAACCCGCTTCCGGGCTCAGCCGAGCAGGATCTGACCGGCCAGCAGCACCGCGCCGAACCCGGACACCGACAGCGCGAGCAGGCGCAGGCGCCGGGCATCGAGGAAGCGGTTGACGAAGCGGGACACGGCGTAGCCGGCGAGGACGGCCGGAACCATCCAGGCCACGAGCATCAAGACCTGCGCCGTCACCGCGCCCGCCACGGCCAGGGCGGCCAGGGACACGGCCGAGCCGACCATGAAGAAGGCGCTCATGGTTCCGCGCAGGCGTGCGCCCTGGTGGCGCTGCCAGATGAGTGCCATGGGGGCGCCGCCGATCGAGGTGGCGGTGCCCATGATGCCGGAGGCGGCTCCGGCAGTTACCAGGCTGAGCCGCCGGGGCGCCGGCTGCCAGCCGAGGAAGGCCAGCACCACTCCCGCCAGCACGGTGACGGCCACGAGCCAGGACAGTCCTTCGCCCGGCAGCACGGCCACCAGCCAGGCGCCGCAGATGCTGCCGGGTATCCGGCCCACCAGCGCCCAGCCGGCGCCGCGCAGGTCCAGCTCCGACCGCTCGCGTGCGGTGACCATGATGGTCACCAGCAGCGCGAGCATGATGATCGAGACCGGCAGCAGCTTTGGGTCCACCAGGGCGATGATCGGGGCCGCGAGCATCCCCATGCCGAAGCCGATCGACGCCTGCAGGCCGGCAGCGGCGAAGACGGCGAAGCCGATGACCGCGTAGTCGGCCCAGCTCACGGCATGGGCGCCAGTTCCCCGCTCCGGACCGCCAGCGTCTCCAACGGGAAGTGGCACTCGGCCAGATGCGCGGGGTTCTCCCCGGCCGATTCGGAGCCGGGTGCCTGCTCCGCGCAGATGTCCTGCGCCTTCCAGCAGCGGGTGCGGAAGCGGCAGCCCGACGGCGGATCCAGCGGGGAGGGGATCTCGCCCTGCAGGATGATGCGCTTCCGCTCCGCGCCGCTGACGTCCAGCTTGGGCGAGGCAGACATCAGTGCTGCTGTATAGGGGTGGCGCGGATGCTCGAAGACGTCCTCGGTGCGGCCGGTCTCGATGATCCGGCCGAGGTACATTACCGCCACCCGGTCCGCCACGTGCCGCACCACCGAGAGGTCGTGCGAGATGAAGACGTAGGAGACACCGAGGCGCTGCTGCAGGTCGTTGAGCAGGTTCAGCACCTGCGCCTGGACCGACAGGTCCAGCGCGGAGACGGGCTCGTCCAGGATGATCACGTCCGGGTTGAGCGCCAGCGCGCGGGCGATGCCGATGCGCTGCCGCTGGCCGCCGGAGAACTCCTGCGGGGACTTCTTCGCGTCCGAGGGCCGCAGCCCGACCATATGCAGCAGCTCGCGCACCCTGGCCTCGCGCTCCCGCGACGTCTTGTAGAGCCCCCGGTGCGCCTTCCACGGCTCGGCGATGATCTCGCCCGCCGTCATCCGCGCGTTCAGCGAGGCGAAGGGGTCCTGGAAGACCATCTGCACGCGGCGGCGCCACTCCAGCAGCTCCTTGCCGCGCAGGCCGAAGGGGTCGGTCCCGTCGAAGCGCACGGCGCCGGCGTCCGGCCGCTCCAGCATCATCAGGGTCCGGGCCAGCGTGGACTTGCCGCAGCCGGACTCCCCCACCAGGCCGAGGGTCTCGCCCCGGCGGACGGAAAGGTTGATGCCGTCCAGCGCCCGCAGCCGGCTGTTGCCGGAGGCGCTCTTGGCCACGTGGAAGGTTTTGGTGACGCCGTCGACCTCGATCAGCGGACGGCCTTCGGATTGGATGCGGGTCTCGGTCATTTGTCCAGCTCCTCGCTGAAGTGGCAGGCGGCGGCCCGCGGGGTTGCGCCGTCCACGGCGGCCGGTTCCTTGGGAACCACGGGCAGCAGCTTCGGCCGCTCCGCCCGGCAGACCTCCTGCACCAGCGGGCACCGGTCCTGGTAGACGCAGCCGGCGGGGATCTTGTGCAGCTCCGGCGGGCTGCCGGGGATCGAGTTCAGCTCAGCGCCGCGCTCGGCGTTGACCGGAACGGACTCCAGCAGGCCCTTGGTGTACGGGTGGCGAGGGTTGGCGAACACGTCGGCCACCCGGCCGGTTTCCACCACGTTGCCCGCGTACATTACGGCCACCGTGTCGGCTTCCTCGGCGACGACGGCCAGGTCGTGGGTAATCAGCACGACGGCCATGTCGCTCTCCTCGCGCAGGCTCTTCAGCAGCGCCATGATCTGCGCCTGCACCGTGACGTCCAGCGCCGTCGTCGGTTCGTCCGCGATCAGCAGTTTGGGATTCAGCGCGACCGCCATGGCAATCAGGATGCGCTGGCGCATGCCGCCGGAGAACTGGTGCGGATAGGCGTTGACCCGGGCCTCGGGCTCCGGAATGCCCACCCGGCGCATGAGGTCCACGGCCTTCGCCTTGGCCTCCTTGGTGGACAGCCCGTGGTGGATGCGGAAGGCCTCGCCCAGCTGCGCCCCCACCGGGTAGACCGGGTTGAGCGCGGTCAGCGCGTCCTGGAAAACAATGCCCAGCTCGGGGCCGGCGAACTTGCGCCGCTGCTTCGGACTCAGGCGGGCCAGGTCCGTGCCGTTGAGCAGGATCTCCCCGCCGTCGACGTCCGCGATCGGGTCCAGCAGCCCGGCCACGGCCTTGGCCGTCATCGACTTGCCGCAGCCGGATTCCCCGAGCAACGCCAGTGTCTGCCCGGCGCGGGCCTCGAAGCCCACGTTGTCCACCGCCCGCACGGTCCCGCGCGGGGTCCGCAGGTCCACGTTCAGGCCCTCGACCTTCAGCACCACCGGAAGGCTCCGGTCCGTCGTCGTTGTTTCTGCCGCTGTCACGGTGCTCATCACTTGTCCCCTTCAACGGTCTTGGCCGGAATCCGCGCGATCAGGCGCTTGCGCGGCAGCGCCAGCCGCCACCGCTGCGCCGGGTCCGTCGCGATCCGCAGCCACGCGGCCAGCATGTTGGCGGCGATCGTCGTTATCACGATGGCCAGGCCCGGGAAGATCGAGAGCCACCATGCGGTCTGCAGGTACTGCCGGCCCTGCGACACCATCAGGCCCCAGCTGACGTCCGGCGGCTGGATGCCGATGCCGAGGAAGCTGAGCGAGGACTCGGCCAGCATCACGTAGCAGAACTCGAGCGTGGCCAGGGTCAGCAGCGTCGGCAAAACGATCGGGACCACGTGCCGGCCGATGATCGCGTTCGGCTTGGCGCCGAAGGTCCGGGCCGCGTCCACGAACGTGCGGCTCTGCAGCTCGGCGGATTCGGCGCGGGCGGTACGCAGATAGATCGGGATGCGGGTGAGGGCCAGGATCAGCACGATGTTCGCGATGCTCGGGTTGAACACGTAGAGAACGACGACGGCGAGCAGCAGCGACGGGAAGCTCATGATCACATCGGCAATCCGCATCGAGACCGTCTCGCGCCAGCCGCGGTGGTAACCGGCCCAGACACCCCACAGCGAGCCGATGACCAGGGCAATCGCGACGGCGGGCAGCGCCACCGCCACGGTGGTCCGGGTGGCGATGACCAGCCGGGCCAGCACGCTGCGGCCCAGCGAGTCGCTGCCCAGGAAGTACTCCCAGCCGTTGGCCGGATTGAACGGTGCCTTGTTGGCGAAAAGCAGGTTCTGCTTGGTCGCCAGATCCCCCATCAGGGCGGGACCGAACACCGCGGTCAGCCCCACCAGGACCAGGACCGCGGCAGCCGCCGTCGCGAATTTATCCCGCAGCAGGAGGCGGAAGAGGCCCGGCTTCTTGTCCCCTGTGTCCGCTGCCTTCGCGGCGGGCGGCTCCAGCGGGGGCACGGCCGATGGTTCGGGGAGCGCGTCCGACGTGGGCGGCTGGTGTCCGGGCTGCACGAGTGGTGTGGCCATGGTTCCTCCTAGGCCTTCACGGTGGCCGGGCGGACACGTGCATCCAGCAGCGCGTAGCCCAGGTCGATGAGGATGTTCAGGACAAAAATTGCGACGGCGGTAAGCAGCACCGCGGCCTGCAGCACGGCGAAGTCCCGCTGCAGGATGGAGTCGATCATCAGCTTGCCGATGCCCGGCCAGCCGAAGATCGTCTCCACCACGACGGCGCCGTTGACCAGGCCCACGGTGAGGTCGCCGGCCACGGTCAGCGCCGGGGCCGCGGCGTTCCGCAGCGCGTGGTGCGTCACGATGCGGACATCGCCGGCGCCCTTGCTGCGGGCCAGCTTGATGTACGGCTCGGAGAGGGCGGAGACCATGGCGCCGCGGACGATCTGCACCAGCACCCCGAACGGGCGGAGCAGCAGCGTGGCGATCGGCAGGATCCAGGCCTCGGACCCGTTGACGCCCGATGTCGGGAGCCAGCCGAGGGTGATCGCGAAGATCCAGATGCCGACGATCGCCAGCCAGAAGTCCGGGATGGACGCCGCGGCCATGGACACGAAGCTGGAGATCCGGTCCGCCACGCCGTTGGGCTTAAGCGCCGCCCAGCAGCCGACGATCACGGCGAGGATGATGGCCAGCACCATGGTGGTGGCGGCCAGCTGGAGGGTGGCCGGGAAAGCCCGCAGCGCCATCGCCGCCGCGGACTCCCCCGTCCTCAGGGACTCGCCGAAGTCCAGCCTGAGGACGCCGCCGAAGTAGTCGGCCATCTGCACCAGCAGCGGCTGGTCCAGGCCCATCCGGGCGGTGAAGTCCGCCCGCATCTGCTCGGTGGCGTTCAGCGGCAGGTACAGGGTGGCCGGGTTGCCGGTCAGCCGGGCCAGCGCGAATACTCCCACAATCACCACCACCAGGGGCAGTGCGCTGGAGAGGATGCGCTTCCTCAGGTAGGTCAACATGAGTCCCTCGAATCCCTTGGTCAGACCCGGCCGCTAGTTGGCCGGAGCCATTTCGGCCAGCCGCAGCTCATCGCCGGTCGACGAGTTGGGCTCGTAGTCCACGCCGGCCGCCTTGCCGATCATGCCGGTCTGGTGGGCGATGTGGGCGAACTGCACCACCTTGTCGTTCTGGTAGGAGAAGACCTCCTCGAAGGCCTTCTGCCGGTCCTCGCCGGTGGCGGCGTCGGCCTTGTTGATCAGGGCGTCAAGCTCGGGGGTGCCGAACGCGCTCTGCGCGCCGTCGGTCAGCATGTACTGGTCCACCGTGAACGCCGCGTCGCCGGCCTGGTTGCCGTGCTGCGTCATGAGCATCAGCGCGCCGTCGGACTTGGCGAACGGCCGGACCTGGTAAGTCAGGTGCTGGCTGGTCTCGAGCATCTGCAGCTTGACGTTCAGGCCGGCCTGGGTGAGCTGCTCCTGGAGCACCTGGCCCAGTTCCTCGATCTTCGGGAACTGCGCGCTGCGCACAACCATGTCGATCTGCGCGCTGGTATCCACGCCGTCGGCCTTGGCCTCGGCCACCAGCTGCTTCGCCTTCTCCAGGTCGAACGGCCAGGCCTGCAGCGACTCGTTATGGCCGACGACGCCGGAGGGCACCAGCTGTGCCGCGACCTTGTCACGTCCGCCGTAGAGGCTGGCGACGATGCCTTCCTTGTCGATGGCGTAGTTGACGGCCTGCCGGACCCGGATGTCGTTGAACGGAGCCTGGTCGCTGTGCATGCGCAGCGCGACCGTCTCGTTGTTCGGGTAGGAGACCCCCAGGTCGCCGATGTTGTCCTCGGGGCTCAGCCCGGTCGCGATGTCGGCCTCGCCGGAGGTGATCATCGCCGCGCGGACGCTGCTCTCGGCACGCCACTGGTACTCGGCCTTGGCGTACGCCGGCTTCTCGCCCCAGTAGCCATCGAACCGCGCCAGGGTGATCTTCTGGCCCGCGTCCCACTGCTCGAGCTGGTAGGGGCCCGTGCCGATGGGCTCCCGGACCTTCTCCGTGTCCGAGGTTTCCGCCGGCACCACTTCGAGGAAGGACAGCCGCAGCGGCAGGATCGGGTCGGCTTCCTGGGTGGTGACCTGCAGGGTGGTGTCGTTGACGGCCTTCACGTCCAGGTCCTGGTCGCCGAAGACGTAGCCCTCGACGTTGCAGCCGAGCTTGGAGTTCACCGCGCGCTCGATCGTCGCGGCAGCGTCCTCGGCGGTGAAGTCGCTGCCGTCGTGGAACTTGACGCCCTCGCGCAGGGTCAGCGTCCAGGCCTTGTTGTCCTTGGACTCCCACTCGGTGGCCAGCTTCGGCTCAAGCTCGCCGCTGGTCGGGTTGCGCTCGATCAACGGCTCGGTGATCGTCGAGCGGTCCACCACGCCGGTGCTCGTCAGGTTGGCCTCGCAGGGTTCGAGCGTCGGCGGCTCCTGCTGCAGCACCACACGGATCGTGTCCGAGCTGGCGGCGGTCGCGCCGCCGGCGCCTTCCGAGTTGGCCACCGAGCAGCCGCTCAGCAGCAGTGTTCCGCCGGCAGCCACGGCGGAGAGCCGCAGGGCGAACTGCCCTTGGGTGCGAAGTGAAGACATCATTGAATCCTCCGGGATCTGGGTCACGCGCCCCACACGGTTGCGGCTTCGGAGCTATCTGTGCTCGAGGCCAGGGGTCGGTGCTGGCAAACAGCTTCCCGATGCGCCTTCGACCGCGTCAAGGGAAGTTTTTCCATGTCGGAGAGGTGAAGGACTCGCCCGCCGCCCGTTCTCCATGTGACAGCGGCCACACTTCCGCGGATTTCCGGGGGTTTTCGAGCAGCCCCGAGAACCGATACCCCAAGGGCATTGATTCATCCAAATTGCGTGTTGGACCTGAATCGATGTCCTCATTACGCTCGCCGGTATGTCTATGCCCCACGCCATCCTCCAGGTCGGTCCGTTGATGCCCGCCGTCGGAGATGTCCTCATCCACGATTACGACGCCGTTCGGCTGCCCGACGACGCCGAAGGCCGCCGCATCTTCCTGGACGAGCGCGGCGCGGAGTTCACCGTGGCCGTCACGTCCGGGCGCTTCGGCGTCGGCACCGAACTGATGAGTTCCCTGCCCAGCCTGCAGGCGGTCGTCAATTTTGGCGTCGGCTATGACACCACCGACGTGGACCAGGCCGCGGAACGAGGTATCGGCGTCAGCAACACCCCGGATGTCCTCAACGACTGCGTCGCCGACACAGCCATCGCGCTCTACGTGGATATGCTGCGCCGGATCAGCGCCGCCGACCGCTATGTGCGCCGCGGCGAGTGGGAGGCGAAGGGCAATTACCCCCTGGCCACCAAGGCGAGCGGCAAGCGCGTCGGCATCCTCGGCCTCGGCCGGATCGGCAAGGTCATCGCCCGCCGGCTGGAGGGCTTCGACTGCACCATTGCCTACCACAACCGCCGCCCGGTCGAGGGTGTGGCCTACGAGTACGTGGACTCCCTGGTGGAACTTGCCCGCCGCTCCGACGTCCTGATCGTCGCCGCGGCAGGCGGACCGGCGTCGCAGAAGCTCGTTGACGCTGACGTCTTGGTAGCCCTCGGCCCCGACGGCTACCTGGTCAACATCGCGCGCGGCACCGTCGTCGACGAGGCCGCCCTCGTCGATGCCCTGGCTGAAGGCCGCCTGGCCGGGGCGGGGCTGGACGTCTTCGAAGACGAGCCGCGCGTTCCCGCGCAGCTCTTGGAGATGGAGAACGTGGTCGTGCTGCCGCACCTAGGCAGCGGCACCCACGAAACCCGGGCGGACATGGCCGCGCTGACCCTGGCCAACCTCCGGCGCTTCC
The DNA here is from genome assembly GCF_037144715.1 of Arthrobacter sp. USHLN218. Classification (NCBI taxonomy): domain Bacteria; kingdom Bacillati; phylum Actinomycetota; class Actinomycetes; order Micrococcales; family Micrococcaceae; genus Arthrobacter; species Arthrobacter sp. USHLN218. Next base: position 71,123 of record NZ_JBBCYT010000004.1, read on the forward strand.
TCGCCGAGGGCACGCTCGAAACACCCGTCAAGTAGCACCCGCCCGAGAGGATCCGACCATGAGCGTTGCCGTTGGCTTTGTTCCGACCGACGAGGGCCGCGCCGCCCTGGCCGCAGCCATCGACGAGGCCGTCCTGCGCGGCACCGACCTGCGCATCCTCGGCCCGGGTTTCGCCGACAACACGGAGCAGGCGCAGACCGAGCTGGCCGGCCTGCTGGAGCGAGCCCAGGCCGCCGGCATCACCACGAACGTGCGCCACATGGTCGGCAACGACGACCCGGGAGACCTGATCGTCGACGTGTCCTACGAGGACGACGTCGAACTCGTCGTCATCGGCGTTCGGCGCCGCTCCCGGGTCGGAAAGCTGATCCTGGGCAGCACCGCCCAACGCGTGATCCTCGAGGCCGGCTGCGCGGTCCACGCGGTCAAGCCGCCGGTCGGCCCCCGGAACTGACCGCCGCTGGCTTAGGCGGTCCGCCCTGCGCCAGCTGCCCGGTCCACCGCGGCCAGGATCGCCTGGCCCAGTTCGGCCGGCCTCGTGAACTGCGGCCAGTGACCGGTCGGCAGGTCGACATACTCGACGTCCCCGATACGGGCTAGCTCCGAAACGAACGGATGCCCGGCATCGATCCATTCGCGCAGCATTGACGAGGGAAATTCACAGGCGATAATCGTTGCGGGAACCTCGAAGCGACGCTCATCGCTAAGCCGCATCTTGTCATAGGCGACCCCCTTCGGCTGCGGCACCGCCCGGGCACGGAACATCGTCCGCAGCTCCTCATCCAGGTCCACGAGATCGCCGTCCTCGAACCCCTCCCACGGTGGCAGCGGCACGTCGTCGCCCTCCGCAGGCAGCTCATCGTTGATCACGCCGCCCTCTGCCAGCGGCCCGGCGTCCACATAAATGCAGCGCGCCACCGAATCCGGCCGGGCATCCGCCACACCGTAGATAATGGCGCCGCCGCCCGAGTGCCCCACAAGGACCACCGGGCCGCCGATCCGGTCCACTTCCTTTACGACGGCGTCGATATGGTCCTGCAGACCGATCCCCTTCCGCGGCGCCTCCCGCGATTCCAGCCCGGGCAAGGTCAGCGGGTGCACCTGCTGCCCGGCGTCAGTTAAGGGCGGCGTCACCTCCGACCATGACGAAGCATCCAGCCAGAACCCGGGAACCAGGATGATGTCCATGCGCCCAGCGTACCGAGTTCCCCGAGCCCCCGACCCAGAATCCCTTGACTGGCTAGCAGACTGGTCGAAGGCGCCAACGGCGGCTTGACGATGAGTAAGGTCCATGGGTCCGGCTCAGGCCACTTCGTCCAGTCGGTTCCGCAGACGCCGGGCGATGCGACGTAGGTCGGCGGGACGCGCCTTGCATTCGACGACCTGCCAGCCTTGGCGCACCAACCGGGCTTTGCGTCCGGCGCCTGAAGGAGATTCAGTACCGGACGGAGATCCAGTACCGGAAGCAGGTTCAGTACCGGACCACGGTCCGGTGCCCGACGGAAACCCGGTGCCGGACGGAGGTTCGGTACCGACAGGAGATTCGGTACCGGGCAGGGCGGGTGCAGTGGACGAGTACTTGTGGCCTGTGGGAGCGGTGATTTCCACGGTATGCCGGTCTCCGGGGACCTGCCGCGCCTGCCAGCCGTCCGCTTCTTTGGCCAAGTTGCAGTTCTCGCAGTAGCCCTCGCCGTTGGCCGCGCTGGTGCTTCCACCCTCGCTCCAAGCGATGATGTGGTCGAAGTGGCGGATCGGGGCGTCACACCAGGGAGTACGGCAGATAGCGTCGCGGACCTGGATGAACCGTCGCAGGCCGGAGGGCATCAGCCGTGCGCGTGAGTCCATGCCGACTAGCTGGCCCGTGTCCGGGGCGGTGAAGAGCCGGCGGATCCAGACATCGAATGCCGCATCGGAACGGCTGGTGTCAGGAGAGGGCGCAGGCGGGCTGGACGTGAGCGGGCCGTTCGTGGGCGGCCCGCCGATGGCCGCGCCGTTTGCCCGGGCTCGCCCATCGGGTGCTTCTCCGTTGGCGAGGCCCCCGCCGGCTGGCGCAATTGCGATGCCGGCTGGAGCGGTTCCGGTCTTGGCCGACGCGGTTTCGGTGCCGGGTGACGCGGTTCCGGGCGGGACAGTTCCGCCCCCCGCAGGCTGGTCCGTGTCTGATGGCCCCTGCTTGCCGCGGATGAGGTTGCGCGCATACTGGGCGGGCACTATCCCGTAGCCGGCGAGGTAGGCCGGTTCGCTGGAGCCCTGCAGCAGGGTTCGGTCCGTCATCACCAGCTGGATTTCATAGTTGACGGGCTGGGCAGCGGATTTTCCCGTGACCCGTTCGACGAGAGTGTCGGCCATGATCTGACCCCGGCTGCGGTCGTCGCCGACGGCCCGTAAGCGGTCCGCTTCACGGGTCAACGCTGCATAGACTGCGACGCCCGCCTTCACCGGAAGCAGCGCACCGACCCAGGCCATGGTGTCCGGGGCCGGGCGGCAGCTGACGTGCCGCCCCGTTTCTGCCTTCGCCGCCCGCTTTACTTGCGCATGCGGATCCAGCGCATAGGCTGCCTGCTGAGCCATCGCCGTCAGCGCCTTATTGCCCACCCCCTCTAGCATCTCCGGGCTCCCCGCTACCGATGCGTCCACGGCGGCCCTGTCCTCAACGCTGAGGCAGGCGGTCTCCCTGACCAGAATCGTGGCCCGCCATTCATTGAGCACTCCGCTCTGCAGCGCGGCGAAAGTATGCGGCATCTCGTCGACCAGCGCCCTGGCCATGCCGAGCAGCCGGCCGCCGCGATGGGGCGATTCGCGCCGTGCCAGCGAGATTTCCCTGCCTACGCCCTTCCCCTGCTTCGCCGCAGGAATACCGGCTGCGGCATCTGCTTCCCGCCGGGACCGGTCCAGTTCCACCGTATCCGCCGCCTGCAGGGCGCAGGCGGCGGATTTGAGGTCCTCCAGCGCCCGGATGCGGTCGATCCGCCCTACATCCCCAATGTCCCTCCCGGACCGCATCACCTGATCCAGCGCAGCGTGCCAGGTCTTGATAAGGCAGGCGTCAGCCTCCGGGTCAGGCCCCTCCGGAGGCGAGCCGGGCGCTATCGGGTTGTCGCCTGAGGGCGAATACGCGGGGTCATCGAACATGCATTCTATTCTATTATTGTTAGCTCGATCACACAATCGTTTCTTGGCCCTGTGGACAACCCGACTGTTAATCAGGCGGAGTCGGGCTCCCGGTCTTGCCGGGGTGTACCGTCCCTCCCGCCGGGACGGCCGTACTGCCGCCTAGGATAAGGGAAGCGCGTCGAGCTGGAGGTGGACCGGTACCTCAAGAGGCGGCCACCGCGTCAAGAGCCGGCCACCGCGTCAACGGGCCACCACCGCGTCAACAGGCCACCACCGCGTCAACAAGCCACCACCGCGTCAACAGGCCACCACCGCGTCAGCAGTCGACCACCGCGCCGTCGTTGGTCCCCCAGTCACAAACCCCGCGGCGTCCGCGCCCGCTTCCCAAACGGGCCGGGCGGCGATCATGATTCATGCATGAAGGAGCAAACATGAACAGGAACCGGCTGGAGGCCTTCAGCGACGGCGTCCTGGCGATCATCATCACGATCATGGTGCTGGAACTCCGCGTGCCGGAGGAGCCCACGTGGTCCGGCCTGGCGCAGGAGCTGCCGGGCTTTTACAGCTACCTGCTGAGCTTCGTGTACGTGGGCATCTACTGGAACAACCACCACCACATGCTCCATCTGGCGGGGAAGATCAACGGCACGATCCTGTGGGCGAACCTGCATCTGCTGTTCTGGCTCTCGCTCTTTCCGTTCACCACGCGCTGGATGGACGAATCCGGCTTTCCGCAGGTCCCCGTGCTCGTGTACGGGATCAACCTGCTGCTGGCGGCGATTGCATACTACCTGCTGGAAGCGGCGCTCATCCGGCAGCAGGGGCGGGACGGTCCGCTGGCACGGGCCACCGGGCGGGACTGGAAGGGGAAGGTCTCGCCGGCCATCTACCTCGTCGGGATCGGGCTGACCTTCGTCAATCCCCTGCTGGCTGTCGCGGCGTACACCGTGGTCGCCGCGATCTGGTTGATTCCGGACCGGCGGGTGGAGCGCTTCCTGGCCGCCGAAGCGGACCGGAAGGGCTAAAAGCGGCAGAAGCGGAAGCCTGAAACCAGGCTCCCGCCGTCCGCCCGGGCTCCGCCGGCTTTGTGGCCACGACCGGCAATTCCGGCCTTGGCCGGCTAGGCAGTCATGGCCGGCATTCAGGCCAGGACCGATACCCTCGATTCCTTCCGGCCGAAGAGGTATCGGTCCACCGAATACGGGCCGGGACCGATCAGCGCGATGGCCAGCGACGCAGTGCCGAGGAGCAGCACCTGCGAGTAGCCGCCGTTCTCCACGTAGAAGCCGGAGGGCAGGTGGGCGAAGATAGCCGCGCCGATCATGTCGCAGACGAACAGTAGCGCCAGCGGCCGGGTCAGCAGGCCCAGGATCAGTGCGGCGCCGCCGAGGAACTCAAGATAGGAAATGAAGGGAGCCGCCAGCTCGGGCAGGGGCACGCCGAGCGAGGTGAAGTAGCCGGTGACCCCGGCGATCGTGTTGGTGCTGATTTTCTGCCAGCCGTAGGCGAGGAAGACCAGGCCGACGACGACGCGCAGCAGAGTGATGGCGATGTTTGGAACGGATCTGGTGGTGCCGGTGCTGGTAGGGATGGACATGGGACTCTCCTTATGGACAGAGCGGACCAGCGTCGTCAAAAGTTGACGCGTCCAGCATCGTCCGGCGGGTTGCAGAAACCTTGGGCCCAGGGAAGCCGCCGGCCCCCGCCTTAAGTCACCCGCGCTCGGGCGCTCCTGCCAGCCGGCGGGTCAGCAGCATCGCCAGCAGGGCGATCGCGAAGGATCCGCCGAAGGCCGTGATGAAGCCCCAGAGCGGCGCCACCGGCAGCAGCGCGGCGAAGGCGATGCTGCCCAGCGCCAGCCAGAGCGACTGTGCCACCGCATCATTGATCTGCAGCGCCGAACTGTTGGTGCCTTCTTCGCCGTCCGCCGAGTGGTCCAGCAACAGCACGGATAGCGTGGAGAACGCCATGCCGATGCCCAGGCCTGCCATCGCCCAGCCAACAACAACGACGGCGACCGGCACCTGGGCGTTCAGGCTAAGGACCGAGATTCCTACTCCGGCCGTGAGCAGCCCGGCGCCCAGCCGCACCCGCATGACCTTGCCGGCGAGGAACGGCAGGTTGGCCGCCACCCAGGACCCCGAGAACCAGGCGACAGCGGAGGTGGTCAGCAGCAGGCCCGCTTCGGTGGGCGTGAATCCCCGGTGCTCCACGAGGGCCAGCGGCAGGTAGACCTCTGCCCCGAAAAAGCCGGCTCCGATCAGGCCGCGGACCGAGATCACCGCGGGCAGGCCGCGCCGGAACAGCCATGTTCCTTTTGGCAGTAGCCGGGGTGCGGCCAGCAGCACGGCCGCCACCGATGCGACGGCGAGCACGACCCACCAGTCCAGGCTCCTCTGCCCCGCGAACCCCACGCCGAGGATCCCGGCGGCGACTATCGCCGCCCACGCCGTGCGCCCGCCGTCGTTCTTCCACACCCCTCCCTGCCGCGTAGTGCGCAGGGCCGGGGCGAGGGCAAAATATGAGACGACGGCGAACAGCGGAGCGCCGCCGAAGACCCACCGCCAGCCCACCAAGTGGTTGATCAGCCCCGCGATCGCCGGCCCCGCCAGCGCAGGCAGCACCCAGCCGCTGGTCAGCACGGTGAAGGCCCGGGCGCGCATGCCCTCGGGGTACGCCTTGGCGATCAGCACGTACAGACCCACGCCCGCCAGCCCGGAGCCGAAGCCCTGGACCCCGCGGCCCACCAGGAAGACCGGCATGCTGGGCGCGAACGCGGCGGCGATGAGCCCGGCGACGAAGAGCCCCACGCCGACCCGCAGTGCGGGGCCGGGACCGCGCGCGTCGATCCAGCCGCCGGCCATCGCGGTGGCGACGACGCCGACGGCCAGCGGGGCGGAAAAGGCGATGGCGTACAGCGACAGGCCGTCCAGTTCGCGGCCCACCACCGGCATGACGGTCGCGACGGCGATCGCCTCGAAGGCGAAGAGGAAGGCGAGCGCGAAGATCCCGGCGGTGGTGGCGCGGTAGGTTTTGGACAGCAGCGGCGCCGGCGCCTGCTCCACGGTCATGCCAGGTCTCCTTCGGGTCAGAAGAACTATTCTGCCGCATGTCCGCCTACGGCCCTGCCGGCCCTCCAACATCTTCCGCCACGCCTTCGCGGCGCTACTCTGGAAAAGTGTCAGACCAGCCGACACGGCGCCACAGGACGGCGCGCTTCATCACCGAGGCGTTCGCACCCACGGTGCTGGTCACGTTCGTGCTGGCGACGTCGCCGCTGATCCTGCCGGAGGTCACCTACGCGGAGGTGGCCGTGGCCATCCTCTTCGTCACCGCGCTGCCGTTCGCCACCGTCTACCTGCTGGCCCGGCACGGGACGCTCAGCGACCACCATGTGGGCAACCGGAGCCAGCGCGGCCCGGTCATGGCGTTCACCGGCGTCTCGATCATCGTGGGCCTCTGGGTCCTGTCCCTGATGGACGCGGCGCTGGCCTTCCACCGGCTGATCTTCACGCTGCTGCTCGGACTCGCGCTGTCGATGGCGGTCAACCTGGTCTGGAAGCTCTCGGTGCACGCCGCCGTCGCCGCGTTCTTCGCCGCCATGCTCGCCTCCGCCTCCATGCCGCTGGGCCTGCTCTGGGGCGTGCTTCCGCTGGCCGTCGGCTGGTCCCGGGTCCGGCTCGGGGACCATTCGTGGGCGCAGGTGCTGGCCGGGTGGGCCTCGGGCCTGGCTATCTTCGCGGTGTACATGCTGTTCCTGCGCTGAGCGGCGGGCGCGCAGCCCCTCCGGGTTCGGAAGCAGGCAGGCAAACGGCACGGAAACGGCCGGCCCCGTCGCCGGGGCCGGCCGCCTGCGCGTCAGCCGCGCTTCTTGATGTGGGCCACGGGATCCGCGGGGCCCTCAACGATATGTTTAGCCCGCTTCTCGGCGCGCTTCTGCTTGATCGTCGCGCCCTTGGCCTGCTTCTTGGGTTCGTGCTTATGCGGTGACTTGTCCGGCATGGTCTCCTCCTCGAGTACCGACAGACCGGCTGATCTGCTCCCCCAATCGGAAGGATACGCCCGCGCACCGCGGTTGGAAACGCCGTCGTTAGCGCAATTTCAGGAAGCCGCGATCAGGGCCTGCGGAGCCGCCTGCTTCATCCGGGTCTTCAGCCAGTGCAGCTGGACTTCGGTCTCGCCGTCGCACCGGGCGATCACGTCCAGCAGCTCCGCGTCCTGCAGCCCCTGGGCGGCCTGCTTCACCATGGTCCAGGTGATGTCCACGAGGTTGGCGATCAGGTACAGGTCCTGCAGGTCCCGCAGCAGGCCCACCGGCCCGGAACGGGTTTCGGAGAGGCCCTCGTGGTGCAGCCGCTCGGGCTCGTCGTCTTCGGTGGATTCGCCGTAGCGCCCGATGATGGGCGCCAGCGCCTCCTGGTGCGCGTCGCACTGGCGGGCCAGTGTCAGGCAGAGGAAGTGGACGTCGGGCTCGTCGCCGTGGCCCTCCGCGACCTGCCGGTAGGACTCGGCCAAGGTCGCTTCGGACTGGTGCAGCAGGCCGAGGTAGACAGGAAGTTTCATGCCAGGTCCTCCTTCGCCTCGGCGGAGGCCCCGCCGATCGTTGCGGGCACCGTCCCGGGCTGCGCGGGCCGCGATGCGGCGGTGGTCGGGGCCGGCGCCGGTCCGCTCCCGGCCGCCGCCTTCTCCAGCCGCACGGCCGCGGTCTTGAAAATGGGCTGCTTCGACACCGGGTCCCATTCGGTCATGGTCAGCTCGTTGGCCGCCCGGGGGTGGTCGTCCGGCGACTCACCCGTGTCCCAATAGCCGTAGTGGAACGGCGCGAACACCGTGCCCTCGCGGACGTCACCGATCCGCACGGGGGCGGTAATCCGTCCGCGGGCGGAACTAACGACGGCGATGTCCCCTTCGCCGATCCCGTACCGTTGGGCGTCGGCGGCGGAGAGCTCCACCCACATGCCCGGCGCGGCCGCGTTCAGCTGGGGCGCCCGGCCCGTCTTGGTGCGCGTGTGGAAGTGGTAGACCGTGCGGCCCGTCGTGTAGCGCAGCGGATACTCGTCGCTGGGTTCCTCCGGCGGCGGCGAATACGGCGCAGTCTTGAACAGTGCCCGGCCGTCCGGGGCCATCGCCCGGTACGCCGTCGGGCCGACCGTGGCCCCGGTGGTCAGGTCATGGCCGTAGGTCTCGCAGTAACCGGCATCGGTGGAAAAGGTCCCGTCCGTGTAGAGCCGCTCCAGCCCGTCGGGGTGCTCGTCGTTGCAGGGCCACTGGATGCCGCCGCGCTCCCGGAGCCTGGCATAGGACATGCCGGAGTAGTCGCAGGGCCGGCCGCGGCTGCATTCCTGCCAGGCCTCGAAGGCGTCTTCGGGGCCGGTCCAGTCCAGCAGCGGAGAGCCGTCGTTGCGGGCGAAGCCCATCCGCCGCGAGTAGTCGAGGAAGATGTCCAGGTCGCTGCGGGCCTGCCCCGGCGGCTCGATGGCCTGGTCCGAGAGGTGCACGGTGCGGTCGACGTTGGTGAAGGTGCCGGTCTTCTCGCCCCAGGCCGCAGCCGGCAGCACCACGTCCGCGTACTGCGCCGTCTCCGTCAGGTACAGGTCCTGCACCACCAGGAACAGTTCGGGCTTGGCCAGTATCCGGCGCATCCGCGGCAGTTCGGGCATGGAGACCGCCGGATTGGTCGCCGAGATCCACAGGAAACCGATGGACCCCTGCTCGGCGTAGCGGAAGATCTGGGCCGCGTGCGTCGGCGGCGCCCAGTGCGGGATCTTCAGCTCGTCGACGCCCCACAGCTCCGCCAGCTCGTGGACATGCTTCGGGTTCTCCCAGTTACGGAAGCCCGGCAGGTCGCCGTCGGCCCCGCATTCGCGGTTGTTCTGCGCCGTCGGCTGGCCGTTCATCTGCAGCAGGCCGCAGCCGGGCCTGCCCAGCATGCCGCGCAGCAGGTGCAGGTTGTTGACCTGGCAGGAGGACGCCGTCGCCTGCCAGGACTGGTAGAAGCCCTGCAGCACCGTCGAGAGCACCCGCTGCGAGGTGCCGAAGATTTCCGCCGCCCGGCGCACGTCGTCCGCTGCCACCCCGCAGGTCCCGGCCACGGCCTCGGGCGTCCACTGTTCCACCGCGGCCAGCAGGTCGCCGAACCGCTGGGTGTGCCCGGCGACGAAGTCCTCGTCGATCCAGCCGTTCGCGATCACCTCGCGGATCAGCCCGTGCATCAGTGCGAGGTTGGTGCCGGGCCGCACCGGCAGATGGACGTCGGCGTGCCGGGCGACCTCGGTGTCGCGGGGATCCACGCACACGAGCCTCGGCCGGTCCGGCCCGGCGATCCGGTCCAGCACCCGGGCCCACAGCACCGTCTGGGTCTCGGCCATGTTGTGGCCGTACAGGAAGATGGCGTCGCACTCGTCGATGTCGGTGTAGCTGCCGGGCTGCCCGTCCGCCCCGAAGGACTCCTTCAGCGCCGCCGCCGCCGTCGCCGTGCAGAGCCGGGTGTTGCCGTCCATGTGCGGCGTGCCGATGCCGGCCTTGCCCAGCACGGCGAGCGCGTAGTACTCCTCGAGGAACAGCTGGCCGCTGGTGTAGAAGCCGTGCGACAGCGGTCCCTTCTCCTCCAGCAGTGCGCGGCTGCGCTCGGCGATCCGGCCCATCGCGGTGTCCCAGTCCGCCTCCACGAGTCGCCCGTTCTCGCGGACCAGCGGCACCGTCAGCCGGTCCCGGTTGTCCACCCCCTGCCAGCTGGCGAACAGCCCCTTGGGTCCCAGCCGCCCGTGGTTGACCCGGTCCTCCGCGCGGCCCCGGATGCCGACCATGCGGCCGTCCTTGACCGCGATGTCGCAGCCGCAGCCGTTGCTGCAGAGCAGGCAGGCGGACTGCACCCAGCGCTCGACCTCCGCCTCGGCGACGCCCTCGTCCAGCTTCAGGTCCACCCTCGCCGGCCAGTTCCCGCCCTGTCCGTAGGGGGTGCGGGTTCCCCAGATATCCGCGATTCGATCCGACACGGGACACCTCACTGCACTCGGGAAACGGCGGCCACGCTCAGGCTATACCTGCCTATTTCCGCTGGCCAGAGCGCAAGGCAACCTCGTTTCCTTAACGACGGCGGCCGCCCCCTCGGGAGGGAGCGGCCGGCGTGCGGGCGGGAAGGATTACTGCACGAACTCGTTGGTGTAGGTCGTCGACAGGTCGATCTCCTTGTCGCCAACCTCGGGGTTGGCGATCCGCTGGGTCTTGAGCACGGCCTCGGCGCCCTCTTCGGTGAAGGCCCCGTCCTTGCTGAGGGTGGCCTTCAGCTCCTCGATCACCGCGGCGTACTGGTCCACGTCGCCGCCGGCGTACTTCTCCGGCATTTCGGCCGCGATCTCCTTGCCCGAGTGCGTCTGGATGTACTCCAGCGTGCGCTTGATCGCGCCGGCCAGCTTCTTGGCCTCCTCCGGGTTCTGCTCAAGCCACTCGGACTTAGCGTAGAGGCTGGAGGACGGCCAGGCTTCCGTGCCGAAGACCTCCTTCAGGCCCTCCAGGGTGCGGACGTCTTCGATGACGGCCGGGTCCTTGCCCAGACGCTTGGCCAGCACGGTGACATCCGGTTCGAGCATGACGGCGGCGTCCACCTGCCCGTTTTCGACGGCGGCAACCGCGGAGGAGCCGGCACCGATCGCGGAGACGGAGGCATCCTCCTTCTTCATGCCGTTCTCCGACAGCAGGTACTTGACGAACATGTCCGTCGAGGAGCCCGGCGACGTGACGCCGACGTTCTTGCCCTTCAGGTCCGCAATGGACTTGATGCTGCCTTCCTGGGCCGGCGCCACCACGAGCGCGAGTCCGGAGGACAGGCCCATGTCGACGAAGGCCTTGATCGGCTGGTTCTTGGCCTGCATCTGGATGGTGTGCTCGTAGTAGCCGCTGGTCACGTCGGTGCTGCCGCCGAGCATGGCGGTCAGGGCCTTGGATCCGCCCTGCAGGTCCTGCAGCTCGACGTTGAGCCCTTCGTCCTCGTAGTAGCCGAGTTCCTGCGCGAGTGTGGTCGGCATGTAGGTGAGCAGGGTCTGCCCGCCGACGCCGATGACGATCTTGTCGCCGCCGGCGGCCCCGTCCTGGGCCTCCCCGCTGCCCTGCTGCCCGGGCGGAGCCGAGGCGGGCGCCCCGCAGGCGGCCAGCGCGAGGACGAGGGCCGCGGCTGCAGCCAGGGGCTTGAAACGGCGGAGCCGGCGGCTGCGGCGGTTCTCCGGATGGTTCATGGGAAAGGTCCCTTCAGGAAAGTGCGTGAGCGGGATTGGTAGGAGTGGTCAGGATGACTGGACCGGGCGCCACCGGAGCAGGTGTTTCTCCAAGCGGTTGACCAGCAGGTCGATGATCAGCACCACGATCATCAGGATGAACATCCCGGCGAACACGCCCTGGGTGTCGAACACGCCCTGGGCCTGCGCAATCGCGTAGCCCACGCCGGCCGAGGCGCCAAGGTATTCGCCCACCACCGCACCGGTGATGGCGAAGCCGACGCTGATGTGCAGGCTCGAGAAGATCCAGGTCAGGGCGCTGGGAATGAAAACGTGGCGCAGCAGCTGCTTCTCCGAGGCGCCGAGCATCCGGGCATTGTCCACCAGCACGCGGTCCACGTTCTTCACGCCTTCGAGGGTGTTGAAGAAGACGATGAAGAACACCAGGGTGAAGCCGAAGGCCACCTTGGACCAGATGCCGAGGCCGAACCAGAGCAGGAAGATCGGCGCCAGCACCACGCGCGGCAGTGCGTTGAACATCTGCAGGAACGGGTCGAAGAGCCGCTCCAGGAAGCGCACCCGCGCGAGCAGGAAGCCCAGGAACAGCCCGGCGGCGGCACCGACCGCGAAGGCCAGCAGCGCTTCCTGCATGGTGATCCACAGGTGCGGGAAGACGTAGCCGGTGGAGATCCAGGACCAGACGGTGGCCAGGATGTCGGAGGGCAGCGGGAAGAAGAACTCGTCGATGATCCCCGCGCGGCCAAGCAGTTCCCAGGCTCCGAGCACAACGGCGGCCAGGACCAGCTGGTACACCCGCATGAGTCCGTCCGAAGTCCCGTTCTTCCGCCGCGCACGGGCGGCGGCGGAACCTTCGCCGGGGGCAGGCTTGAGGTCCTTTCGGCTGTTCAGGACGGTCACGCCACTTCACCTTCTTCCGCACGGGCGGCCTCGTAGGTCTTGGAAACTTCGATCTTCAGCCGGCCCCAGATCTCGCGGTGCAGTTCCACGAACCGGGGGTCGTCCCGGATGTCGAGCAGGTCGCGGGGGCGCGGGATGGTGATCTCGTAATTGCCGACGACGGTGCTCCCCGGCCCTGCGCCGAGGATGACCACCTCGTCGGAGAGTGCGATCGCCTCGTCCAGGTCGTGGGTGATGAAGACGACCGCCTTGCCGGATTCCTGCCACAGGGCCAGCAGCTCGTTCTCCATGATCTGGCGGGTCTGCACGTCCAGCGCGGAGAACGGCTCGTCCATCAGGAGGATGTCCGGGTTGACGATCCAAGCCTGGGCTACCGCAGTGCGCTTGCGCATCCCGCCGCTGAGCTGGTGCGGATAGCGGTCCGCGAAGTTCTTCAGGCCGACCTTCTCCAGCCAGCGCCGCGCCTCGGAGTAGGCTTCGGCCTTGCCGACCCCGGCCATGGTCAGTCCGAGGCTGACGTTGTCGATCACGGTCTTCCACGGCAGCAGGGCGTCCTGCTGGAACATGTAGGAGGCGCGGCGGTTGACCCCGTTCACGGGCGCGCCGAAGCTGCTCGCCGTCCCGGAGGTCGGCTTGAGCAGGCCGGCGGCCATGTTCAGGATGGTCGACTTGCCGGACCCGGTCGGACCGACGATGGAAACGAAGCGGCCCGGCTCGACCTTCAGGTCGATGTCCCGCACCGCGAAATAGGTGCCGCCGCCCGGCGTCGTAAATTGCTTGGTGCAGCCCTGCAGCTCCACCGCGTACTGCGTCGGCGCTCCAGCCGAAGATAGCGTCATGATCTCTCCCGAGCCCCCAAGGACCCAATTCCATTCAGGTTGAAGCGGCAAGAAAACCGCCTTCAGAGCTGTACCGGTCGGGGCCGGTGCGCGGCTCCGCAAGCGAACCTTGTGGGTTCACATTGTGGGTTAGCCGCCATAATGTGGACTCATGCTAACAGTAAGCTTCGTCACAATCCAAGCCCGCCGCCGTCGGCCGTTACGTGTTGCCGCACCGGCCCGCCGGAGCTAGCCTGACTGCCATGTCCGCCCCGCAATCCCCCGCCAAGCCGGGAAACAATCCGCTGCTTGTGCTCGCCAAAATCAGCGCCATCCTGGACGCCTTTTCGCTCACCCGACCCGTGCTGACACTGGCCGACATCCGCGAGGCCACCGGAATGCCGACGTCCACCGTGCAGCGGCTGGTCACCAACCTGACCGCCCAGGGCTTCCTGGACCGGGAGGACGACGCCTACCGGATCGGCCTGAAGATGGCGTACTGGGCGGCGCCGGCCACGCGGGGCAAGGAGATCCTCGACGTGCTCAACCCGCTGCTGAAGGACCTGCGCGACGCCACCGGGGAGACCGCGTGCTTTTTCAAGGCCGAGCAGCGCTACCGCGTCTGCGTCGGGATCGCCGAGACCCGGCACGCGCTGCGGCGGGAAATGCACCTGGGCAAGATCATGCCGCTGCACGCCGGTTCTGCCAGCCGCGTCCTGCTCGCGTGGGACGCGGAGCTGCTGGACCGCGTCCTGAAGGAGCCGCTGGAATCCATTACGGAATCCACCATCACCAGCTCCGAGGACCTGCAAGCCGTGGTCAAGCAGACCCGCACCGACGGCTTCGCCATCACCACCGATGAGCGCGAGACCGGCGCCTCCGGCCTGTCGGCGCCGGTCTTCGACTCCTCGGCCGGGCTGGTGGGGGCCGTGACGATCAGCGGGCCGACCCTGCGCATGCCCCGCGAGGTGTGCGAGGGCTGGGTGGAGACCCTGCTCCAGACGGCCGAGCGCATGACCCGGATCATCGGCGGCCGCTTCCCGGGTGAAGCCGCCTCCTGACCCGCCGGCCGCCCGACCCACGCCACCCCGGGGCTCATCCATTGGCCAGTAACGGCTGGTTAGAGTGGCTAAACCGGCCGTTTCGGGCCAATCGTTTCGGTAACCGGGACCGCAGGCCCTTGGCTAGCTGCTCCGGTCGCAGGCGGGGTCGGGGCCGCCGGTGATGACCCATTCGAAGGCCTCGGCCTTGGAGCGGGCACCCTGCGCGGACTTGGACCGGTTCGGCTCGCCGAGTTCGGCCAGCAGCTTCTCGGACAGCTCCACAATGGCGGCGAAGGATTCCGGGGTCAGCCACCCCGGCCGGGTCGCGAACAGGATGTCCTCGGATGAGGTGTTGCCGCTGGCGCCAGGGGCAAAGGGGCAGCCGCCGAGCCCGCCGAGGGCTCCGTCCACCAGCTCGGCGCCGGCCGAAATCGCCGCCAGGGTGTTGGCCACGCCCAGCCCCCAGGTGTCGTGGCCGTGGTAGACGATCCGCCTTGCGGGCGTTTCCTCCCTGACCCGCCGGATGAGCGACGACACCTGGGCGGGTACGGCCTGGCCCAGGGTGTCGCAGATGACGATGTCGCAGGTACCCTCGGCGCGCGGATCGTTGGCGATCGCCAGCACGCGGTCCTCGGGGACCTGCCCCTCGAAGGGGCAGGTGAAGGACGTGGCGATGCACAGCTGGATCCGCCCGCCGGCGGCCCGCGCGTACTCGACAGCCTGCGGCAGCGCGGCCAGGCTGGCCTCGGTGCTGCGGCCGATGTTGGCCTGGTTGTGCGAGTCCGAGGCGGAGAAGCAGTACTGGAAATTGCGTGCGCCGGCCGCCGCGGCCTTGGCCACGTGGCCCGGGGTCGCCACCCAGATCCAGCAGCGCTCCAATTCCTCCGCCGTCAGCTGCTCCACCACCTCGAGCGTGTTGGCCATCGGCGGCACCAGGTCCGCCCGCGCCATCGATCCGAGCTCGATCTCCGGCACGCCGACGCGCACCAGTTCGCGCACGATCTCCACCTTCCGGGCGGTGGAGAGCATCTTCCCGGTCAGCTGCAGGCCGTCCCGAAGGGTCACATCGCGCAGGCCAGCGCGCGGTTCAAAGGTGAAGCTCATCCCTGCAGTGCCTCCTCGCGGCCGGCGGCCGCATCGATTGCCTTCGCGTCCATGCCCAGCAGCCCGCCGAGCACCTCGTTTGTATGCTCGCCCAGGTCCGGCCCCAGGTTGCGGATCGGCAGCGACGCGCTGCCGATGACCGGCACCACGCCGGGGAATCCGACGTCGTGCAGCGTTTCCTCGCCGGTGGAGACGTCGAACTTCTGGACCATCCTGCGGGCTGCGTACTGCTCATCATCGACGATATCCGCCGCGGTGTAGATGGGACCGGCGGGAACCCCGGCAGCGTCCAACGCCGCCAGCGCTTCCGCAACGGTCCGGCCCGCGGCCCACTCGCCGATCGCCGCATCCAGTTCCTCGCGGCGCGCCCAGCGGCCGGCGTTGGACTGCAGCCCGGGATCGATGCCCAGGTCGGGCCGTCCGATGGTGTCCATGTAGCGCTTGTAGATGCCGTCCCCGTTGCCGGCCACGACGATGCTCCCGCCGTCTCCGCAGACATAGGCGTTCGACGGCGCAATCCCCTCCATCCGTCCGCCTACGCGCTCCCGGCGGACGCCGTAGCCCTCGTAGTCCGGGATCAGCGACTCCATCATGGAGAACATGGCCTCATGCAGCGCCACATCGACCACCCGCTCGCGCAGCGGAACCGCCGAAGCCCCCTGCCGCCGTCGTCCCTCCCGCTGGAACAGGCTCATCACGGAACCGAATGCGGCGTACAGTCCCGCGATCGAGTCCCCGATGGACACGCCCACGCGCACCGGCGCCCGGTCCGGATCGCCCACCAGGTTGCGGAAGCCGCTGTAGGCCTCGGCGACCGCGGCGAAGCCGGGCCGTTCCGCCAGCGGGCCGGTCTGACCGAAGGCGGAAATCCGCGTGATCACCAGGTCCGGATTGGCCTCGTTCAGCACCTCCGGCCCAAGCCCCCACTTCTCCAGCGTGCCCGGGCGGAAGTTCTCCAGCAGGATGTCGCACTCGGCCACCAGCGCCAGCACCGCCTTGCGGCCGGCCTCCGTGCGCAGGTCCAGCACCACCGACTTCTTGTTCCGGTTGATCGTCCGGTACAGCATCGACGTCTTGCCCCGGTAGAGCCGCCAGTTGCGCAGCTCGTCGCCGGTGCCCGGCCGCTCCACCTTGATCACCTCGGCGCCGAAGTCCGCCAGCAGCCGTCCGGCCGTCGGCGCCGCGATGTAGTTGCCCAGCTCCAGCACGCGCACACCCGCGAGCGGCGCGATCTCGTTCTCAGTCATCGTTTTCCTTTGGTACTTAGGTCTGGCTTGCAGCGGCGTTTAGAGGAACAGGCTCATCGGCAGGATCAGCAGGATAGCGACGACGGACGCCACCGAAACGCCGACCGTCACCGACTTCAGCGCGCCGCGGACACTCTGGCCCAGCAGCGACTGCAGCAGCCAGAAGGTGTTGCTGGTGACATGCACCATGAACAGCGAGCCGGCGCCCGCGGCGAGGGCGATCAGCACCGGATCGATGCCGAGTGCGGGAGCGATGGGCGCGAGCAGGCCCGCCGCCGTGATGGCGGACAGCGTGACGCTACCGACGGCGATGTGCAGCACGGCGGCGATGCCCCACACCACGAGGAGCGGCGCGACGGTGCTGGCGGAGAAGAAGCCGCCCAGGATGTCGCCCAGCCCGGCGGCGGCGACCGTGGCCGCGAGCGAGCCGCCCACGCCGGTCAGGATCAGGATCTGTCCGCTCTCCTTGAAGCCCGTGGTGATGGCGGTCTCCACCCGCGCCTGGCCCACGGTGAAGCGGCCCATCACGCCGGTGCCGATCAAGCCGATCAGCAGCGCGATCACCGGGTTGCCGAGCAGCTGCAGCCAGGCGATCTCGAGCTTCAGGATCTCCACGACGGCGCCGGCTCCGATCAGCAGCAGCGCGGTCAGCAGCGGGGCGAAGAGCACCAGCAGGGGCGCTTCCTTCCCCTCGGGGCGCTCCTCGACGGCCACCGCGGCCGGCACGGGCTCGAGCCCTTCGGCACCGGAACCGCCCGCCGGGGAATTGGCCCTGCCGGGGTTCGCGCCGCCGGCCGCTGCACCGGCGTTGGAGGTTTCGCCGTCGTCCTCAATGAAGGTCGCATCCTCGTCCTTGGCCTCATTCCAGAAGCCCTTGTGGAACAGGAAGGACATGATCGCGATCGAAATGATGATTGTCGGGACGATCAGCACGAGGCCGAACACCAGCATCTTGCCAAGGGGCACGCCGAGCAGCCCGGCCAGGGCCAGCGCCGCGACGCCGGGGACCATGAACACAATGCCGCACTCCAGCGCGATCGCCATCGCCGTGGCCATCCGGGCCGTGCCGAGCCGGCCGATCTTCGGGGCCAGCCGGCGGGCCAGCGGCGCCGAAATCACCAGCAGCACGTCCAGGAAGATGGACTGCAGCGCCGTCCCGATGGCCAGGCCCATGGTGTAGGGCAGCCGCTTGGGTCCGAAGACCCGCAGGAGGTGCTCCACCAGGCGGCGGATGGCCCCGGTCTCGTTGAGGATGGAGCCCATCAGCACGCCGAAGGCGATCAGCAGGCCGACCTCCACCATGATCTCGCCGAACCCGCCGGTGATGGTCTCCACCGTTTTGGTCACGCCCAGCCCGGTGGAGAGCCCGAGGTAGACGGAGCCGATCACAAGCGAGATAACGGGGTTGACCCTGAACCTGACGATCAGCACCACGGTGGCGAGGACGGCCACCGCGGTGTTGACCAGAACGGCAATGTCGGACATAAAGAAGGATTCCAATCGGACGGGCCCTCGGCAGTGAAGGCTTCGGCAACATTGGGCTGTGACAGCGGCCACAGGACTGCAACCCATATTATGGGATTCAACTCACATTGCAAGCACCGGGAA
This sequence comes from Arthrobacter sp. USHLN218, assembly GCF_037144715.1. NCBI lineage: Bacteria > Bacillati > Actinomycetota > Actinomycetes > Micrococcales > Micrococcaceae > Arthrobacter > Arthrobacter sp. USHLN218. Next base: position 89,185 of record NZ_JBBCYT010000004.1, read on the forward strand.
GGGGCCGACGGCTCTGGACGGGCGCCGCCCGTGCTGGAAGCATGGGGACGTACCCCGCCGGAGCCGTTGAAGGGAATGCGGGCATGGTCAATGAAGGCAAGGACACAGCGAGCGATCGGCACGCACTGGCCGCCGTCGAGCACCACCACGCGCAGATGCTCCAGCGCATGCAGCACCTGACGGCCCTGTTGGCGGAAGCCGCGCAGGAGCGCGACGCTTCGGCCGCGCACGACGCCAAGAACACGCTGGTGGAGTGGTGCGAGAACGAGCTGCTGCCGCATGCCCTGGCGGAGGAGAAGTTCCTCTACGAGATGGCCCGGGAGCGGCCCGAGGCCTCGATGCTCGTCACCGGCATGCTGGTGGAGCACCGCACCATCGTCAACACCCTCGAGGAGCTGCGCGGCCTGTCCGATGTCCGGGCGGCGGCCGTGGCCACCGCGTTGGAGCGGCTCTTCGCGCTGCATCTCGAGAAGGAGAACCGGCTCCTGCTGCCGTTCATCGTCGAGCAGCCGGATCTTTCCCTGGTCGCGGCCGTGCAGGGCCTGCACGAACTGACCGGCGAGCTGCAGGCCGAGGGCAGCGGCCACGCGCACACCACCACCGAAACCAGCCTGGACTGACGGCGGACGTCAGCTCACGACGTCGAACTCCGCCTTGGCGGACAACGTTCCGTTTGCCTGGACCTGGATTCCGTGCCGTCCCGGGTAGTGGACGCGCGTGGTCATCTGCCGGAAGCCGTGGGTCTTGCGCAGCTGCCGGGACTCCCCCGGCGCCAGCTCCGCGACCGCCAGTTTGAACACCTTCGGCGCGACCGAACCGTTGGCCTTCACGTAATGGACCATGTAGTCCACGGCGACGCGCGCCGGCTCGCCGGAGTCATTCGTGACCACGACGCCGAAGCCGAGTTCCCCGGGCAGGTGCACGGTGCCGCGGTCCAGTTCCGGGACCGACACGGACACGCTGCCGGCGGTGAAACCGAGAAGGGCGAGCGCGCCGGGATGGGCCTTCTTCACCAGGGTCCGCAGCCCGTGCCGCACCACCCATGCAGTGTGCGCCCCGGGATCCGCGCTCCAGCGCCCGGCCGCCGCCACCACCTCGTCCGGCGCGTGCCGGGCCACATCGTTCAGATGGTTCGCCACCGAGCGCCTGACGTCATCGGACTCGTCGCCGTGCAGCGCGTCCAGGAGCGGGAGCGTTGCCGCAGGCCTGGCGATGATCTCCGGGACACGCACGGCCCAGGGCAGGTACGGCCGGGTTCCCTCGCTCGCCAGCCGCCGCACGTGCGGGTCCGGATGGCGCGTCCAGTCCGCGATGATGGCCAGCGAGCGGTCGAGGTCCCCGATGAGCAGGCGCCGGATGGCGAACTCGCTGGTGAGCCGCGGGGTCAGCTCCGCCAGCAGCGCCAGCGCGTCATCGAAGGACTGTGTGCTCCCGTCCCGCAGCGCCAGGGTCACCGCCGCTTCACTGACCGGCCAGATCGCCCAGCCCGTGAACTGCGGATCCTGCAGCGCAGCCCGGAAGAGGGATGCAGCCCGCTCGTAGCCGGCCCCGTGCCCGCGGGCGGCGTTCTGGCCGGAAAGGTCGGACAGGTCGGACAGCAGCGCCGCCGCCAGCAGGTCCGCGCGGGCACGGAGCGCAAGCGGTTCGAGCCGCTCCGCCGCCGCGGCGAGCGCGGGCCAGTCCGGCCGGCCCGCCGCCCGGGCCAGGACATCGCGCAGGCCCGCGACGGCAGGCGGACCCAGCAGGTCATTCATCACGCCCATCGGGGGCCTCCGGATCTCCAGGCAACGCTTCGTCATCCAGAGTAGGCGGCCCCACCGTCAATTTCGCGGCTCAGAAGAACCCGTTCCCGTGCGGCATCTCGAACGGCACGGGCTGGATCACGTCCCAGTGCTCCACAATCAGGCTGTCCTCCAGGCGCCACAGGTCGTACAGCGCCACCGGGACGCCGAACTCGCCCTCGGCCACGGTCAGCACGAAATTCCCCTGCCCGACAATCCGGTGGACCATTCGGTGCGTCAGCGGGCGGCCCTGCGTCGCCCACACCGCCAGCGCGGCTTCGATGCCTTCCAGTCCGTCGCCGGCCTCGGGATTGTGCTGGGCGAAGTCGCGGGCGACGTAGTTCTCCACGACCGCGTAGTCCCGCTCCATCAGGACCTTCTGCGCGAACTCGCCCACGAGGGCCTTGTTGGCGAGCGTCTTGTCCAGGTCGGTGACCTCGGTCGGACCGTCCACCTGGGAGTGTCCGCTGACGGAGTCCTGGGCCAGCGGCGCCAGCACCTCCCAGTGCTCGGCCAGCCGGTCGCCGAGCACACGGAAGACGTTGAACGCGACCATCGGCGTCGGTCCGAGGCCGTGGTAGACGCAGTGGATGACCACCATGTCGCCGTCCTCGAGAATGCGCAGCGGTTCGAACCGGAAGTCCAGCGGCAGGTGCCCGACGAAGCGCCGCAGCGCCTCCGGCCCGTCCGGCGCCAGCGGGGAATGCTGGCGGTAGTTGGGCGCATAGTAGCGGTCCACGGCTTCGGGATCGCGGTTGACGAACAGCTCCGTTCCGGCTGAGCGGACGACGTCTGCACTGGTCATGACAGCACTCCCGAAAGAAGCGGGCCAACCGTTGAATAGCCCTCAGCGTACCGCCCGGAAGGCCGGTCAGGAAGGGCCGGAAGCACCGTATTTTCGGAGCTCCAGGCCCCGTCCCGGCGCCGCGCCGGAGGGTGCCTCAGGGCCCGTCAGCGCGGGCCTCGGCGCCGCGCCGGAAGGTGCGCCCGAGAGCCCTTCAGCGCGGGCCTCAGCCGGGCCTTAGCGGCGTGCCGCTTGGGCTTCGAGCTTCTCCAGCTGGCTGTCCGTCAGGTAGGTCATGCCGGTCAGGATGTCCGTGATCTTGCGGCGTTCCGCCGGGCTGAACCGGGTGTCGTCGAGGATGTCGCTGACCCACAGTCCGTCCATCGCCAGCCGCACGATGATGCCGATGATGCCCGCCGGGTCCTGCGGATCCAGGTCCATCCGGTCCAGCCGGCGGTTCAGGTAGATGAGCGCCTCGGCGAGGTTCGGCCGCCCGATTGCCGTGGCCAGCAGTCCGGCCTGGTCGCCGGCGCTGTTGGCGCGGGCGTCGGAGAAGGCCTTGATGTATGCCCGTTCCTCGGCCCCTGTGGGCTCCGGGTCCGCCTCGGCGGTCCTGCCCAGCTCGTGTACCAGCTCCGTGATCATCGATTCGACGTCCTCTTCGATTTCTTCGAGGGGCGCCCCCGGCCTGAACATCGTTCCTCCAGCTCTTCGGCATCGGTCGGTCAACGAGGCCAGTGTAGCCAACGCCGCCGCGCCCGGCGAAAGCCCCCGGCGGCAACCCGCGGCCCGGGGCTTTCGGTTTGGTTCCGCCGAGGTCAGCAGACCTGGACAGTATCGGCGACGGCGGCGGTCGAGCGCCCGGGAAGCTCCCTCCGGAATCCCAACCGGCCCCCGCCGTTCCTCCGGTAGGCCGCCAGGATGTAGAGCGCGACGACCCAGTCGAAGCTCACGCACGCGATCGCCCAGCTCTCCGGGGCGAACTCGCGGCCGCCGGCGAAGTAGTGCAGCGGCACGTCCCACAGGGGATGCAGCGCCCAGCCCAGTACGAGCCAGTACGGCGAGCGCCGCAGACCCAGCAGCCCCACCGCGCCGAGGGCTATCGCGTGCAGGAATTCCCCGAGCACCCACAGCCCGCTGGCTTCGCCGGCGATCGCGAAGCCCACGTAGGCCCCGCCCGCGATCACCAGGAAGATGGCCAGCAGCGACCGCCCGGCGGTGTCCTTCACGAAGCGCGAGAGCGCACAGGCCACGGCCACCAGGACCGCGGCGTTGATGGCGCCGCCCAACAGGTAATTTCCGATCAAAGCTGAAGTTTCCATGCCCCCCAAGCTACGGACGCCACGGGCATGCTCACACCGGCAAAACCGCCGGGTTCTGCCGCATCAGCTCGGCCCGCGTGCTGATGCCGAGCTTGGCGTAGACGTTCCGCAGGTGGAAGTCGATGGTGCGCGGGCTCAGGAACAGCTGAGCCGCCGCGTCCCGGTTGGACAGGCCCTGCCGCACCAGCGCGGCAACCTGCCGTTCCTGCGGCGTCAAAACAACGGCGGCGGACGGGTCGCGTCTGCGGGCCGTTTTGCCGGAGGCGCGCAGTTCCTGGTGCGCCCGCTCTTCCCAGCGGCGGGCACCCAACTCGGCGAACGTCTCCAGCGCGGTTTCCAGTTGGGTCCGGGCATCCACGCGGCGTCGTTCGCGCCGGAGGAAGCTGCCGTAGGCCAGCTGCGTCCGCGCCCGGTCGAAGAGCCGCAGCGAGCCCGTGTGGGCCTGGAGCGCGGCGCGGTACAGCTCGTCCGCCGCGCTTCCCCCGGCCAGCAGGGCCCGGCCGTGCAGCGCCGCCGCGGCCGGCCAGGCATTCCCGGTGGCGGCGGCGAACCGCTCCAGGTCGGACATCCGGGCGGCGGCATCCTCCAGCTGCCCGGCCCGGATGCCCGCCTCCAGGCAGTCGAGCGCCGCGGACCGGCGCATGAATGGCAGCTGGAGCCGCGACAACGCGTGGAAGGCGGCCCCCTCCGGCTCGCGGACGGCCTTGGCCCAGTGCAGCAGGTCGTGTACGGTCCCGGTCACGATGCCCAGCGGGTGGCTGGACGCGATGTCCTCGGCGGCGGCCAGGTGCCGGTCGAAGCCGCCGTCGTCCTGGAGCGCATCGAGCAGCGTCAGCTGCGCCAGCGGAAAGGCGCTGAGCCCCGGCTGCCCGATGCCGCCGGCCAGCTGCAGCGCTTCCGAGGCGCCGGTGCGCGCCGCGGCCCAGTTCCCGGTGGCCAGCTCCGTCAGGCTGCGCCGGGTGAGCGAGTAGAGGACCATGATCATGGCGCCGGTTCCCCGTGCCCGGGCGAGAAGCAGGTTGTGGAAGCGCAGCGACGCCTCGTCGTCGCCCACCTGAATCGCGGCAATGCCGAGGTTAGGCAGCAGGTCCTGGTCGGCTTCGTCCAGCGCGGCCCCGGTGGCGACCGCCTCGCGGAGCACCGGCGCGCCGCGCTCCAGATCGCCGGACGCCATCTGGTGCAGGCCCACCAGCAGCTTCCAGAAGCACTGTTCCCGCGCGGACGCCGTGATGTCCGGCGGCGCGGCGACCGACAACGGGCTGATGTCATGGCCCGACCCGCCCCCGAAGGAGGCGAGCGCCGCAGCGAACATGGCCATCTCCCGCGCCCGGACCGGATCCGCCGGTGCCACTTCGCGGGCGCCTTCCAGGATCATGTGGTGCCCCTGCTGCAGCGACCCGGTGTTCCATTCGATCCGCGCGCGCCGCCGGACCGCGTCGGCACGCAGGCCTGCGTCGCTGGCAAGGTCGAGCGCCGCGTCGCTGAGGCGCCTGGCCCGCCCCGCCTGCCCGGCGAGCCAGGCGCTGCCTGCCGCCTCGTAGAGGAACCTGGCCTTGGTGCCCGACGCCGGAGAGAGTTCGGCCGCCCGTTCCCAAGCAGAACTCGCCGCCTCGTGTCCGCCCCTGCCGCGTGCGCGCTGGCCCACGAGGTCCAGCTCGGCGGCCACCGCCGGGTCGTGGTCCTCCGCGGCCGCGGCCAAGTGCCACACCCTTCGGTCGGTTTCCTCGGCTCCCGCCAGCACATTGGCCAGCGCCAGGTGGACCTCGCGCCGCTGGCTCCGAGTCGAAGCCCCGTAGACGGCCGAGCGCACCAGCGGGTGCCGCAGCAGCAGCTTCCCGTCGGCCACGCGCAGCAGGCCGGATTCCTCGACCGAATCCAGCGCCTCCTCCCCCGCGCCCAGGGCCGCGGCCGCCCGGCGGACGATGGCGAGTTCACCGGCGTCGTCCGTCGCGGCCACCAGCAGCCAGGTCCGGGCCGGCCCGGGCAGGCGGCGCCAGCGGTCCAGGAAGGCCCGCTCCACGCCGGCGGTCAGCGGCAGTCGGGCGGGCAAGGCGTCGGCACCGGCAAACTGCCCCGGCGTCAGCGAGCTGGCCAGCTCGACCAGAGCCAGCGGATTCCCGCCCGTCCTGCGGACCAGCTCGGCCAACACCTCCGGGCTGACCGGCGTCCCGGCCTGCTCGCGGAGGAGGCGCGCCGCCGCGTCGTCGTCAATCCCCGCAAGTACGATCCGGGGCAAATCCTCGCTCTCGAACCGGCGCTCGTCGCCGTCGCGCGCCGCGAAGAACAACGCGACCCGTTCGGCATTGAGCCGGCGGGCCGCAAACAGCAAGGCCGCCGCGGAGACGTCGTCCAGCCACTGCGCATCGTCGATCACGGCCACGATCGGGCCGTCCTCGGCTGCCTCAGCCAGCAGGCTCAGCACGGCCAGGAAAATCAGGAAGCGGTCCACCCCGGCCGAAGCGACCTGCCCGAAGGCGGTCTTGAGGGCAAGGGACTGCGGCTCGGGCAGCCGGTCGGCATAGGAGAGCACCGGCCGCAGCAACCGGTGCAGGGCGGCAAAGGCCAACGGCGATTCCGATTCCACGCCCTGGGTCCGCAGCAGCCGCACATCTTCGGCGGACCGGGCAACCTCGTCCAGCAACATCGTCTTGCCAACCCCTGGCAGGCCGCGCAGCACGAGGGCACCGCCATGCCCGGCACGTGCCCGGTCGATGACGGCCCCGATGGCCGCCCGTTCATTCCCCCTGCCATGAACCACCGCAACAGCCTAGCAACCGCGGCTTGAAGAAACCCGGCAATTTTCCCGGTCCGACGCCGCCTCCGGCAGCGGCACGATCGAACTATCAACCACAACTACTGCCCGCCCCGACCAGCCACAGGAGCATCCCATGGACATCCACCCGACTGCCGCATCAGCCGCCGCCCCATCGCCTGCGATCCACAGCCCGGCCACCCGGCCCGGCAGTCCGGCGTCACCGCGCTGCGGCCGTGGCCGCGCCGCCTTGAACTTCGCGCGGCACTACCTCGAGATGCTTGTCGCCATGGTGGCCGGCATGGCCATCCTGGGCCCGGTCGGGAACCTTCTCTTCGAGGCCCTCGGCGTCGCCGAACTGTTCGCCCGCCCGGACCTCGGCTCCCTGGTCATGGCCACCAGCATGACCCTCGCCATGTCGGCCTGGATGAAGTTCCGTGGACACCGCTGGGCGCCGATCGCCGAGATGGCCGCAGCCATGTACCTGCCGTTCATCGTGCTCTTCATCCCGCTCTGGGCCGGGCTGATCGACGGCCACACCCTGATGGCCGCGGGCCACGTGCTGATGCTGCCGGCCATGGCCGCCGCGATGCTGCTGCGCCGGCACGAGTACACCCGCGCGCACCACGGCCACCACTGACCCGGGTTCCGGCCCCGGACAAACGAAATGGCCCGAAGTCAGGCCTCCCCAAGCCAACTCACTTCAAGCCATTTCGCGGGCTGCGATTCTCGGGTGTTGCCACCCCGACCGTTGCCGGCCGCCCCCAAGGAAGACGCTGCAACCACCTTCAGTCTTGTCCCTTGTAGAGCGTTTGACCACTGCCAAAAGACCCTAGTCCCAGATACTGGGGTGGGCCTACGATGCCCCCGCGGACGAAGGCCCGGCGCCGGACGCCGCCGCTTCCGGGACGACCGGCCCGCCCGGCTCGGCCGGCACGGCGGGCAGCCCCGGGACGCCGGAGTGGAGTCCCGACGTCGCGAGGAACTGGATGTGCGCGGCCGTCTCGCTCAGCGCTATCCGGAGCTGGAAGCCGCCGAGCGACTCCCAGCCGCGCGACCAGCCGATCCTGCCGGCGACGCTGTAGACGCTTGGATCGGCCTGGGCTTCCAGGGCGGCGAGGACTTCGTCGAGCCTCTCCATTGAATGTGCGCGCAGGGCACGGGCGCGCGCGCCGATGCCCCTGAACCGGTACTCGTGGGCCGGCAGCACCTCGTGGTCCTCCGCCTCCGCGGTGCGTTCAAGCGACGCCAGGTAGCTGCGCAGCGGATCGGGATGCTCGTGCGGAACCAGCGAGACGTTCGGGGTGATGCGCGGAAGGATGTGGTCGCCGCTGAGCACCATCCGGGCGGCGTCGTCCCAGAGCATCAGGTGCCCGGGCGTGTGCCCCGGCGTCGCTTCCGTCCGCAGCACGCGGCCGCCGACCGGCAGCTCCTCGCCGCCGTCCAGCACCCGGTCAACCGCCGCCTCCTCGCGGATCCGCTCGAACGCGAACCGCGGCAGCAGCACCTCCGCCAGCTTCTCCTCCGGCACGCCCCATCCGCGGTACTGCAGCCGGTCTTCTTCCATCGCCCCGCCCGGCTCGCCGTAGCCCCGCAGGACGTCGCGGTCCCCGCGGCCCACCGCAACCCACGTGCCGGCAGCGTCCGCCACCCTCCGCGCCATCCCCAGATGGTCCGCGTGGTAGTGCGTCGCGAAGACCCCGGTGACTCCGGAAATGCCGGGACCGATCCGTTCCAGCGCGGCGCCGAGCTGGGCATACCCCTCATCCGAATCGAAGCCCGGATCGATGACCAGGCAGTCGCCGCCGTCGACCATCACATAGCTCAGCGTGTAGCGCATGGGATTGTTCGGGAAGACCACCGGCACGGACCACAGCCCGCCCTCCAGCCGCTCGACCGGCGGCAGCCGCTTGTCCTTCCATGCCTGCCGCTGCAGGTCGCCCGTGATCTCGATCATGCACGCGACGCTACCAGCGCCCGCCGCCGCGGCCGGCACCTGTGCCGCACATTGTGACGCCCGGCCGCGTCAATCCTGACCCCTTCAGTCCGTCCGGCGGCGGAGGAACTCCACGCTGAGCCGCAGCACCTCCCACGCCGCCTCCAGGCGCAGGTCGAACTGGTACTGGTGCCCCGGCCCCTTCTCCGTCCCGGGGAAGAACTCCTCGACCTCGGCCCCCTTCGCCTTGAGCGCGGCCACCAGCCCCAGCGAGTGCGGCAGCAGCGGGTCGGCGTTGCCGGCGGAGATGAAGGCCGGCGGGAACCTCCCGTCCACGTGCTGGGCGACCGACGCGAGCGCGATGTAAGGCCGCTCCAGGTAGTCCCTGGCCCCGGTGTAGGACCAGAGCACGGTGCGCAGATAGTTCTGGTTTCCGGCCTGGTCGGCCCCGGCCAGCGACAGGTCGTAGGCCCCGCAGTGCAGCAGCACGGCGCGCAGCTTGTCCGCTCCGATGGGCGACGCGATGCCCAGCTTCCCGGCATAGTCCGCGTCGGCGACCACCAGCGCCAGCTGCGCCGCGATCTGCGCGCCGGCCGAATCCCCGGCCAGCACGATCCGTTCCGTGTCGATGTGCAGCCGGTCGGCATGCTCCTCGAGGTAACGCAGCGCCGCGGCACTCTGGCGGACCGGGGCCGGATAGCGCCGCGTGTGGGCCAGCGAATAATCGACCCCGACGGCAGTGAAACCGTAGGAGGCCAGGATCCTCAGGTAATTGGCGACGTCGTTCTTGTTGCCCGAGATCCAGGCGCCGCCGTGGATCCAGACCACGGTCGGCAGGCGCAGCGACTCCTCCGCCGCCTTCCGGGGAAAGAACACGTCCAGGTACGTGTGGACCCGGTGGCCGAGGTAGTGCTGGTCCAGCAGCTCGGCGATCCCGTCCGGCACATGCTGCGCCATCGCCTCGGCGGTGCGCCGTCCGTCACGGTCGGCAAGGACCCGCAGCAGCACCGCCAGCGGAAGCGGGCTGAAGCGCAGCCAGAGCAGCAGGCCCCCGGCCAGCGCCACCAGGAGGGAGGCGGCCACGGCCGCGGCCCGCAGTGTCCGCCGGTAACCGACCCGCATGGGTGCCTCCTGAGGCTAGGAAACAATCGTCCGTCGCCGCGGCCCGCCGGGCAAGCAAACAACGACGGCGGTTCCAGGCTCCTGCTTTTCCGCGTCACCGTGCCGCCTCGGGTTCTGGCATCCCGGCGGATTGTGGGGAAGGATTGCCACAAGATGGACATATCAACAGGTTGGCCGTGAGGAGCTTGGCATGAAGATCAGTGCGCTGGTGGTTGAGGGCAAGGACGCCCCGTTTGTCCGCGAGGAGCTCGAGCTGGACGCGCCCGGGCCGGGCGAAGTGCTGGTGAAGGTCGCCGCCGTCGGACTCTGCCACACTGACCTGATCACCCAGGCCGGAGACATGCCGCTGCCGCTGCCCGGCGTGCTGGGCCACGAGGGCTCCGGCGTGGTGGAGGCCGTCGGCCCGGGCGTGGCCAACGTGGCAGTTGGCGACCACGTCATCATGGGCTGGCCGTACTGCGGCGAATGCAGGAACTGCCTGCGCGGCGAGCACCGGTACTGCCTGCGCCTGGGCGAGGCGCTGGTCAGCGGCGCGCGGTTCAAGGGACCGGACGCCGGCACGTCGGCGTACACCCGGGCCGACGGCAGCAGGATCTCCGGCCACTTTTTCGGCCAGTCCTCGTTCGCGGACTACTCGCTGGCCCTGGCGTCGTCGCTGGTGAAGGTGGACAAGGACATCGCGCTGGAACTCGTCGGCCCGCTGGCCTGCGGCATCACCACAGGTGCCGGAGCCGTGTTCAACACCGCCCAGCCGGAACCCGGCCAGTCCCTGGTGGTGTACGGGGCCGGTGCCGTCGGCCTCGCCGCCGTGATGGCAGCAAAGAACACACCGGCCGCCACCATCATCGCCATCGACCTGCACGATTCGCGGCTGGAACTGGCCCGCGGATTCGGTGCCACCCACACGATCAACTCCGGCAAGGTCAACGCCCTGGAGGAGATCCGGCGGATCTGCGGCGGACCGGCCGACTACGTGCTGGAGTGCACCGGCAACATCAAGGTGCTCGAAGAGGCCGCCGATGCGGTCGGCATGCTGGGCACCCTGATCCTGATCGGCGGCGCCCCGGCGGAGGCCCGGTTCTCCGTGGACCATCTGCGCACCCTCTGGGGCAAGCGGATCATCGGCACCCTCGGCGGCTCCACCACGTCCCAGCAGCTCATCCCCGGGCTGATCGCGCTCTACAAGGCCGGCCGCTTCCCCTTCGACAAGCTGGTCAAGTACTACGGCTTCGACGAGATCGACCAGGCCGTCGCGGATTCCACCTCCGGCGACACCATCAAGGCCGTGCTGAAAACGGCCGGCTAGCTCCAGGACCAACCAGCAAAAACCACCGAAAGGACGGAAAATGTCCCTGCTTGAAACCTCCCTGTGGGATGGCAAGATCTACGTCAACGGCTGGCGCGAGGGCGGCAGCGGCGCCGCGGACAGCATCGAACCGGCCACCGGCGACGTGCTGGGCCGCTACGGCGTTGCCTCCGTCGAGGACGTCAAGGAGGCGGCCGCGGCGGCCGCCGCGGCGCAGAAGGAGTGGGCCGCCCGCAAGCCCGAGGAACGCGCCGCCGTGCTGCGCCGAGCCGGCCAGCTCTGGGAAGATCACGCCGAGGAAATCCAGTCCTGGCTCGTCCGCGAGTCCGGCGGCATCGGCCCCAAGGCCGGGCTGGAGACCCACATCGCCGCCAACGAATGCTACGAAGCCTCGGCACTGCCCTCGCTGCCCGCCGGCGACGTCCTCACCACCAACGAGAACCGCTGGTCCTTCGCCCGCCGCCGCCCGGTCGGCGTCGTCTCCGTGATCGCCCCGTTCAACTTCCCGCTGATCCTCTCGATCCGCGCCGTCGCCCCGGCCCTCGCGCTGGGCAACGCCGTGCTGCTCAAGCCGGATCCCCGTACCGCGGTTAGCGGCGGCGTCACCCTGATGCGCATCTTCGAGGAAGCCGGCCTGCCCGCCGGGCTGCTGGCCCTGCTGCCGGGCGGCGCGGACATCGGCGCCGCCGTCGTCGAGGCCCCCGAGGCCCGCGTCATCGCCTTCACCGGCTCCACCGCCGCCGGCCGCAAGATCGGCGAGTCCGCGGCCCGGAACCTCAAGCGCGTGCATCTGGAACTCGGGGGCAACAACGCCATGATCGTGCTTCCCGGCGCAGACCTGGCCAAGGCCGCCTCCGCCGCCGCGTTCGGTTCCTTCATGCACCAGGGCCAGATCTGCATGACCACCGGCCGGCACATCGTCCACGAAGACATCTACGAGGACTACGTCGCTGCGCTGGCCGAAAAGGCGAAGAACCTGCCCGTCGGCGACCCCAAGACCGGCACCGTCGCTATCGGCCCGATCATCGACGAGCACCAGCTCAAGCGCATCGACTCCATCGTCCAGAACGCCGTGTCCGCCGGGGCCCGGCTTGCCGCCGGCGGCACCAACAACGGCCCGTTCTACCAGCCCACGGTGCTGGCCGACCTCGACGCCAACAACGCCGCGTGGAAGGACGAAATCTTCGGCCCCGTCGCCCCGGTGACCAAGTTCGCCACCATCGACGAAGCCGTGGAACTGGCCAACAACAACGAGTACGGCCTGTCTTTGTCGATCCTCGGCGACGTCGGCCTCGCCATGCAGATCGCCGATCGCGTCGACTCCGGCAAGGTCCACATCAACGAGCAGACCGTCTCCGACGAGGCCAACTCCCCCTTCGGCGGAACGAAGAACTCCGGCAACGGCTCCCGCATCGGCGGACACCAGGCCAACATGGAGTCCTTCACCGAAATCCAGTGGCTCACCGTGCGCCCGGAAATCGCCGAATACCCCTTCTAGCCACTACGGTTTCCAACCCCAACTGGGATTACGACGTCGGGGGGGGGGGGGGGCCCCCCCCCCCCCCCCCCCCACGTCGTCGCAGCCTTCCCGCCGCCGCAGCCAGTCGGCCGTGTTTCCAAGGTTCTCGGGTAACCGTTAGTGTTGGCGGTGGCGAGACCGACCGGTCTTGCCACCGTATGAGGCTTTCTTTCGCTTAGCGACCGTGAGTATCGCTTCCTGTTTGGAAGGGCCCCCATGGAGCCATCCACAGAAACGCACGTTATCCTGTCCCACCCGGTTGCCACAGATGAGGCGGTAGAGCCCGCCGGACCGGATGCCACCCCAACGATGATCCAGCCTCGTATGCCCGAGGCCCTTGCCGCGCCGGCGATCCTGCAGGTGTGGCTGGCCGCAGCCGACGTCGAGAGCACGCGATGGGCGCTGGACCAGGCCGAAAACGACTTGTCCGAAAGCGTCCAGGCGGTAGTCGCCAGAGGCTACGAACCGGCCGCCGTCGCAGTCGCGGCCGGCTTGACCGTCGCGGAAACACGAAGTCTCCTCCAAGTGCCGGCGGACGGACAATCCGCTGAAGACGAGTTCGTCACCGGGCTGCCCTGAGGCAGCCCGCCCGCCGGGCCCGCCTTGGCTCCCTCGAAGGTTAGGGATGCATCAATTCCAGGATTCTGCGCCACCCGGGCGGGAGCAGAAGAGACCATGGGGATGGCGCTGGGGTCAAGCAGCCGGCTTCAGCGCTCACACCTCTGCGAGCGCCACAGACCACCCGCCCGCCCTTCCTGCCCTGATATTGGCGAGGCCCCGAAACTCTCAGGTCTTCCCAAGGTGGCGATGCTACGTTGGCGGTTCCCTATCAGTGAGTGGTAGGACGACCGGCCGGTTGCCTCTTCGCGGATTGCAGCCGGCCGTGTCGCGTCCGCTGCCCTGCCGGGCAAGGCAACGCCACAGGCACCGGCAATACAACCCTCCCGCGTCAGACGTGCTGATCCACGAGGACGGGGTTGCCATCCGGATCCAGCACCATGAAGCTCCCAGGTCCCGTGGTGTCCTCGTCGGCCTCCGCCAGGAAATCTATGCCTTGGGCTTTCAAATGCTGCTGCAGCTCGCGAACATCCGTGAAGGAGTCGAGCGGCTGTGCGTCCTGGTTCCAGCCCGGGTTGAAAGTCAGCATGTTCTTCTCGAACATCCCCTGAAAGAGCCCGATCACCGTCTCGCCGTTCCGCAGGATCAACCAATTCTGGCCGATGTCGCCTCCGTGCTTGCTGAATCCGAGCTTCTCGTAGAACGCGGCAGAAGCCTCGATGTCTTTCACGGCGAGACTGACGGAAAAGGCGCCCAGCTGCATGTCGTTGCTCCACTCTCAAGAATGATGAATGCCTCCGATCCTAGCCGCGGCCAGCTACGAAAGGATCCACCTCAACTGTCTGTGCATGTGCCACCCGCGGCCCCAAAGCGCAGCCAGGAAGGTAGGGCGTCCCGGAAGGCGGTGCGGATGCCGGGGTCGCCGGCGGCCCGCCAGTCGACGTCCCCGCCGATCTCGGTTTCGTGCTTGTGCCATTCGAACCAGTTGAGCATCCGCAGCTGCGGGAAGTCCCGGGCGGTTTTGGCGGCGAAGAGCTGTTCCCACCAGGCTTGCTTGATCTCCGCTTCGGAAGCGCCGCCGCCGTCCTCGACATACAGGGCCGCGGTTTCGGGGATGGCCAGCGGTTTGCCGCGCTCCTTCGCGTAGTCGGCGTAGAAGTCCGGGACCGCCGTGTCGTCACCGCCGAGCCCGTCATAGGTGCCGGTGAGCTGGTCGGCGAACTTGCCCGGTTCGGGGATCTCGTTCTCGCCCCAGGGGTGGGCCGAGCCCCAGTGGTAGAGCGACATGCCGACCCAGTCCACGGCCGCGTCCCCCGGATAGTACGGCGAGTAGGGGTCGTCGGCCATGGTCAGGACGCCGTCGCCGTCGGTGTCCAGCACCCGGAAATCGGCAGTTCCGGTCTTCGCGGCGTGCTTGCCGCCGGTGAATGGGTAACCGCCCCCATAGTTCGGTGCCCACATCATCGATGAGCCCGGCGCCTGCTCGTGGACCGCCTCCGCGACCTTGCGGAAGGCCTTGATGTAGGCCTTGGGCTGCTGGGACCAGGCGTACCAGGAACCGTTCATCTCGTGGGCGAAACGCACGATCACCGGCACACCGGCGTCGTTAAAGTCCTTCAGGTCTGCAGCCAGGTCCTCGACGGCGTCGTCCGTCACTGATTCCAGCCCGTCCCGCGGCTCCAGCGTCAGTAGCAGCGACTGCCCGTCGGCGCGGACCTGCTCGACCGCGGCCTGCAGATTCGCCCGGTCCGCCTGCTCGTAAGGGAAGTCCGTGAAGGACACCGCGACGGCGGGTTTCCGGCCCAGGTCCGCCGCATATTCGGCCAGGGACTGGTTGGCCCAGTCCAGGTTCACCCCGAACAACGCCCCCGATTCCGGCGCCAGCGCGGCGCCGGCGTCAGCGGGACAGACCGTCGCAGACGGCGTGGACTGAGCCGATTCCGTGCCCGTTCCATCCGCCCCCGGCGCATTGGTACCGCATCCGGCGAGCACCAGCGCCAGACCGGCAATCAGGATCGTGCTTAATCGTTTCGTCACGTGACCACATTAACCGACGCCTCTGCACAAGACACCGCTGAAACCCGGATCACCGGGCCAGGGCCGGGTCGGAGAGTGCCCGAAGATCATCCTTGGGAAGCATCCCCGCCTACTCTGCCTTGGCTAGGCTCGAAGTTACGGAACGGAACCGATGATACGTGCTGGTGACGCCTCCGCGCGGCCCCGCATTCGCGTCCGTCACGCAACGCCACCAGCCGACCCCGCCGGGGCGTTCCCCGGGGCCGCACCCCGGACACCTTCCGCCAGCCCTTCGCACCTCACAGAGAGAGTTCATTGATGATCGCGGCACTGCAGGACTTCACGGCTTCCCTTCCCTCCGTCCTGCAGTGGGTGGGCGTGATGCTCGCGGCCGCCATTCCGTTCGTGGAGTCCTACTTTGGCTCGGTGATCGGGGTGCTCGCCGGAATCCATCCCGCCGTCGCGATCGCCGCCGCTATCGTCGGCAACGTCGTCTCGATGCTCCTCTTCGTCCTCAGCGCCGATAGCGTGCGCTCGAAGGTTGTCCGCGGGAAAGCGCCCAAGGCCCCCTCTGCCCGCCGGCTAAAGCTGCGCACCCAATTCGACAAATATGGAGTGGCCGGCGTCAGCCTGCTGGGCCAGACCATCCTGCCGAGCCAGATCACTTCCGCCGCGATGGTCTCCTTCGGAGCGTCGAAGAACGCCGTCATCTTGTGGCAGATCGTCTCGATCATTCTCTGGGGCACCGCCTTCGGCATCTTCGCTGCATTTGGCGTCTCCCTGGTCGGCTAAATCGGGGCAATAAACCACGACCGCCCCGAACCTCGGATTGTCTTCCGCGGCGCCTTCCGGGTAGCGTCCCAAGAATTCGACAGCCAGGTCCCGTGGCTAGGAGCCGAGGGCTGTGCTGATTTGGCTGGCGGTGCGCCTTACGGCGTCGAGGACCAGCGCGGCCCTGTCGCTATCGACCCGGAAGATCGGGCAGGGCGCTGACAACGTGCCAATCGGCCTGCCCTCACTGCGGATTACCGCTGCGGCACTCCAGACGCCTTCATCGATTTCCGCGGAGCTGGTAGCCCACCCCCGGGCCGCGTCCCGCCGGACATCTTCAAGGAACTGTTCGATCTCCACGGAGGGTCCCTGCTCCCCGCGGGCCAACGCCTCCTCAACGTATTTGCGCCGCTCGTCCTCAGGCCGGGCCGCAAGCAGCAGGTGTGCGCTGGCGCCGCGGAGAGGCGGCATGTGCTGGCCAACTTCGAATGAGAGCCGCAGCCGCCTCTGAGCCTCGACCCGGTGCGTGCAGACAGGCAGTCCGGCCACGGGCTGGACCAGCAGCACGGTTTCTTCCGTTTCCTCGCTGAGTGCCTGCATGAACGGCTGGACCACGTCGATCAGCGAGGTTGCCCGACGCGCTGCCTGCGACAGCGAGGCAACACGCATGGTGAGCCGGTACTTGCCGTGCTGCGACTCCTCGACCAGACCCATCTCGCGCAGCATCGCCACGTACCTATGAGCCGTCGGAAGCGGCACGCCCGTCATGTCCGACAGCCCTCGGACGGTCGCCACCGGAGTGTTCTCGAAGGCGAACAGCAGATCCAGCACGCGCCTGGCGCTGTCGGCCCCGCCCTTTGTCGAAGACATAAAACTCCCTTGTTGACTCGGTCACATTATCCGTTCTATGGTTTCTTCACCGCAGTGATAAGACGTTATCACAGAATGATAATTACGCAACTGTCAGAGTTTTCCGTTCGCTTTCGCCGCCTCATGCGGGCGAACCTCCATAGTTCTGGAGCTTCAATGTCGAGCACTGAAACCGCCATGCCTACTAGCGAGGTCAAGTTGTCGGGTTACCGATGGCTGGTCCTCGTCGCCGCCTGGCTCTCCTTTACCCTCACCTCCGTCGACCGATCAACGTGGGGACCTGCGTCCGTCTTCGTCGGCGAGAGCCTCGCCGTGCCGATCGCCAGCCTGGGCGCCTTTGCGACGGCCTACTACGTGGGCTACGTCGTCTCCAACGCGTTCAGCGGCTTCGCGTCCGACGCCTTCGGCGGACGGATTGTCCTGACCATCTCGCTCCTAGGGGCCGGCGTAGCCATGTTCCTGTTCGGATCGGTCACTTCGCCCCTCATCGGCATCAGCGTCCAGGCCGTTGTCGGGTTCTTCGCGGGCGCCGACTACTCGGCAGGCATCCGGCTGATCACCAGCTGGTTCCGCCCGCACGAGCTCGGCCTGGCCATGGGAATCTTCACCACCGCGACATCCATCGGCACCGCGATCGCCAACCTGGTCGTCCCGGCACTGATCACCCGTTCCGGTTGGGAGACCTCCTACCACCTCTTCGGCGCCATCTCCGTGGTAACCGCCGTCGTGCTCTTCTTCACCGTCCGCCCCGGACCGCTGCTCGAAGAACGGGCCAAAAACCGCGAGGACCGTAAGAAGCCGGAGTTCGGCTCGCTGGCCCGTAACCGCAACCTTCTCCTGACCTGCCTCGCCGGGCTCTGCGCGTTCTGGGGCCTCTACGGCTTCGTCACCTGGTCCAACGCGCTGATGATCAAGGGCCACGGCATCGCACCGGAGACCGCGGGCGTGGTGGTCGCCATCTTCGCCATCAGCGCGATCCTCGCGAAACCCACGATCGGGTTCGTCACCGACCGGTTCTTCAATGGTGCACGCAAAGCGCCTGCCATCTTCCTGTTCGGGTTGTTCGGCATCATCCTCATCGTGTTCGGGACCCTCGAAACATCCACCGCGTTCATCATCGCCGCCCCGTTCCTCGGCATCGCCGCGTACGGCTGGTCCCCGCTGCTGGTCTCCCTGGTGCCGCGGCTGGTGCACGGCTCGGTCACCGGCGCGGCCTCCGGCCTCGCCAACGCCACCTGGCAGCTGGGCAGCGTGTTCGCCCCCATGGCGGTGGGTGCTGTCTTCGCCGCCGCCGGGTCCTTCAACGCCGCCTTCATCACCCTGGCCGCCGGACCGATCGCCGGCATGCTCGTGATGCTCTTCGTCCGGGAACAGCGCCCGGATTCGACCACCGCAACCGCAACTGAGAAAGAAACTGCGTGATGTCAAAAGTTCTGTTTGTCCATCCCGAAGGCCGGATCCAGGAAGTCGACGCCGCGGAGGGGTCTAGCGCGATGCGCGCGGCGCTGACCGGCGGGGTAAGCGGGATCGCCGCCGACTGCGGCGGCGAGGCTTCCTGCGCCACCTGCCACGTCTACGTCGGCGAGGAATGGGTCGACAAGGTCGGCGGGCCCGGCCTTGATGAAGACGACATGCTCGAGTTCACCGAGTGCGAGCGGCAGCCCAACAGCCGCCTGTCCTGCCAGATCCGGATAGACGAGGACCTCGACGGCCTGGTCCTGAACCTCCCGGAGTCCCAGTGAGCGCCGGCACCGTGATCATCGGCGCGGGACAGGCCGGGGCCCAACTGGCCCTGTCCCTGCGTGAGAACGGCTACCTTGGCGGCATCGCCCTGATCGGCGACGAACCGCACGGCCCGTATCACCGTCCCCCGCTCTCGAAGGACTACATGGCCGGCGGGCTCACCGAGGCCGAGCTGCCGATCCGCACCGAGGAGTACTACCGGGACCAAGACATCTGGCTCCGCACGGGCGCACCCGCGACGGCGATCGACCGGGGCTCCAAGCAGGTTCTCCTCGCTACCGATGAACGGCTGCCGTACGAACAGCTCATCCTGGCAACCGGCGCCCGCAACCGCATGCTGGACTTCGACGGCGCCGAACCCGCAAACGTGCATTACCTGCGCACCCGCGATGATGCCGCACGGCTGCGCGGCGCCCTGGCGGATGCCCGGAATGTCCTGATCATCGGGGCAGGCTTCATCGGCCTGGAATTCGCTTCGGTCGCTACCGAACACGGGACCCGGGTAACCGTCGTCGAAATGGCCGACCGCGTCATGGCACGGGCCGTTTCCGAAGAGGTCTCCGCCCACTTCACTGACCGGCACACGGCGGCCGGCACCGAGGTGCATTGCGGAACCGCCGTCGAGGAGTTCATCCGCAGCACGGACGGCCGGGTCACCGCGGTGCGCCTCGGCGGACAGGAGCGCGACGTCGATCTGGTCCTCGTCGGCATCGGCGTCATCCCCAACAGCGAGCTCGCCGAAGAGGCAGGCCTGGCGGTCGGCAACGGCATCGTCGTCGACTCCAGGCTGGTCACATCCGACCCGTCGATCTCTGCCATTGGTGACTGCGCGAGCCATCCCCGCCCCGAAACCACGACCCTGGTGCGCGTCGAATCGGTACAGAACGCCGCCGACCAGGCCCGGTTCCTGGCCCGCCGGATCTGCGGTACCGAGGACGAGTATGCAGACGTCCCGTGGTTCTGGAGCCATCAGGCCGGCGACAAACTCCAGATCGCCGGACTATCCCAGCCCGACGACGCGTCCGTCGTCGTCGGTGATCCCGCATCGGGACGCTATTCGGTGTGCCGGCTGAGGGACGGACGCCTGGTCGCCGTCGAGTCCATCAACAGCCCCGGCGACCACCTGGCCAGCCGCAAACTGCTGGCTTCCGGCATCCGGGTGGACGAAGCCCGGCTGCGCTCCCCCGGCTTCTCCCTCCGGACGGCCCGGCCTGCACCCGCCCTGGCCAAGGCCTGACCCGTCCGCACGGGCAGATTCTTCGAGAAAGGACATGTCATGACAGAAATGACACGTGAAATGATGAACGGCCACGTCGACATTGAAAACGGCTACATCAGCCGCGAGCTGTTCGTCGACCCCGACCTATACAAGGAAGAGCTCGACAAGGTCTTCACCCGGGCCTGGCTTTTCGTCGGGCACGAGAGCCAGATCCCCGAACCCGGCGACTTCTTCACCTCCCGCATGGGCGAAGAATCCGTCATCCTCTGCCGCGACAAGCGCAGCGAAATCCACGTTTTCCTCAACTCCTGCCGCCACCGCGGCATGAAGGTCTGCCGCTACGAATCCGGCAACACCTCCCTCTTCACCTGCCCCTACCACTCCTGGACCTACACCACAGACGGCAAGCTCCAGGGCGTGCCCCAGTACCGCAGCCTCTATGAGGGAATGGACCGCGAGGCCAACGGGCTCATCTCTGTCGGCAAGCTCGCCAACTACAAGGGCACCATCTGGGCCACCTGGGACAAGGACGCTCCCGACTTCCTGACTTACCTCGGCGACGCGAAACTGCACCTGGACCAGGCACTGGACTGCCGCGACGGCCGCGAGGGCGGCTCCGAGGTCATCGGCATCCACAAGTGGATCTTCCCGGCCAACTGGAAGTTCGCCGCGGAAAACTTCCTCGGGGACACCTACCACAACCCCAGCCACCGCTCCGTGGACCTCATCGGCATCGGCCCCAGTGCAGAATCCGGCAAAAAAGGCCGCCGCGATGACGAACTCGAAAAGGCCGAGCACATCTGGATCAGCTTCCCCGAAGGCCACGGGGTGCACTCAGCGGTCCAGCCCTCGGCCAACGAGTACATCGAATCCTTCCTCGACAACCCGGTCCTGGAGGAATACTTCCGGCACTGCTACGAGGAGCGCAAGGCGCGGCTCGGCGAACAGGCCCGCTTGCTGCCCTTCGTCGGTTCCATCTTCCCGAATACCTCCTACCACGGCCGCCAGCCGCGGGGCCTGTGCGCCTGGCACCCGCACTCCCCCACCAGCACCGAAGCCTGGCGCTTCTTCCTGGTCGACAAGGACGCACCCACCGAGGTCAAGGACTACCTGCGCCACTACTACATGCGTTACTCCGGCCCGGCAGGCATGACCGAACAGGACGACATGGAGAACTGGCTCTACGCCACCGCCGCCAGCACCGGCACCGTCGCCCGCCGCTATCCCTTCAACTACCAGCAGTCCCTGGGCAAGTCCACCAACAACCACGACTATCCCGGCGACGTCACCCTGCAGCCCACCGAGCAGATGGCCCGGGGCTACTACCGCACCTGGCAGAACTACATGAACAGCGCCTCTTGGGACACGCTGCTGGGCAGGGACGGCCGATGACCGAGTCCAAAGTCGCCGTCGTCACCGGCGGCACCTTCGGCATCGGCCGCCGGATCAGCATCGGGCTAGCCGAACGCGGCCATCGCGTCATCGCCTTCGGTGTCGACGCAGCACAGAAGTCCAGCACCGCCGATGGCTCCGTCAGTGACTTCCGCAGCGAGGTGAAGGAGCTTGGCCTCGACGTGGAAGTGATGGAAGCCGACGTCACCGACTCCTCCGCCGTCGCCGGCGTCGTCGACCATGCCCTTGCCCGCCACGGCAGGATCGACGCCCTGGTCAACAACGCCGCCATCGGGCCGCTCGGCACCGTGCTGGACACCGAGGAGGAGCTGTTCGACAAGATCATCGCCGTCAACCTCAAGGGCACATACCTGTGCTCGCGCGCCGTCCTGCCCCACCTCGTGGAGGGCGGAGGCGGCTCGATCGTGAACATCGGTTCCGGAGCCGGCTGGGGTAAGCCCAATATGGCCGCCTATGCAGCGAGCAAAGGCGGGGTCTTCGCCCTGTCGGCGGCCACGGCCTACGATTTCCTCCACGACCGGGTCCGCGTGAACACCGTGGTACCCGGCGGCGGCGGCATCATCTCCGGCATGACGCTCGGCCGCGTCGGCGGCAACATAGCCAACGTCGACCCAGGCGCGCCAGGATCCGCCGCCGGCCGTCCGGTTGAAGGCACAGACATCGCCAATGTGGTCGCGTTCCTGATCAGCGACGAAGCGGCCGCCATCTCCGGCACCGTCGTCGACGTCGGATGCTTCGCGCACCAGGGCGGACCAGCCAAGAGAAAGGAAACCAAGTGACCACCCAAGAAATGACCAGCAGCGCCGCCGTACAGCCCGGCATCGACCGCGACGAGGACTACTACCGTCTTAAGGCCGACGTCGAGGACTTCCTCTACACCGAGGCCGACCTTCTGGACGAACGACGTTTCAAAGACTGGCTCGACCTCCTGACCGAGGACGTCACGTACTTCATGCCCATCCGCCGCAACGTCAAATTCGGCCAGCACGCCGAGAAGGAAAACACCCGCCTCGGCGAAGGCATCAGCTGGTTCGACGAAGGCAAATGGACTCTGAACAAACGCGTCGAGCAGATCCTCACCGGCGTCCACTACGCCGAAGAACCGCTCTCCCGCGTCTGCCACATGGTCACCAACGTCCAAATCCTGGACGTGCGCGACGACGGACCGCAGCGGGAAGTCGATGCGCGCTCCCGCTTCCTCGTCTACCAGAACCGCGTCGAGTACGAAACATACTTCTTTGTCGGGAAACGCTCGGACACGCTCCGCCTGACCGACGAGGGCTTCAAGATCGCCCGCCGGGAGATCATCCTCGACCAGAACGTGCTGCTGGCCAAGAACCTGACCACCTTCTTCTAAAAGGACAACCGATGATTAATGTCTTTGATCTGACCCCGGGAACACGAGTGGAACTGCTTGACGGCCGCCAGGTCACCGTGGCCGAAAACATGGAAGACGGCCAGTGGGTGCAGATTGCGGAAATCGAAGGAGCAGATACCGAGCTCGCCCACTCGCAGGACATCCTGCGCGTGGTCGAGGCATAGCCGGAAGGAACCAGCATGCTGCGCTTTGACCACATGCCAAGCGACTTCCACCCCGTCTTCCTGTTCCTAGGGGACAGCAACGACCTGGGACGGCTGGTCCGGCTGCTCAGGGATTTCGCTGCGTCGCCCGGGGAAATCAACGTCAGGGAGGCGATCCCGGACGCCGGAGGTCGCTCGCAACTGGCGCTGGTACCTGCAGAAGGCCCCGACGCGCCGTATGGACTGAGGGAAACGCCCGAGTACAACAGTTTCGTCTGGACGCTCAACGCCTGGCAGGCCGACCAGATTGCGGCCCGGGTCGATGCACTGACTCCGGCGGAGCTCAAATCCGGCAACGACATCCTCGAACTCGGCCTGGAAGGAGAAATCCCGGTCAAGGTGTCCCGCGGGGAATTCACCGATAACTTCCTCACCCCGAAACACCATCTGGACCCGGACTACGAACACACCGCAGGAGCCTAGTCTTCCTGCCTCCGGGCGGTGGAAGCGGCCTCGCTTCCACCGCCCTTTTCTGAAATCGATGCGCGGAGGCAGCCCTCCCGCTCCCCCACCGGCACCGCTAGGATCGCCCCCATGGAATTCGTTGTGATGTACCGGCTGACTGAGGGCGTTGACCGCTCACGCATCTTCGAGACGTTCCCCCGCCACAAGGCCTACTACGAGGCATTCCAGGCCGACGGCGGGGGGCTTATCGCGCTCGGACCGTTCCAGGCCTCCGATCCCGCCGGCGCGTCGATGGGCATCTTCACTTCCCGCGAGGACGCCGAACGATTTATCGCCGGCGACCCGTTCACCACCGAGGGACTGGCGGACGCACGGATCCTCGAGTGGGACGTCGTGCGGTTCAAGTGACGGCATCCGGGGCAGCAGCTGCGGCGGTGAACGCCGCGATCGAGGGCTCCTCGACGGGCCAGGTCATCACTCTGCCATGACCTTTCGCGGCTCCCGGCTGGCTGGTTCCCGGACGTCGCTCTGCCACTGGCACCATGACCAGATCCGGCCCGCTTGCTCCGCCGCGCTTGCCCCGCCGACTCTCAAGGACTGCCCGCGGTAGCGCAGTTCGACGTCGTTCCTTCCGGCCGCCCCGGAGTCCGGGCAGTGCAGGACGGCGGTGAGTGCCTCGAAACGCAGGGTCACGGTAACGGAGCCGCCGCTTTGCTCGATGTGGGCGATCTTCACCGGAGTGTGGTTCCGGAGCTGGTCCAGCAGGTCGTGCATGAGCATGTTCCTCGAGATGCGCAGGAGAAGGGCGTTGGTTGGGCGCCCTTCGGCGGCCCTACCAACGATATTCAACCGCGCACTGGAAGGCTCTGTGTCCAAGTGGCCGGGTTTGTGGCGAACTACACGGTAGGGGGCAGAAATAATCGGGGCGGAGGCTTTGGAGCCCGGCCCTCGGGGGACCGGGCTCGCCAGCGTTCCGGGTTACGGCTTGAGCACCACCTTGATGCAGCCGTCCTCCTTCTTTTGGAACTTCTCGTACATCTCCGGAGCCTCGTCCAGGGACGCGGTGTGCGTTTTGAGGTCGAGAACACCGAGCGGATCAGAGGGGTCGTCGACCAGCGGCAGCAGGACGTCGGTCCACGACCTCACGTTGCACTGGCCCATGCGCAGCTGGATCTGCTTGTCGAACATCGTCAGCATCGGCAGCGGGTCCTTCATGCCGCCATACACACCGCTAAGCGAGATCGTTCCGCCGCGCCGGACGGCGTCGATGGCGGTGTAAAGGGCGCTGAGCTTGTCCACTCCGGCCGTTTCCATTGCCTTGCGGCCCAGCGGAGACGGCAGGATTCCCACAGCCTGGTGCGCGACGCCGGCCACGTGCGAGCCGTGAGCCTCCATCCCGACAGCATCCAGCACGGAGTCCGGACCGCGACCGTCGGTGAGGTCCTTCAGCCGCTCGACCACATCGTCCGAGGACTCCAACGTCTCGATGCCGTGGCGCTCCGCCATGGCCCTGCGCTCTGCGACCGGGTCGACCGCCAACACGCGGTAGCCCAAGTGCCTGCCGATCCGGGCGGACATCTGGCCGACAGGACCCAAACCCAGCACGGCCAGTGAGCCGCCCTCGGGGGGCGCGGCGTACTGGACGCCCTGCCACGCGGTGGGCACGACGTCGGAGAGGTAGAGGTAGCGCTCGTCCTCACCGGTGTTCGGAACCTTGATCGGACCGTAGTCGGCATGCGGAACACGAAGGTACTCCGCCTGCCCGCCGGGTACCGAGCCGTAGAGCCGGGAATAGCCCAGGAAGACCGCCCCGCTGTTGTACTCACGAACCTGGGTGGTTTCGCACTGTGATTGCAGGCCCTGCTTGCACATGAAGCAGTGGCCGCAGGAGACGTTGAACGGGATGACCACACGGTCCCCGGCCTTAATATGAGTGACGGCCGAGCCCACCTCTTCGACGATCCCCATCGGCTCATGGCCGATGATGTCGCCCTTGTCCATGAACGGCGCGAGCACCTCGTAAAGGTGCAGATCCGATCCGCAGATGGCCGTCGAGGTGATCCGGACTATCGCATCCGTCGGCTCCTCGATCCGCGGATCCGGGACCTCCTCGACGCTTACCGAATGTTTGCCCTGCCATGTCAATGCCTTCATACGTCCTCCTCCTCAGGGCCGCCGCCCCGGCCGGAACGACGGCTTGCCGGCCTGCTCGGTGAACCGAACCCCGCTACTCGATCGCGACAGCCAGATCTTCGGCGGCGCCCTCGCAACCGGTCGTTGTGCACCGGGTTCCGAAGGGGCTGCAAGCCCGATCTGCCTTCATGGTCTCCGTCCATTTGGGTGGAACCACCATAAACAGGAACGGATTTAGTAAGCAAACTTGGCATTTGTGCACAGGGCGCTTCACCACTGGCCGCGAGCCGAACCCGTCCAGCGATCGACACCCATCCTCGCCTGCGGAGGGCAGCGCTTCGCTCCACAAAATGCCGCGTGACAGTCTTCCTTAAGGGCCGGTTAAGAATCCCCCGCGAAGCTGTTCCGGGCCTGTGATGGGCGACACAGTTGATGGAAACAGCAACGAGGCCCGCCCGGGCACGAGGAGGATTTCCGGATGTCATCGAGCATCGCCCTACCAACCCCACCCAAGTCGCGCGTGGTCAGCAACGTCATCAAGGGCTGCCTCGGCAACCTGATCGAATGGTTCGATTGGTTCGTCTACGCGTCCTTCAGCATTTACTTCGCCAAGTCGTTCTTCCCGGCGGAGGACCTGACCGCGCAACTGCTGGCGGCGGCGTCGATCTTCGCTGTCGGCTTCCTGATGCGCCCGCTGGGCGGCTGGCTGCTGGGCATGTACGCGGACCGGTTCGGGCGCCGCAACGCACTCGCCATGTCCGTTCTGCTGATGGGCGCGGGGTCCCTGATGATCGCGTTGTCCCCTTCCTACGAGACGATTGGCATCGCCGCTCCGATCATCCTGCTGCTCGCCCGCCTGCTGCAGGGGCTGAGCGTAGGCGGCGAGTTCGGCTCCAGCGCAACGTACCTGTCGGAGATCGCCACCCCTGGCCGCCGCGGTTTCTACTCCAGCTTCCAGTACACCTCCATCATCATGGGCCAGCTGTCAGCGCTGCTGCTGATGATCGTGCTGCAGAACCTGCTGACCGAAGAACAGATGTACGCCTATGGCTGGCGGATCCCGTTCGTTGTCGGCGCCTTGGCAGGCCTGGTCGTGATGTGGCTGCGCCGCGGCATGGACGAGTCGGAGCACTACAAAGACGAGAAGGCCGCCGCGTCGGCCGAGGGAAAGAAGCCGGTCACCGGTCTACGCGCCCTGGCGAAGTACCCGAAGCAGCTGGCCGCCGTGTTCGGCCTGGCTCTCGGCGGCACCGTGGCCTTCTACGTCTACACCAGCTACATGCAGAAGTACATGGTGAACACCTCGGGCATCTCCAAGGAAGATGCGGCGTTGATCAGCTTCATCGCCCTGTTCATCTTCATGCTGCTGCAGCCGATCGCCGGCGCGCTGTCCGACAAGATCGGCCGCCGCAAGGTCATGCTGTTCTTCTCCATCGGCGGCACTATCGCCACTGTCCCATTGCTGACCCTGCTCTCCCACACCTCCAATGTGTTCGTGGCCTTCGGCCTGATGATGACCGGCCTGGTCTTCGTCACCGGCTACACCGCCCTGAGCGCGATCATCAAGGCCGAGATGTTCCCGACCAAGGTGCGTGCGCTCGGCGTCGGACTCCCCCATGCGATCGTGGCGGCCCTGTTCGGCGGCACCGCCGAACCGGTGGCCCTGGCACTAAAGCAGGCCGGCGTCGAGTCCATGTTCTTCTGGTACGTCACCGGCTGCATTGCACTGACCCTCGTTGCCGCCGTGATGGTCAAAGAACCCTCGAAGAACTCACAGCTGGACCTGCGCAAGGACGCCGGGACTGGCGATACGACCGGGGACCGGGAGCAGCCCGAGCTTGTCCCCGCCAAGTAAACTCAAATCCATATTCCAGCACCGTCGGCGGAGTCCAAGTGGCCCCGCCGACGGTGCCGTGAGCAGCAAAGGAGCATCATGCGGGTCGGCATTGTCGAGGACGACGACGGCGTGGCCGGCGCGATCGCCGACGGGCTGAAGATGCACCGCATCGAGTCAGGCCGGATGAGCCGTGGGCTGGACGTCCTGACCCGGCACCAGGAGTTCGACGTCATCCTGCTGGACCTCGGACTGCCTGATGCCGACGGAATCGATGTGCTGCGCCAACTGCGCCAGGTGAGCCTCGTTCCCGTCGTCGTCTTGACCGCGCGCGACGACGAGCGCACCATCGTGCGCACACTTCGCAGCGGGGCCGACGACTATCTGGTCAAACCCGCCAGGATGGCCGAACTACTGGCGAGAATAGAGGCGATCGGCCGCCGGATGGCCAGATCGTCCGCGGCGCCGGCGCCTGCTGCCCGCAGCTTCGGAGACATTGTCGTCGACCTTGGATCCCGCAGCCTGACCATCGGCGGAGAGCCCGTCCAGCTGACTACCAAGGAGTTCGACCTGCTGGCCATGCTGCTCGAAGAGCCCGGTGCGGCTGTCAGCCGGCAGCAGCTGATGGACCGGATCTGGGGCGATGCCTTTGTGGCGGTCTCCCGCAGCTTGGACGTCCATATGAATGCACTGCGCTCCAAGCTCGGCCGCAGCGGACTTATCGAAACCATCCGCGGATTCGGCTACCGCTGGACAGCCTGAGCCGACAATGCGCAACCGCCTGCTGATCGTCCTCGCCGTCCTGGCGGTACTCACCACGGCAACCTTTGCCATCCCGCTGTCCGTGGCCACTGCCGAGTCCCGGACACGCGAGTTCATCCTCAGCCGTGAGGCCGATGTGCAGCGGTTTGCGGGCCTAGCAGAGAACTACGTGGTGGCCGGCGGGGACGAGGCGCTCGACGAGGAGCTCACCAGTTACACGGACCTCTATGCGGAGCCGATCGCGGTGGTCTCCACCCGCGGCGTGGCTCCGCGCTCCACCGGCTTGGACCTTCTTTCCGAGGAGGTCCAGGCGTCCATCTCCCGAGCCGTGCGCAACCAGCCCAATCCTACGCCGCCACTGCTCACACCCTGGTCACCGGACACCGTCCTTTTCTCCCAGCCGATCGGCAACGACGCGCAGGTGTCAGGCGCCGTCGTCCTCGCCGCGTCCACCGCCGATGCCAAGGCCGACATCGGCCGGGGGTGGCTTGCCACGCTCGCCGCTGCGGTTGCCGCGCTGCTGGTCTTCGGGGTGATCGCCCAAACCGTCAGCCGGTGGGTGCTCCGCCCGCTCCAGCGCTTGAGCGCCCGTATCCGGGACCTCACCGCCGGCCTGCCCTTCGTCCCCCGAAGCAGTCCCGGTCCCGCCGGAACCCTGCCCACCGGCGGTCCGCCTGAACTGCGCGCACTGACACGCTCCTTCGATGCGATGTCCGCCGCCGTCATCGAATCGACGGCGGCACAGCGCCGACTGGTCGCGGACACTGCACACCAGCTGCGCAATCCCCTGGCCGCACTGCAACTGCGTCTCGACGTGCTGGAAAACCACGTTGATGCGGACACACGGCCATCCGTTGAACGGGCCGCCGCTGAGGCGGAGCGCCTCAACCTGATCCTCGGCGACCTTCTCTCGCTGGCCCGCGCCGAGACCCCCGAAGTTCCGAACGGGGCGGTGTGCGACGCTGCAGCGGTAGCCGCTGAGCGGCTGGAGTTCTGGCTCCCGGCGGCGAGCCGGTCGGGGAGCGCCCTGACGTTGCATTCTCCTGCATCCGCTCCCGTCGCCGTCACGGCCCATACCTTGGAGCAGATC
Organism: Arthrobacter sp. USHLN218; assembly: GCF_037144715.1. NCBI lineage: Bacteria > Bacillati > Actinomycetota > Actinomycetes > Micrococcales > Micrococcaceae > Arthrobacter > Arthrobacter sp. USHLN218. Next base: position 118,102 of record NZ_JBBCYT010000004.1, read on the forward strand.
CTCGACGTCCTCATCGATAATGCGTGCAAGTACGCCGCCGGCGCGCAGATCGACGTCGGCGTCGAACCCAAGCCGGGAGCTGCGACCACGGTGACCGTCGCGGACCACGGGCCCGGGGTCCGGGGCGAGCACCTCGACCGACTGACCGAACGCTTCTTCCGCGGCACGGACACTGCCGACCAGGCCGGGGCGGCGGGCGCCCGACCGGGCGGCACGGGGCTGGGCCTGTCGATCGCGGCGGCCCTGGCGGAGCGGTCCGGCGGCAGCCTGCGCTTCCGCGGGACCGAGGACGGCGGCCTCACCGCGCTGCTTGAGCTTCCCGCCGCTGCCGCTACCGATGCCAGGGCTAACGACGACGGCGCGAGCGGTTTAAGTGCCTATGGAACCGATCAGGAGGGGAGGCTCCCATGAGCGATTCCTTCCTGCCCAGCCGGCGCAGTGTATTGACCGCGGCCGCGGTGGGTGTGGCCGCTTTGGCCGGCTGCACCGCGCCGGAGCCGCCGTCACTGACCATGGCCGGCGGCGAGCGCGGCGGCTTCTTCAACGAGTTCTCCCAGCTACTCGCGGGGGCCGTTGCCCGTTCCAGGGCGGATTTCCGATTGAAGCCGCTGACCACAACCGGGACGCTCCACAATCTGGACCTGCTGGGCGCGGGCGGTGCCAGCATCGGGCTGGCTCTGGCTGACGTAGCGGTTGCGGACACGAGGGGGCTGGCCGCGATCGGCCGGGTGTACCAGACGTACTGGCAGCTGGCCGTGCCGGTGGACTCGCCGATCCGTTCGGTCGCCGACCTGCGCGGGCACAGGGTAAGCCTCGGACCGGAAAGGTCGGGTACCCGGTTCACGGCCCTGCGGATCCTGTCCGCCGGCGGTGTTGCCGCGGACGACGTGGCCGAACGGCAGATCGCCCTGGCCCAGGTCGGCCGCGCCTTGGTGGAGGGGCAGGTGGATGCCGCGCTGTTCGCCGGCGGCGTCCCGCTTCCGGTAGTCGAGGCCGCGGCCGGGAAGAGCATCCGGCTGATCGACCTGAATGCAGAGGTGGAAGCCCTGCAGCGCCGGTACGGCGCGGTCTACAGGGCCGCGCGGATCCCGCGCGGGGTATACGGAACGGAAACGGAAACCCGGACCCTCGGCGTCGCCAGCCTGCTGCTCGCCAGGACTGATGTGTCCGACGCGGTCGCCGGGCAACTGGTGGAGGCACTCGTGTCGCGGCCGGCCGACCTGGTTCCGGCGGAGACACTCGGCACCCAATACCTGGATCCAAGGGCGCTCATCACTACAGCAGGCGTTCACCTGCACCCCGGGGCAGCTGCCGCCTACCGCAGGCTCCACGGGTAGGCGCGGCTACGCCGTCGTCCGCTGCTCCCGGGCCTGGCGGGCGTCGAAATGTGCCGCGAGCAGCTCGCCCGCATGCATGATGTGGTCTTCCATCGCGGCCCGGGCGGCAGGGCCCTCGCCGGCTTTCACCGCTTCCAGGATGCGGGTGTGGTCCTCGGCCGTAGCCTGCGGCCAGCCCGCGATGCTGGAGTAGAACATCCGCGGAACGTAGCGGGTAGTCAGCCCAAGGACCCACAGGAGCTTGCGGGCATTGGCCAGCAGATTTATCTGGCGGTGGAACGCGTGGTTCTTCTCTTCCAAGAGGACCGTGTCTTTTCGGGCAGCGGCAGCAATCAGCTCGTGGTGGAGCGCTTCGAGCTCGGCGATTTCGTCCACTGAGCCGTTGCGCGCCGCGCGGTCCGCCAGCTCTCCGCCGAGCAGTGCCTGCGCGCGGAAAAGGTCGCGGATGTCCGCCCCCGTCAGCGGAGCGACCAGGAAGCCCTTGCGCGGCACCAGCTCGAGGAAACCCTCGACACGGAGGGCTTGGAGGGCCTCGCGCGCCGGAGTCGTGGAGATGCCAAGTTCCTCACCGATGGTCTCCGGCCGGATTTGGGAGCCGGGCGGCAGCTCGCCGGAGATTACAAGGGCGCGCACGTAGGAGGCCGCCTTGTCGCTCAGCTGCGGCTGCTGCTGCCGGATCTGTGCCATCGCGGGAACGCCGCTCCTTGTCTCTATTGCCTGCCCCAGCCTATCCGGACAGGTGTGCATGGGCGTTGATCTCCGCGAGCACGGCGTCAGTGTGCTCGCCGAGTGACGGAACCGGACCCATCCGGACGGCCTGTTCCCGTGAGGTGACCGGCGGGATCAGGCTGCGCAGCGGTCCTACCGGCGAGTCGACGTCCCGCCAGCGGTTCCGGGCTGCCAGCTGCGGGTGCTCGGCAAACTCGTGCATGTCGCGCATCTGTGCGTTGGCGATTCCCGCAGCGTCGAGGCGGGCCAGCGCCTCCGCCGTGCCAAGGCCGGACAGGACTGCGTTGATGACCTCGTGCAGCTCGGGCCGGTTGGCGACACGCAAGGAGTTGTTCATGAAGCGCGGGTCCTCTGCCAGCCCGGGCCGGCCAAGGACGGTAGCGCAGAACTTCGCCCACTCGCGCTCGTTCTGGATGCTGAAGAACACCGTCCCGTCAGCGGTGGCGAAGGGGCCGTACGGGGCGATGGTGGCATGCTGGGCACCGGTCCGGGGCTGCTGGACCCCTCCATATTGCGCGTAAAAGTAGGGCTGGCCCATCCACTCGGCGAGGGCTTCGAGCATCGATATCTCGAGGACGTCGCCCCGCCCGGTGTCCTTGCGCTGGTAAAGCGCGGTGAGAATCCCCGAGTAGGCGTACATGCCGGCGCAGATATCGGCAATGGAGATGCCGACCTTCGCCGGTTCCTCCGCCGTGCCCGTCACGGAGAGCAGGCCGGCCTCGCATTGGACCAACAGATCATAGGCCTTCTTGGTCTCGTAGGAGCCGCCGCGCCCGTATCCGGAGACGGAAACATGGATCAGCGACGGGTTCAGGGCCACGGCTTCATCCGGGCCGAGGCCCATCCGCTCGACTGCGCCGGGGGCCAGGTTCTGCACGAATACATCGGCGCCGCCGACGAGGGACTTCAGGGCGGCCAGGCCTTCGTCGGACTTCAGGTCCAAGCAGACGGACTCCTTGCCGCGGTTCAGCCAGACGAAGTAGCTGGCCATGCCGTTGACCTTTTCGTCGTAGCCGCGGGCAAAGTCCCCGCTGTCACGTTCTACCTTGATCACCCGCGCTCCGAGGTCGGCAAGCTGGCGCGTCGCGAAGGGCGCCGCAACGGCCTGCTCGAGGGAGACAACGGTAATTCCTTGCAGTGGCAATGTAGCCATGTTCAGTCCTGTTCGTTGGGTTCCAAGCCGGCGCGCTCGAGGATGCGTCGGGCACGGTCGGTCACGGGGCGGTCGACCATCTGCCCGTCCACCTGGGCCGCTCCCCCTTCAGCAGCCAACACCCTGCGAGCCCATTCGATCTGCTCGGCCGACGGCGCGTAGGCCTCCTTCACGGCTGTCAGCTGCGCCGGATGGATGCAAAGCTTCCCGCCGAAACCGAAAGCGCGTCCCAGCCGGGCGGATTCGGCCACCGGTGCGGTGTCGCGGATAGCGGTGGCCGGCGAGTCGAGAGGTGCGGCGATCCCGGCCGCACGGGAGGCGACGACAAGCTGGGAACGGGTGTGGTCAAGGAAACGGTCGCCGCCATCGGCATCGATGTCCAGCGCGAAGTCGATGGCGCCAAAGGCCAGCCGGGCAACGCCCGGCACCCGAGCGAGTTCGACGGCGTTGACCAGGCCCAGCGCGGTCTCCACCAAGGCCACCAGGGGCACATCCTGCGGAAGCTTCGCGGCCAGTCCCGCCAGATGCTCCGGGTCCTCGGCCTTCGGCACCATAACGCCGAGCAGGCCGTGAGCCGGCTGGAAGGCGAGGTCGAGCAGCGCCTGGACATCGCCGTCGTACTCCGCGGTACCCCGAGCATTGGGACGAACGATGGCGCGCAGCCCGCTCCCCCGCACCCCGGACAGTGCGGCCACTGCTTCCTGCCGGGCGGCAGCCTTGTCGCCGGCCGCCACCGCATCCTCCAGGTCAATGATGACGACGTCGGCGGCGGAAGCCGCGGCTTTCGCGAAGCGCTCAGGCCGGTTGCCGGGAACGAACAAGGCCGTCACCGCGCCGGTGACCGCGGCCAGCGCACTGCGGCTGTCCGCCGCTGCCAGCACCGGAGCTTCCTGGACCGGATTCACCGCGATCCTTCCACGGCCGGCAGCGACGACTCATCGGGGCGCGAGGATTCGACGCTTGGCAGGAAGCCCTTCTTGTAGACCATGAAGGTGCGGCGGTAGGTGATGACGACGGTGCCGTCCTGGTTGTAGCCCTCGGTCGCGACGGTGACCAGGCCGAGGTTGGGGCGGGACTTCGATTCGCGCAGGGCCAGGACTTTGGAGCGGGAGTAGATCGTGTCGCCCTCGTAGACCGGGGCCGGCATCCGGACTTCGTCCCAGCCCATGTTGGCGAAGACATTCATGGACAAATCGATGGTGGACTGGCCGGTCACCAGGGCGAGAGTGAAGGTGGAGTTCACGAGGGGACGGCCGAATTCCGTCTTGGCGCCGAAGTTTGCATCCACATGCGTTTTGGAGACGTTCTGCGTCGTCAGAGTGAAGTTCTGGTTGTCCGCTTGGGTGACCGTCTTGCCGAACGGGTGGTAGTAGATGTCGCCGATCGCGAAATCCTCAAAGAGCCGTCCCGTCCAGCCTTCGACGACCTGCGGGCTCTTCGTCCGGGTGGTGCTTTCCACTAGTGCTCCCTTCGTGCGGCGGAGGTGCCGCTGCTGAATATATTGGCGAATCACATTGAGTTTTTCCCGAAAAGCAGGGGCTGTCAAGGAATCTTAAGGGGTGCTTAAGTCGGCCGGAAACCTCTTGTAGGCATCGAATATATTCCGTATGTTCGATGGGAAAGACGACCTCCGGAGCCCCGGATGCAGCAAGGAGAAACCCATGAGCATCGATTCGATCGATACCAGCACCATCGCCGGCCAGAAGCCCGGCTTGGAGGAACTGCGGACCACCGTGCGGGAACTGTGCTCCGGATTCGGTGACGAATACTGGCGCGAGACCGACCAGGACCGCCGCTACCCGCAGGAGTTCGTCGATACCTTGACCAACTCCGGACTGCTCTCCGCGCTGATCCCGACCGAGTACGGCGGCCTGGGCTACGGGCTGACCGAAGCCAGCGTCATCATGGAGGAGATCAACCGCTCGGGCGGCCACTCGGCGGCCTGCCACGCACAGATGTACACCATGGGTGCACTGCTGCGTCACGGGAACCAGGCGCAGAAGGAGGCGTACCTGCCCGAGATCGCCGCCGGCCGCCTGCGCCTGCAGGCCTTCTCCATCACCGAAGACAAGGCCGGCTCCGACACCACCAGCATTGAGACCGCCGCCGTGCGCGACGGGGACGATTACGTGATCACCGGGCACAAGTCCTGGACCAGCCGCATCGACGAATCCGACCTGGCGTTCGTGCTGGCCCGCACCGCACCCAAGGGCAAAGACAAGACCAGGGGCCTGACCCTGTTCCTGGTCGACCTGCGCCAGGTCCGGGCCGAGCAGCCGGATACCCTCGAAGTGGTCAAGGTCCGCACCATGTTCAACTACGCCACCAACCAGATCCACTACCACGGCATGCGGGTGCCGGCCTCGGCCGTCATCGGCGAGGTGGACAACGGCTTCCGCTACGTGTTGGACGGATGGAACGCCGAGCGCATCCTACTGGCCGCCGAAGCCATCGGCGACGGCTACTGGTTCGTCCGACGATCGACCGACTACGCCAACAGCCGCGAGGTCTTCGGCCGCAAGATCGGTTCCAACCAGGGCGTGCAGTTCCCGATCGCCGACGCCTACATGAAGGTCCGCGCCGCGGACATGATGCGCTTCGAGGCTGCCCGCCTGTTCGACGCCGGACAGTCCTGCGGCGCCGAGGCCAACATGGCCAAGCACCTGGCTTCCGAAGCGAGCTGGGAAGCCGCCAACACCGCGCTCAACACCCACGGCGGCTACGGCTTCGTCGACCAGTACGACGTCGAACGCAAGTTCCGCGAAACCCGCATGTACCAGGTGGCACCGGTCAACAACAACATGATCAAGGCCTTCGTCGCCACCAAGGTGCTCGGCCTGCCCCGTTCCTACTAAGCAGACGCCGGTCATCGAACCTGGGAGGGCAGCGGCGGGACGGCTGCCCTCCCTGCGCTGAGAAGGAAAGCAACCATGGCAACGTTCACAACTATGGACGGAACCACCATCGCCTATCAATGCAGCGGCTCCGGCGCCCCGCTCCTACTGCTGAGCGGGCAGGGCAATGGCATGGCCTGGTGGGACCCGGTAGCCCCGGATCTCGAGGGGGACCAGCTCGTCATCCGCTTCGACTATCCGGGAACCGGAGGCAGCGACGCCCCGCCGTCGGGATATTCAACCGAGCGGTTCGCGGACGACGCCGCAGCGCTGCTGAATCATCTGGGCATCGAATCGTGCTGCGTCTATGGAACATCCATGGGCGGAAAAGTGGCGCAGCAGCTGGTGCTCCGGCACCCCTCGCTGGTCCGCGCACTGGTCATGGGCTGCACCTCTGCCGGAGGACCGAACGCGCTGCGGATGTCGAGCGGGGCCGGCGCCCGCCTGGCTGACCCGGACACCAAGACCGCCGCCCTGACCGACCTGATGTACTCGCCGGGCTGGACGGCCGCTCACCCCGGCCCCTACGCCACCCTCGGTGAGCCTTCAACCCGGCAGGCCAGGATCGGCCACCGGCGGGCGAGCGACCGCCACGACACCTGGGACAGGCTCGGCGCTATTGCCGTACCAACCTTTATTCTGCACGGCAGCGACGATCTGATGGTGCCCGCGGCGAACGCAAGTCTGCTGGCGGAGCGGATCCCGGGCGCCCGACTCAGGATCATCGACGGCGGTCGTCACGCATTCTTCGAAGAGTGCCGCGAGGAGGCCAGCCCGGCCGTCCTCGAGTTCCTCGCCGAAACGAGGATTCGGCCGCGGCAAGGTGCCGGGTTGTAGCAGTTGCCTGTTAGATGCGACGACGGTGATGGCCGCCCGCCCGCAGTTGCGGGAGCACGACGTTCCGATCTCGGTCGCGGGACTGTTTTCCACCGAAGTCCGGTGCCGGGGCATCTTGGAGGTCATGGTCAGCGCGCGCCGGCGGGCGCGCCGCCAGGGACTAACGGCCCCGCCGGATTGGCCACCGGCGTCTCAAGATCTCCTCAAGATTGGCTCAAGAAGCCGTTTCTCCGCCACGGCTGACTCCCTATTGGCATAGTGTCCTTGGAAGTGCCACGGCATCCCCCTGCCGAGTGGCACATCCGACGCCGGTGACGTGCCTTGGCTTTCCGCCGGCATGAGGTCGGAGCGCTGTCCTGTCCACGTCCCCCCGAGGACAGGACAGCGCCTTGGGCGGCCCCGTCCCGCTCGTCAGGCCCGCGGATTGCGGCGGGCAATGGCCGCGGTGAGCACGGTCGCGAAGGTGCACCACAGCGCGTAGGGCGCCAGCGCGGTGCCTGCGGCCCGGGAGACGCGGCCGGTCCGCCGCACGAGATCGGCGCTGCTGGCGGCAAGCAGGGCACATTCGGCGGCCGCGGCCCACGGCCGGCGGCTGCGCCAGAAGAGCCAGCTCCAGGCCGCGTTCAGCACAAGGTTGGCGGCAAACGCGCGCAGGTACCGCCGTCGTTCTTCCTCTTGGGCGCGCCCCTCCAGCCCATCCAGCGCAGCGGCGCCGGAGAGCGCGATGTCGGCGTAGAGCGCGGTCCAGACGACCGGAAACACAGAGGACGGCGGCTGGAACGGGGGCTTGCGCAGGCTGCGGTACCAGGCGTCGGACGGGTCCGTGGCGACCGAGCCTGCTACCGCCGTGGCGGCGACGGAGGCGGCGGTTTTGGCGATGGTGGATGCATGCATTGAATGCCTCCCGGCGGTGGATTCCGGCTGTCCCTGCCTGACAGGCTAGGCCCGGACCGGCGGCGGCACCAGTGCCGTGCGGCTTTCTATCTCGACATTGGCCGGCGCGAAGGCCAGGACCACCAGCGCGGCGCCGATGACGGACAACCCTGCCCAGCCAAGGACCGACAGCCGTTCCCCGACGACGAGGACCGCCAGCACCGCGGCGACGGCTGGTTCTGCCAGCGTGAGGGTGGTCGCGGTGCTTGGCCGCACCCGCGCGAGCCCGAAGCCGAAGAGGAAGTACCCGGCGAACATGGGGATGAGCGCCATGTAGGCGGCCACCGTGAACGACGACGGCGAGGCCACCAGCGGCGCGCCCGTCATCACGAGCACGGGGACCAGGAGCGCTCCGCCCGCGCCGAAGACGGCCCCCATGGAGGCGGCCCGGCCCACCCCTTGCTGCATCAGCCGGTGCACGATCCACGAGTAGACCGCGTAGGTGGTCCCGGCGACCAGGCCGAGGCCGATGCTGGCGATGGTGCCCGGCCCCAAGGCCGACGCCTCGCCGACGCGCGACGTACAGAGCAGCGCGCTGCCGGCGATGCCCAGGAACGCGGCGAGCATCCACCAGCGGCTGAGGGCCCGGCGTTCGAGCAGCCGCTCCAGCAGTCCGGAGGCCAGCGGGGCCGAGGCCAGCGACACGACCGTGCCGATGGCGACGCCACCCAGGTGCATCGAGCTGTAGAAGGCCAGCGGATAGATGGCCACGGCCAGGGCGCCCACGGCGACCAGGCCTGCATTCGCCCGCAGCTGGTTTCGCGCGCTGCGAAGCGCGGGGACGGCAATGGCGGCCTGCAGCAGCCCGCCGATACCGAGGGCGGCAGCCCCGATGGCCAGCGGCCCGGCGCCGGGCGCGAAGGTTGCCGCCGTCCCCGTGGTGCCCCACAGGAACGACGTGACCAGAATGGCGGCGGCGCCGGCGGCTGCGCCATTCGCAGCGCGATTTACCGTGCCGCTCACAGCGCGGCCAGCATTCCGGCGGCGAATTCCTTGGCGTCGAGCAGCCGCCGGGGCCCGCCTTCGAGGCCGGCCCTAGCCATCGCGCCCTCCAGCAGGAAGCAGAAGTGTTCGGCCAGCTGCCCGGCGCGAGGCCCCCCGGCCAGCTCACGCAGGTGCCCGGCCAGGATCTCCTCAACCTGCTCCTTGTGCCGGCGCACCGCGGCGCGGGCGGGGTCGTCGGCGGCAAGTTCGGCGGCGGCGTTCAACAGCCCGCAGCCGCGGAACCCGTGCTCGTAACCGGATTCGGCATGGTCGATGTAGGCGTCGAACACGGCCAGGACGCGCTCATGCGGTGTGGCCTTGTCCGCCACGCGCGCCTCGTAAAGCCCCAGCCACTCCTCGTGCCGCGTCTCGATGTAGGCCTCCACCAGTGCGGCCTTTGACGGGAAGTTGTTGTAGAGGCTCATCTTCGCCACGCCCGCGGAGGCCGTGATGGTGTCGATGCCCGTGGCGGCGATGCCGTTCGCGTAGAAGCGTTGCGCCGCCGCCTCGAGGATCCTGGCCCGCGCGGATCCGGTCTTCGCCGCTGCTGCCTTCTGCGCGCCGCTCTTCGCCGCCATCCCGTGCCTCCATCCGAAACATGATTAGGTAGACCAGTCTACCTAATCACCGCGGCTATGTCCCGCGCGGCGGCATCCACTGCAGGCAGTAGCCGAGGTTAGCATTGACGGTTGCCGCCGCCGCGTCCGCGTCGCCGGCCGCGATCGCGTCGGCAAGGTCCTCGTGGCCTGCCCGCAGGCACCCGTCGAACCCGTCGCGCAGCCGCTGGGCCATCTTGGTCCCGTGGAAGACGTCGCCGAAACTCGAGTACAGCTCGTGCAGCAGCGGGTTGCCGGAGGCCGCCGCGACGGCTTCGTGGAAGTCCCAGTCCGCGGCGATCCATTCGGCCAGGTCCTGCCGGTCCCACGCCCGCCGCCGCCTGGCGAGCATTTCCCGCAAAGCCGCCACGGCGCCGTCGTCCGCGGACCGCGCGGCGAGCCGGGCCGCCTGGGTGTCCAGCGCGAAGCGGACCTGGAGCACGTCCTCGTCGTCGTACTCGCGATAGGCGCGGCGGGCGGTGCCACTGATCTCGCTCGTGGCCCGCACGTACGTGCCGTCACCGCGGCGGACCTCCAGCATCCCGGCATGGGCCAGCGCCTTGATCGCCTCGCGCAGCGTCCCGCGGGAGACACCCAGGCGCTCCATCAGCTCCGGCTCGGACGGGATGCGCTGCTGCAGCGGCCACTCCCCCGAGGCGATCGCCTCGCGCAGCCGGGCGGTGACCTCATCGGCCAGCGGCGGCCGGGCCAGCGGACCCCCGCTCACGGCTGCGCCTTCCGTTCCCGCGCCGTGATCCAGAAGCACAGCAGCAGCTGCAGCACCGAGCCGGCCAGCATCAGCACCAGGGGCTGCGTCCAGGAACCGACGGCGTCGTGCAGCAGGCCGAGGCCGAACGGGCCGGCGGCCGCAAAGAGGTAACCCACGGACTGGGCCAGCGTGGACAGCGCCGTGGTCTCGGCCGCGCTGGAGCCGCTGCGGCTGATCACCAGCATCAGCAGCGGGAACACCCCGAAGCCGAGCCCCAGCAGCACCGCCGGGACCAGGCCCAGCTGCGCCGGCAGCACCAGCAGCGCCACGTAGCCGGCCAGCGAACAGCTTGCCGTCAGCATGAACGCCGGACGCAGCAGGCGCGGGCGGGTGGCCATGGCCAGCAGCACGATCACCGCCGGAATCGAGAGTACCTGGACCACCGCGAGGATCAGCCCGCCCCCGGCCGCATCCAGTCCGCGCGAGACCATGATGAACGGCAGCCAGCTCATCAACGCGTACACCAGCAGCGCCTGGGTGGCGAAGAGCGCGGTGGCCAGCAGGCCCATCCGGGTCCGCAGCAGCGGCCAGGGCGACACATGCCGCCTGCCGCCGGCCAGCGGGCGCGGGCGGGACACGGCGGCCAGCGGCAGGAACGCCGCCAGCGCCACCGCGGCCAGGAGTGCCCAGACCGCCAGCCCTCGCGTCGGGGAATCCAGCTGGGCGGCCAGCGGAACGCTCACCGCCGCGGCCACCGTCGCGCCGGAGGCCATCGTGATCGTGAAGGTCCCGGTCATGGCCGACGTCCGGTGCGCGAAGTGCTCGCGGATGAAGGAGGGCATCGCGACATTGCAGATCGCCAGGCCGGACATCGCCACCACGGTGCCGGCCAGCAGCAGTCCCACCGATTCGAAGCCGCGCAGCGCCAGCCCCGCAACCAGCAGCACCAGGGCAAACGCGATCGACCGCTCCAGCCCGATCCGCCCGCTCAGCCACGCCGTGGCCGCCCCTGCCACCGCAAAGCAGAGGACCGGGATGGTCGGCAGCAGGGACGCCACCAGCGGCCCGTAGCCCAGCAGCTGCTGCAGGCCGTGGAACAGTGCCGAAGCACTGGTGATCCCGGCCCGAAGGTTCAGCCCGATAAGGACGACGGCGGCAACCGCCAGCCAGGCCGTCCACCGCCGGCGCGGGGCGGGGACGTGTTCATCAAGTTCGGGGGCGAGCGTCTCGTCCAGCGCCGCGCCCAGGGTTTCGGAAGCCACCCTCAAACATTAGACGTCTGATGTTTGAATGGCCAGCCCAAGCTAGGCGAGCACGTCCTTAGTGGCGAACCGGCTGCCGGCGAGCGCGCAGAAGACGGCGATGTAGCCGCCCTGGAGCAGCGCGTTGGCGCCGAAGGAGTCCCAGGAGATGGGCTGGCGGATCAGGTCGGCGAATCCGACCCAGTGGTCGGTGAAGAGCCAGGGGTGCAGCCAGTCGAGCTGCGGCAGGGCGCCGAGGATCTGGGCGACGACGGCGAGGACGGCGGTGGCGGCCATGGCGCCGACGGGCACTTCGGTGAGGGTGGAGATGAACAGGCCGATGGCGGCGAGCCCGGCCAGCGACAGGCTGACGTAGGCGGCGACCAGCAGCAGTCGCAGCACCGATTCGCCCACGCCGATGGTGTCCCCGGAGAGCAGCGTCACCGGCCCAACGGGGAAGAGCACGACGCCGACCAGCATCCCGGCGGCGACGAGGGTCAGGGCGGCGGCGATGCAGAAGGCGACGGCGGCCGCATACTTGACCGCGAGCAGCCGGATCCTGCCGGCCGGGGCGGCCAGCAGGTAGCGGAGCGTTCCGAGGTTGGCTTCGCCCGCGATGGTGTCGCCTGCCGCGACGCTGACGGTCAGCGGGAGGAACAGCGGGATGGAGACGACCGTCCCGGTCAGCGCGATGAACAGGCCGTTCTGGGTGACCCGGTCAAGGAACGGCGGGCCGTCCCCGGGCTCGATGTCCTCGGAGGTCAGCCGGACGGCGAGCCCGATCAGCACGGGGACGGCGGCCAGCGCCGCGAGCATCGCCCAGGTCCGCCAGCGCCGGAAGAGCACGCCGAGCTCGGAGCCGAGCAGCGCCCAGCCGGCCGAAGAGCGCGGCCGGACGGGCGGTGGCGGGGCCCCCTGCTTACTGGACAACGTCGAACCCCTCCCCCGTCAGGGCAACGAACCGCTCCTCGAGCGTGCTGCTCTCCACGGCGAACCCGCGGACCCGGACGCCCTCGGCGACCAGCGCCGCCACGATCTGCTCGGGCAGCAGGCCGTCGACCAAAGGCGCGGTCAGCTGCTCCCCGCCCCCGTCCAGGCCCAGCCCCAATCCCCGCAGCACCCGCGCGGCGTCGGCGAGGTCCGGCGTCGTTAGCTTCACCCGGGCGCGGCCGGAACGCCGCAGGCTCTCCAGGGTCCCCTGCGCCACCAAGCGGCCGGCGCTCATGATGGCCGCGTGCGTGCAGATCTGCTCGACCTCGGCCAGCAGGTGGCTGGAGACGAACACCGTAGTCCCCTCGGCCGCCAGCGAGCGGACCAGGTGGCGCACCTCGCGGGTGCCCTGCGGGTCCAGGCCGTTGGTCGGCTCGTCCAGCACCAGCAGGTCGCGCGGCATCAGCAGGGCGTTGGCGATGCCGAGCCGCTGCTTCATGCCGAGCGAGTAGGCGCGCACCTTCTTGCCGGCGGCGTGCGAGAGCCCGACCCGCTCCAGCGCGTCGGCGACCCGGGCGCGGCGGGTTCGGGTCGGGGCACGCCGGTCCGCGGTATCGAAGCGGCGCAGGTTGTCGGCGCCGGAGAGGAACGGGTAGAACGCGGGCCCCTCGACCAGGGCGCCCACCCGCGGCAGCACCTCGCGCAGCCGGGCCGGCATCTCCTCCCCCAGCACGCGCACGCTCCCGCCGGTGGCACCGGCCAGCCCCAGCATCACGCGGATGGTGGTGGTCTTGCCGGAGCCGTTGGGCCCCAGGAAGCCGAACACGGCACCGCGCGGGACGGCCAGGTCAATATTGTCGACGGCGGCCTGCCGGCCAAAGCGCTTGGTCAGGCCGCGGGTTTCGATCGCGGGTTCCTCGGAGGCGCCGCTCACCGGCCCTCCGCCGCCGCCTGCAGCCGCTCCGGGGTGACGGATCCGGCGAACACACGTCCGTCGTCGGTCAGCAGGACGTTCACCAGCGCCGTGGACAGCAGCCGCCCGCCGTCGACTTTCCGCAGGGCTTGGGCCATGGCGGGCGAGTCCGCCCAACCCTCCGGCAAACTCGTTGCAGAAAGTTCGACGACGGTGTCCCAACCGTCTCCGGTCTTTGTCGCCTTGCCATCCGGGTGCTGAGCGTCCGCGCCCTCGTCCCGTGCGTTCCGCTCGGCGCGCTGCGCGGCCTGGTCCGGCACGGTGTGTTCGGTGACGCTGGCACCGGCCGGCGGCGTGAAGTCGAAGACCCCCGGGTCCGGGGCGCCGAGGCTCAGTTTCGTGTAGGCCAGCTCGAACGCCGGCTCCTGCTGCCCGCGCGCCCGCACGTCCACGCTGAGCGGCAGGCCGGTCTCGGCATCCACGGCGATCGCGACGGAATCGACCAGCGTGTCGGCGCTCTCGGGATCCAGCAGCAGCTGGTAGGCGTCCCGCCCGGCGACGCGGACGTCCTCGCCCACGGTCACGCGGGTGCTCGGCTTAGCCGCTTCGAGGAAACGGCTAGCCAGGCTCTCCGGTGTGTACCCGGCGTCGTCCCTGGACTTGTCCTGCACAGATTCCTTGGCTTCCTTGGCCGTGCGCTCCGGCAGCAGCGCGTGGACCGCCTCGTTCTGCCGGGAGCTGTAGAACCAGACGTCCCGGCCGTTGCGGACCACGTCCCGCTCGGCCAGCCGGTCCAGCACCTGCAGTCGGGCCTTGTCGTGTCCGTCGAGGTAGACGCGGGCGCTGTGCGAGCCGGTCAGCAGGTCCAGCATGGCGGCCGCGGAGGGGCCGGAGTCCGGTTCCTCCGTCTCGGGCAGCTGCGGCAGGCCCAGCTGCGAGGTCTGCTCCACCGTACCGGAGAGCTGGCGGACGTCGGTGCCGGCGGCCATCGCCAGCACCTCCTGGGGCGTCTTGTCCGGCAGGTCCGTCGCGGCCCCGGCCTGTACGGTGCCGACGACGACACCGCCGGCAATCACGGCGGGAACCACTGCAGCGGGCAGCCAGCGCCTGGATGAACCTGGCTTTGATGAACGTGCCATGGCGATCGACCTTTCGACCTTGCAAGCCTCCTTCCAGCCTACGCCGGTTCGGCCGCGGGCTCACCTGTTGTCAGTGCTGCCCGGGCGTGCTGTAGTGGTGTGAAGCAGACATTTCCGGTTTCCGCGGCTGCCCCCGCGGGGCCGGTCATGCAAGGGGGCACGGATGGGCGCAACACGGCTGCTGCCGTCGGAGGAGGCTCAGGACCTCCTGGAACTGGCCCGCGAGCTGGCCGCGAAGGAGCTGGCGCCCCGGGCGGCCGCGGCGGAGCGGGCCGGAGAATTCCCGCGGGAGGTCTACCGGACGCTGGGCCGGGCGGGCCTGCTGAGCCTGCCGTACGCGGAGGAATACGGCGGCGGCGACCAGCCGGCCGAGGCCTACCTTCAGGTGTTCGAGGAGATCGCCGCCGCGTGGGCGAGCGTCGGTGTGGGCGCGAGCGTGCACGCGCTGTGCTGCTTCCCGCTGGCCACTTTCGGCACCGAAGTGCAGCGCAAGACGTGGCTGGCGGACATGCTGTCCGGCGAGACCCTGGGCGCCTATTGCCTGTCCGAGGCGCATGCGGGCTCCGACCCCTCGGCGCTTCGCACCCGGGCGGTGCGGAGCGGCGATGGGTACGTCATTAGCGGGGCGAAGGCGTGGACAACCCACGGCGGTGCCGCGGACTTCTACGTCGTTTTCGCGCGAACATCCGACGATCCGCGCCACGGCATCTCCTGCTTCCTCGTGCCCGGCGATGCGGAGGGCCTGAGCGCGGCGCCGCCGGAGCACAAGATGGGCCTCACCGGGTCCGTCACGGCCACCATGAATTTCGACGCCGTTTACGTGCCGGCCGAGCGGCTCATCGGTCGGGAGGGGCAGGGTCTGGCGGTCGCCTTCGCCGCCCTGGATTCCGGGCGGCTCGGCATCGCGGCCGTGGCCACCGGGTTGGCCCAGGCCGCCCTGGACCTCGCCGTCTCGTATGCGAAGGAGCGCGAGGTCTTCGGCAAGCTGCTGATCGACCACGAGGGCCTGGCCTTCCTGCTGGCGGACATGGCCGTCGGGGTGGAGACGGCCCGGGCCATGTACCTGTCCGCGGCCCGGCTGCGGGATGCCGGCCGCCGGTACAGTCGGGAGGCCTCGATCGCCAAGCTGGTGGCCACGGACAACGCCATGGCGGTCACCACCAATGCGGTGCAGGTCCTCGGCGGTGCCGGCTACACCCAGGACTTTCCCGCCGAGCGCTACATGCGCGAGGCCAAGGTCATGCAGATTTTCGAGGGCACCAACCAGATCCAGCGCCTGGTGATTTCCCGGCAGCTAGGCCGCTGAGCCCCGCAGGCATTTCGGCCGCGGTCGACTTTCCGCGCGCCAAAGAGCTTAGGGTGGAAGAAGTAGCGGCGGCTTGGATCCAGGGGGTTTGATGTCACGGCGTATGGCTGAAGAGCAGTACCGGGCACAGCAGTGGGAACGGCGGTTCGACGCCAACGTCGAGGCGGTCAACCTCCTCTGCGACGAACTGAGGCAAGGCTCAGGGGAACGGCCGGTCCCGTATGTCGACCCGATGCATGACACGGACGAGTGCCGCATCGTCAGCCTGTCGTCGAACCCGGGACCGGGCACCGAATCGGGCTTCATCTCCTGCGAGAACGATGACGACAGCGCAGCGCGCCTGGCGGCGGTGTACGAAGAGGTCGGCCTCGAACCCCGGTTCGTCATGCCGTGGAACGTCTACCCCTGGTACGTCTTCGACAAGCAGGACGGCAAACTCACGAAAGCCCAGATCACTGAGGGCCTGCAGCCCTTCCGCCGGTTCCTCAAGACGGTCGAGCGGGCTTCCGCCGTCGTCGCGCATGGCGTCGAAGCCCATAAGCTCGCCGGCATGCTGGACCGGACGGCGGACCGGCAGCTCTTCGCCCGCGGGTTCAAGGTCTACCGCGTCCGGTCAACCGGGGGCCGGGCGTTCATCGGCAGTCCTGAACAGCAGCAGGCGTGGCTGCTGGAGATGCGCGACGCCTACTGGGATGCCATGGGCCGCGCGGGAATCCGGCCGGCCCGCTGACGCGAGCCCGGACCGCCGGCAGAATCAGGCGGCGCCTTTCAGCTTGCTCGGCTCCTCGTCCACGGCGAGCAGGCGCCGGGCCTCGTTGAGGGCGGACTGGGAGTCCTTCTTGCCGAGCTGGGCAAGGGTCAGCAGGTTGGCGATGCGCTGTTCGCGGCGCATTCCGGAGACTTCGTCGGCGAATTCAATCATGGCGATGACCCGCGCGTGCGCACGGCGTCCCCGGGCCTCCGTGCTGGCATCGTCGGCGTCGATATCCCCCAAGATAGCGATCGCCTCGTGCAGACGTGCATTCATTTGTTGTGTTCCTCCAACACCCCATCGGTGGAAGCATTTGTGAGACAAATTGCTTTTATTGCTCCACCGAACCATATGCGAGTTCCATCACATTGGGAACACATCGGCGAAAATCCAGCCGCAGATTACCGATTTTTTGTTTTTGTTGCCCCCGGTTTCCCGGCATTACGCACCGCGGCGGCGATCTCTAGCCGTCCCGCCCCTCAGGCTGGTCATCGTAGTCGTGACGGGCCTGCAGGATTTTCCCGGCGTGCTCCTCGGACCAGATCCTGACGGCATCCAGCGGCCCCAGCAGCGTCTCCCCCAGCGGCGTCAGGCGGTATTCGACCCTGGGCGGAACCTGCGCGTAGACGGTCCGGGCAACCAGGCCGTCCCGCTCCAGCGTACGCAGCGTCTGCGTCAGCACCTTGGGAGTGACCCCTTGTATCGACGTGCGGATGGCGGAAAAGCGCCGCGGCCCGCCCTTGAGCACCTGGAAGACCAGCGGCGTCCACTTGTCCCCGATGCGCTGCAGCACCACGCGCGACGGGCAGTCCGACTCCATCACATCGAACGGGCGCGCTTCAGTATTCATGAGGTAACTGTATTACTTTGAGGTACTTGGTTTCCAATGGATACCATAGGCACATTGCCGGATCCTCCGGCGGAACGTCGAAAGGAAACCTATGAAGATCGCACTCTACGGAGCCTCGGGAATGGTCGGATCGGAGATCGCCGCGGAGGCTCTGCGCCGCGGACACGACATCACGGCGGTCACCCGCAGCGGCTCCGCCGTTGAGGGGGCGTCGGTGCGCGCCGCGGAGCTGGCCGACCTGGACACCTTCCAGGAGTTGGCGGCCGCGCATGACACCGTCGTCCTCTCCGTCTCGCCGGACCGCAGCGGCGGGCCGCACGAACCCCTCCTTGCCGCACACCGCGCCATCGCCGCCAGCAGCGTTCCGGCCCGTGTCTTCGTAGTCGGCGGAGCCGGCGCGCTTGAGGTCGACGGCGTGCAGTTGAAGGACCTGCCCGGCTTCCCCGATGCCTACCTGGCAGAGGCCACGACCTTCGCCCAGGTCCTGGAGTCCTACCGGGGCGCAGCCGGGCTGGACTGGACGATGCTGGCGCCGGCTCCCATGATCGCCCCGGGCCAGCGCACAGGAGATTTCAAGCTGGGCCTGGACTCCCCGGTCGGAGACTCGATCTCCACGCAGGACTTTGCCGTCGCCGTCCTCGACGAACTGGAGGAGCCGAAGCACCGCAACCGGCGCTTCACCGTCGCCAACTGACCGCCGGGCGAACCAAACCCCGTTACCGGGGGCGCCGCTGATGCCCTTTTCGCCGCCCGCAAGGGCCATCAGCGGCGCAGTCATCTTGGGGGGGCGTCGAGGCGCGAGGTCCGGCCGCGGCCTTGGCGCCCGGCGGCAACTGTGCAACCTTGGAAGATGAACGTTCAAACCGCACAGTGTGAAAGGACGTGGTCCGCGTGCCAAAGACGGACAAGGGCGGCAAGCCGAAGAAGAGCGAGCTGCCGAGCACGCTGAAGAAGTCCGGCAAGAAAGCCCAGGAAACGTTTGCCAAGGCCCACGACTCCGCTGCCAAGACCTACGGCGACGAGGGACGCGCCCACCGGGTCGGCTACAGCGCGCTGAAGCACACCCACGAGAAGGTCGGGGACCATTGGGAGCCCAAGGACCACCCCGGCCCCTCGGACCAGCAGGCCAAGGGCGGCAAGGACACCTCGCGCCCAACCAAGGGCGGCGTCGACGCGAACGCCTCCAAGGAGCACCTCTACGATCTGGCCAAGAAGCTCGATGTGCCCGGCCGGTCCAAGATGAACAAGTCGGAACTGGTGGACGCGGTCAAGAAGGCGAACGACCGCGAAACCCGCAAAAACCGCTGACCCGGCGGCCGCCGTCGTCCTTTTCCGGACCCCGGCCTTCCGGACCGCAGCCGCTGACCGTCACGGCTCAGCCCTTGCCGCCCACGGCAGCGAGCGTGCCCCCGAGGCCGATCATCATCACCCCGCCGGCGGCCCGCATTCGCGCCACCCGGCGGGGACTGCCGGCCAGCCAGCTGCGCGCCGTTCCCGCCGCCAGCGCCCAAACGCTGTCCGAGACGAGCGCTATTGCCACGAAAACCAGGCCCAGCACGGCGAGCTGGAGCGGGACGCTTCCGGCCGCATAGTCGACGAACTGCGGCAGCACGGCAATGAAGAACACGAGGGACTTGGGGTTGCTCAGACCCACGAGGAACCCCTCCCGCAGGATGCGCGGGGCGGAGGTCCGGGCAACGGCGGCGCCGGCGGGCGGGCCCGCGTTGCGGTGCCGCACGGCCTGCACGCCCAGATAGACCAAATACGCGGCGCCGGCGAGCCTGATCATCGTGAACAGGACTGCCGATTCCGCAACGATGACGCCGACGCCCAACGCCACCGCCGCGATTTGCGGCAGCATTCCCGCGGCATTGCCGGCGACACTGAGCAGCCCTCCGGCGCGGCCCAGAACCAGCGACCGTCCGATAACGAACAGCACGCTGGGACCGGGCACGGCGATGAGCGCAAAGGCGGCGAGGGCGAAGGCCAGCAGGCTGCTCGCTTCGGGCATGCCTGATGCTACAACGCCCGGGCGGTTCACTGAAGGCGTAGCGTCGGCGGGGATCAAACCCGCCGGATCTGCTGTTCCATGGAGAACAAGCAATGCCGGAGGTGCCCGTGAACGCGATCCCAGAACCACGGATTGAGCCGTCCCGCGATGCCGTCGATCCGCTGGATTCGTACTCCGAGTCGGTGGTCCGGATCGCGGAGACCGTCACGCCGCACGTCGCGGCCGTGCAGATGGAAGTACGACGCCGGGACAAGACTTTCCCGACCGGTGCGGGCTCCGCCGTGGTCTTCACGGAGGACGGTTATCTGCTCACCAATGCCCACGTGGTGGCGAATGCCGACGGCGGGCACGCGGCCTTCGCGGACGGCACCCGGACCGAGGTCGACGTGATCGGCGCGGATCCGCTGTCCGACCTGGCCGTGCTGCGCGGGCGGCTCACCGTGCCGCAGCCGGTCGAGCTGGGCGACGCGGGGCGGCTGCGCGTCGGACAGCTGGTGGTCGCGGTGGGCAATCCGCTGGGCCTGGCCGGCTCCGTGACCGCCGGCGTGGTCAGCGCGCTCGGCCGCTCCATTCCGGTGGCCGCCGGCCGGAACCGGCGCGTGATCGAGGACGTGATCCAGACCGACGCCGCACTGAACCCGGGCAGTTCGGGCGGCGCGCTGGCCGACGCCGCCGGGCGGGTGGTGGGGATCAACACCGCCGTCGCCGGAATCGGGCTGGGCCTGGCCGTGCCGATCAACAGCACCACCCGGCGCATCATCTCCGCCCTGCTGGCCGACGGGCGTGTGCGGCGGGCCTACCTCGGCCTGGTGAGTACGCCGGTACCGCTGTCCGCACGGGACGGCCTGCGCACCGGCGAGCGGCGGGGGCTGCGCGTGGTCGAAGTGCTGCCGGAGTCTCCGGCCGAGCGGGCCGGGCTGCGCGCGGGCGATGTGGTGATCCGGGCCGGCGGCCAACCGCTGGCGAATGCGCAGAGCCTGCAGCGGCTGCTCTTCGCCGACGCGATCGGCGCCGAATTCCCGCTGGCTGTGCTGCGCGACGGCGGCCTTCGCGAGCTCATCGCCGTGCCGCAGGAGATGTCGGCCGGCTAGGAGCCGTTAAGCCCGCGCATCCTCCCGCGCCGGTTCCTGCTCCAGCCCGGCCGGGGCCAGCGCCTGGACCGTCTCGTCGTAGAGGGGTGCGGGACCGTCCGACGGCAGGGGCCGCCCGGCCTCCTCGCCGGCTCCGGCAGGCCGGGCCTGAGGCCTGCGGGCCGGCGAGGGCGGCATGGCCAGCGCGATGTCCTGCGGCACTTCGTAGGCGGCGTCCGCCCGGCGCGCCTCGTCCACCTCGGCGAGCTGCCAGTCCTCTTCATACTCGTGCGCGTAATAGCCGCTCGCTGCCAGCTCCGCTTCCGCGAGCGCCTGCTCCTCCGCGCGCTGCTGGGCCACCTCGGCGCGCTTCTGGTACATGTGCACGGTCAGGTGGGTGATGGCCAGCAGCACCACGGGAGGCATCGCCGCCACCAGCGCGGACACCAGCGGCGGAATGTCCGTGGCCATCTTGTCCACCGTCAGGATCGCATGGACCGAGTTCGCCGCCGTGGAAACAATGGCACCAAAGATCAGCAGCGCCCACGGATAGACCATCGCCCGCCGGTCGTGGCCGTTCAGCGCCACAATCGCGACGGTCGCCGCGACGATCATGCCGTCCACGATGATCGGCCAGATCCACGCGAGCTGGGCGTCGATACCGGAGCGCTGGGCCAGGTCCGTCAGCGCGGCGAAGGAGAGCACGAAAGCGCCGACGGCGATGACCACCGTGGCGCCGACGGCGGTCCACAGCACCGCCCTGTGAGGTTCGTTCGGAATCTTTCCGCTGCTCATCGAAATCCATGCCTTGCTGTTTGTCCGGCGGCGTTCCGGCCGCAGGCGGTGATTGCGCCCCCAAGAAGAATACCGAGCCATAGAACGTTTCCGCCCCGGCCGACCCCGGCCCGCACTTCCCCTACGCAGGATCACTTAGCCGCTGCCCCCCGTCGCTCCCCCGCAACCGCAGCCGTTGGGCCAGCCCCGCCGTCACTTCTTCCACGCTTCACCTTCATATGCTAATAATGATCATAGATAGTTGTTGTGATTCAGAGCACAAGAAGGAGGGGGCTCGGCGGTGGAAAAAATAACCGTCATGTCCGGCGGTGTTGGCGGCGCGCGTTTCGTGCAGGGACTACTGGCGCATTTGGCAGGAGCGTACCCTTCCGACGCCGGTCAGGATTCCGCGGTGGAGGTAACTGTTATCGCCAACACCGGTGACGACATGTGGCTAAACGGACTCCGGGTGTGCCCGGATCTCGACACCCTTATGTACACCTTGGGCGGCGGAGTCGACGAGAGCCAAGGCTGGGGCCGGTCGGATGACAGCCGGCGGACGGCTGGCGAGGTTGCCGCTTACGGGCGGGGCTGGGACTGGTTTACGCTTGGCGACCTTGACCTCGGGACCCACATAGTCAGGTCCGAACTCCTGCGTGAAGGGTCGACGCTTTCTGAGGCAACGAAGTTCTTATGCCAACGCTGGCAGCCGGGCGTGAACCTTCTGCCAATGTCCGACGAGCCGGTGGAAACGCACGTTCGTCTTGCCGAGGCAAAGGACGCCTATAGGGCAGGTGACCTCATCCACTTCGAGGAATGGTGGGTCAGGTACCGTGCGGCCGTTCCCGCCGCCGGATTTGTCCAGGTCGGGCTCGAGTCTGCCACAGCGGCACCGGGCGTTGTCGACGCCATCTTGGGCGCCGACGTCGTGCTCATCCCGCCGTCGAATCCGGTGGTATCTGTGGGGACCATCCTTGCTGTGCCGGGCATCCGTGAAGCCATAGGGAATACCAGCGCTCCGGTTGTGGGCATCTCCCCCATCATCGGCACCTCCGCGGTGCGCGGCATGGCGGACCAGTGCCTGGCGGCCCTCGGAATCCCAACCACTGCAGTAGACGTCGGGCGCCATTACGGCGCCCGAGCTAAAGACGGGCTGCTGGACGGTTGGCTGGTGGACATCGCGGACGAAGCCGCCCTGGCCGCCCTGGCTGACGCCGGGCTTAAGGCGGCAGCCGTGCCCCTGTGGATGACCGACGTTCCGGCCACCGCTGCGATCGCTTCCGAGGCTTTGGCCTTGGCTGTAGAGCCAGTTCGCACCTGAGGATGCCGGCGACCGGCGCGTCCACCGGCCTTGACACTTCCCTGACCGATTAGACCTATAGGAGCAACTCCCATGTCCGAGAGCAAGCCCTTCATTCCATCCGACAGTGCGCTGAGGCGGGTCCTGCGGCGTGCAGAAGATGGGGTATCGCTCGACCCGGTGGAGGCCGAAACGTTGCTGCATGCCCGGGGCGACTACCTGGAGCGGCTGCTGGCCGCGGCGTCACGGGTGCGCGATGCGGGCCTGCAGCAGGCTGGCCGCCCGGGCATCATCACGTACTCGAAGAAGGTGTTCGTTCCGGTGACGCATTTGTGCCGGGACCGCTGCCATTACTGCACGTTCGTGCAAACGCCGGGGCAGTTGGCCAGAGCGGGCAAGGGGATGTTCCTGTCTCCGGACGAGATCCTGGAGATCGCACGGGCGGGGGCGGCCGCAGGGTGTAAGGAGGCGCTGTTCACGTTGGGGGATCGGCCCGAGGACCGGTGGCCGGCGGCACGCGATTGGCTGGACGCGCACGGTTACGACTCGACGCTGGATTACGTCCGGGCTATGGCCGTGCGGGTGCTGGAAGAGACCGGCCTGCTGCCGCACCTTAATCCGGGGGTGATGACCTGGGAAGAGATCCAGCGGCTGAAGCCCGTGGCCCCGTCGATGGGCATGATGCTCGAAACTACTGCCGCCAGGCTCTTCTCCGAGAAGGGCGGACCGCATTTCGGGTCCCCGGACAAGGACCCGGCGGTGCGCCTGCGGGTGCTTGAGGACGCCGGCCGTTCCTCCGTCCCGTTTACTACCGGGGTGCTGCTGGGTATTGGGGAGAATTACGCCGAGCGGGTGGAGGCGATCTTTGCGCTGCGGGCTATAGACCGGCGCTACGGCCACCTCCAGGAGGTCATCGTGCAGAACTTCCGGGCGAAGGACGCGACCGCGATGATGCACGAACCGGACCTGGCAACGGAGGAGTACGTGGCCGCGGTCGCCGTGGCCCGACTGGTGCTCGGGCCCAAGGCCAGGGTGCAGGCGCCACCGAACCTGACCGATGCCCGGGAACTGTCCCTGCTGGTCCGCGCGGGAGTAGACGACTGGGGCGGAGTTAGCCCGCTGACCCCGGACCATGTCAATCCCGAGCGCCCCTGGCCGCATCTGGAAGACCTGGCCCGGCTCACGGCCGAGTCCGGCTTTCTCCTGCGTGAACGGCTGACCGCCCATCCCCGCTACATCCTCGCCGGGGAACCCTGGATCGATCCGCGCCTTGCCCCGCACGTGCGCGCGTTGGCGGCTGACAATGGGCTGGCCTCCGAGGATGCTGTGCCGGAGGGCCGGCCTTGGCAGGAACCGGACCCCGACTGGGCCGGGACGGGCCGGGTGGACCTGCACACCGAGATTGACACCGCGGGGCGGACCGGCGACCGGCGCGGGGATTTCGACGCCGTGTACGGGGACTGGGAAGCGCTGCGCGAGGACGTCGCCCAGGGTCGGGCTTCCATGCGCGGCGGCGGCGGAGACCGCGAAGTACGGGCCGCGTTGGCAAGGGCGGAGAACGATCCGGAGGGCCTGTCTGACGCGGACTACCTGGCGCTGCTCAGTGCGGAAGGGCCCGAACTGGAGGCCCTGGCGGCTTTGGCAGACCTGGTCAGGGAGCAGGCGGTCGGCAACGATGTGGGGTACGTGGTCAACCGGAACATCAACTTCACCAACGTGTGCTACACCGGTTGCCGGTTCTGTGCCTTCGCGCAGCGCCGCACCGATGCCGACGCCTACACGCTCTCCTTGTCACAGGTGGGCGAGCGGGTGGACGAGGCCTGGGCGATCGGTGCGACGGAAATCTGCATGCAGGGCGGCATCCACCCGGACTTACCTGGCACCGCCTACTTCGACCTCGCCCGCGAGGTCAAGAAGCGCCGGCCCGACATCCACCTGCACGCCTTTTCCCCGATGGAGATCGTCAACGGCGCCGCCCGCACCGGCCTGTCCTACACGGACTTCCTCGCCGAGGCCAAAGCCGCAGGCCTGGATACGATCCCAGGCACTGCGGCGGAAATCCTCGACGACGAGGTCCGATGGGTCCTGACCAAGGGCAAGCTGCCCGCCGCGGACTGGATCGAGATCGTGTCCACCGCCCACCGGCTGGGGATCCGATCCAGTGCCACGATGATGTACGGTCACGTGGACAACCCCTCCCACTGGGTGGGGCACCTGCGCACCCTGTCCCGGATCCAGGATCAGACCGGCGGGTTCACCGAGTTCGTGCTGCTGCCTTTCATCCATACCAACGCCCCGGTCTACCTCGCCGGCATTGCCCGGCCGGGACCGACCCTGCGGGAAAACCGGGCTGTGCACGCCGTCGCCCGCCTGATGCTGCACGGGCGAATCGACCACATCCAGACGTCCTGGGTCAAGCTCGGCAACCACGGCACACAACTGATGCTCAACGGCGGCGCGGACGACCTCGGCGGCACCCTGATGGAGGAAACCATCTCCCGGATGGCCGGCGCGGAGAACGGCTCGGAAAAAACTGTCTCCGAACTCGAGCGGCTGATCCGCAGCATCGGCCGCGATCCCAGGCAGCGCACCACCGAATACGGCACGCCCACGCCCGAACGTCTCGCGGCTGCCCGCAGGCACGCCGAGACCGGTTACGCCGCTACCGGCAAATCCCTGAAAGTACTGCCCGAGGCCGCCGATGCGGGCCGCGTGCCCGCCGGGGCCGCCCCTGTCGCCCTCGGCATGCCCGGGCTGGGACGGCCGGAACGCGACAGCCTGGAAGGAGCGCTCTCATGCCGCTGACATGCATCACCGGCCACCCGGCCGGGCAGTGGACCCTCGTCGTGCCGTTCAAGGGCGGCCCCGGAGCCAAAAGCAGGCTCGGACACGCCGGTCACGGCGGTCCCGGGCTACGCCCCGACGTGCGCAGCGGACTGGCCCTGGCCTTCCTTGCCGACACCGTCGCCGCAGCCCAGGCCGTCCCCGAGGTAGCGGACATCGTGATCGTCTCCTCCGACCCCGCGGTGCTCACCGCCATCCCGGACATCGTCTTGGTCGCCGACCCAGGAGCAGGGCTCAACGCCGCCGTGGCCGCGGGCGTCGAATGGGCCAGGGTACAGGCACCACACTGTCCCGTCGCCGCCCTGACCGGAGACCTGCCATGCCTGCTTCCCCTGGACCTCGCCGCCGGCCTCGGCGCGGCCGCTCAGCACCCGCGCGCCCTGGTCCCCGACCGTGACGGCACCGGCACCACGATGATCACCGCCCTGCCGGGACGGGAACTCATCCCCCGTTTCGGCCCTGGCTCGTGTGAGGCCCACACCCGGGCCGGCCACGTCCCGCTGCCCGTCCTGGCCGCCTCCACGCTGCGCCTGGATGTCGACACCGTCCAGGACCTGAATCGGGCGCTGCACCGCGGAACGGGAGACCATACCCGCTCCACCATGCTGCAGCCCCCGCCCCGCGCCTACGGCACGCACTATGCCAGCGGCCCCACACCACCCAGTGCCCTCACCGCGGCGGCCGTCTGACCTGCCCGGCAGGCAGCTTCCGCCCTTCCCACTCCCCCGACCCACTCCTCACAAAGGCGTCCACATGTCAGGTCTTTCCATCACCGCACCCGACGGCATCCCAGAAATCGGACCCGGCGACGATTTGGCTACCCTGATCGGAGATGCCCTCGCCGCCTCCGTGGAAGGCATCCATGACGGCGACATCCTCGTGGTCACCAGCAAGATCGTCTCCAAGGCCGAGGGCCGCCACGTGGCCGCCGCGGACCGGGAAGCGGCCATAACCGCCGAAACCGTACGCCTGGTCGCCAGCCGGACCCATCCCGGCGGCATCACCCGGATCGTCGAAAACCGGCACGGGCTGGTAATGGCCGCCGCCGGGGTGGATAACAGCAACACCCCCGACGGCACCATCCTGCTGCTGCCCCAGGACCCCGACGCCTCCGCCCGGCGGCTCTGCGACGCCCTGCGCCAACGCTTCGGCGTGGCCCTGGGCGTGATCCTCAGCGACACGTTGGGCCGGCCCTGGCGCGAAGGGCAGACCGACGCCGCAATAGGTGCCGCAGGCATCCGCGTCCTCGACGACTACAGGGGAACCCTCGACACCCACGGCAACCTTCTCGCTGTCTCCGCCGCCGCCGTCGGCGATGAAATCGCGGGCGCAGCAGACCTCGTCAAGGGCAAGGCGGCTGGCCGGCCCGTAGCCCTCGTCCGCGGACTGGGCCACCTCGTGCTCCCCGACCCCGACAACGCCGGCCAATCCGGCACGGCTCGCGGGTTGGTCCGACCGGCCGAAAATGACATGTTCAGGCTCGGCAGCGACGAAGCCTACGCGTTGGGATTCTCCGACGGACAGGCAGCAACGGCAGCCCTGCAACGGGTGCCAACTGACCTTCCGGAAAAGGCGGCGTCTATGTCGTCTGTAAGGAGCAGCAAATGACAACCGGAGTATCCGCTTCCGAGACGTCCCGAGGCCGTGCAGGCTCCGCCTCCAGGAAAGACATCCGGCGCATAGTCGCCGGCGGCGTGGCCGGACAGGTCGTCGAATTCTACGACTACGCGCTCTACGGACTGCTGGCAGCGTCGATCGCGCGCGTCTTCTTCCCCTCCGACGATCCGGCTCTCGGCATCCTCTCAGCCTTCGCCGTTTTCGGCGTCGCCAACCTGATGCGGCCGCTCGGAGGCTTGGTCCTCGGACCGCTCGGCGATCGCGTAGGCCGGCGGACCGTCCTGGTCATCTCGGTGACCACGATCTCCATCAGCACATTCCTGGTTGGCGTGCTCCCCACGGAGGCTGCCATCGGCGTCGCCGCCCCGGTCATGCTGGTGCTCCTGCGGCTGGCCCAGGGCTTCTCAGCCGGCGGTGAGGTCATCTCCGTGGTCACGTACATCGCCGAGCATGCGCCGCCCAAGCTCCGCGGCTTCTACACCGCTTTCCTCCAGAGCGGTGCGACGTTCTCCTTCCTCATGGCCTCCGCCGTCGTCCTGTTGGTCACGGCATGGGCCCCGGGCGACGCGTTCGACGTGTGGGGCTGGCGGGTGCCGTTCCTGCTCGCCCTTCCGTTAGGTGGTGTGGCCATCTACCTGCGGCTAAAGCTGGAGGAGAGCCCGGTTTTCGTCCAGCTCCGGCGTGAGGGCGAACTGTCCAAGCGTCCCCTGCGCGAGGCCCTGTTCGAGACACCCTGGTTGATCGTCCAAGGCACTGCAGTGGTCGCACTGACCTTCTCGGCGAACTTCGTTTTCCTGTCCTACTTCCCGACGTACCTCAAGGGGCAGGGGTTCTCCAGCCAGGATGCCTTCCTGGCCACCACAATCGGCCTGGTGGTCAGTGTCGCCCTGCACCCGGTAATCGGGCTCTTGTCCGACCGCTTCGGCCGTAAGCAGGTCGCCGTTGCCTCCGCCGCCTTCTTCCTGCTCCTTAGCTGGCCGATCTTCGTCCTGCTCTCCTCAGGTTCGCTTGCCCTGGTCATCGTTGCCCTCGGCATCATGGCGGTGGGGCTGGGCGGCGCCGTCGCGGTCACAATCTGCTTCTTCACCGAGTTCACGTCTTCGCGGACGAGGATGGCGACATTCGCGATCGGCTACAACATCGGCGGCGCGGTGTTCGGCGGAACGGCATTGTTCCTTGTCCAGCTTCTCGTGATGCAGACCGGAGACGCCCGTTCGCCGTCCTACTTCCTCATGGGCGCGGCCGCCATCACGCTGGTCACGCTCCTCACCATCCGCAGTTACGCTAAGCCCGGCGAGGCGCTGGGCTGAGCCAACTGCATCACCGGACCGACGACGGCGGGGCCTGGGCATCGTGCCCCGGCCCCGCCTTTGTGCGGGCCATCTGCCGTGCCTCCCGCGGCTCGCCGCCGCGCCGGCCTCAGGCGCGATCCTTCACGGACCGCTCCACGCCCGACACGGCGGATCCCTCACAGGCCCTTCCCCGCCTGCCCCTTCCTCGCGCGACACAGCGATCCCTCACAAACTCCCCCTGCCTGACACGCCGATCCTTCACGCGCTGCACCTTCCGGTGACGGCTGGCACCCATGGTGCGCGGCTCGTCGGGCAGGCCATTGAGCCGATGCGATCGTCGAAGCGCAGGGCCAGCGGCCGGACGCTGCCGGGGTAGCCCTGCTGCGGTCCCGGCACCGCAGCATCTTCCTGCCCGTGCAGAAAATACCGGGCGAAGCGCCTCAAGCCCTATCGCATGTGGCGTTGGCACCCGAGGGACGGCAGAGGTTGTGCTGGTCGGCCCTCGAGTGGGACCACGGGGCAGCTTCCCCCGTTACCCAATAAACACGGCTCGCACACGTAGAGCCAGGCGGATTACGCCTGGCTCTACTTTCAGCCTGTTTGAAGATTTGGACCCGGCCCTTGGAGCGCGTTCCGCTTGCCGCCTCCTTCTAGCGGGTCACGGATCCCGTGAGGGAGGCGATGGGGCGTAGGAGGATGGGCCGGGCGGCGATCCAGGCCCCTGCCATGACCACGAGGGACGCCGCGAAGAACCAGAAACCGAGCCACCCGCCGTCGTCCCTTGCCGCGTACATGTGGTTCAGGTTGCGCAGGGCACCGGTGGTGAGCACCAGCGTGACGTGGACGATGATGAAGGCGACGAAGTAGAACATGACCGGCAGGTGCACCGCCCGGGCGAGCTCGATCGGGTAGGCCTTGTTGATGCCGGCCTGCTTCGGCCACGCCGAGGACATCCGCAGCCCGGTGATGATGGCAAGCGGCGCGGCGATGAAGATCGTGGCGAAGTAGGTCAGCAGCTGGAGCGCGTTGTAGTTGACCCAGCCGTTCTCCAGCGGCCAGTCCAGCGATGCGTACTGCAGGGCTGCGGAGACGGCGTTGGGGAAGACATCCCAACTCGTGGGGACCACGCGGGTCCACTGCCCGGTGGCGAAGAGCAGGACGTAGAAGATGAGCCCGTTAAGTACCCAGAGCACGTCGAGGCTCAGGTGGAACCAGAGGTGCAGGCTCATCTTCTGCGGCGGATTCTTGGTCTTGATGAACCCGCGGTTGTTGCGCGTCCAGTAGCCCGGCGGCCGGGTAACGGTGCGGACCAGCCAGCCGGAGCGGATGATCAGCAGCATCAGCAGGGCGTTCAGGAAGTGCTGCCACCCCAGCCACGCGGGAAACCCGACAGGCGCGCCGTGGGGCAGCTCCGATTCCCCGGGGTAGTCCGCCAGGAAGGACTGGACGGCCGGAAGCTCGCGCAGGCCCTTGGCCACGAGGACGACAGCAAGGAGTGCAACGAGGAGGACGGGCAGGATCCAGACCAGCTTGAACCACTTGTTCTTGGGAGTCGCAGGTCTTGTCGGAGTCGATGTAGACATGAGGCTTCGTGTCTCTCTGGGATGGACGTTCCCGTCCGAGGGCGAATTGGAACGGAGGCGCTGCGGCGGTCCCGGCCGGCACAGCGCCGGCCGGGACCGCCGGGGCTGAGCGCCGGCAGGTTGCAGGCTAGCTCGCGCGGGCCTCGATCGCCTTGACAAGCTGGGGCACGACTGCGAAGACGTCGCCGACCACGCCGAAGTCGGCGATCTCGAAAATCGGCGAGTCCGGGTCCTTGTTGATGGCCACGATGGTCTTCGACGTCTGCATCCCGGCACGGTGCTGGATGGCCCCGGAGATGCCGAGCGCCACGTAGAGCTGCGGATTAACGGAGGTGCCGGTCTGGCCAACCTGGTACGACTGGGGCACATAGCCTGCGTCCACCGCCGCCCGGGAGGCGCCGACGGCGGCTCCTAGCGCGTCGGCTAGCTGCTCGACGAGAACGAAGTTCTCCTTGGAGCCCAGGCCACGGCCGCCCGACACAACCTTGTCCGCGCCGCGAAGATCAGGGCGGCTTGAGGTGATGACGGCGTCCTTGACGTTGTCGATGGCCGCCGAGGCTGCGGCGTTCGCAGCCACGGAGGCGGTGATGACCTCGGACGATGCCGGAACGGCGCGGTCTTCGATCGCACCCTGGCGGATGGTGATCACCGCAGGCCCGCCCTCGACTGTGGATTCGACGTTGAAGGCGCCGCCGAAAACGGAATGGGCGGCGATGACGCGGTCTCCTTCAAGACGCAGGTCGACGGCGTCCGTCACCAGTCCGGCGCGGAGCCGCACGGCGATCCGGCCGGCAACGTCGCGGCCTTCGACCGAATTGACGGCCACGACCGCGGACGGCTCCAGTTCCGCCGCGGCGGCGGCGAGGGCCTCGACCTGCGGGGTAGCCAGCAGGCGGCCGGCCTGCTCCGTTTCGGCAACATAGACCTTCACGGCGCCGAGCGATCCGAGCTGTGCGGCGATCCCGTCGGAAGATCCTGGCGCCAGGGCCACGACCGCAACCGGGGTGCCGAGCCTGGCGGCCGCGGCGATAACCGAGGCGGCGGTGCTGCGAACCTCACCATCCGGCGAAGTTTCGATGAGCGCGAGTACGTTGGACATATTCGATTCCTCCGTTAGATCAGGCGGTTGGCGGCCAGGAAGTCGGCGAGCTGCTCGCCCGCGTTCCCCTCGTCGACGATCTTGGTGCCGGCGGCGCGGGCGGGACGTTCGCTGGTGGCCAGGACGACGGAGCGTGCCCCCGCCGGCACCGTGGCCGGCTCCAGTCCGAGTTCGGCCAGCGAAACCACGCTCATCGGCTTGCGCTTTGCGGTCATGATGCCCTTGAAGTTCGGGAACCGGGCCTCTGCCGCACGTTCAGTGATCGAGACGACTGCGGGCAGCGCGGCCCGAACGTCCTGGGTGCCGTATTCCGTGGCGCGCTCCCCGGCGATCTCGCCTGCGGAAAACGCGACGGTGTCAAGGAAGCTCAAATGCGGGAGGCCCAGGTGCTCGGCGACCATGGCCGGGATGGCGCCGCCGCGGCCGTCAGTGGACTCGTTGCCTGCGACGACAAGGTCGTATTCATTGCGTGCCAGCGCGGCCGCAAGGACCGAGGCGGTGGTACCCATGTCAGCTCCGACCAACGCGTCATCCTGCACATGGATGGCGGCATCCGCTCCCATGGACAGGCCCTTGCGCAGGCCCGCGGTAACCGACGCCGGTCCCATCGAGAGCACCGTGACGTGCGTTCCCTTGTTGGCATCTTTGTAGCGGAGCGCGACCTCGAGGGCGCGTTCACTGATTTCATCGACGATAGCTTCGGACGCTTCGCGGTCTACCCGACCGGTGTTGGTGTCCAGCCGGCGCTCTCCATATGTGTCCGGCACCTGCTTCATGAGGACGATGATCTTCATTGCTTCACTCCTTGTTGCGTCCATTCCAGCGAGTATCTCGGCGTTATGAGCACCTTATCAGAACGATGCATATCATGACCATAGATTATTTAATTCGGGCGCTCATCCTAGGGTTGACCGCCATCGACCGTCACGATCGACCCGGTGGTGTAGCTCGACGCATCACTGGCGAGGTAGAGCGCAGTACCGACAATCTCCTCTGGACGGCCCCCGCGCTTCAGGGCGAACGCCTGCGCACGCTGCGCGAATGCCTCCTCGTCCCAAGCCTTGCTCACGTCGGTCAAGAACGTTCCGGCCATGATGGCATTGCATCGCACCGTGGGCCCGAAAGTGTGCGCGAGCCCTATGGTCAGGGCATTCAGCCCGGCCTTGGCCGCCGCATATGGCAGGACGTGGGGCTTGGGGTGGACCGCCGCCGCGCTCGAAATATTGATGATGGACCCGCCCCCGGCCGCCGCCATCCTTGTCCCGACGAGGGCCGACAACCGGAACGGCCCCTTGAGATTCACGTCGAGCACCTTGTCGAAAAGCTCCTCGCTGATAGAGTCCACCGATTCATAGAGGGGGGACATGCCGGCGTTGTTGACCAGGACGTCGACTTTCCCGAATCGCTCATACGATGCATCCACGAGGGACTCCAGATCATCCCATCGGCCGACATGCACGCCGTAGCCCATGGCCTGCCGGCCGGTTTCGGCCTCTATTTCACGGGCGAATTCCTCGCAGGCCTCGCCCTTACGGCTGGCTATAATGACATCGGCCCCGGCCCGGGCCAGGCCGAGGGCCATGGCGCGGCCCAATCCCCTGCTCCCGCCGGTCACGAGGGCGACACGGTCCTTGAGATCGAAGGCGTTCGGGATTTCAGTAGGCATCTTTTCCCCTTGGCTAAGTGGTTTTCCTGGGCTTGGCGGCCGTCCACGCACGAGTCGCTGACCGAACGGCGAGGCGGTGCCGCACCGCTACATTACTATGATAATCATTAATTAGATCAGCCCGCAGGGAAGAGTCGCACCGGAAGCCGCCGGAGTCCGGGCTCGGATTTCCGGCAGCCATTGCCATTTGCGCCCCGCTAATCCATTATCATTATTACTATTTTCTTGTAACGGACGGAACGAAAGAGGGTGAGGCTGCCATGGACCAGCCCAAGATGGAAACCCCCCGCCTGCTTGAAGGTGTGCGGGTTGTGGAACTGGGCTCGATGTACGCCGCCCCCACCGCCGGCCGCATGCTGCGCGATTTCGGCGCCGAGGTCATCAAGGTCGAGGATCCCGCCAGCGGGGACATGGCCAGGCAATGGCAACCGCAAAAAGACGGCCTCGCACTCGGGTTCGCACGCCTCAACACCGGCAAGCGTTCCGTGGGAATCGACCTGCGGCGCGAAGCAGGGCGGGAAATCGCCCTCGACCTCATCCGCGGCGCCGACGTCGTCATCGAATCGTTCCGCCCGGGACGCCTTGAGGCTTGGGGCATGGGTTATGACGTCCTGTCCAAGATCAACCCCGGCCTGGTGCTGACACGAGTCAGCGGCTTCGGGCAGAGCGGACCCTACAGCAGCAGACCGGGATTCGGCACCGTTGCCGAGACGGCCAGCGGCTACGCGTTCCTTAACGGGTGGCCGGACACGCCGCCCACGGCGCCTCCCTTCGGGTTCGCGGATTCGATCG
This sequence comes from Arthrobacter sp. USHLN218, assembly GCF_037144715.1. Taxonomy (NCBI): domain Bacteria; kingdom Bacillati; phylum Actinomycetota; class Actinomycetes; order Micrococcales; family Micrococcaceae; genus Arthrobacter; species Arthrobacter sp. USHLN218. The sequence goes on from NZ_JBBCYT010000004.1 coordinate 151,452, forward strand.
CCGGCATCTCGGCCGCCTTTGGAACCGCCATGGCATTGTTCCGACGCGAAGTCAGCGGGGTGGGATCGGAAATCGACGTAGCCCTGTACGAACCCTTGATGTTCATCCTCGGCGACGCCCTGCTGAACTACACCTCGACGGGAACCATCATGACCCGGGTGGGCAACACCTCCGGATCCGCATCCCCTCGCGGCATCTACAAAGCCGGGGACGGCGGCTGGCTCTCCATCGCGGCATCCGCCCAAACCATCGCCATGCGGCTTTTCGACGCCATGGGCAGGCCCGAGTTGAAGACGGACGAGCGATACGCCACCAACGCGGCCAGGATGGAGAACAACACCGAGCTGCAGGAGATTGTCAAGTCCTGGGTGGCATCGATGCCGCGCAGCAAGGTCCTGGACACCTTGGACGACTACGAGGTCGTCGCCGCTCCCGTGAACGACTCCAGCGACATCGTGCAGGATCCCCACTTCCTGGAACGTACCCTCGTCAACCTTTCCGGCACGATCCTCGGCAACGCCATGATGACGGGACCCATCCTCCATGTCGCAGGTTCAGGTGCACCCTCCTACCACGGTGTGCCGGCGGTAGGGGAACATACGGAAGCTGTCCTCGGGGATCTCGGCATCGAAGCCGCCATCCTTCAGCAGCTCCGCGCCGACGGCGTGGTGAGCGCGGCCTGACGCCCATGACACAGACGTCGATGCGCCCCCAAAAGACGGCCATGCTGGTCGCCCAACGAATCGTTGCGGATATACAGCGCCGCGGCAAAAACGTCGGCGACAGATTGGCCCCGGAACGCGCCATGCTCGAGGAGTACCAGATCGGACGCGGAACCCTGCGCGAGTCCCTGCGCTTCCTGGAGCTCCAAGGTGTCATCGCGCTTAAACCGGGGCCTGGTGGAGGGCCGGTCGTCCAGCAACCGGACGGAAGCGGGCTCGCCACCGCGCTGACCCTGCTGCTCCAGTTCGAAAATGCGCCGTTCCGCACCATCGCCGAGTCCCGCGCGGGTCTGGAACCCATGATGGCCCAGCTCGCTGCCTCCCGGATGAGCAAGGAGCAGCTCGCGGAGCTCAAGTTCAGCGTGGAACACATGGGACAGAACCTCGGGGACGAGTCCGAATTCCTGGAGATGAACAAGCTCTTCCACGACACCATTGCGCATGGCTCCGGCAACGTCATGTTCGGCTACCTGGTGGAATCCTTGTTGGGCATGCTCGACGGGAGCGCCATGGGCATCGACTACCCGGAACACCGCCGGACGGCCGTCTACGATGCGCACTTGGGCATCTACGAGGCCATCGCCGCCCGCGATCCCGCGGCGTCGGCCGCCGCGATGCATGACCACATTTCGGCATATGCGCGCTATGCCGAACGTAAGTTCCCGGATCTCCTGGATACGCCAATCTCCTGGACCGCGCGCGTCTAGGCGGCCTGCAGACTGCCGGTGGGCCCCGATGCGGTAGGCACGGGGCCCGCCGGCAGTCGTCGTCGTATACGGCTAAAGAACGCCGCGCGCGATGGGGCGGCCCGCAAGAGTATGGACCCTGTCCAACCCTCCCGCGGCCCGCCCCTGCGCGTTCAGCCGATGCTCAGAGATAACGCTTGAGCCAGGCGCTGCCCTCGTCCGAGTAGAGGGCCTCGGGCCAATCCGCCGGCCGGTGGTCCCCGTATGCCCGAACGCTGTTGCGGTCCGCCAGCCCTTCGGCCAACTCGGTCACGGGAAGGTAATACATGTAGGACATCAGCCGATCCGCGAACTGCCACCGCTCATCGATGCGGCGGTAGGTGTCCTTGTAGCGGAGCGCCACCTGCATGGCAACGCCGTTACGCGACACCTCCGCATGCGAGGCCAGCAGGCCGGTAGCGGTGTCAGGATCGGTGTCATCGAACCGCACGACGTGCCCATGGCTGTAATGGTTCGTCGGACCGAGGGCGGCAAACCGCCCCATGTACGTCTTGACGATTTCGTCGATTCCCGACGCGGAGAAGACGCCGTCCTGCGACCGCAGCGTCGCATCCGCCGCAAAGATCCGGCGAATTCCGTCCTCGTCGCGCTCGTCCATAACGAAGCCGTACAGGATGCCGAGCTCCTGGATCTCCGCCCGGTCCTCAAGCCGGCGGACACGGTCTTCCATCGTTGCTGCCATCTGCCACTCCTCGGTCTTGTGATTGCTGGCTACTTAGCCCCACCTTGCGAATCCAATATAACCGTATACATGAATTGAAACTAGGTGCATCGGTGAGCGGATCGACGGCGTCATCCACCACCCTTTCCATTGCCTCCTTCATGACAATCATGATAAGCAATATGCAGGAGGTTGACCCATGACTACAGATGCTCTGATCGTTGACGCGCTGCGAACCCCGACAGGCCGGGGCCGGACCGGCGGCGCCCTTGCGGACATCCACCCGGTGGACCTGCTCGCCCAGGCGCTGACCGCGCTGGTCGAGCGGACCGGCATCGACCCCGGGGAAGTCGACGACGTACTCATCGGCTGCGTTTCGCAAACCGGCGAGCAGTCCGCGACGCCGGGACGGATGGCCTGGTTGTCCGCGGGCTACCCCGTCCACGTACCGGCGGCCACGATCGACCGCAAATGCGGCTCGTCCCAACAAGCCGTCCATTTCGCTGCCCAGGGAATCCTTTCCGGGTCCTACGACATGGTCATCGCCGGCGGCATCGAATCGATGAGCCGGGTACCGATGGGCTCCGCCCGGGCGGGAGCCGACCCGTTCGGCCCAACCGTCACCGCACGCTATTCCCCCGGCCTCGTGTCGCAGGGCGTCGCGGCGGAGTTGGTGGCCGCCAAGTTCGGCGCCAACCGCACAGCCCAGGACGAGTACGCAGCCCGTTCGCACCGCCTCGCGGCAGCCTCAGCCGCTGCATTCGAACGCGAAATCGTTCCGGTGAGGAACCCTGACGGCACCGTCGTGGAGCGCGACGAAACACCGCGGCCGGACACGACGACCGAGCGCCTGGCCGGGCTCAAGCCCGTCTTCGAGACGCCGGAACTGACAGCACGGTTCCCGCAGGTGAACTGGTCGGTCACGGCCGGAAACTCATCCCAGATCTCCGACGCCGCGAGCCTCGTCCTAATGGTGAGCGAGCGCAAGGCGCGCGAACTGGGCCTTGCGCCGCGGGCGCGTGTCCACGCGATGACCGCCGTCGGCGACGATCCGCTGCTGATGCTCACCGCACCCATTCCCGCCACCGAGAAAATCCTCAACCGCTCGGGCCTGTCGCTGGACCAAATCGACCACTTCGAGGTCAACGAGGCGTTCGCGCCGGTGCCGCTGGCGTGGCAGAACCACTTCAATCTGGACATCGAGAGGATCAACCCCCGCGGCGGAGCCATCGCCCTGGGCCACCCGCTCGGAGCCTCCGGCACCCGGCTGCTGACCACCATGCTGCACGCACTGGAGGACAACCGGCAGCGATACGGCCTCCAGGTCATGTGCGAGGCCGGCGGCATGGCCAACGCGACCATTATCGAACGTCTCTAACTACCCGAGGAGAACAGCCATGAACATAAACGGAGCATCCGTCGTCGTTACCGGAGGAGCTTCCGGCCTCGGTGCCGCCACCGTCCGGCGCCTGACCGGAGAGGGCGCGAAGGTCGTCATCCTGGACCTGCCCTCCTCCCCCGGCGCCCAGGTAGCCGCCGACCTCGGTGCCACCTTCGTGCCGGCCGACGTCACCGATCCGGACAGCGTCAACGAGGCGCTCGACGCCGCGGAGAACCTGGCGCCGCTGCGCGCGCTGGTGCACTGTGCCGGCCGCGGCGGTGCCGTTCGCCTGGTCGACCGCGACGGCAATCCGGGTTCGCTGGAGGCCTACGAAGGCGTGGTCCGGACCAACCTGATCGGAACTTTCAACGTCCTGCGCCTGACCGCCGCGCGGATGGCGAAGAATGAAGATATCGACGGCGAACGCGGCGTGTGCGTCCTGACCGCCTCGGTCGCGGCCTACGAGGGCCAGATCGGCCAGATCCCCTACGCCTCCGCCAAGGCCGGCATCGTCGGCATGACGCTGGTGGCCGCCCGCGACCTGGCTAGCAAGCATATCCGCGTCATGACGATCGCCCCCGGCCTGTTCGACACGCCGATCCTGGCCCGCCTGCCGGAAAACGTGCGGGACTCCCTGGCACAGAGCATCCCCCACCCGAGCCGGCTTGGGGTCCCCGAGGAATACGCCTCCTTGGCCCAGCACATCATCAGCAACCCCATGCTCAACGGCGAAACCATCAGGCTCGACGGCGCCATCCGCATGGCACCGCGCTAAATCCAGGCCAGACGAGGGAACGGAAGAGAACATGACGCACAAGATCGCAGTCGTCGGCGGCACAGGACCGCAGGGACGGGGCCTCGCGTACCGCTTGGCCATGGCGGGCCACGCCGTGACCATCGGTTCGCGCGACGCCGCCCGCGCCGCAGAAAAGGCCGAAGAGATCGCGGCGAAGATCGGCGCCCCGGCCACGATCGGCGGGGCCGAGAACGCCAACGCCGCCGCCAGTTCCGAGATCGTCCTGCTGGCCGTCCCGTGGGACGGCCACGCCGAGCTCGTCTCCTCGCTGGCGCCCGAGCTGCGCGGAAAGACCGTCATCAGCTGCGTCAATCCCCTCGGCTTCGACCAGAACGGCCCCTACGGCCTGACGCTGGAGGAGAGCGCGGCCGAGGAGGCCCAGCGGCTCGTCCCGGCGGCCGCCGTCGTCGGCTCCTTCCACCATGTGGCTGCGCTGTCTCTGTGGAAGAACGACGGTCCCCTCGACCACGAGGACATCCTGGTCTGCGGTGACGACACGGAGGCGAAGGACCTGGTCATGGACCTCGCTGCGGCCGTGACAGGCAAGCGGGGAATCGACGCCGGCGCCCTGCGGCTGGCCCGGCAGCTGGAGCCGCTGACCGCCGTGCTGATCAACATCAACAAGGGCTACAAGACCCGCTCGGGTCTCGCTATCACCGGCATCAAGGAGCACGCATGAGCCGCGAAGACCAGCCGCTGATTGTCGAGGAACGCGGCCGGATCCTGATCCTGACCCTGAACCGGCCGCATGCGAAGAACGCCATGTCGCTGCAGCTCTCGGAGGAGCTCGCCGAGGCCTTCGAGCTCCTCGACAGCCGGCAGGATCTCAGCCTGGGCGTCATCACCGGCGCCGGCGGCACCTTCTGTGCCGGCATGGACCTAAAGGGATTCGCCCGCGGCGAGATCCCGATCGTTCCCGACCGCGGCTTCGCTGGGCTGGTCCAGCGACCCCCGCGCAAGCCCCTCATCGCCGCTGTGGAGGGCTATGCCCTGGGCGGCGGCTTCGAGATCGCCCTGGCCTGCGACCTTATCGTCGCTGCTGAGAACGCGACCTTTGGCCTACCCGAAGTTAAACGCGGGCTGACCGCCAACGCAGGCGGCCTGCTGCGGCTTCCGAACCGGCTTCCCTACCATTACGCCATGGAGTTGGTCCTTACCGGACGCATGCTGCCGGCTTCGGAGGCCGGCGAACTGCATCTGGTCAACCGTGTGACGGAGCCCGGCGCCGCCCTGGAGGGGGCGCTCGAACTAGCCGAGGAAATCGCGAAGAACGCGCCGCTCGCGCTGGCCACCTCCAAGCAGGTCATGGTGGAGTCCGTCGACTGGCCGGTCGAGGAGAAGTTCGTCCGGCAGCACGATTTCGTGGACCCGATCCGCAAGTCCAACGACGCCGCCGAGGGAGCCCGCGCCTTCGTCGAAAAGCGCGTTCCCGTCTGGACAGGGAGCTAGCCAGGCGCCCCGGGCTTCCCCGGGGCGCCCCACATCGCCCATCACCGCATGGAGCCATCGCACGGCCCGCACCTTCCCTCTAGGGCGGGCGCGGGCCCGCTCGCGGGCACTCCAAACCCCGCCGGCCCCGCTGCTGGGTCCGCGCGGCAATACTTTGGCACGAGCCCAGGAGGCAACGTTGAGTGGTGGAATCGCGTCTCCGAGCAGCGCCCAGGGATCGCGCCCTCTTTGGGCGGGCAGGGCCCTGGCCCTAACCGGCATTGTGCTGGTGGCGCTCAATCTGCGCTCAGCCGTCACCGCCATGTCCCCGATCGTTGGCCGGATCGACGCAGATATTCCGCTCAGCGATGTCGCACTGGGACTGGTCGGCATGCTCCCCCCGCTGATGCTGGCGACTGGCGGCCTGCTCGGTCCGCTCCTCTCGCAACGGATCCGACTGGAAACGAACCTCGTGCTGGCCTGCGCCGGAATGGCCGCTGGGCATCTTGTCCGTTCCCAGGCCAGCGACTTCACGCAGCTGCTGGTGGGCAGCGTTGTGGCAATGCTCGCAATGGGCGTCGGCAACGTGCTGCTGCCTGCGTTGGTCAAGAAGTACTTTCCGGACCGGATTGCCCTGATGACCAGTATCTACGCCATGCTGTTCTCCGTCAGCACGGCCATCCCCGGCACGGTCTCGCCGATGGTGGCGGACGCGGCGGGATGGCGGACTTCGCTTCTGATGTGGGGCGTCGCGGCAGCCATTGCGGCGCCGCCATGGATTGCCCTGGTTTTCAGGGGTAGGTCCAAGGTGCGCCAAAGCTCGGACGGTTCGGCGATTATCTCCGGCGGTCGCACCGCCGGCGCAGGGCTCTGGCGTTCGCGCGTGGCCTGGGGCCTCATGCTGATGCATGGACTCTCGGCCCTCAACGGTTATGCAATGCTGGCCTGGCTGCCGGAGATTCTGTCCGACATCGCCGGCACTTCCAGTGTCGAAGCCGGCATACTCCTGTCCCTCTACGCCGTGACCGCAGGCCCGTTGGCCCTCGTCGTTCCAGCGATCGCCCTTCGGCTGCGCAACCCCGGAGTGCTCGCCTACGTCGGCGCGGCAGCATTCGTGGCCGGCTACGTCGGCCTGATGATCTCCCCGGACTTCCTGACGCCGCTCTGGGTCCTCGTCTCGGCGTCGGGCACCGGCCTGTTCCCCGTAATGCTCACCTTGATCAATGCCAGGACGCAGACCCCGGCCATGACCGCGGCCCTGAGCGGCTTCGTGCAGGGAAATGGCGCACTCGTCTCAGTTGCCGGGCCCTTAGTTGTCGGGCTCCTGCGTGACTGGACCGGAGGGTGGACTGCGCCGTTCTGCTTCCTCGTCGTGGCCGCGGCGGGCATCGTGCTAGGCGGGATGCTGCTCCGCAGCCCGCTCTCAGTCGACGAGGAAATCCTGGAGTACGCAGCCCGCCGCTGAGTACCATCCAGCATGCAGGGGCATTGCATGTGCGCGGCCCGTTACTCCAGCCGGCCCCTCAGCCCCGGAGGACGCAAACCGGCCGAAGGTCCGAACCGTTCGAGGTGCGGACCTTCGGCCTGTGTTGTAACTGGTTACGCGCCGATGGTGGCAGCGGACGCCCGCGGTTGCTCCGCCGTCGTCCTGCCCGCAGCCGTCCGCCCTGCCAGGTAGCCGAAGACCAGCGCGGGCCCCAGGGTTCCGCCAGCGCCGCCGTACACCATGCCGGTGGGCCCCGCCATGACGTTGCCCGCAGCGAAGAGCCCGGGAATAACGGCGCCGTCCACTCCGAGTACTTCGGATTTGGGCGTCGTGCGCGGGCCTCCCTTAGTGCCCAGGGTGCTGCTGTGCAGTTCGACGGCGTAGAAGGGGCCGCGCTCCAACGTCCCGAAGGTGGAATCCGCTCCCGGATATCCGTCCCTATTGCCGACAAAACCGTCGAAGGCGCTCTCGCCGCGCCGGAAATCCGGGTCCGAACCATGCTTGGCGTAACCGTTCCAACGCTCAACAGTCTCCACCAGAGCCTCAGCCGGCACTCCGATCAACTGGGCCAGGCCGCCGAGCGATTCCGACCTCGTAATCCACGCGGGCACGGGGGCCCCGGGAGCGACGCCGAAACCGCCGAAGCGCTCCATCATCCGGGCGTCGAAAACCACCCAGCAAGGAAGGTTCCTGTAATCGAACGAAGTGGGATCGAGTTCATGGAAGGCCCCGCCCATGGCGTTGTAGTTCGCGGCCTCGTTGGCGAAGCGCTTGCCCTCGCGGTTGACCATGATCGAGTGTGGCACTGTGCGCTCGCGCTGCACCAAATACACCGGCTGGGTGCCATACGCGTTCTCTCCCGGCAGCGTGCAGACCGGAACCCACCAGGCCTCGCGCATATTGCCAAGACTGGCGCCGATGCGCATGGCCATTCGCAAACCGTCGCCGGTGTTGGTGGGAACGCTGGCAGGATGGCTCAGCGGTCCCCGCAGGAAGTCGCGGGCCAAGTCCTTGTCCCACTCGAATCCACCCGTCGCCAGCACGACGCCGCGGCTCGCCTCTACCTGGTGCCGGCCCTGCGTTCCCACAAGGCCAACTCCGCGAACTGCTCCATCCTCGATCAGAAGTTCGACGGCGCGCTCGCCGAGGTACACGTCCACCCCTTTGTCCAGGCACCCCTGCAACAGAGCGGCGACCATTGCACGGCCCAACCCCTCGACCTGGCGGTCCTCGCGCTCGCGCGCCACCTCCGGCGCCAGGAATCCGGAGCCGCCTCCGATCGGCGTCTCCCCCACGAGCATGCGGCGCGGAGTGCCTCCGAGCCGGCTGGCCCATTCGCCCAGGCCCTGCAGCGAAAACAACTGCGGTTCCAGCGATCGTCCCCCGCCAGGCTTCCCGCCGGGCTGTTCAGGGTGGTAGTCCGGATAGCCCGGGACCAGCGACATTTTCAGCGGCGTGGTGTCGAGCCAGTCCAGCACCTCCGGGATCGTGTCCACGAAGGCCTCCACCATCTCCGGGAGGATCATCCCGTTGGACAGGGACCCGAGGTAGTCGAGCGCATCGGCGCGCGAGTCACGGACCCATTGTTCGCGTGCGTACTTGTTGTCCGGCATCCACGCGACGGCGCTGGATAGGCATGTCGTACCCCCGACCACCTGTGCCTTCTCAAAGACCGCCGCCCTGGCACCCTCGTCCGCCGCGGCAAGGGCGGCGCAAAGGCCTGATGCGCCGCTACCTAGGACAACGACGTCGTACGTGGAACTACTTGCAGTAGTGCTCACTTGCTCACTCCCCGATCTCGTAATCGATGTGGGGCTTCGGGGTACCGACGCCGCCATGAGCGGCGGAATTCGCTGCAGCATCTGCTGGGGCGAATCATGCACGGCTCCCCGGGTCGCGGCCCTCGCGGGGCCGGCGCCCCCATAATCTACGCCACAGGGAGAAGGTAGCAGTAAACGACGATCATCACAATCGTTATACTAGATTCCCGCAAAGTTTGTAAGATACCCGGCGAAGGACCGCTCTGCTAGAGGGTCCACGAGATGGGCGCGTTCAGGATTTCAGGGAACTTTCGTTCAACATAGTTTGCATACTCGATGATGTGGTCGTGCATGGCGCTCGCAGCGGCGGCCGGATCTTTAGCTGCCAAGGCTTCGTAAATTGCGGCGTGCGCCTTATGCACAGCCACCCTGCGGTGTTCCGGGTAGTCGACGCCAATGGAGGACCCGTCCAGCATTCCCAGCAGGGTGTCAATGAGGTGTCCGAACAGGGCATTGCCGGAGTTGTGCGCGATGATGTCGTGGAACCGCTTGTTCATCTCCAGGAAGACCGATTCATCCCCCACCTTGTCGAGCATATGGTCCACGCTGTACTTCAGTTCCGCCAGCTGCTCCTCACTCATGCGCAGCGCAGCGAGCCGGGCCATCATCGGCTCCAGCGCCGTCCGCGCTTCGGTAATGGTGCGAAACGGGGCGTTCTCGAACTGCAGGAGCAAGGTCAGGGCGGTCGCGAGGCCGCTGCCATCTGGCTGCTGGACGACAGGACCTCCACCAGGCCCGGGCTTGAGCACAATGATGCCCTGCAGCTCCAGGAAGCGCAGCGACTCCCGCAAGGTCCCGCGTCCGATGTTGTACTCCTCCAGCATCACACGCTCGGGAGGCAGCCGGTCCCCTGCTTTGTTCCCCCTCTGCTGGATGTCGGCGACGATTCGCTGGGCCACCAGCACGGCCGTCTTCTGCGGCCGTAACGAGGTCTGCATGGATCTCCTTCATAAACGGGGTCTTGGCGGCGCGGATGCCGTAACAATCGAATCATAAGTATAGTCCGACTACTAGACTTCTCCGCACCGCCACCCGTCAGGAGACCGGCTCCAATTCCGCCATCAATTTCTTGAGCGGAGTCGCGGCGTCGCCGACCCTGTCGGCCGGCACGTTGAGGCCCTTCGCCAAGAGCGTCTTGACGGCCATGAAGTCGACCGGGTTGTTGATGCAATCCACCGCAACGACTTGGCCTTCCCGGTAGTAGACGACCGAGAATTTGGCGTCCGACATCGCGCCTCGCACGACCACCTGGTCGTGACCGGCCGAGAGTCCGGCCATTTGCAGTTTCAGGTCCCCCTGGTCGGACCAGAACCACGGCACCATCCGGTAGGCAACCTTGGCGCCTACAATCGTGGCGGCGGCATTCCGCGCCTGTTCAACCGCGTTGTTGACGCTCTCGAGCCGGAGGCGTTCGGGCGCACCGTCACGCGGCAGCGGGTTGGGCATCTCCGCACAGTCCCCAGCGGCAACGGTGGTGCCGTCGGAGGCCAAGGAATGCTCATCTACAACAACTCCGTTGCCGCAGGCCAGCCCGAGGGCCTCGGCGACCTCGGTGCGGGGAACGACGCCGATACCCACCAGCACCACGTCGGCGGGCACGGTTTGGCCACCGTCGAGTTCGACGCCGGTGACGCGGCCGTCGGCGTCGCCGATGAAGCGCACGATTCGGGCATCGAGCTTAACGTCCAGACCTCGCGACCGATGCGCTTCCAGGAAGAAGTCCGAGGTGGCCTCTCCCACCGCCCGGCCGATCAGCCTGGGTGCCGCCTCAAGGACAGAGACCGTCTTGCCCAGCTTCCGGGCACTCGCCGCAGCCTCCAGCCCCACGAAGCCTCCGCCTACCACGACCACGTTGTTCGCGCGCTCCAGCCGCGCCTTCAGGTCATCCGCGTCGTCGGCGTCGCGCAAATAGAGCACTCCGTCCAGTTCCGCGCCCTCGAGCTGCAGCTTCCGCGGCCGGGCACCCGTCGTAAGCGCCAGACGGCTGAAAGCAAACTTCCTGCCGGAGGCGGAGGTCGCCACGCCGGCGCCGCCAGCCTCCTTCTCGATCGAAACGATGCGCTCGCCCAGGACGAGGCCGATGTTGTGCTTCTCGTAAAAGTCCTGGGTCCGGTACGCCAGCGTCTCCGCCGTAACGAGTCCCTGCAGGAAGGCCTTCGACAGAGGAGGACGCTGGTATGGGGGGTGCTTCTCCGCGCCAACCAGAGTGATGGGGTCGGCGTAACCCAGCTCGCGGAGGGAGCTTGCAAGCTGCACCCCGGCCTGGGAGGCCCCCACTATGAGGATCCCGTTGCTCTGCGACATGGCGATCAGACCTGGCTTTCCGGTGTCTCGACGTACAGGTGGTCGCCCTCTTCGAGCTTCAGCTGGCAGGAGAGCCGCGAGTTGGGCCGGCGCTCCTCGGCGGTGCCGTCGAGCATCTCATCCTCGAGTTCGCCCATGCTTGCCAACCCCTCCAGGTCCTCCTCCCGGACGAAGACATGGCAGGTCGAGCAAGCCAAGGATCCGCCACAATCGGCAACGATTCCCGGGAGGCCGTTGCGTACCGCAATCTCCATTACCGAGTCGCCGGCGCTGCCCTCGAGGACACTCACGCCCCCGGCAGCGGATGTATAGGTAACCTTTGGCATGGTCATGCCCCTTCATTCCTAAAGTTTTACCAATTTATGATCATGATTGTAACCATAATTCGGTCGATGCGAAAGGGAGCGGCGAAAGTTTACCCAACTGCCGGGCGCTTATCCCGCAGAGAAGTGGACCGGCTCCAAAAACTCGCCGACCGCGTAGACGCTATTGAAGACCTCGGCACCGGCCGGCGTCAGCTGCGCCTCCCACTGCTGCCAGCCTTGCGGAAAGCGGCCAGCACTCGATTCCCCGGGGACGAGTGTCGCCAGTTCTATGCGGTGCTCCCTGTTGGGCCAGTACTCGGCGTCGATAATCGTCAGCGCCGCCCCAGCCTCCCGGAACTCGATCCACGGGTCGACGATCATGACGAAAAGCATGTCCCCGTGCCCCTTGTAGCGCAGGTCGCCGCGGTACTTGACGGTCCCTTCGCGGCGAGCCGGGTCATAGCCGGAAGCATCGTCGAGCTCGAAGAAGTAGATTCCGTTCCCGGCCTCCGTGGCGCCATAGCCGGCGCCCCGCCTTCCGTCGGGCATGGAGTCGATGTAACGCGTGAAACTCGTCTTGACCCCCCAGGAAAGTCCCGGGCGGTTTACCGCCTCGTTCACGCTCGGCCTCTGCGGGGCGCTCATTTCGATATCCGCCATCCTCATCGTTGTCTTAAAGCAGCGCCGGACTGCTGCCCGCTATGGGTAGCAGTCCGGTCCGCCGACCCGCCCCGGAACCGGGGCTGGCCAAATTGCTAGAGCCGTTCTTCCAGCAGTCGCTTGCCCGGTGTAAAGGTCGCCGGCAACTTGTCAAAGCCGGTGTTGACACCCTGCCGCGGGTAGCGGACCACGTTGGCGTGGTCCACCTTGTAGTCAGGCATACGCTGCAGGACCTGTGTCAGGATCGTCTTGGCCATCAGACGGCCTAGGTGGGAGCCCGCGCACCGGTGGCTGCCCACACCGAACGACATATGGCGATTGGGAATGCGCTCGATGTCCACCTCGTCGGGGTTTTCGAAGCCGCCGGCGGCGTCCCGGTTGCCCGAGGACCAGGCGAGCAGCGCCCGGTCGCCCTTCTTGATTTTGACGCCATGGAAATCGGCATCCTTGCCGACAGTTCGTGCCAGGGCCTGGGTCGGCGAGAAGTAGCGCAGGAACTCCTCGACAGCGTTCTGCATCAGGTCCGGATCGTCGATCAACCGCTGCCGCACGTCCGGATGTGCGGACAGCCATTCGAGCGCCTGGCCGCTGAGCGAGGCCACGGTGCCGACGCCGCCGGAAATGATCAGGTCGACCATGTTCAGCACTTCTTCCTCGGTGATCGGCCTGCCGGCGATTTCGTGACCGAGGATGAAGCTTATGGGATCGTCTCCGGGGTTGCGCTTGCGCTCGGCTATGACCGCCTTCACGTTCTCGGCCAGCGCAGGTATTTCCTCCTGGGTAACCTTGGCGTACTCGGGGCTGTCCAGAGGCGCCGAGAGGACCTTGCGGTGGGCGAAGGAGTAGCGGCGCCAGTCCTCGACCGGCAAGGACAGCCAGTCGATGGTGATGATAGAGGGGATGCCGGTCAGCGTGGCAAAGTCGGCCTGGCCGTTTTCGATGATTTCATCGATGAACAAAGTGGTGTATTTCTCCACCATCGGTCGCATGGCTTCGACCCGCGAGGGCGTTAGCAGCTGATTCATGATCCGGCGGTACGGCAGTGATGCCGGCGGGTCAAGGTCGATGGGGAAATGCTCGGTGATCGGGCGTTTGGGGATGAGGATTGCCTGGCCTTCGCCGCCGTGGGGACTGCGGGCCGAAGAGAACATCTCGTCGTCGCGAGCGGCGTCGAAGATGGCCTCGTACCCGCTCAGTACCCAGTAGCCGCCCCACGCCTCAGTCCAGGTGATCGGACCTTGGGAGCGCAACTCGCGGTAGCTCGCTACGGGATCTTTGCCGTGCTCGTCGGCGTTGTGGTCGAAGTCGACGACCGGGCGATCGGTCCGTGCCGCTGCCTCTACGACCGTTTGCTCTGTCATGGAACTCCCCTTCACTTCCGGCTTCACGGTTCGGACGGCCCGGAGAACCAGGTCCGCAGCGAACTCGTCCTTGTATCTACTAATTATTATAATAGAATCGGGATTAAGCCCAGTCTAGGTCCGCCGGAAGATTTCACGAAGCATTTTCCGCACGACCCTGCGACCGGCCTTTCACTGTTCGGTAGGAAAACCAGAAGGAGTACCGATGCGCATTGAACTCGACCGCAACGTCTGCCAGGGACACGGCGTCTGCCAAATGACGGCCGCCAACCTGTTCACCCTCTCCGACGACGATGGCTTGGCCATCCAGCCCCCGAATCCGATCGCGCCGCAGTTTCAGGACGAGGGACGCCTGGCCACCGCCAGCTGCCCGGAGCGCGCACTCACCGTTATCGAGGATTAGAAAGTAAGCCGGCGGTCCGATGTGGTCCGCCGGCTTACCCTAGATTACGTACAGCCAGCGGAGCGATCTTGGCTCAGTGGTCCGAACTCGCCGCCCTGGCCGCGCCGGCGCCTCAGGGACCGCATTTGGCAGGCGCCTCCGAGCGGCGACAGCGCCGGATCAGTTCACGAACCGCCTGCTGCCCCAGCTGGTACTCATCGACAAGCATCGACATGGGGCCGAAGTCATCAAAAAGCATGACGCGCCGGCCACAACCTACCGGCGCGCCCTCCGGCACGAGAAGATGCGCACTCGCACCAACATCCAGATGAACGCAGCCTTCAAGCGCGTCAAGCCCGCTGCCCTGTCCCAGCAGATCCTCGCCCTGACCGGCGAACTCGAAGCGATGTCGCTGGCGAGAAGCCTGCCCCCATCAAACCGGCCGTTAACCGCGTCCGAACGCCTGAACCAGCCGGAACCTCTTCAACGAGGCAACGAACCGGCCAGCCGGAGACCCATTAATGAGGCAACGATGCATCTTTGCCTCAGGTACTGCTATGAGGCGACAGGGCCAGTCCGATACCGTTGGCGGGACTTCACGCCTCTCGCCGCATCCTAGCCGCTAGCAGAAGGAAGGGCGCCCCCGGAGGCCCGGTGGCGCCCTTCCCGTAGCTGCCGTGGCTACGGAAGCTGGATGAGCTTGATTTCGTGGAACTCGTCGAACCCTTCGATGCCGCCTTCGCGGCCGAGGCCGGACTGCTTGTAGCCGCCGAAGGGCTGCAGCACGTTCATGCCCCAAGAGTTGACCGAGATCTGCCCGGTGCGCACCTGCCGCGCGATGGACTCGGCCGTGGCGTCGTCGCCGGCAAAGACGGCACCGGAGAGCCCGTAATCAGTACCGTTGGCGATCTGCACGGCCTCCTCGATGGTGTCGAACGGGATGACCGAGAGCACGGGACCGAAGATTTCCTCCTGCGCGATCCGCATGTCCGGGGTAACGTCGGCAAACAGCGTCGGCTCGACGTACCACCCGGTTTCCAGATGCTTGGGCCGGCCGCCGCCAACCACCAGCCGGGCACCTTCGGCCTTGCCGATTTCGATGTAGCTCTCCACCCGTTCGCGCTGGCGCTCCGCGGCCAGCGGGCCCAGCGCGGTGTCCGACTCCCGCGGATCGCCGACCTTGAGGCTCTCCATCACTGCCTTGATCCGCTCCACCACCTCGTCCTGCCGCGCCCGCGGGACCAGAATCCGAGTCAGGGCGGCGCAGACCTGGCCGGAATGGCCGATGCCGTAGAACACGAGCTCCGGGAACACCGTGTCCAGATCGACGTCGTCGGTCAGGATGGCAGCGGACTTCCCGCCGAGCTCCAGGGTGACCCGGGCGATCCGCTCGGCCGCGATGCCCATGATCTTCCGGCCGGCCGCCGTGCTGCCGGTGAAAGTGATCATGTCCACGTCCTTGTGCCGGACCAAGTGCTCCCCGACCTCACGGCCCGCCGGCAGCAGGCTGATAACGCCCTCGGGCAGCCCGGCTGCCTCCAGAGCCTCAGCGAAGATCATCATGCTCACCGGCCCTTCCGGGGCCGGCTTGACGACGACGGTGCATCCCGCGGCCAGCGCCGGCGCGAACTTCAGCGACGCCGTCGCCACCGGGCCGTTCCAGGGCAGGACTGTGGCCACCACGCCGATCGGCTCGCGGACCACACGGCCCTTGCCGCCGGGCCAGGAGCGTTCCTCCTCGAAGCTGAACCGCTCGTGCAGCGTGACCACGTCTTCCCACACCTTGACTGCGTTGTCGTGGAAAGCCGTGCTGGCCGCTGTCGGCGCACCGATCTCCGCCGTGAATGCGGCGGACATTTCCGGGATGCGCTTCTTCACCTCTTCACCGACGCGGGCCAGGACGGCCGCGCGCTCCGCCGGGCTCATACGCGGCCACGGACCCTCGTCGAACGCCCTGCGTGCGGCCGCAACCGCCGCGTCAATGTCAGCCTCCTGCGCATCCGGAACGGTCGCGATGACCTCTCCGGTCATCGGCGACACCACCTCGATCACGCTGTCGCTGGACGGCTCGACCCACCGGCCTCCGATAAAGAGCCGGTCAAAACTGCGCAGCCTCTGCGAGGCCTCTGCCGATACTGCCGAAGTTGCTGTTGTCATCTCTGCTCCTGACCTTCGAAACCGTTCCCCTGGTTGGCAAGGTCCCAATGGTGCCCGCACAACCCCACTTCACCGTCGAGGACACGCTGCCCCCGGTGGCCATGCGCATGAACACGCAGATGCTCAAAGCTACGAATGATATGCACTATTTGTCAATGTTTTTCAGGCCGCCACCAACTCCGCCCCGGAAGCAAAAATGTAACCGTTGACACATTCCGACGGCATCCATACGGTGAGAATCATGCGCCTGGATTCAGGCGGCACCTTTAGTGTCGCGTGTCGGGGCCAGGAGCATGCGAGTGCGCACTATTCCAAGAGAAATTCCACAACTCGGCTGGGAGATACACCCATGGCTAAAACGACAGTGATCATTGGGGCAGGCAGCGGTGGCGGCGCCTTGGCAGCGCGGCTGACCGAGGACAAGGACCAGAACGTCATTCTGGTGGAAGCCGGTCCGGACTATGCAGAGCTGGCGCAGGTGCCGGACGACGTGCGTGATGCCGGCGAGATGAGCGTTGAGAAGCATGACTGGGGGCTGAAGGCGTACTTCCTCGAGCCGCAGGATGCGCGCGAGGCGATGCCATACCCCCGCGGACGGATCGTGGGCGGCTCATCTTCGGTCAACGCCGCGATCGCCGAGCGCGCCACCCGGGAGGATCTGGACACCTGGGTTGCGGCGGGCAATCCCGAGTGGTCCTACGAAGAGACCCTGCCCTACTTCATGCGGCTGGAAAACGACATGGACTTCCCGGATGCCCCGGGCCACGGTTCGTCCGGTCCGGTCCCGATCAAGCGGCATTTCGAGGACAACTGGCCTGCCGTCACGGGTGCCTTCGCCCAGGCCTGCATGGACCGTGGCTTCTCCCGTTCGGACGACGCGAATGCGGATTCGGCCACCGGTTTCGCACCGACACCCAGGAACCTGATCGGCGAGGAGGAACTGCGGGCGAGTTCGCTGCTGACGTACCTGGCCGAGGCCCGTAAGCGGCCGAACCTGACAATCCGGCCCGAAACCCTGGCACGGCGGGTCGTCTTCGAGGGGACCACTGCCGTCGGCGTCGAGGTTGAGCACGACGGAAGGATCGAGGTCATCCCCGCGGACCAGGTGGTCCTTGCCGGCGGGGCCATGCACAGCCCGCACCTGATGATGCTCTCCGGCATCGGCCCCCGCGAGGTCCTGGAGCGCAATGGGATTGAGCCGGTCATCATCAACGAGGCCGTCGGCCGGAACTTCCAGGACCATCCCTTCGCCCCGATGGTCGCGCTGCTGAAGGAGAAGACCGACCGGAACGGCGTACGTGCGCGGTTGAAGTACAGCACCGGGACGGACGACCTGGTAGACGACATGATGATTTTCGCTGCCGTCCTGGATCCCTCGACCATGAACATCCCCGCCGACACCAAGGGCCGCAAGGCGCTGATGATGAACAACTTGCTGGCCAAGCCCCGCTCGGTCGGCTGGATCACCCTCTCGTCGCCGGATCCGAAGGTCCAGCCCGAGTTGCACGTGAACTTCCTCTCCGACCCGAGCGACATCGAGCGGCTCAAGGGCTCCCTGCGCCTGTCCTGGGACATGATCACCTCGTCCCCGCTGGCGGACGAAATCCTGGAGATCTGCTTCCTGGACGCCGAGACGATCGCCGACGACGACAAGCTCGAGGCCTACATCCGTGCGTTCGCCTCCACCTCGCTGCACGCCGCAGGCACCTGCCGGATGGGGCCGGCAGGCGACCCCACCGCCGTCGTCGATCAGCACCTGGCCGTGCACGGCGCGCAGAACCTCTGGATCGCCGATGCCTCGGTCATGGTCAACGTAACCACCGGCCTGACCAACCTGACCGCCTACATGATCGGCGAACGGCTGGCCGACTGGCTCAAGAACGGCTCGGATTCCCCCCGGGATGAGTCCGAGCTCGTCTCGTCGGCCTCCTAGCCGGGAAACGGGACAGTTATGACAGCAGCAGAAACGACGACGGCGGGTCAGCGCGTGGAGACGGACGTAGAGGCGATCCGACGCCTGACCCACGAGTACTCGTGGGCCGTGGACAATGCCAGGCTCGACGACATCGTGGCCCTCTTTGCGGAGGACGCGGAATGGGACGTCAGCGCCTTTGGCATGGACCCGGTGCGCGGGGCGGATGCGATCCGCGCCTTCTACGCCGGGCTGATCGAGAACACCACCCACCGCTGCCACCTGGCGCTGAACCACCTGATCGATGTCGACGGCGATACCGCCTCCGCCCGGGTCTACATCCATGCGTTCGTCACCATGCCCGACGGCAGGCGGGACGAATCCCTGGGCTACTACGCGGACAACTACATCCGGACCGGACAGGGCTGGAAGTTCCAGCGGCGCGCGGCCTATCCGCTGCTTCCCGCGCCGCCGGCCCCGGTATAGCCAAGGATCCGGCCAACCCGGCCGGCACGCCGCGGGGCTTCCCCATACGGGACGCCCCGCGGCACCAGCAGAAACCGATGGGCCCGGGCCTGACGCTGCACCGGGCCCTAAAGATAAAGGAGCAGACATGCCAGTACAGACACCCGAAACGACCGTTGACGTAGACGTCGAGCAAATCCGCCGCCTGGTCCACCAATACTGCCGGGCCATCGACACCTTCCAGCTGTCCGACGTGGTCGGAACTTTCACCGACGACGCGGTCTGGGACATGAGCGCCCTGGGAGCCTCGCAGGCCAGCGGCATCGAGAACGTCCGGGCTTCCTTCGCCGCCCTGATCGACAGCCTCACGGCCTGCGTCCACTTCACGACGAACCATCTGGTCGACGTCGACGGCGATACCGCCACCGGAACGGTCTACTGCCACGCGTTCGCCATCGGAGCCGACGGGAGCAGGGTCGAAAACCTGATCCTCTACACGGACGACTACACCCGGACGGCCGGGGGCTGGAAATTCCAGCGCCGGACCGTCACCCCGCTGATGCCGGCCGAGGCGACTGCCAAATAGCCCGCAACCAGACCAGCATTGCCGCCATACAACTCGACGAAGAGGAACCCACATGGCACTTGACAACGCAACGATCGCCTTTTTGAATGCTTCGGCCGAAGCAGCCGGCCCGGAAGCGAAACCGATGTGGCACCTGCCACCGGCCGAGGCCCGCGCGATCTCGGCAGGCATGACCCCCATGTTCGGCACCGGCCCCGACATGCATTCAACCCAGGAGCACCTGCTCACCGGGATCGACGGCGGACAGTTCGCCGTCCGCGTCCACGTCCCGGTCGAGAAGCCGGCCGGCGTGTTCGTCTACCTGCACGGCGGAGGCTGGGTCCTCAGCGACATCGACAGCTTCGATACCCTGGGCCGGCAGCTGGCCGAGAAGTCCGGCTGCGCCGTGGTCCTGGTCAACTACCGCAAGGCTCCCGAGTCCCGCTTTCCAATCGCCGTCGAGGACTCCTGGACCGCACTGCAGTGGGCCGCCGGCCACCTCGAGGAGATCGCCGGCGCCCAGGTGCCGCTGTTCGTCGGCGGCGACAGCGCCGGCGGTAACCTGTCCGCCGTCATGGCACTGCGGGCGCGCGACAACAACGGCCCGCAGCTGGCCAAGCAGATCCTCATCTACCCGGTCACCGACGCGGACTTCAGCCGCGGCTCCTACCTTGAGGACGAAAACCAGACCCTGCTCACCACCGAATTCATGCAGTGGTTCTGGGACCATTACGTACCCAATCCCGAGGACCGAAGGCACCATGAGGCATCGCCGCTGCGTGCCGAAAGCCTCGAGGGCCTGGCCCCGGCACTGGTGATCACGGGCGCCCATGATGTGCTCCGCGACGAAGGCGAGGCCTACGCCCAGCGCCTGCAGGAAGCCGGCGTACCCACTGAACACCGGCGCTGGGAGGGCCAGATGCACGGCTTCTTCTCGATGGTCAACGTCCTGCCGGCGGCGGCCGAAGCCATGGACTTCGTCGCGGCCGCTGTCCGCGCCGACCTGAAGCAGGAGGCAGCCCGATGAACACCACCCGTGAATTCGACGTCGTCGTCGTCGGGGCAGGCTTTTCCGGCCTCTACATGCTGCACCGCCTACGCGAACTCAACCTGAGCGCCGTGGTCTTCGAAAAGGGCGACGGCGTCGGCGGCACCTGGTATTGGAACCGCTACCCGGGTGCGCGCTGCGACGTGGAAAGCCCCCATTATTCCTACGCCTTCTCCCCCGAGCTGGAGCAGGAATGGGAGTGGACCGAGCGCTATCCGTCCCAGCCCGAAATCATGTCCTACCTCAACCACGTCGCGGACCGCTTCGGCCTGCGCGACGGGATTGAGCTCGAAACCGAGGTCACCGCTGCGGCTTTCGACGACGCCGCCAACCGCTGGAGCGTCAGCACGGATCGCGGCGAAACTGTGAAGGCGAAATACGTGGTCATGGCCACGGGCTGCCTGTCCACCGGGCGCGTCCCCGAGTTCGACGGGCTGGAATCATTCGCTGGCGAGATCTACCACACCGGCTCCTGGCCGCATCAAGGGGTCGACTTCACGGGCAAGCGCGTGGGCGTCATCGGCACCGGCTCCTCCGGCATCCAGGCCATTCCCGAGATCGCCAAGAAGGCCAAGCAGTTGACGGTTTTCCAGCGCACGGCCAGTTTCAGCGTCCCCGCCCGGAACGCGCCGCTCGACCAGAAGGAATGGAAGGAGATCAAGGCGGACTACCGCAGCCTGCGGGAACTGGCGCGGCATTCGGCGACCGGTCTGCCCTTCACCGGCGGCACGACGTCGGCTCTTGAAGCCACCCCGGAGGAGCGCAAGGCCAACTACGAGGCCCACTGGGGCCTCGGCGGCTTCCGGATCGGTGCGGCCTACACCGACCTGATCGTGAACAAGCAAGCCAACGACACGCTGGCA
This sequence comes from Arthrobacter sp. USHLN218, assembly GCF_037144715.1. Lineage (NCBI taxonomy): Bacteria > Bacillati > Actinomycetota > Actinomycetes > Micrococcales > Micrococcaceae > Arthrobacter > Arthrobacter sp. USHLN218. The sequence goes on from NZ_JBBCYT010000004.1 coordinate 172,514, forward strand.
GAGTTCATCCACGCCAAGATCGACGAGCAGGTGAAGGACCCGGAAACGGCCGAACTGCTCAAGCCGCGCGACTACCCGGTATCCACCAAGAGGATCTGCGTGGACACGGACTATTACGCGACCTACAACCGCGACAACGTCTCGTTGGTGGATGTGCGCAGCGCGCCTGTTGTGGGCCTGAGCGAACGCGGCCTCAAGACCGAGGACGCCGAGTACGAGTTCGACGCGATCGTCTTCGCGACCGGCTTCGACGCCATGACCGGCTCCATGCTGAAGGTGGACATCACGGGCTCCGGCGGCGTCTCGCTGCGGGACAAGTGGGCGGCCGGTCCGCGTACCTACCTGGGCCTGTCCATCTCGGGGTTCCCCAATCTGTTCTCCGTGGCCGGGGCCGGCTCACCGTCCGTGCTGACCAACATGGTCACGGCCATCGAACAGCACGTGGAATGGATCAGCGACCACATCGCCTACCTCCAGGAGCGCGGCCTCAGCCGATCCGAAGCCTTGCCGGAGGCGGAGGACCGCTGGGTGGACCACGTGAACGAGATCGCAGGGATGACGCTGTTCAACCAGGCCAACTCCTGGTATCTGGGTGCCAACGTTCCGGGCAAGACGCGCGTGTTCATGCCCTACGCGGGCGGTCTCGGCGCCTACCGTGCCAAGTGCGACGAAGTCGCCTCGGCGGACTATGAAGGCTTCGCGCTGAGCTAGCACAGCTTCGGGACCACGACGACGGCGGCGGTAACCTCTTGGGTTCCGCTGCCGTCGTCGTGCGTGCGGCACGCTCCCCGCGGTGCGTGCCCCAAGGCTCTGCCCCCGCCGTCGCGCCCGCTGCGCCGCGTCGACGTCCGTTTCGCAGGTGCGCCCCATCCACCCAGGGCCCACGGCAAAAGTCCGGCGGCCGGTTGACCGGCCGCCGGACCCCTTACCTTCTGGCGCTGCCTACACGCGCCACTGGATGTGCTTGGCTTCCAGGTATTCCTGCACGCCCCATTCGCCGAGCTCGCGTCCGACGCCGGAACGGCCGTAGCCGCCGAACGGCGCATCGGGGCGCATCGCGCCGCCGCCGTTGATCCACACAGTGCCGGCGCGGATCTGCTCTGCGACCCGGCGGCCCTCGGCCAGGTCCTCGCCGCACCACACGTTCGCCGCCAGCCCGTAGGGGGTGTCGTTGGCCAGCCTGATCGCTTCATCGGTGTCTTTGAACGGCACGATGACTGCGACCGGGCCGAAGATTTCCTCCTGCACGGCACGAGCGCTGTGCGGCAGCCCGCCGAGCAGCACTGGATTGACGAACCAGCCCTTCTCCGGCAGCGGCTTCTTGACCTCGAGGAGCTTTCGGCCGCCTTCGGCCACCGACCCATCGATGAAACCCCGGACGCGGGCCTGGTGGTCAGGGCGGATCATCGGGCCGACATTCGTGGCCCGGTCCCAGGGATCGCCCACGACCATCTGGTCGAACGCCGAGGCGCCGGCCTCGAGGAATTCGTCATACAGCGCGTCGTGCACCAGGATGCGCGCCAGCGCCGCGCAGCCCTGGCCGCCGTTGCGTGCCCAACGCAGGTGCATTTCGACGGCGATCTGCTGCACGTCGACGCCGGGCAGGACCAGTGTGGGAGACTTTCCGCCCAGTTCCAGCGTGACGTCGGTGAGGTTGACGGCGGCCTGGGCCATGATCTTCGCACCGACGCCGTCGGATCCGGTGAAGGAAACCTTGTCCACCCCCGGATGCGAGGACAGCTGCTGGCCGACGTCGGCTCCGCCGATGATGACGTTCATGACACCGTCCGGCAGGCCCGCCTCGCGGATCAGGTCGCCCATGAACAGGGTGGTGAGAGGGGTGCGCGGCGAAGGGAGCAGCACCACCGTGCAGCCCGCAGCCAACGCGGCACCGAACTTGAAGACGGCCAGGTTCAGGGGGTAGTTGTAGCCGGTGATGGCTGCCACCACGCCGACCGGCTGGTGGACAACGTCGCTCATCGTCGGGTGCGGCTTGTCATAGCCGCCCAGGTGCTGGATGCGCTCCTGCTTCGCGGCTTCGGCGGCCCAGCGCAGATGCTCGTCGACAGCCATCTTGACCTGCAGGTATTCGGCCAGCGCGATGGGGGTGCCGACCTCGTTGATGATGGAGGGCAGCAGGCGGTCCGCAGCGGCTTCGAGCACGTCTGCCAGCCGATGGATGTGGCGGGAACGCTCCTCGCCGCTGAGGGCGGCCCAGGCCGGGAAGGCGGTGCGGGCCGCGGCGACGGCGTCGTCGACCTGCCGGCTGGAGGCGCCGGCGACAGTGCCGATGACCGCTTCGGTGGCCGGGTTGAAGACGTCCCAGCTCTCGCCCTCGGGCTGTACCTCGGCGCCGCCAACCAGGAGGGTGCGGGTTTCGGGCACCCAGTCCTTGAGCGGATGCTGCTCGGTTTCGATGCTCAGCGTCATGCTACTACTCCTTCCTTGGGCCGCCTGGCCATAAGACCGACGCGAACCATGTCGCAGACGACCTGGTCGCGCTGGTTCAGGCCGAGGTGCTTGAACCAGACGATGCCCGAATCGTCGCGGGACTTCGACTCCCGCTTCTTGAGAATGGTGGTCTCCGCCCGGAGGGTGTCCCCGTGGAACACCGGGTTGGGGAACTTGACGGAGTCGTACCCGAGGTTCCCCAGGGTGGTGCCCATCGTCAGCTCCGGCACGTGGAAGGCGCCGATCAGGGCGACCGTGAAGAGGCTGTTGAGCACCCGCTGCCCGTGGATCGTCGTCTTGGCGTATTCCTCGTCCAGGTGCAGCGGCGCCACGTTCATCGTCAGGGACGTGAACATGACATTGTCCATCTCCGTGATGGTCCGGGTCAGGGCGTGCTTGTAGTGGGCCCCTTCTTCGAACTCCTCGAACCACAGTCCGCGCATCGTCATTTGTTTCCTCCGGTCGTGATCTGCGCCGCGCGGTCGAGCCACTCAACGGCCTTGTCGTAATGTGCCTTGTCAATGTGCAGTCCGCGGTAGCGCAGCGCGCCCGTCCCCTCCGCGGCAGCAGCCTCGTACGCCTTGACCATTCCTTCGTAGAAGGCGATGTCCTCGGCCGAGGGCGAGAAAACCTCGTTCACGGTGGCCACGTGCTTTGGGTGGATCGCGATCATGCCGCGGAACCCCAGTTGCCGGCCGCGGAGGGCGAACTCGCGCAGTCCCTCGATGTTCTCCAGGTCCTCCCAGAGACCGGTCAGGGCGTGGATGCCGGCCTCGCGGCAGGCCAGCAGCACCCGGCTGCGCAGGTACAGCGTCTCCTGGCCCTCCGGGGTCCACTCGTAGCCGACGGCCCGGGCGATGTCCGCGTGCTCGGCGCTGGGGCCGATCATTGCGCCGACCCGGGGCGAGCTCAGTGCCACTTCCCGGCAGTTCTGGATGGCCTGCACGGTCTCGACCGGCACGATGTATTCCAGGCCGGTGACGCCGTTGCGTTCCTCGAAGTGATCCAGCAGCGCGTCGTACTGCAGCACATCCGTTGCCTTCTCCACCTTCGGGGCGAAGATGCCCGTGAGCCCGGGCACCACCACTTCCTCCAGGTCCCCGCCGGTCAGCCGGGTCGCAAGCGGATTGACGCGGACAAACAGGCCGACCTCGGTGTTGGTGGCGCGGACCCGGCGGATCGAGTCCGCCACCTGGGCCCGGGCGGCCGCCTTTTCGGTGACCGGAACGGAATCCTCCAGGTCCAGCACCACGCAGTCCGCGCCCGCATTGATGGCCTTGTCGACCCAGGCCGGTCGGTGGCCGGGCACGAAGAGGATGGAGCGGTAGGCGCGCATCAGTAGCTCCTCGGCAGCTCGAGCACGTGCTCGGAGAAGTAGTTCAGCACCATCTCCTGGCTGATCGGCGCGATGCGCATCAGGCGCGCTTCGCGGAAGTACCGCTCAACGTGGAATTCCTTGCCGTACCCGAACCCGCCGTGGACCTGGAGGGCAACGTCGGCCGCGAAGAAGCCGGCCTCCGCGCAAAGGTACTTTGCGGCGTTAGCCTCGCGGCCGCAGGGGATGCCGTTGTCCACCATCCATGCCGCCTTCTGCACCACGGCCTCGGCGGCGTCCAGCTTGATCTGGGCCTCGGCCAGCTGGAAGGCGATGCCCTGGTTCTTGCCGATGGGCCGGCCGAATACCTCGCGCTCATTGGCGTAGCGGACGCCGCGGCGCAGAGCCGCCTTCCCGATGCCGAGGGCTGCATTTGCCGAGATGACGCGCTCGGCGTTCAGTCCACCCAGGATCGCCCGGAAGCCATGGCCGACCTCGCCGACAACGTCCTCATCGGCGACGAAAAGCTCGTCGATGAACAATTCGTTGGTGTCGACGGCGTTGCGTCCCATCTTCGGAATCGGACGGATGGAGACGTGCTTCGGGTCCATCTCGGCGAAGAACAGCGTCATGCCAGCGGTCCGCTTACCGTTGGGGTCACGCGGGCTGGTACGGGCCAGGATGAGCATGCGCTCGGCTTCCTGGGCCTTGGTGATCCAGACCTTCTGGCCGGAAATCAGGTAGCCCCCGTCCACCTTCTTGGCAAAGGTGGAGATGTTGGTGGTGTCCGTGCCGGCGTCCGGCTCCGTGACGGCGAACGAGGTGTGCAGTTCACCGGTGACGACGCGCTTGAGGAAGCGGTCCTTCAGGTCCTTGCTCCCGTGGTGGATGATCGGTTCGAAACCGAAGATGCCGATGTGCACGGCGCTGCAGCCGCCCATGCCGGCTCCCGACGCGGCGATCTCCTGCTCAACAATGGCCGCCTCGGTGACCCCAAGCCCGCCGCCCCCGTATTCCTCCGGAATCGTCAGTCCCAGCCAGCCGCCCTCGGCTACCGCATTGTAGAACTCCCACGGGAATTCCTTGGATTCGTCGTGCTCCATCCAGTATTCGTCCGGGAAGCTCTTGCAGAGGTCCCTGACAGAGGACCTGATGTCGTCGTGCAGGGGGTTAGGGCTAAGGTCCATGGGTTCTTCTCTTTTCTCGTAAGGCGGCAGGTCTTCAGGAAACGGGTACTGCCTGGCGGTCGAAAGTGTTCGCGTCGATCGCTTCCGTGCGCAGGACCGCTTTGCGGATCTTCTGTGATGGGGTCTTGGGCAGTTCTTCGACAATCCGCAGGTACCGGGGGATCGCGAAGGCGGGTATCCGGCCCTCGCACCAGCCGAGGATTTCCGAGGGGTCGACATCCTCAGTGACGACGACGACGGCCAGCACTTCGTCCTCCCCCGCCTCAACGTCGGCCGGGACGCCGACGACGGCACACTCGACGACTGCCGGATGCCCCATGACGGCTGCCTCGATCTCGTACGAGCTGATGTTCTCCCCGCGGCGGCGCAGGGCGTCCTTGTACCGGTCCACGAAGTAGAACCAGCCCTCCTCGTCCTGGCGGAGGGCGTCGCCGGTGTGGAACCACAGGTTCCTCCAGGCTTCAAGCGTCTTTTCCGGCATCCCGTAGTAGCCGTTGCTGCATGTCCAAGGCTGGACGGGGCGCACCACCAGCTCGCCGACCTCACCGACGGGGACTTCGCGGTCCGTTTCAGGGTCTACGAGGCGGATGTCGAACCATTCGGAGGCGGCCAGGCCCGCGGCGCCCGCAGGTCGGGGAACGCCATACGGGGAGAGGATCGGTGCGCAGGTCTCGGTCAATCCGAAGGCGTCTACGAAGGCTTCGATCCCATAGCGCTCCTTGAACTGCTCAACGATCGTGCTCGCGGTCGGCGCCGCGTAGACAGCGCGAAGCACGTTGTCCCTGTCGTTCTCGCGGGGTGGCTGCTTCCACGCGAAGTCCATCATGACGCCCACGAAGTTGGTGACGGTGACGCCGGAATCCCGGACGTGGTCGATCCAGCGGCTGGCACTGAACTTGGGCCGGATGACGGCACGCCCCCCGGCGATGATCACGGGATAGACGGCCATGAACTGGGCGTTGCCGTGGAACAGCGGAGTCGTCGTCAGGTAGGTGTCCGCATCCGTCAGGCGGGTAAGGCAGACCACCTCCTGCGCGAAGAAGTAGAGCTGCGAGTGCGGCATCGAGACGCCCTTGGAAGGACCGGTAGTGCCCGAGGTGAAGAAGATGGCACCCAGATCCTGGGCACGCGGCGACGCCATGTCCAGCACCGGCCCCTGTTCCAGGTCCTCCCACGGTGCTGCGTCCCAGCCGTTGGAGCGCAGCAGGTCCACGGCTCCGTCGAGCAAGCCGGCGCCGGTGTCGATCACCCAGAAGCGCTCGATGCTGCGCGCGTGTTCGCCAATGGCCACGAAGCGTGGGGCGAAGGCGTCGTCGATAACGGCGAAGCGAGCGCCGACGACATTGAGCTGGTGACGCAGGAACTCGCCCTCGTAGTTGGTGTTGATCGGCACCTCCACGAAGTTGCCCACCGCGGCGCCCCACCAGGAACGCACCAGCTGCGAGGAGTTCATCGCCATGATGGCCACCCTGTCCCCGGCGTTGGCGCCCGCGGTGATCCAGGTGCCGGCGATGCGTTCCGCGCTGGCGAGCGCTTCGGCGTACGTCCAGCGCGCCTCCTCCACCGGCGCATCCAGGCACACGGCGTCCGGACGCACGGATGCGTGGTGACGCAGGACCCGGTCAAGCGTCCAGGTCTCCGGATCCGGGAACGTCGGAACGAGATCTGTGTAGACCTGCCGCTTGCTCATCGATTGCCTCCAAACATCGAATCTTCTTTGAAATCCATGCACGGGATAGCGAAATCTCCGTCCGCCTCCGAAATGCGGGGCGGAGCTATGAAGTGTTATCCAGCTAACAATTCAGAACCGTAGCACCGAGTCTCGGTTCCTGACAATGATGCGACTAGATTATGTCGGCCGCGGACATATCCGCCCTCGGGCGCGCAAAAGGCCGGGAGGCAGTATGGACTGCCACCCCGACCCTTCACCTGGCGCGACCGGACTACCCACGCGTCCGCTCGCGTCGCGCCGACGCCCTTTGCCTGCAGCGGCAGGAGCTATCCTGCGCCTACTGCGCCCATAACCTTCTCGAACGAGGTGCTCTCGAGCCCGGCCAGCGGCTTGACGACCTCTTCGCCCACCTTCTTGAGGTAAGCCGCCGTCTGCTCGGCGTCCATTCCCGGCCAGTGCGGGCGGATCAGCAGCGGGCCGATCGGCAGCCAGTCGGCGATCTGCGCGATCTGGTTGCGCACCTCCTCGGCCGAGCCCAGGAGGACATGGTCCCGAATCGTATCGACGAATCCGCCACGGACGGCCTCGTCGGACAAAAGATCCATCCCGCGATCCGCGTACGCCTCGTACTTCACGCGGGCAACGGCGGCAAAGTTGTTCACGGCGTCGTCGAAGTCGCGGCCGATCATCAGCTCGCGGCGGAGGGGCAGCTTGTTCAGAGGCAGGCCGGCATCCACACGCTCGTCCACGTAAATGCGGATAAGCTCCTCCACCTGGTCCACCGTCTGCTGCGGGGTGATCGTCCAGACATCGCCCAAGCGGGCAGCGCGGCGCACCCCGTTCTCCTTCATCGCGCCGAGCCAGATCGGCGGCCGCGGATTCTGCACCGGCCGGATGTGCGTCGGGGCGTCCTCAATGTTCCAGAACTTGCCCTGATGGGTCACCCGCTCCTGCGTCCAGAGCTTGGTCATCACCTCGATGAGCTCCTCAAGGAGCCCGTACCGCTGCTTGAAGGGCACGCCCATCGTCTGGTACTCCGCAGGAAGGTAGCCCGTACCGATCCCAACGACGAGGCGGCCTCGCGTGATGATATCGAGGGTCGCGAGCTCCTCCGCCAGGATCACCGGGTGGTGGACGGGGCCCACCAGCACCGTCGTCCCCAGCTTGACGTCGTCGTCAAGCTCGGCGGCCAGCCGGCTCAGCAGCGGGATTGGCTGCAGCCAGCGGAAACCGTCGTACAGGAAGTGCTGCCCGATGGTGAGGTATTTGAATCCCGCCTCTTGCGCGGCCTCGACCTTGCGCAGCATGAGGTCGAGGTGCTCGGTCGGCGAAGATTCGACCGGCTGGTCCCCCATAAGGATGCCGAACTCCATGGTGATCTCCTTGCTTTCTCGCCCCCCTAAGGGGCATAGGTCTACTTGGCCGTCAGTCCGCCGTCGACCGGGATGGTGATCCCGGTAACGTAGCTGGACAGGTCGCTGGCCAGGAAGAGGGCGACGCTCGCGATCTCCTCCGGCTGCGACGCACGGCCCAGCGGGATCTGCGCGAAGAAGGCCTTCTTGCGCTCCTCGACCTCTTGGGGCGAGGCACGGAAGAACCCGGGGAGCCCCGGGGTCTCGACGGAGCCGGGCGCGATGGCGTTGACGCGGATCTTGTCGGGCGCGAAGGCCAGTGCCAGGGAGCGGACCAAGGCGATCAGGCCGCCCTTGGTGAAGGAATACAAGGGGCTCCACGGCGATCCGACCAGACCGGAGCTGGAGCTCTTGAAGATCACGGATGCGCCGTCGGCGGCCTTGAGGAGGTCGGTCAGGTAATGCGTGAGGTAGAAGCTGGCGCGCGCGTTGATCTCAATCAACGCATCCCACTCCTCCTCGGTCAGGTCCAGGCCGGCGGCACCCGGGATGCCGACGTTGTTGTAGAGGACGTGCAGCACTCCGTGATCCTTCTCCACCTGCTTGGCGACGCCCTTCAAGGCCTCCAGGTCGCGGACATCCGCCACGATCCCGGTCGCCTGCCCGCCCTTTTCGCGGATTCCATCGACGACGGCCTTGGTGGCTTCCTCATCACGGTCGACGACGTAGACGAACGCGCCTTGTTCAGCGAAACGCTCGGCGCCGGCCTTTCCCATCCCGGAGGCACCAGCGGTAACCAACGCGACCTTGTTCTGCAGCATAATTTTCCTCTTCGATGCTTCGGTGAATCGACGGTGGAGTGAAGGCGTCGGGCCGGGAAATGCCCGCGCCGCTCACCCTTCCTCATTTATAATCATCATTATTACTGATGTGGGGGTCACTACACAAGATCCTTGGCATCGCGCTTTCGGACTCGGGTTCCGGCCGGCCTCCGCACCGTCCATGCTTACCACGCTCGGATGGACGGGACCTCAGGGCGGCTCCCATGTTTCTTCGCCCGGCACAAGCTCCTGCTCAGCGGGTACGCTGCCGGAACGCGGCCACGGCCTCCGCATGCTGGGGCGTGCCGAACAAGAGAGCCGTCGCCTCGACGGACTCGCTGAACCCGGTTGTGGTGTGCCGCTTGATAAACGCCTTACCCACCTGAACCGCGAGGGGCGGCTTCGCGGCGATCTCCCCGGCCAAGCCGAGGGCGTGCTCGAACAGTTCGCCGTCGGGATGTACTTCCTGGACCAAGCCGCAGGCACGCGCCTGGCACGGATCGATATCCCGGCCTGTGAGCGCCAGGTAGCTTGTCCACTGGGGACCGATCACTTGGGGCCCCCGGACGATCCCGAACCCGGGCTGGAGCCCGACGTTTGCTTCCTTGAAGGAGAATCTGGCGGATTCCCCGGCGAGCACGATGTCGCAGGCCAGGGCCAGTTCGGTCCCCCCACCGTAGGCGAGGCCCTTTACCGCGGCGATGACTGGGACCGCGCAACGTTCGACGGAGTGGAAGGCGTCATAAACCCGCCGCAAGTGCGGCCGCACCCGGTTAGCGTCGCCGTCGAGGTCGTGGAACATGTCAATGTCCCCGCCGGCGGAGAACGCGCGGCCCTCAGCCGTGAGAACAACGGCCCGGACGTCGTCGTCCACTCCGAAGCTCCCCATGACCGCGGTCAGCTCCCGGAACCAGAGCTGGTCCATCGCATTCAGCTTCTCCGGCCGGGACATGCGCAGTTCGACGACGTGCGCGGAGTGCTCGACGACCGTGAAGCGCTGCAGCCGCCCGCTCATCGCGCCGTCGCCTGGCTGTCCCACGTGCCTGCGGTGACCCCCTCGGCGCGCAGCCGGTATTTTTCCACCCGCTGGCTGGGGGTCATGGGCAGTGCGTCGACGAGTCTGACGAAGCGGGGCATCGCGAAGGAGGTGAGCGTCCCGCGGCAGTGATCCAGGAGCGCGGCAGGGTCGAAGGTCCGGCCTTCCCGGAGCACGACGGCGACCATCACCTCTTCCTCGCTGAGCGACGACGGCACGCCATAGGCTGCCACCTGGGCGACATCCGGATGCTCGCCGACCACGCGTTCGATCTCCCAGGACGAAATGTTCTCCCCGCGCCGGCGGATCGAGTCCTTGACACGGTCGACGAAGGTGAGGAAACCGTCGTCGTCAAGCTGCCCGCGGTCACCTGTGTGGAACCATAGGTTGCGCCAGCTGTTGGCTGTGGCCTCGGGCATGTGGTGGTAGCCGTTGAACATCCAGCCGGGCTGCTTCGGGCGCACCACGATTTCGCCCGTGGTCCCGGCGGCCACCGGTTCGTCGCGGTCGTCGACGACGGCGACCTGGTAGTTCTCCGACTCGTTGCCCGCCGTCCCGACTTTGCGGTCCCACGGCGGCATGTCGGTCACGATGGAGACTTCGGTGCTGCCGTAGATCTCCGTGAGGCGCACACCAAAGCGGCGCTCGAAGTCCGCGAAGATCTCCGGAGGACACGGCGCCCCAAATCCGAGCCGGACCGGGTTGTCGGCGTCGTCAGGGCGCGGCGGCTGCTTGTACAGGATGCTCATCATCGCGCCCTGGTAGTTGAAGGCGGTGATGCCGTGCTCGCGGCAGATGTCCCAGAACCGGCTGGCGGAGAACTTGCGATGCATGACGAGGTCCGCACCCACCTCGATCGCGGCCATGACACTGCAGTACCGCGCGTTGCTGTGATAGAGCGGGAAGACGGAATACAGGCGGTCGTCGGCCGTGTACTCGAGCAGCTTGGCGGTGTAGCGGGCCAGATTGATGTTGGCGCGATGGCTGAGCAGCACGCCCTTGGGCGGCCCGGTGGTTCCCGACGTATAGAGGATCACGGCAGGCGCTTCCGGGTCGACGTCGCAGGCCTCGTCCGCGGGACGGGCCAGCAGGTCGTCGAACGCCATCCGCCTAATCCGGGCGGCAGCCTTCGGTGTCCCGCCGCCGACTATGACCAAATGCCGGACGGTTTCGATGTCCCGGATCAGCTCGCAAACCACCGCTTCGCGCTCGGCGTCGCACACCACCACCGACGCGCCCGACTGCTCGATGCAGTACCGCAGCAGCTCGGATCCGCCGGTGGGATTCAGCGGAACCTCCACGAGGCCCGCCTTCGCCAGGCCGAACCACGCTTGCAGTGCTTCCACGCTGGCCGACATGACCAGGCAGACGCGGTCGCCTGCCGCCAGGCCCAGGGCCAGGAAGCCGGCCGCGGCCCGTCCGGCCGCGGAATCAAGGTCGGCAACCGAGGTCGCATGCCCCTCGACCTCGACGGTTGCCTGCGGATGGCGGCCGGCGGCGTCGGCGAGCCAGCCGCCGATCGACAACTGCTGCTGCCCGACTGCTGTAAGGGACATTGCGTCCAGTCCTTTCTGGCGGGATTCAGTGCTCGCCCGGAGCGTCCTGGCGGCGCGGCAGGGTCGACAGGATCGCGGTCAGGCGGCCCGGGACCGCGGTTTTGTCCCAATGGGGATCGCGGCAGGCGAAGGTCATGTGCCCCCGGGTGATGACAGCGCCGTCGCGGGTGAAATCGAAGCCGAGCGTGTAGGAGCTGGTCCCGAGCCGCTCCAGCACAACTTGGCAAGTGAGCCAGTCGAAGACCCGCGCAGGCTGGGCATAGTTTGCGCCGGAACTCACTCCGACCGTCAGGATGCCCAGGTCCTCAAGCATCTCGCCGCTGCGGATACCGTGCTCATGCAGCCAAGTAGTGTACGCACGTTCCATCCATCGGTAATAGATGGCGAAGTAGGCGATGCCGACGACGTCGCAGTCGCCGTATGCGAGTTGGAACGTCAGGCGTCCCTCCGAAATTTCGCTCGAAGCGGTGTCCGCTAACGCATTTGTCGCCGTTGTCATCGGTAGGTCTCCTCGTGGTCGTCATTTTCCGCTGGCCGGACCATCGGCCTCAGCTCGGCATCGGATCGAACGAACTCGCGTTGAGCGGGGCCAGCATGTCCTCGCCGACCAGGGCCGTGCGCGTCACCGTGATGCGCTTGGCGGTAAAGACCCATTTGCCGTCGTGCTCCGCGATTTCGTCGTCGTACCGGCCCCAGGTGGCGCGCGCCCCGTCGGGATGCGTCGTTATCGCCAGGAAACGCGCCGCCACGGCAAGCGATCCGTCCTCCAGCTCGGTAGCCGACAGGTTGGTGGTCATGTGCTGGCTGGCCTGGACATCGGACTGCGCGAAATCCCGGTAGAGACCGAGGAAAGCTTCGCGGCCCGCCCGAGGCGCTCCGTCGGCACTTCGCACCAGGACGATATCGGGGTGCGCAATCGCCGACAGCCCCTCCACGTCCTTGGCGTCGACCATGCGCGTATACGCGGTCAAGAGCTGATGGGCACGAAAGTGCTGAAGCATCTCTGCCGTAATTTCCGTCATCCTGCTACCCTCCTGTGAATGTGCAAGCCGCTAAAGCCGCGGCTTCCAGTCCGAGCTTTCAGTCCGAACTTCTAGTCCGAACTTCTAGTCCGCGATCGTCGTTTCTTTAGCGCCGTCCCACCGGGCAAGCACACCAGGGACCCGCATATCGTTGCCTTCGAAAGTGATGTCACCCATCGCGCCGGTGAAGCCTTCCCTCGCTATCTGCTCGAGGCCGTCGCGGATTCCTTCCCTGGACGAATCACCGCTGGCCTTGATCGCCCGCGCGATCCACCAGACTGCGTCGTAGCCTTCCGCCGCGTAGGTCTTCGGCAGCTCGTCGAATTCCTTCTTATAGGAGTCGACGAATGCCTTGGCGTGCGGGTCGGTCTGGGCGGCGGAGAAGTCAACGGGATAGACCATATCGACGGCGTACTGTCCCGCCTGGGCTGCGTTTCCACCTGCGTTGTTGGTGTTTCCAACGAATTGCCCCTCGTAGCCCGCCTGGCGCAGCTGCGTCATTGCGGTCACCGATTGGGAGGACAGCAGCAAAAGCACGACGGCGTCGGGGGCCTTCTGGGCGATTGCCTGCGCCTGCGACGTGAAGTCCTGGGTTGTCGACTGCACCGGGATGTTCTCGACGATGTTCAGCCCCGCCTTGTCAGCCATCGCGGGGAAGTGCGTCCCGGCGAGCTCGGCAAGCGTCGGGTAGGTCGAGTTATACAGCACCGCGACGTCCTTGAGCCCCTCCTTGTCCAGGAATTCGGCTGCGTGCCCATAGAAGGTGTGCATAGGAGCGGTGGCGCGGAAGGTATAGTCGCCGATCACCACCCCGTCGGAAGCCGACTGGGTAAAGACGACTGGAACCTTCTGCGCCTCCACGATGGGAGCGACTGCCGCGGACTGCTGGCCCTGGACCGGTCCCAGGACCACGCTGACTTCCTGGTCGGAGAGTGCCCGCGTCACTTCCGACGCAGCGCGCTCGATCGCACCCGCGCTGTCGATCTCGTCGAGGACAAGAGAGACTCCCTCGCCGAGGTACTCCTGTCCGTTGATTTCCTTCACCGCGAGTTCGGCACCTCGGGCGGCACCGACCCCGGCGTAGGCGACGGCTCCCGTGAGGTCGCGTACGCCGACCATCTTGATCTCGTCCGCGATGCCGGCTTCGGCTGGCTCCGTCGTCGTGGCGGCGCCGCATCCTGCAACGGCCAACATGGCCGGCACTATGATCAGCGCCGCGGCCTTCCTGCAGGTCTGCGTCCAGTTCATCGAGTTGCTCCAATCGTCATTAGGTAGATCCCGCCGGGCACGGCGCGTCGTCGTGCCCGGCGCGGTATGGCCGGGTGTAGCCGTCAGGCGAGTGCGGCCTCGCCCAGGAAGGCATGGACCACGGCGGTGTCGGTCTTCGCCTCTTTCGCCGTGCCGGTCCACATCACCTCGCCGCGCTGCACCAGCACGACGTCGTCCGCCACCGCCAGTGCGGCGTCGGCGTTCTGCTCCACCATGAGAACCGCGATCCCGGTGTCGGCGATCTCGCGGACCCGGGCCATCACACGGTCCACCATCCCCGGTGCCAGCCCCATGGACGGCTCGTCGAGGAGAACCACCTTCGGTTGCGACATCATGGCCCGTCCAAAGGCCAGCATTTGCTGCTCGCCGCCGCTGAGCAGGCCGCCTGGCATCGCCCGCCGGTCGGCCAGGATGGGGAATTTCTCGTAGATCCCGGCGACGGTGCGCTGCGCGTCCGATCGGCTCACCGTGTACGCCCCCATGCGGAGGTTTTCCTCGACGGTCAGCGACGGAAAGATCCGGCGCCCCTCCGGCACCATGACCATGCCCTGCCGGACCTGCCGGTGGGGAGACCATCCCAGGATCTCCTTGCCGTTCAGTTTCACCGAACCGCTCCGGGCCTTCAGCAGACCGTGGATGGCACGCAGGGACGTCGTCTTGCCGGCGCCGTTGGATCCGAGGACGAGGGTGATCCGGCCGGCCGAGGCGGACATCGAGACACCCCGCACCGCGTTTACCGAGCCATAGCTCACGTGCAGATCGTTGACCTCAAGCATGCTTGACCGCCTGCTTTCCTAGATAGGCTTCCTGGACCGCAGGATGCCGCACGACCTCCTGCGGTGCCCCTTCCACAATCAGTTTTCCGAAGTTCATCGCCAGCAGCCTGTCGCAGGTGTCCACCATCATCTGCACGTCGTGCTCAACGATGAGCTGGGTAAGCCCCTCGGCCCGCAACGACATCATCAGTGCGGAGATCTCCTCCTTTTCGGCGCGGCCCATGCCGGCCGTGGGCTCATCGAGGAGCAGGAGTTTGGGTTCCATGGCTATGGCGCGGGCGATCTCCACGCGCCGGCGGTTCCCGTAGGACAGCTCGTCGGGCCGCACCTTTGCCAAGTGCTCGCATCCCGTCCGCACCATGGCCTGTTCGGCCCGCTCGTGCGCCAGGCGGCGCGCCGCCCGCCCGCCTGCGGCGAGGGAATCCGTGCCCAGCAACACGTTTTCCAGTACGTTTCGCTCCTCGAGGAGGCGCACCGTCTGGAAGGTTCGGGCGATCCCGCGGTGGGGTACCTTGTGCGGATGGTCGCCGGCGTAGTCCTCGCCGAGAAACTTCAGCGTGCCGCGGGTCAGCGGCACGTGCCGTGTGATCGCGCCCACGAGGGTGCTCTTCCCCGAGCCGTTGGGGCCCAGGATTCCGGTAATCTTGCCCTCCGGCAGCCCGAAGGTCAGTCCGTCGACGGCTTTCACGCCGCCAAAGTGCACTGCGACGTCGTCGGCTTCGAAGATCATCCCCCGGTCGGCACTGTCATTCTGGGAGCGGCTCACGATGTTCCTCCTTGGGTAGTTGCCAAGCTGCGCTTCATTTCGGGAGAACCGGGCTCGCCGTCGGGAGTGTTCTCCGCAGCCGGCGCGGGCGGAGTCGGCCGCCGCCGCGACTGCCAGCGGTGGATCAGGTTCTTGGCCAGGCCGAGCACGCCGCTCGGAAGGAAGATCGCAGCCAGGGCGACGAGGAAGCCATAGATGATGGCTTCCCAGTCCGCCACGAAGCTCAGGACAGTCGGCAACCAAGTGATGACAATTGCTCCGATCAGGGCCCCGAGCCACGAACTCGACCCTCCGATGATGATGACCGTCAGTGCCATGACCACCATGTGGAAATTGATTTCGGCCGGCGTGATCGTGGAGCGCAGGAGCGTGGTCACCGCGCCCGCGAGGCCACCGAGCAGGCCGCTGGCCAGGAAGACCAGTTTCCGGTACCGGGCGACGTTGATGCCGAGGGCCGAAGCCAGTTCGGGGTCTTCCCGGACGGTATCGATCTTGCGTCCGAACCGCCCGTATTCCGAGATGGCCAGGCCGGCGATGACGAGTGCCAGCAGAAGGAAGACGTGCAGATTGGTGATGCCGCCAAGGGCACCGAAGATGCCGGAAGCCCCGCCGGTCAGGGTGCCCCCGTTGGTAGCGACCACCGCAATGATCAGCGTAAAGGCGACCGTCGCCATGCCGAGGTAAAGTCCGGACAGCTTGTGGATGACCAGGCCCAGCAGGTAGCAGCAGATACCGGCGAGCAGGGTCCCGAGGGCTACAGCCGTCCAAGTGTCCACGTCGAACTTCGCGTACAGGATGGCCGCCGTGTAGCCGCCGATCCCGAAACAGCCGACCCCGGCGAAGGAGAAGACACCCATCCGCAGCGGCAGTTGGATGCTGAGGGCCAGCAGCAGTGTTGTCATCGTCGCCTGGAGGACGACGGCGTTGGTGGTGTACCAAGCAATCATGTCCGACGCACCTCCTGGCGTCCGAAGATGCCCTGCGGGCGAAGCAGCAGGACGATAAAGATGAGTCCGAAGGAGACGGCGTCCACCCAGGTCCCCAGGTTCGCCGCAAAGATCAAGGTCTCGGCTCCGGCCAGGGCGAAAGCGCCAAGGATGACACCGGCCATGGATCCGAGGCCGCCAAGAACGATCATCGCGAAGGCCTTGATAAGGAGCTGGTCGCCGGTCGCCACACCCATCGCCTGGAGCTGGAAGACCTGAAGTGAGCCAGCCAGCCCCGCAAGTCCACCTGCGATCGCCATCGTGCCGATGGCCATGACCGTGCGGCTGACGCCCATGAGCGACGCGGTCTCGGAGTCGACCCCGATGGCGCGCAGGCCAAGACCTTGGCGTGATGCGCGGAGCCACAGGGTCAGGGCCACAGCAATGCCGACTCCCGCGATGATGACGATCAGCGACGTGTTCGTCATGCGAAGCCCCATGAACTCGTAGACCTCGGATTTGTACGTGGAGTTGGCAAAGCCGAAGGGTGCGGAGGCGGTCGCCCGGTCCACGATCGCGATCGGGATGGCGGCGACGCCAATACCGCCGATCAGGACCCGTAATTCAGCTGACCGGTGGTTCGTCGATCTCTTGAGGATCTGCTCGAAGGCCAGCCACTGGGTGAGGGCCGACAGCGTAGCGCCGACCACCACGGAGATCAGGATGAGCATCGGCATCGGCAGGGCCACTTGCTCGGAGACGAAATGGGCGCTGAACGCCGAGAAAACGAAGATGGCACCGTGCGCGAAGTTCAGAATGCCGATGGTGCTCCACGCCAGGGCCATGCCCAAAGCGAACAGCAGATAAATGGACCCGAGGGTCAGGGTGTTGAGCAGCTCTTGCACGCCGCCGTCCTTTCAACTCGACTGTGGTGTCGATTCGTGGGTGCGGGCCCGGCACCGTGTGCCGGCCCGCACCCTTCAATCACTCGGTGACGAGCTGCTCCTTGGAGCCGTCCCACTTCACCAGGACGCCCTTCACTCGGATGTCGTTGCCCTCGAAGGTGAGGTCGCCCATGACGCCTTCGAACCCTTCGGAAGCAACTTGCTTCAGGCCCTTCTGGATGCCTTCGCGGCTGGAGTCGCCGCTGGCTTTGATCGCCCGGGCCAGCCACCACATCGAGTCGTAGCCCTCGGCTGCATACTGATCGGGGGCCTTGCCGTACTTCTCCGTGAACCCTTCGATGAACTTCACTGAAAGTTCATTGTCCTGGGCCGCAGAGAAGTCCACGGGGTAGACGAGACCCGCGGCGTGCTCTCCCGCCGAAGCCACGTTGCCGGCGGCCTGGACCGAGGTCGCGACCGTCTGGCCCTTATACCCCGCCTGGCCAAGCTGCGTGAGGGCAGTCACCGACTGCGGGGCGATGAGGAGCATAACGACGGCGTCGGGATTCTTCGCGGCGATTTCCTGGGTCTGGGCCGTGAAGTCCTGGGTGTTGCTCTGCACCGCGTAGCTGGAGCTGATGGTGAGGCCATGCTCCTTCGCCAGCCTCGGGAACTCCTTCTCGCCGATCTCGGCGAACGTCGGGAACGTTCCGTTGTAGAGTACTGCGACGTTGGTCAGGCCCTTGTCGGCAAGGTACTTGGCCGCGATGTCGTAGTAGCTGTGCATGGGAGCGGTGGCACGGAAGGTGTAGTCGCCGATGACGACGCCGTCCGAGCCTGCCTGGTTGAAGATCGTCGGCACTTTGGCCTGCTCAACGATCGGTGCAACCGTGGCTGCCTGCTGCCCGGCGACCGGACCGAAGATCGCCTGGACCTTCGGATCGGCAATGGCGCGGGAGACTTCGCTGGATGCACGCTCTATCGCGTTGGCGGTGTCGACTTCGTCGAGGGTGAACTTGACGTCCTTTCCAAGGAAGTCCTGCTCATCGATCTCCTCCATGGCCAACTTCATGCCCTTGGACGCTCCGACACCCGCGTAGGCCACCGGCCCAGTGGTGTCGTAAATGCCCTTCAGCTTGATGTCGCTCGCGATTCCGCCTCCGCCGGCGCCCGCACTTGCTTCGCTGCCGCCGCCGCAGGCAGCGAGCATGGCAATACCGGCAAGCGCCGCCGTCACCTTGAGCAGCCGGCCTCGTATTCCGGGATGTTTCATCATTCTACCGTCCATCCATTCTAATGGTATGCATAGTCTTGTAGATCATGATTTGCCCTGCCCCAACTGGCAGCAACAGGGCGCCTAGAGCCAGGCGTCAGCGAGCGGCGGCATGCACCACTGCCTCGGCTTCTTCCGTTCCGCCTGAGATTTCGTCAGCGACGAGGTACGCGAGTGTCAGTCCACGGCCGAGTGCAATGCCGCTGTTGTACCCTGTCCCCGTTGTCGACATCCCGGCCGCCGACCCCACGGCATAAAGCCCGCTGATCGGGTTCCCCAATGCGTCAAGAGCATGCCCATCCCCGTCGATGCGCACTCCGCTGGAGCCGATCCCGGTCCCAACGAACTTCAGCCGGAGACCATGGAATGGCCCCTGGGCGATCTCCCCCAGCACGGGACTGGGCTTGTTCGTCGGGTCTCCGGCAAACTTGTTGACGTAGGTCACCGTGCCACGCCCAAAGTCCGGGTCCTCACCCTTCCGCGCGTTCTCACTGAAACGCTGGGCGGTCCGCTCCAGCTGCTCGCCGTCGATGCCGAGCTTCGCTCCCAGTTCCTGAAGGGTCGGCGCGGAAGTCACCCATCCCTCCGGGTATTCGCCGCCCGGGGGCGTGGCGGCCAGTCCGTACTTCTGGCGATGCTGGTCGTCCCAAATGAGGAAGAAGGGAAGGTGCCGATCGATCGGGTTCAGTGTCTTGGCGACGATGTCGACCCAGTAGGAGTCGTTGCAGTACCGGTTGCCGGTCTCGTCGACGATCATCGAGTGCGGCATCGCGTACTCGGGTCCGTAGCCGTAGCCGGTGCCCACCTGCGAGCGCCATCCGGGCAGGATCGGCACGGCCGTAGCCGGGATCCTCGTGATGTCGCCGCCCACTGCGCGCGCGAGCCTGATTCCGTCACCGCGCAGCGTCTCGGGCGCGACGCTGCCAAAGTCCTCGGGATCCATGCCGAGCATCTCGCGCACCAACTCGGGGTCCCAGTCGTAGGTGCTCGTGGCCAGGACGACGGGTCCGCTGAACTGGACGACGCCGTCGGGCGACTCGGCCCGCACTCCAACTACGGTGCCGGAAGTGTCCGTCAGGAGCTCGATCACGCGGTGTTCGAGCCGGATCTCGATCGACCTCTCAGCGAGCACGCGAGCAAGGAAGGAAGCCACGACGCCGGTACCGAAGGTCAGGGGATCCCCATCAGCGGTTTCTCCCGTTCCGTGGCTGCCGTCGGCCAGGCCGAACGCAGGCAAGCCCGCATGTCCATGCTTGGCCGGGGCGTCGTCCTCGATGTAGCTGGCCCGGCGCCCCTTGCCCAGCATTTCGTCGTAGGTCTGCCCGACCGGGAAGTACGGGCTGTAGCGCAGCTTCTCCCGCCACTCGCCGAGCACACTGCCATCGATCACCGCATTGGTGAGGTACCGCCCCTCCGGAAGGGCGCCGTCCGCCTCGTTATGGTAATCCGCAAGCCCGGGAATCATGGCCCAGCGAATGGCGCCGGCTTCCTCCCAGTACTTCATGGCCTTGGGCGAGGTCTCGATCCAGCGCTTCATTGCCACTTCGTCAAGCACTTCGGGCGCATCGTGCGCAATGGCGCGGATGTACCGCTCAGTAAGGCCCAGGGAGTCCTCGATTCCGTTCCGCTCGGCGACGTGGTTGGCGCCGGACCACACCTGCCCCCCTGAGTACGCGGCAGCGCCACCAACAAGTTCCGAGGCCTCGAGCACGACGGCCCTGCCGCCTCGCAGGGCGACCCCTAATGCAGTGGCCAGGCCGGAAAGGCCGCCTCCGACGACAACTACCTGCTCAACGCCGTCCGCGGATACAGCACGGGACTCCTCCACCATCACAAGCTCCTCCCTGAGTAATTAACACCTGTGCATAGTCGATATCATTATCAGGAATTTGTCAATCAGTTTAAGTGAGCCTGTTCACATACCGTGTTTCCAGCGGGTGCGGGCTAAACTCGCCGCATGCTTGCATCGACGCAAGAACAATGGCAGCTTCGAGCGGTAGATCGGAGCCGGCTGCATCCAGGCATCGGCGAGGGGCGCTGACAATCACGGGAACGGACATGCTGCATCACCGCCCCGGAAAATTTCCTGCCCCGCGGCCGGTGTGGACATGCTTACCGACCTGTCACTTCTCGATGCGCCTGCGTCCACCGGCAAGGTCACACCGGTGGCACACCCTCCCTCATCGCCTGCCGGGTAAAGGACCGCATTGGCCTCATGGAATCTTCTATCCCCGTCTGACTCCTTTATAGCCCCTTCGAGCAAGAGCGGAACACGGCGCAGTCCGGTGCAGTCATCTTCGGGACGCGGTCCAGGTTTCGATGCCCTCCGGGTAATCCGCCGGGGCCGGCTCCGTACCGGGCCATCGCATCCGGTTCGGACTGGAGAGCCCGGAGGCGTATTCGCCTGCGGGGACGGCGTACATGAATCTCACCCTGCGGAGGGAGAAGCGCCAGCGGCCGTCCTCCCGGCAATAGGCATCGTCGTAGCGATAGGCTGCGATGATGGTGGTGCGCCGCGTCACGAGTTCAGCATGGCCACTCGCCCAACCGGTCGCCTGGTCGGGGCCGGTGAGCGTCACGATATGGGACTCGGGGGTATGGAGCATCGCCTGGTAGGTATGCATCGCCGATTCAAACGACTCGCGGATCTCATCGAGGCCCACTGCCTCGTCCCCGCGGCGGTCGAAGACGCTGTGGGTTGCGAAGGTGCTGATTACAGCCTCGATATCGTGGTCGTCCACGGCGCGGGCATAGAGCGCTACGAGGTCCCGGATCGCCTCGCGGTCCAGCAGACCACGTACCGCCTCGCGCAGCGCGGCCGGATCGTCCAGATCGGGTACGCGGCACTGCCGGTCGAGTAACGCAGACAGCATGCTTTGCGTTGTCACATCATCCTCATATATCTACATCGAACGCGGGTGCGGGCAGTCGGCTCGGTATTTCGTGTAGCCGTTCAGGAATGTGCCTTGGTGAAGTCATTCGCGTTGCGGCAGGCGTAGCTCATCCGGCCACGAGTGACCAGTTCCCCACCCCGCGTGATCTCATACCCGACTCGGTACGACGTTTCGCCCAGCCCGTCGAGCACCACCTGGCAGGTGAGACGGTCGAGGACCCTCGCCACGGAAAGGTACCGGGCACCGGAACTGATGCCCACAGTGACTAGTCCAAGTCCTTCCTGCATTTCGCCGCTTCGGATTCCCTGGCCAAAGAGCCACGACGTGTAGGCCCGCTCCATCCAGCGGTAGTAGATGGCGAAGTAGGCAATACCTACCGCATCACAGTCTCCGTAGGAAAGCTGGAAGTCCAGTTTGGAACCGGTCACAGCCGTTCATCCCTCCTGTTTCATGGGCCCGTTTCATGGGCCGGCCTCACGGCCGGGTCCGTTCGTCCAATCCGAACGGCTCGACCAGGACGCTCGCCGTTCCGGACAGCACCGCAGTCCCGCCCGAGACCTTCAACGCAATCTCGCACTCGGCGACTCGGCCTGCCTCCGTGACCCGCAACCCGGTCACCGTGCCCTCCGCTTGGACCCGGTCACCGGCAAGGACATTTCCCAGGAATCTCACTTGGAAGTCCAGGATCCGGTCCCGTCCACCCGCCCAGCCTGCCAGCATGGTCATGAGATACCCCATGTTGAGCGGCCCTTGGTTCACCGGCCGATCCCCCATGCCCAATGCAGCAACCGCATCCGTGTCCCAGTGGATGGGATTGGGATCGCCGAGCAGCGCCGCCATGGTCTTCATCGGCCGGACGTCCACTTGCACCTCATGCACCGGCAGTGAGGTTCCTACGGCAATGTTCATCCCTCAGTCCTCCTGGGAAGCACGAGGGAGTTCCAGCAGGTGGCCACGTGCGCCTGCTCGTCGTGGAGGTACAGTTCGTAGCCCACGACGTCGAAGACCCCGGCCCGCCGCCCTGACTTGCGGTCGATCGAGGTGATTTTTCCACTCACTCGGTAGGTTGCCCCGGATTTCAGCGGCGTGTGCAAGGTCGTCCTATGCTCGCCGAACATGGGTCCGTCGTCTGCGGTGGCATCGAACCACGAGAACAGTTCGTCCCAGGTGATGCCCATGCCGCCCACCGCGGCCATCCAAGCCAGGACCGGGTGGGGCTGCAGGTCCGTTGGGTCATCGCCCAAGGCGTCCGCAAGGAGCCAGGCCCGCCACGGTTCGAGGGTATAGCGGCCGCCAGGGAACTCCCGGCCGACGAGTGACTGGTGTGAGAGAGCCGTTTCAGACACGACGTTCCTGGTTCTCCCAATAGGGAGCCCGAAGGTCCCGCTTCAGGATTTTGCCAGTGGGGGCCTTGGGCAGTTGCGTGACGAACTCCACTGAACGGGGTTTCTGGTAGCTGGCCAACTGCGTCTTGGCCTGGTCGATAATCTCCTGTTCAGTCGCCTCGTGCCCGGGCTTGAGCACAACGAATCCCTTAGCCGACTCGCCCCATTCCTCATCCGGCACGCCGATGACAGCACACTCCAGGACGGCGGGGTGGCTAGCGATGGCTTCCTCCACCTGGACACTGAAGATATTCTCGCCGCCGGAGATGATCATGTCCTTGGCCCGGTCCACGATGAAGACGTAACGGTCCTCGTCCCAGGTTGCCACGTCGCCCGTCCACATCCAGCCATCGCGCAGGGTCTGCGCGGTCAACTCGGGCTGGTTCAGGTACCCGACCATATTTGCCTCGGACCGAACGATGATCTCGCCCGGAGTCTTGCCATCTCGCGGCACCTCCCGGCCCAGATGGTCCACGACGCGGACGGTAGTAAGGAATCCCTCGCGGCCGCAGGAGCGGAGACGCTCGGGATGGATTCCCGCCATAGCATTCGCATGGTCCTCCTGCGAGAGGAAGCACATCGTGGTCCCCTCTGTCTGGCCGTAGCCCTGGATGAGGGTGCAGGGGAAGGAGTCCAGCGCCTGACGAACGATGGAAGACGGCATCGGCCCGCCGCCGTACTGGATGTTGCGCAGGCTGCTCAAGTCGTATTGGTCGAATCCCTCCACCGCCATCATCCAATTGAGCATCGTGGTGATGCCCAGGAACGCCGAGACCTTCTCCGCTTCGATGATCTCCAGCGCCTGCCGGGCCTCGAAGTTGACGAGGACCAGGGGGCACCCGTGCTTCAGGTAGTTCATGGAGAGGATGATCGGAATGTGGTACATCTGCCCCGTCAGCATGTACACATCGCTCGGGACGATCCTCTCCGCCACGGTCTGGTTCAGCATGCCGGCGCCTGCGCTTCGATGCGTGTGGAGTGCGCCCTTGGACTGCCCGGTCGTGCCCCCGGTGTAGAGGATGAAGAAAGGATCGTCATCGCCGATCCGGGACGTCGTCACCGGCTCCTCACCGGACGAACTCTTCACCAGTCGCTCCAGGCTGCCGTCGCCCCCGTCACCGAACTCGAACCAGTGCGGAATGTCCAAGGCTCGCTGCAGATCCCGGGTCACCTCGAGGAACTCATCGGAGGCGATGACGGCCTTCGGTGCTGCATCCCTCACGATCTCCGTGAGGGATGGCGAAGCCAACCGCCAGTTCAGGGGCTGGGTCACCAGGCCGGCGCGGCCCGCAGCGAAGTAGAGGGCCTGGTACTCGACGCTGTTGCGCGAAAGCATCGCTACCCGGTCGCCGGGCTGCAGGCCCAGGCCGAGCAGTCCGTTCGCCAGGCGTCGCACGACGGAGTCCAGGTCCGCCCAATTGATCCGCCGGTCGTTGGGCACGTCGTAGACAGCTTCGGCATTGGGCGTAAGCGCGGCCCACTTGGCCGGAATGAGTCCTAGGTTCGCCACTACAGGTTCCTCTCCGCGGTCCGGCGCAGGTCAGTAGGACCTGTCCAGGTCAAGGTGGAGTTTCCGGAATCGGAGGGCGCCTCCATCCTCGACGATCTCGTTCCTGTACACCCCTGCACTGAGCAACTGGATCCGACTGTCTTCCGTCGCGACCAGCGTCAGATAGCTCGTCGTCCGGACGACCCCGTCCTCGTCGGTCACGAGGAGGTTGGAATTGATGTGGCGGCGCTGATCAGTCTGAGCCGCCATGGAGTCGGCCATAAGCTTCATGATCGTGTCCCGGCCCTCGAAAGACAGGGGCTCCTGCCCCGCAACCTGCATGCTGAATACGGCACCCTCTGTGAAACAGGATTCCATCGCTTCCAGGTCCCTGCTGTCATAGGCCAGAGAGTAGGTGTTGAGCAGCTTCTCGACCGATGCGCGGTCGGTCAGGGTCATCTCAATTCGGTCAGTCACAGTGGTCTCCTGATTCAATCCCCAGAACGCATAATAATGATGCGCATGAATAGTACGAAGCGTATGACAGGACGCTGCTACTGTCCACACCTAAACGCGGGCATTCAGCTATTGATCTCGCGAGCTGTCCCGGCCCCTGCCGTTGCCTGGCATCTTCGTGGAATCGTGGCTGACGGCCACCGCCGTCGGATGGAACTCGATGGCCACGCGCTTTGCACTATCAAGTAGTCGGATGAAGCTTTCCGGATCTTCCGGCTGGTGCCTAGCTGCAAACGCCGCCAGGAACCTTGCCTTCGTGGCGGGATCCCGATGGATGATCGCCGTTCCACGCATGGAAAGCATGCGCCGTCCGGGCAGCGCGGTGCCCGCATTGGAGATCACCATGCTCACCCGCGGATCCCTCTCGACGCCGCGCACGTGCCCCCGCCCCTCGACGGCCGTGACCCAGAAGGACCCCTCAAATTCGATGTAACTCATGACGACTCCGCTAGCCCACCCGTCTTCATTCGTGAAAACGAACGTGCATTCGGACTGCGTCTCGATCAGCTCGGCCTGGCCATCCCTGCCCAGGCCGAGGCCGCGCAGGTCCTCAATGTCGTCGACCCCGGTCTTTGGCATCGCATGCTCCTTACTGGGGCGACAACTGCAGCAGTTGGGCAAGGTTGCCACCCAGCACGTGGCGGGTCTCCTCGTCGGTGAGGCCAAGCCCGTGTATGGCGGCGATCTCTTCGCCGGGATTGGTCATCGGCCAGTCGGACCCGAAAACGATCCTTTCGGCCCCATGGTTTCTGATGAGCCTCCGGACTCGGTCCGGAGCGAGCGTGGTCAGCGAGGGAGGCCAGGACGTTTCGAGGATGACATCCGCCCCGGAGAGCATCTCCTCGGCGTCATCGAGGATCTTGTAACCGCCGAAGTGGCAGGCCATCAAGGTCAGGTCGGGGAACTGCCGCGCGATGTCGGCGATCATCTTGGGGCTCGACAGCGCGTTAGTGCGCGCGTCCCCGCCTTGGCCGACGTGCGTAATCACGGAGATTTCGGACCCAAAGGCGTCCAGGATCCGCCACAGCCGCGGGTCGTTCAGGGCGAAGTTCTGGAACAACGGATGCAGCTTGACGGTCCTGATCCCGTGGCGGCGCAGGCTCGCGATGTTCTCTTCAAGCGGCAGGTCCACATGCACGGTCCCCACCGGGTGCCGCCGCGCGCTGGCCAGGCCAGCAACGAAGCGGTTCACCGAGTCCACGTGCCTCGCTTCATTGGCGATGCCCAAACAGCAACTTGCCTGGACCCCGTGGGCGTCCATCGCTTCGTCGAGTCCGGCAACCGTGCCGTTCCCGCGCGGTTCGAGCCCCGGCACGGGATTGGAGTTCAGCGCGAGCCCGGCGATTTTGTCGGGCCAAACGTGGGTGTGGGCATCGATGATGAGTTCCGGCTTCACTTCGCCACCTTCCGCAGGCGCCGGGCCAACGAGTCGAGCAGCACTTCGGTGGAACCCTCGTAGATGCGCAGCGGCCGCGCATTGCGGTAGAGCCGTTCGATCTTGGAACCGCGCACTAGTCCGAAGCGGCCCATCACCTGTACCGCCCGGTCCACGACCCGGCCGGCGGTCTCGGTGGCACTGATCTTCGCCATGGATGAAAAGTCCAGGTGGCCCAGCGGATCCGTGCGGGCCAGCGCAGCCGCCCGGTATGCCATGGACCGCGCGGTCTCGACCTCAGTCCAGCACAGCGCCAGGGACTGGGCGACCGGTCCGAGTTCGATCAGCGGGGCCCCGAACTGCGTGCGGCTCTGCGCATGGCTCAGTGCTTCATCGAGGGCTGCCTGGGCCAACCCGACGGCGGAGCCGGCCACCGATACCCGGAAAACGGCCAGCGCCTGGAGCATCAACGAAAAGGCCTTGCCCGGAACACCAAGCCGGTGGCTTGCCGGGACCACGACGTCGTCAAATTCCAGCTCGCCGAGGATGTGCGGGGCGATCAGGTCGTCACCGGGGTGCGCGGTCAGTCCCTTCGTGTCGGCCGGGACCAGGACCATGGAATACCCGTCGCCTTCGCGGCCGAGTACGCAGTAGAAGGAAGCGGCGCCCCCATTCGTGATAAAGGACTTTCGTCCGCGCACCCTCAGGCCGCCCTCCACCTGCTCAATGGTCGTCTGGACCGCGCGCAGGTCCGAACCGACTTCCGGCTCGGTCAGGGCGATGGCCGCGATGGCCTCGAGGGTCACGACTTTCGGCAGCCACTCCCGCTTCAGTTCCTCGGCCCCGCCGACGGTAAGTGTGTAGGACCCGATACCCTGGACCCCGAAGAGCGAATCCAGGTGCGCCGACGAGTACATGAGCGCCTCGCGGATGACGGTGATGGCCAGCGGATCCAGCGTCTCCGAGTGTCCCCCGTATGCAGCCGGCACCACGTGCGCGGCTAGTCCGGAAGCCGCGAGCGCCTCGCGCATCGGCTCGTAGAGCTCCGATGACGCGTCGGCTTCCGTAGCCACGGAATCCAGCTCGGCGGCAAGTGCCCGTGCACGCTCCTGGACCAGCTTGTGGCCATCATCCAGGTCGAACCCGCCGCCCGCCGGCAGCACCACAGGACCCATATCCATCTCCAGCTCAACGCTCACAACTGTTCCCGCTCCTTCGAAGAATTACGTCTTGGTCAAACATCATTAGCATGCCGGGCGCCGCATTACGGCAGCCCGCCATTGCCCGCGTCCGGCTCCGGCCACCGCTATCCGCGGCGGCCGGAGCCTCGTGTCAGCGCCGCTGATCGAAGCGGCGCCCCAGAACCTCCGACACGATACGGATGCGCTGCATCGACGGGGTGCCACCGGCGATGGCCCACCCGTGGGAATCGCGGTGGAGCCGCTCAAGTCCGTACTCCTCCGTATAGCCGTTCCCGCCATGCACCTGGATCGCCAGGTCGGTGACCTTCTTGGCCATTTCGTTGGCCGTGCACTTGGCCAGCGAAACCTGCAGCGGGTCCGGAATGCCGTCTTTCACGCTGCCGGCAGCACGTTCGACGAGGAGCCGCGCTGCCTCGACCTGCAGGACCATGTCCGCGACCATCATCTGGATCGACTGGAATTCCACCAATTGCTTGCCGAACTGCTCCCGTTCCTGGATGTAAGCCAGCGTCTTGTCCAGGGCCGCCTGCCCGATCGCAAGCGACATGGTCGCGTTGCCCATCCGTTCGATCGAGAACGCCCCGAAGAGCGAGCTGAACTTCCCGGCCGGCACGACGACGTTCTCCTTGGGTACCAGCACGTCGTCGAAGATTACATCCGCGGACGGAATACCCCGGAAGCCCATCAACCGCTCAGGTGCTCCGAAGCTGACGCCGGACATCGCTTTGTCAACGACAAGGGCACCGATACCTTTGGCCCCAGGCGCGTCGGAAAGGCGCGCATAGACCAGGTAGTGGTCAGCCTCTCCGCCGTTGGAGATCCAGCGCTTCGCACCGTTGAGTACGTAGCCGTCATCTCCGACCGGCCGCGCGGTGGTCCTTGCGTCGGTCGCTGCAGAGCCCGCGTCCGGCTCAGAGATGGCCACAGCCATGGTCCTGTCACCCGTGATGATGTTCGGCAACAGCCGTTCGCGCTGCTCCTCGGTGCCCAAGTGATTGATTACCTGGGCAGGACCCGTATTCGACTCGAAAATCTGGAACGCCGCCGGCCGGCAGACTTTTGCGAATTCCTCGATCACCGCCAGGGCTTGGGATAACGGCGCGCCAGCGCCCCCAAAGCGTTCCGGGTGCGCGATGCCCAGGAACCCGAGGTCTCCGAGCCGCTTGCGCTCGGCCAAGGATATCGGCGTCCTCGTCACGTCCAATTCCTCAGCCATCGGCGCATAGACCTCTTCGGCCACTTGGGCCGCCAGCTTGCGGGTCTCGGCGTGCTCATCAACAACGGAAACCGTCACGGCCCCCACCTCCAATTACATCGATCCATGGGCAACGCCCTGGAAGGGCTCTTCAGCCTCGGAATCCGGCTCGCGATGCCGCATGACCGGAATCTAAGTGTCTGTTGTATTCATTATCCTAGATTTTGTTCGGAATGGAAAGCCCCGTTCCGCAAAGAGCGAAAAGGGGCCTTCGGGTCAGGCCGAACCCACGGAATTCGCGGCAGTACGGAAGCGCGGTTTGCGTTTCTCCATAAACGCCTGCGCCCCTTCTCGCATGTCGTCACTGCCGATTGCCTGGATGAGGGACTCAAGCCCCGCCTGCATGTTGTCCTTCGATGCGTTCCACCACAGGTTCGAGCTGACCTTTGCGATCTCCAAATAGCGCGGACTCAGTTCGTGGATCTCGGCGAGCCAGCGGTCCACACCCTCATCTAGCCGCCCATCCGGCACGACCTCGTTGATCAACCCCATGGCATACGCCTGCTCTGCCGTATAGCGCCGGCACATGAAGGACATCTCCTTGCTCCGCTTCTCCCCAATTTGCACGGCCGCGAGATTGGTTGCACCAAGCACCGGCGCAGAGCCCACCTTCGGCCCGGTCTGCCCGAAGGTCGAACGTTGGGTAGCGATCGCGAAGTCGCAGGCGATGACCAACTCGTTGCCACCACCCGCAGCCGCCCCATCCACCGCGGCAATCACGGGGCGCGGACATGCCCTAATGGCATCCACGAGGCGCAGCGACGTGGTGAATAGCTCGCGCAGTTCCTCCGGGTCAGGATCACTCAACTGGCCGAGCGCACCCCCGGCACAGAACGATCCACCGCTACCCGTGATGACCACTGCTTCCGCCCTCGAAGCGGAGTGCAGCCCCTCGATCATGGCCCTGGCCATGTTGAGGTCGTAGGCATTGCGCCGCTCGGGGCGCTCAAGCGCGATGCGGACAACTCCGTCAAGATTCTCTACGCTGACGCCGACCGGAGACATATCAACTCCAAACTGAGTAGGTTCACGTTGTTCAAAATTCTATGCACATGGATTGCATGCGCCGCCCAGGCCTGCGGGAGCCGTCCCGCCTTGGGGGACGCGTCCCGGCTGGAACCTTGACCCGATCCTACGCGCAATCTAAGTTAATTGTATGAATCATGACCAACAATTAGCGATGTCGCGTGGGAGTGCCTTTCCGCATCTGTTCTCCCCCGTCCAGTTGGGGCCTATGGAGCTGCGCAATAGGGTCATGATGCCGCCGCACAATTCGGCCATCGGCAATCTTTGGGGCGCCGACGAGGGAGAAGCGGACCGGACGATCGCGTACCTGGAATCGCGGGCGAAGGCCGGGGTGGCCTGGATTGGCGGCGTAACCGGGCGTATCCAGAACCAGTTCATTCCCGGCTTCGAGCCCTCGGGCATCAGCGCCGAAACGAAGGGCTACTTCAGGCTGCCCTACTTCGTCGACCGGGTTCAGAAGGTCACGGACACGCTGCATGCCGCCGGCGCTGTGGTCACTTGCCAGATGACCATGATCGGCGGCTTCCCGCATGCGCCCTCGGCCCGGCCGAGTTCGCCGGTCAGCAACCAGCTGCCGCATGTCGTCACCGCCCGGGAAATCTCCTGGTTCGTGCAGGAGTACGGTTTCTCCGCCGGGCAGGCACTGCGAGCCGGGCTCGACGGCATTGAACTGCATGTGAACCATGACGACCTCCTGGAGTGGTTCCTCTCCCCGCTGACCAACCACCGCCAGGATGCCTATGGCGGTTCGCTGGAGAACCGCGCGCGGTTCGTGGTGGAGACGCTCACTGCCATCCGCGACGCCGTCGGAACCTCGATGGCCGTAGGCATCAGGCTGAACATCAAGGAGGAGGTTCCGGGCGGTTACGACGCCGCAGGCGGCATCGAGATTGCCCAATACCTGGAATCAACAGGCCTGATCGACTTCATCCACGGCGTCGTCGGCACCCCTTGGGGCAACCCAAGTTACATCCAGCCGCACTTCTTCGATGCGGGCCAGTGGGCCGAGCTGGCCGGGGACCTGAAGCAGGCCGTCTCCCTGCCGGTGGTGCATACCGGCCTGGTCAACTCGCCCGAGATCGCCGAAAGGATCCTGGCTTCGGGTCATGCCGACGTCGTCGGGATGGCCCGTGCGCACATTGCCGACGGCGAACTACTGGTCAAGGCTGCAGAGGGCCGCACGGAGGAGATCCGTCCCTGCGTCGGCGGTAACGAATGCATCAACCGGCGCTACGTCGACGGACTGCCCTTCGGCTGCGCCGTGAATCCGCACACGAGCCATGAACTCGAAGGCCCCTGGGCACGTTCCGACAGCCCGCGGCGGCTGCTGGTCATCGGCGGCGGCCCGGCCGGCCTGGAACTGGCGGGCCTTGCAGCCGAGAGCGGCCACAGCGTAGACCTGTGGGAAGCGCAGGACCAGCTGGGCGGACAGCTGCGCATCGCCGCCGCCGCGCCGCGGCACGAGCGCTTCGGCCAGTACCTGCAGTGGCAGCAGAACCGCCTCGCCGACCTCGGCGTCAAGATCCGGCTGAACCACGACGCCACCGCGGATAACGTCCTGGCCGAGGATGCCGACGTCGTCGCCGTCGCCACGGGCGCGTCGGCACGGCGTCCGCCGATCCCGGGCGCGCAGGACCCGCACGTCCTGGAGATCCGCGACGTCCTCACCGGCCGGGCCGCCGTCGGCGAGCGCGTCATCATCGTGGCGCAGGACGACCACATGCCGCCGCTGGCACTGGCCGACCACCTCAGCTCCCGCGGCCACCAAGTGCGGATCATCTACGCCACGAACGGAGCGGCCCAACTGCTTGGACGCTACATCGTCGGCGGCATCCTGGGCCGGCTTAGCACGCAGAAGGTGCAGTTCCGGTTCATGGAGGAAGTCACCGCCATCACCGCCGGCACCGTGACCACGCGCAATGTGTACTCCGGCGTCGAGGAACAGCTGGACGGTTTCGACTCTGTGGTCCTGGCCTGCGGCGGAGTTGCGGAAAGCTCCCTCTTCGAAACGCTGCGCGAACGCCGCGGGAACGTCCATCTGCTGGGTGATGCCTTCGCCCCCCGCCGGCTGGTCTTTGCCACCCGCCAGGCATACGCGCTGGCCAAGATCCTCCAGGGCCCTCCGGTGGCGGACGGCCTGGCCATCGAGAAGGACAATCGGTGAGTGACGGAACCTTGACCGGCAGCGCCGCAGCGGTCCGTGAGCCGCTTGACCTGGCCGCACTGTTCGCGCCGCGTTCCATCGCAATTGTCGGTGCCTCGGCCAACGAAGAGGGGTACTCCTCGCGGAGCCTCGCCAACCTCCTGCGGACGGGCTATGCAGGCAGGATATTTCCCGTCAACCCGCGCTATGAAGAACTTGAAGGACTCCGCTGCTACGCGAAGGTCAGCGACATCGGCGAACCAATCGATGCTGCCATCCTGCTGGTTCGCGCGGACCTGGTGCCGGACGCCGTGCGCGACTGCGCCAACGCGGGCGTCAAGGTCATTACGGTCTGCTCGGCCGGTTTCGCGGAAGACGGCGAGGCCGGGCAGGTCCGCCAGCGCGAACTCGTCGACCTCGCCCGTGGGCGCGGCAGCAGGCTGCTGGGGCCCAACTGCATCGGGGCGGTGAGCGTGACGGACCAGGTCGTGGCCTGTCCCACCCTGAACATCACCGGAACCTACACCGGCGGAAGCATCAGCATCATCAGCCAGAGCGGCGGCATGGCGGTGAATCTCTTCAACCGGGCGCAGGGACGGGGCATCGGGATCCGCGGTTTCGTTAGCGTAGGCAACGAGGGCGACGTCGACGTCGCAGACTTGGTCGATGCGCTGGCCGATGATGGGCAGACAAGCGTCATCGCGCTCTTCGTGGAGGAACTGCGGGATGTCCCGGCCTTCAAGGCCGCCGTGGCCAAAGCGCACCGGGCAGGCAAGCCCGTCCTGGCCTTGAAGGTGGGCCGCTCCGACGCCGGACAGCGCAGCTCGCTCAGCCACACCGGCGCCATGGCCGGCTCCCAGGCCGTCTTCCGCAACATCATGGAGCAGCTCGGCGTCCTCGAGGTCGATTCGGTGGACGCGCTGATCGATACGGCGGACCTCATGGCGCGGGTCCCGATGCCCGAATCGAACCGGGTACTCATTGTCTCGCCGTCGGGCGGCGAATGCAGCTACGCGGCGGACCGGGCCACCGAACTCGGTTTGGACGTCCTGCCCCTGTCCGAGGAGACGGTCCAGGCCCTGTCCCGGACCATGCGCTTCGGGGCCCCGAGCAACCCCTTCGACCTCACCGGCCAGGTCATCGGCAACACGGAGTTCCTCCTCAGCGTCCTGGCGGAGCTTGAGCAGGCGCCGGAATTCGGCATGGTCCTCTACGCGGTCCCCACCTGGGGCTCCCACGACGCCGAACGCCTCCTGCCCGGCTTCATTACTGCGGCGGAAGCCAGCGGCAAGCCCACCGTCATTTCCGCGTGGACGGCCGCCAACCTGACTGACCGGGGCGAGGACCTCCTCGCAGCCAGCAGCGCCCCGCACTTCGCCTCGGCCGACGCGGCGCTGACGGCGCTGTCCCATCTGGCCCGCTGGGCAGCGTCCTACCGGGAGGCCACGCGGACCACGGCAACCGCCAGGCAGACCGGCACGGACGCGGCCGTGCAGATTCGGCGCCCGGCGGAGATGGCCGAACTGCCAACCGAGCACGAGGCCAAGGCGTTTCTGGCGCGGCACGGTCTGGCAGTATCCCGCGAAGTCCTGGTCGAGGAACCGGCGGCGGCTGCCAAGGCCGCGGCGGAGATCGGCTGGCCGGTTGTCGCGAAACAGCTTTGTACCAATGTGGTGCACAAGTCCGATCTGGGGCTAGTCCGGGTGGGCCTCCGCGACGAGGGCGAACTTGCCGGGGCCGTGGAGGACTTCGGGGACATCGTCGCCGCCCAGGGCCTGAAGTCCGAGGGGCTACTGCTGGCAGAGCTGCGTACGGGAGCCGAAGTCATCATCGGCGGGGTCAGGGACCCGAAGTTTGGGCCCCTCGTCATGATCGGGGCCGGCGGGGTGCTGGCTGAGTTGATGGACGACACTGTGTTCCGGCAATGCCCCGTCGACCGGCAAGAGGCCGTTGCGGCCGTCAGTCAACTTGCGGTCGGACGGCTGCTGCGGGGCTACCGCGGGACGGAATACGACCTGGACGCCCTGACAGAGCTGGTCGTGCAGTTCTCGGAACTCTTTGCGGCAGCCGACTGGATACAGCAGGCCGACCTCAACCCCGTCATCGTTTCCAACTCAAAGCAGGGCGGTGCCGTCATCGTTGACGCCGCACTCGTTCTTACACCATCCACTGAGGAATCCACTGAGGAGCCAAGATGTCATTGAAGTTCGGGCTTGCCCTGATGAACGATTTTCCCCACGACGTGGTGCCGGCCAGCCGGATTTCCATGCTGCGCGAGCAGGTCCGCGCGGCGCGTGACGCAGGCATTGATTCGCTCTGGGTCCTGCAGCATTACCTCGGCGGAATGCCGACGCTGCAGCCGGTGCACCTGCTCTCGGCACTTTCGCAGGACGCCGGGGACATGAAGTTGGGCACCAACATGTACATCCTTCCGCTGCGCCATCCCGTTGGCGCCGCGGAGGAGTTCTCTACCCTGGACCATCTCTCCAACGGCAACGCGATCGCCGGCTTCGGCATGGGCTACCGCGAAAACGAGTTCAAGTCTTTCGGCGTGCCAATGGAGGAACGCATAGGCCGCTTCGAAGAAAGCGTGCAGTTGGTACGCCAGCTCTGGAGCGGCGAGCGGACCTCCTTCGAAGGCAGGCACTTCCATATGGAGGACGAGCGGATCAGCCTCGTTCCGGTCCAGCCGGGCGGCCCGCCCATCTGGATCGGCGCCGGCGCCCACCGCAAGGGCGCGGAGCGAGCCGCCCGGCTCGGCGATGCCTGGATTGTGCCGCCGCATACCTCTCCGGAGAAGCTCGACATCGTTTTGGGCCACTACAGGGCCGAGCGGGACCGCCTCGGCCTCGGCCCGGCCTCCGAACTTGTGGTCCGCCGCGAGCTCGTCCTCGACCCCGACGCGGAGCGGGCGCGGGCCATCGGGCTGGCCGCCCGGAATTCCCTGAGCCGCGAGTATGCGAAGTACAACGCGCCGGACCAGACGGGCAATTACTCGCATCTGTCCTCCGAACAGGCTGCGATGCAGACCGCAGACGCCTCCTATCTGTTCACCGACCCGGCATCCGCCGTCGTCGCCCTGAAGGCGCTCGAAGCCCAGGGCCTGACCTACATCGTGCTGCGCATGCAGTGGTACGCGCTGGAGCAGGAACAGGTGCTGCGCACGCTGGAACTGTTCAAGAACGAAGTCCTTCCGTCCTTCCGGTAACCGTCCCAGTCCCGGAAAGGGAAGCCATCATGACCTACCCCATCCTGCAAGACAAAGTCGCGCTCGTCACCGGGGCTGCCATGGGCATGGGCGCGGCCACGGCCAAGCTCTTCGCCGCGGCCGGCGCCCGGGTGGCCGTCGCCGACTTCAATGACGAAGCCGGCGCAAAGACCGTCGCCGAAATCGAGGCCGACGGCGGGACCGCCTTCTACGTCAAGGTTGACGTTTCCCGGTCGGACCAGGTCGCGTCCATGGTCGAGGCCGTGGCATCACGGTTCGGCAGGCTGGACGTGGCGGTGAACAACGCCGCTATTACCCCGGACACCAATTCGCTGACCGAACTGGACGAGGACTACTGGGACAGGCTGATGTCCATCAACCTCAAGGGCGTCGCCCTCTCCCTGAAGTACGAACTGAGGCAGCTGATCGCCCAGGACGAGGGCGGGTCCATCATCAACATCTCCTCGGTCCGGGGCTTCCGACCCCAGCCCAACGCGGCGGCGTATGTCGCGGCCAAGCACGGCGTCGTGGGCCTCACCAAGACCGCCGCGATGGAAACCGGGTCCCGGAACATCCGCGTCAACTGCGTGGCCCCCGGCGCCATCGACACGCCGATGCTGCAGGCCTCGCTGGCACGCAAGGGCCAGACAGAGGCGGACTTCGCGCCGCAGCTAAGCCTGCTGAACCGGTTCGGCAGGGCTGATGAGGTGGCCCAGGCCACTCTCTGGCTGGCCTCCGATCTGTCCTCGTACGTCAGCGGGACCACCATCCACGTCGACGCGGGCTACACCAGCAGTTAGGCGGCTCCAGGCCGCAGCACTTCCGTCCACCACGAGCCATCTGGAGGTTTTTATGTCACCCGCTTCCGGCGCCCCCGCCGCCACGGCAGCCCCCGTCCGGGCCCCCGCCCGGCAGGCCGACCGCCTGTACCACGACCTGCTTTCCAGCCCGGAGACGCTCGAGGTGCGCGAACGCGCCCGCCGCTTCGCCGACGTCGTTATTGCTCCGGTGGCCGGCCGGATCGCGACCGGCGACGAAGTGGAGGACGGCTTCCCGTCGGACGTCTTCGAGGCGATGGCGCGCGAGGGCCTGTTCCAGCTTGCCTTCCCCGCGGACGCCGGCGGCATGGGGCTGGAGCGGCCGGCCTCGGCCACCGTCGCCGCCATCGAGGAGCTGGCCTACTACTCCAACTCCGTGGCCGCGATCTACGATGTCCACTGCGTCCTGGCCGGCACCGGCCTGAACCAGGGGACTCCGGAACAACGCCGGCAATGGCTCGGGCCCCTGATCCGCGGCGAGATCATCGGCGCCTTCGCCACCAGCGAGCCCGGCTCGTCCAGCGACCTGAGTCCCCAGTCGGTGCAGACCGTTGCCGCCCGGACGGCCACCGGCTGGCGGCTGCAGGGCCGCAAACGGTGGATCACCAACGCCCCGGTTGCCGACGTCATCTTGGTCCTGGCCCGCACGGGCGAACGGCTGTCCATGTTCATCGTGCCCTCCGCCGCCGCGGGCGTTACCGTCGGCCGTGCGGACCGCAAGCTCGGCAACAAGGGCCAGCTCACCGCGGACGTCATCCTTGACGACGTCGAGCTGCCGGAAGAAGCCCTGCTGGGGACTGAGGGCGGCGGCCTGAAGATCGCCCTCGCCATGCTGGCCTATGGGCGGATCGCCATCTCGGCCGCCGGCGTGGGTATGGCCCAGTCTGCGTTCGATCTCATGACCGACCGGCTCAGCACCAGGGAGGCCTTCGGCGCCAAGCTCGGCAGCATGCAGCACTGGCAGTTCCTGATGGCGGACTACGCGCTCCGGCTCGAAACCGCCCGGTCGCTCTACCTGAAGGCCGCGCTGCGGCTGGACGAAGGCAATGCCTTCCCGGAGCCGGAAGCCGCGATGGCCAAGATCGCAGGTACCTCGCTGGCCACGGACATCGCCCGGGACGCCGTCCAGCTCTTCGGCGGGATCGGGTACATCCAGGAACTCGGCGCAGACGGGACGCCCGGCCCGGTCGAGGCCCTCTACCGGGACAGCAAGGTCACCGAGATCTATGAAGGGGCCAACGAGATCCAGAAGTGGATCATCGCCCGCCAACTGCTCGGCCGCGAGGTCGCCGGCTGAGCCCCAGCCCCAACCGGCCCGTGCGGCCGTCCGTCTCCGCAAATACCCAACGAGAATCGAGCAACCATGTCTGAAGAAAAAATCGTCATTGCCGGCGGAGCCCGGACTCCGGTAGGCAGGTACGGCGGTGCCTTGAAGGCCCTGCCGGCCCACGAACTCGGTGCCATTGCCGCCACCGGCGCCCTTGAACGCAGCGGCGTCATGGCCGAAGACATCGACGAAGTCATCATGGGCTGCGTCGGCCAGGCCGGGCTGGACGCGTACAACGCGCGCCGGGTCGCCCTGGCCGTCGGCGTGCTGCCCACGGCGACCGCCCTGACCGTGAACCGGTTGTGCGGCAGCGGCCTGCAGGCGGTCTGGTCCGGTGCCCAGCAGCTGCGCTGGG
This sequence comes from Arthrobacter sp. USHLN218, assembly GCF_037144715.1. Lineage (NCBI taxonomy): Bacteria > Bacillati > Actinomycetota > Actinomycetes > Micrococcales > Micrococcaceae > Arthrobacter > Arthrobacter sp. USHLN218. Next base: position 209,813 of record NZ_JBBCYT010000004.1, read on the forward strand.
GGTCCACGGACGTTGTCCTGGCCGGCGGCGACGAGTCCATGTCCCGGATGCCCTTCCTCGACTTCGACTCCCGCGCCAACCCGCGGCTGGGCAACCGCACCCTGGTCGACGGCACCCTGGCAATGCTCACCGATCCGTTCAGCAACGAGCATATGGGCGTCACAGCCGAGAACGTCGCCACCAAGTACAAGGTCAGCCGGGCGGAGCAGGACGAATTCGCCATCGAAAGCCAGCGCCGCGCCGCCACGGCGGACGCACTGCGGGCCTTCGACGAGGAAATCGTTCCGGTCAAGGTCCCGGGGCGCAACCCCGTTATTGTCACGACCGACGAGCATCCCCGGCCGGACACGACACTGGAGGACCTGGCCAGCCTGCGTCCGGCGTTCCGGCCGAACGGCACCGTCACGGCAGGCAATGCCTCGGGCATTAACGACGGCGCCGCCGCCATGGTCCTGATGCGGGAGAGTACGGTGCGCGAACGTGGTCTGGGTGCCCTGGCGACCCTCGAGCATGTCACCGTTGCCGGCATCGACCCGGCCTACATGGGCTATGCCCCCACCTTCGCCCTGCGGAAACTCTTCGCCGAAACCGGCCTGCAGCCCCGCGACATCGGCGTCGTCGAACTGAACGAGGCCTTTGCCTCCCAGGCAGTCGCCGTCATCCGCGATGCCGGGCTGGATCCGGCCAGGACCAATCCCTACGGCGGAGCAATCGCGCTCGGCCACCCGATCGGCGCCACCGGGGCAATCCTGGCGCTGCGCGTGGCCCAGGACCTGCAGCGCCGGGACCTGGAGTTCGGCATCGCCACGCTGTGCATCGGCGGAGGCCAGGCCATTGCCGCCCTCTTCAAAAGGTGGGAGGCCTGATGAGCACCATCACCGCCGTCGGCATCGTCGGCTCCGGGACCATGGGCCGCGGCATCGCCGAAAGCGCGCTGCGGGCCGGCCAGCAGGTTGTCCTGTATGACTCTTCACAGGATGCCCTGAGCGGCGCACGCAAGCACATCGAAGGCAACCTCCAGCGCTCGGTCGACAAAGAACAGCTCTCTGCACAGGAGGCTTCCGACCGTCTCGCGCTGCTCACGACCGCCGCGTCACCGGACAGCCTCGCCGGCTGCCACATCGTGGTCGAGGCTGTTCCGGAGGTCCTGGAGATCAAGCTCGCCGTCCTGGCCACGGTGGAAGAGCAGGTCTCCAGAACCGCGGTAATCGCCAGCAATACCTCCTCCATCCCGATCACGAAGCTCGCCCGGGCGCTCAGCCACCAGGACCGCTTCGTCGGCCTGCACTTCTTCAACCCCGTACCGCGCATGCCGCTGGTCGAAATCGTCCAAACCGTGCACAGCAGTGACGCCACCGTTGCCGCGGCACGGCAGTTCGTGGAGTCCGGATTGGGCAAGACTCCCGTTATCATCGAGGACCGCCCCGGTTTCGTGGTCAACGCGCTGCTGATTCCGTTCTTGCTGGCGGCGGCACGGATGCTCGACAGCGGCTATGCGGATGCCGAAACCATCGATAAGAGTATGCGGCTCGGATGCGGCCATCCTATGGGTCCACTAACGCTGGCGGACTTCATCGGCCTGGATGTGGTCTGCGCAGCGGCAGATGCCATGCACGCGGAGTTGCGTGATCCGGCCCAGGTCGTACCCAACAATTTGCGCCGGCTTGTGGAGGCCGGATATTTCGGGGCAAAGACCGGGCGGGGCTTTTTTGTCCACGAAGCGTCTGCATGATTCACGAGCGCTAAGGAGTATCCCTCACAGTGCCACGCAGCGGATCGCCCCACAGGAAGCGAGGAGCATGTGAAACAAGGACAAGTAGTCGAAGCGTTTCCTGACCTTTACCGGGAGGGCCCCTTCGACGACTGGCAGAGGCTGGAGGGCACCCATGTGGAAGTCCGGCAACGCGGATTGCATGTGCGATTTGGCATTGTAGAGTCGGCATCCCGGGATGGAGCGGCCATTTGGCTTGCCCAGCACGGCGTGCTCAACCGGATGCTGGTGCATAAGGACGAGGGATACCAGGTCTGGCTCAGGCCGCTCCGACCGCAGCCGGGCGCTCGCCCACGTCTTCCATAGTCTCCCTGCCGGAGTTGAGGTACTGGGCCGCGGGGTCCGTCGTCGTCCGTTTTGGATAGGGTGCAGGAAGGATCACGGCGAAACGGGGGAACATGAGGAGACTGCTCGGCACCTTGGTGCTGGCCATGGGGGCGCTGCTGGCGCCCGCGGCCACGGCGCTGGCGGACACGCCGACAGACGTCGTCGTCGAGGACAAGGCGGGCGTGCTGGACCTCAAAACGCTCCGGCCCGCTATTGAAGGGACCGAGTTCTACGAACCGACCAAGATCGCCGTCTACACGTACCGCGGTTCGGCCTCGGACAACCTGAACGAGGAAGTCCTGCGCTTCGCCCGCTCGGAGCATCCCGAATGGATCAGCCAGGACGGGCAGAAGTGGGCGGACGGCCTCTACATCTTCGCGCTGGACCCGCAGGGGCGGCACGTTGGCACCTACTTCGGTGAAGACCGCAAGATCTCCCCCGAGCAGCAGGCAGATATCCAGGACGCCACGAAGGACCTGTTCCGCCAGGCGCAGTGGACCGACGGGACGATCGCCGGAGTCCGGCGCGGCGCCGAGCTGATCAACCGGCCGTGGTACCGCTCCGGCTGGTTCGTCGGCGGGAGCATCGCAGCGGGGGTTGTGGCACTTGGCGGCGCCGGCACCTGGATCTCAGTACGACGTCGGAACCGGGCGCGCGGTCGCAGCGAACGTGAGCGCGGCGACCGCAGCTATGCCAACGTCACTATGGATCTCGAGGCGACGGAGGTCAACGCCCGCACCATCCCGCCGTCGTCCGAGTTCGGCGCGCTGGTCCTGGAGAAATACCGCGGGTTCATGGCCCGGTACAACGACGTCAGCAAGCTCAACCAGCAGGTCCATTCCCTGGCCGACAAGGACTTCTCGTCGGGCAAGAACGTCAAGCTGGCCACCGGGTACGCCGACGCCGCCGCGGAGCTGGACACGCTGGATGACGTCATCGCCGATTCCAACACGTTCCTGAACCTCGCCTCCGGCTGGCCCAGGGCCTGGGACCGGCAGCTCTCCCCGCTCCGCGAGGACCTGGACGGTCTCGACGAGATGCTCGGGGAGCCCAAGCGTGCCGGGAAATCCGCCACCGCCGCCGCGCTGCGGTCCTTCCGCGACGCCACCTGGGACGACTTCCAGCGCTGGGCCGCGGAACTTGAATCCGGCACGACGACGCCGGACGCCGCCCTGCGGGGTCTTCGCACGGTCCGCGAGGAGTTCACCGACCTGCTCCGGCAGCACTCCAGGACGGTCATCGACGAATCCGCCAGGAACAAGAAGGAAGCCGACCTGATGCGGCATGACATGGACGAAGAATTCGCCCGGGGCAGCCGCAGCCGCTCAAGCATCCTGGACTCCGTCTACCCCGCCTCGCTCTTTTATTCGGTCGGTTCCTTCAACACCGGCTTCACCGCCGGGCAAAGCAGCATCGAGTCCGCCCGCGGCGGATCCGGCAGCACCGGTTACGGCAGCAGCGGCGGTAGCTTCTCCGGATCCGGCAGCTCGTCAAGCTTCTGACTGGTAGCCTCAGCCGGCCTGCAACGTTGCAGCCATGGATGGCGGCGTGTTACGTCATCAAGGCGGCCGGCGCCGTCGTATTTCGCCACTCTTCGACTTCCTCGGCGGCGGAGTATTCTCGGTTCATACCCTTGACCGAGTAGACCTGCACGGACGCACCCGTCCTTACCAGAGAGACAATCTATCCCCATGTCCCCCTCCACGAAGACCAAGTCCGCGGCCTCCCGGAACAAGTGGTCGAAACTGCTCTGGGTCGTCCCTGCCATCCTGGTGGGATTGTTCCTGGTCGTCCTTGCCGCCAAGGGACTGCGCGAACTGCCGGCGGTCCAGCAATTCCTCACCGACTACCCCGGCCACTCCGAGCTGCCCGAGGGCGCGCCGGTAGGCTTCCCCGCCTGGCTTGCCTGGCAGCACTTCCTGAACACGCTGCTGATCCTGCTGATCATCCGCTCCGGCTGGCAGGTCCGCACCGTCACCCGGCCGCCGGGCTACTGGACGCGCAACAACCGCGGGTTCATCAAGACCAAGAATCCGCCGCAGAAGATGAGCCTGCACCTCTGGTTCCACCTGAGCCTGGACGCGCTCTGGGTGCTCAACGGGCTCGTCTTCTATATCCTGCTCTTCGCCACCGGGCAGTGGACCCGCGTGGTCCCCACGAGTTGGGATGTCTTCCCCAACGCCGTCTCCGCAGCCCTGCAGTACGCCTCGCTCAACTGGCCCCTGGAGAACGGCTGGGTCAACTACAACGCGCTGCAGCTGCTGACCTACTTCGCCACGATCTTCATCGCCGCGCCGCTTGCCATCATCACCGGGCTGCGGATGTCCTCGGCGTGGCCGAAGCAGGCCGGCATCAACAAGGCCTACCCGATCGAGCTGGCCCGTGCGGTGCACCTGCCGGTCATGTTCTACTTCGTCGCGTTCATCATCGTCCACGTCACGCTGGTGCTCACCACCGGTGCCCTGCGCAACCTGAACCACATGTACGCGGCAAAGGACGACGGCGGGTGGCTCGGCTTCTGGATTTTCGCGGCGTCCCTGGTCGTCTTGGCCGGCGCCTGGATCGCCGCCCGGCCCATCCTCCTGCGGCCCGTCGCCGCCCTGATGGGCAAGCTCAGCCGCTGATCTCCCCGCAAGAGGCGGCCGCAGGTAGTTCCTGCGGCCGCCTCTTTGTATGCGTATCTGCCCGGGTCCCAGCAGATGATTTGTCCGTTGGCCATGGTCCCTACTTACAAAAGTTTCCATGCTTTGAACGTTCCGAAACCGGATCCCAAGGTTTTCCCAAGATGGACTCAGGAATTCTGGACGCCTTGGTGCCGGATCAAACGATCCGTTCGGGGGAACCAAGAACGAAAGAACAAGGACACCCGAGCAAAGGGGCTCATCATGAAGAAAATGCTCGTTTCCGCAGCGCTCATCGCCGGTCTCTCGGCCACGGCAGGACCGGCGGCCGCGGCACCAACACCGATCGAGGGCAGCATCGTTTTCCATGACTGCGGCTTCAAAGTCATAGGAACGTTCTCCGGCAAGGCAAACCTCATAGAAACCGGGGCCGGCGAAATTCTAAGCACCTCGCCCGGCTTGGAAATAACGCTGACGAACGCAAAGACCGGGGAGTCGGTCAGCTATGTAATCACCGGCTCCTTCAACCTCTCCACCGATCCTGACACCGGAAACACCGTCACCACCGCCAGGGGGACGAACCTGCTGACCCGGACAGTGACGGATGAAGGCATCTACATCACGACAGGCAATTTCTCATTCGTCACCGATGCGAAGGGCAAAATCGTTGAAGAGTTCAGCTTCAATGGCCCCGGACAGGTCATAGACGTCTGCGCGGCGCTTTCCTAGCGGGAGGTAGAGGTTGTGGGGAGCCGGCTGTCCGGTTCCCCGCAACCTCGGTTTTGACTGGTTGCCCGTGTTGCCAGAGCTTTCCGCGGTGGCCTACGTTGGACCTTCACCGAACCGAGGAAAGGACCAGATGAGCCAGCTTCCGGTAGCAGAACTCCATCTCCACATCGAGGGCACGCTAGAGCCCGAGCTGATCTTCGACCTCGCGGAACGCAATGGCATTTCGCTGCCCTACTCGGACCTCGACGAACTCCGGGCCCGGTACGAGTTCACGGACCTGCAGTCCTTCCTCGACCTGTACTACCGCAACATGGATGTGCTGCGCACCGAGGCGGACTTCGCGGACATGACCCGGGCCTATCTGCGGCGGGCCGCTGTCGCAGGCGTCAGGCATGCCGAAATCATGATGGACCCGCAGGCCCACGTGGCGCGCGGCATCGCGCTGGAGACCTGCGTCAACGGGGTTGCCTCAGCCCTGGCGGACAGCGACTCCGAGTTCGGCATCAGCACCGGACTGATCGCGGCCTTCCTCCGGGACCGTCCCGCCGGGGAAGCCCTTGAGGTCCTGGAACAGCTGCTTGAGATGGAGGCGCCGATCATCGGCATCGGGCTGGATTCGGCCGAGGTCGGCCATCCGCCCAGCGGCTTCGTGGACCTGTATGAGCGTGCCCGGGCGGCAGGACTGCGCCGGATCGCGCATGCCGGCGAAGAGGGCCCTCCCGGGTACATCACCGAGGCCCTGGACCTGCTCGGCGCGGAACGGATCGACCACGGCATCCGCTGCATGGAGGATGACGCGCTGGTGCAGCGCCTCGCCGCAGAGCAGGTGCCGCTGACCGTCTGCCCGCTCTCGAATGTCCGGCTCCGCGCCGTGGACACCCTCAAGGACCACCCGCTGCCGGCCATGCTCGCCCGCGGCCTGAATGTCTGCGTGAACTCCGACGATCCGGCCTATTTCGGCGGCTACGTGGACGAGAACTTCGCCCAGCTGGGCCGGACCTTCACGTTCACCGCGGACGAGCTCGCGCGGCTGGCGGCCAATTCCGTCCGGTCTGCGTTCATCGGTGAGGAGCGCCGTACCGCCCTGCTGGCCGAGGTCGGTTCCTGGCGCTCCGCCCAGGGGTAGCGCCTCTGCAGCGCCGCCGTTAAGCACACAACGGCGGGGCTTGCGCAGGCTTTTCAGCCCGCCCAAGCCCCGCCGCTGGCTAGTCGCTTGTTTGCCTAGAGCGGCCGGATGTTCTCCGCCTGCGGGCCCTTCTGGCCCTGCACGACTTCGAATTCCACCTTCTGGTTTTCCTCGAGAGACCGGTATCCACTGGTCGCGATTGCGGAGAAGTGCGCGAACACGTCCGCCGACCCGTCGTCAGGCTGAATGAAGCCGAAGCCCTTTTCAGCGTTGAACCACTTGACGGTTCCTGTTGCCATTATTTTTTTCCTCTGCGTTTCTTCAACCGACGACAGCCAGGTCGGCTCCCCGGTCTTATCAACCTAGGGGCAGAAGGCTGAACTGACAAGGGGCGGAGTGAAGGATGGCGTAATCATCAGAAACCGTGCGGGACGATGACCGCGCGGCCGGAGAGCTGGCCGGCCTCGAGCCGGCGGTAGGCCTCCGGTCCGTCGTCCAGGGAGAAGCGCTCGATCTCCGGCGTGATCTGGCCGATCTTGTACATGTCGACGACCTCGTGCAGGTCCTCGATGGTGCCCCAGTACGTGTTGGTGAGCTGCGACTCGTAGGGCGTGGTGAAGAAGCTCCACTCGTAGCTGCCGCCGGCGATGCCCACGACGGTGAGCTTGGACTGCCTGGCCATCACGGCTGCCGCGGTCCTGATGGTGGCGGCGACGCCGACGAAGTCGAAGGCGGCGTCGATGCCGCGGCCGCCCGTCAGTTCGCGGATCCGCTCCGCCTGGCCGTCGCCGCCGGGCACGGTGATGGCGCCCGCGGCTTCCGCCGTGCGCATGGCCTCCTCTTTCGTGTCGGTGGCGATGACCGTGGCGCCGGTGAGGGCCTTCAGGATCTGCACCGCGATCTGGCCGAGGCCGCCGAGCCCAATGACCAGGGCGTACTTGCCGCCGCCGTTGAGGTACGGCAGCGCCTGCTTGATGGCGTGGTACGGGGTCAGGCCGGCGTCGGAGAGCGGCGCGGCGGCAATCGGGTCGGCGTCGCCGAGCGGCACCAGGTTCCGGGCCGGCACCGTGACGTACTCGGCCATCCCGCCGTCGCGCCCGAGACCGACGCCGAGGTAGGGCATGCTGGCGGCGTTCTCGCAGTAGGTGTCCTGGCCGCGTGAGCAGGCCTTGCAGCGGCCGCAACCGATCGGCCCGTAGACCAGGCAGGCGTCGCCGGGCCTGACCCCGGTCACGCCGTCGCCGAGTTCCTCGACCCAGCCGGAGTTTTCGTGGCCCAGGGTGAACGACGGCGGGACGGCGCCCGGGGTGTCCTTCTCGAAGTTGTAGATGGCCACATCCGAGTGGCAGGCGCCGGCGCCGGCCACCTTGAGCAGGACCTCGCCCGGCCCCGGCGTGGGCACCTCGACGTCCTTGAGTACGGGGAACTTCTGCCAGTCTTCGAACACGATCGCGCGCATGAATGCCTCTTCCGTTCCAGGGTCTTTCGGCTGATGCACTTCCGACGGTATTAGCCGGCCGGCACGCATGTAAGCCTCCGGAGCACATCCGGTCCCGGCACCGGCCGTCGAGCGTGGGCGGCGCCCCGCCGTTCACTTCGCCGCTACCGCCCGGCCCGCTAGCCGTCAACCGCTTGAAACGCTTATCGGACACAGTGATCCCTGCATCCCGCCCATTCCACAAAGGACTTTCCGTGTTCAAGCACACCGCAGCGGCCCTCCTGGCCACCGCAGCCGCCTTCTCCGGCACCGCCCTGCCCGCCACCGCCGTCCCGCAGGACGAAACGGCCGCCACGCCCGCCGCCGTCGTCCTCGGCACACCGCAGGAGCAGGCGCACGCGCACAACGACTACGAGCACGACCGGCCGCTCTTCGACGCGCTGGAGCACGGCTTCACCTCGGTGGAGGCGGATGTCTGGCTGGTGGACGGCGAGCTGCTGGTGGCGCACGACCGCGAGGACGTCGTAGCCGGGGTGACGCTGGAGAGCCTCTACCTGGATCCGCTGACGGAGCTGGTCAAGGGCAACGGGCGCAGCGTCTACCCCGGCTGGGACGGCGAATTCCAGCTGCTGATCGATATCAAGAGCGAGGGCGAAGCCACCTACGCCGCCATCGAGGACGAGCTGGCCGAGCACCGCCAGATCCTGACCCGCTACACCCACGGCCAGACCAAGACCGGCCCCGTGGCCGCCGTGATCAGCGGCAACCGGCCGCTGGAGACCATGCAGTCCGCGCAGCAGCGCTTCGGCTTCTACGACGGCCGCGCTTCGGACCTAGGCTTGGGCCGGTCAGCGGACCTCATGCCGCTGGTCAGCAACAACTGGACGCAGCTGTTCACTTGGCAGGGCGTCGGGCCGATGCCCGAAGCCGAGCGCACCCGTCTCCGTGAGTACGTCGCCACCGCCCACGAGCAGGGCTTCCGCGTCCGCTTCTGGGCCACCCCGGACGAGGCGGAAGCGGCGCGCGACGCGGTCTGGACAGAGCTCTACAACGCCGGCGTCGACCACATCAACACGGACGACCTCGCCGGGCTGGAAGAGTTCCTCGCCCGCGGCTGACCTTCGTATCCGGGCCGGGAAATGACGACGGCGGCGGGAACGCCAGGCCTTTCGGCCCGCCTTTCCCGCCGCCGTCGTTGGCTGCACCCCCCGTGCAGCCATTGCTCAGCCGACCGGTACGGACTTGTCCGCGATCCGGGCGGTCGCCGCGACTTCGCGCGCATCGCGGATGGCCGCGACCACGCTGGCCTTCTCCTCAAACCCCTCGGAGATGGCGATGACGCGGTCCTTCTCCATCATCCGGAACCGGTACTTCTTGTTGGCATCCCGGTAGATTTCGAACATTTGCATTCCCCCTGATCTTTGTGTTGATCCCCCCGCGGCCCCCTTTTGTGCGGCCGGCGTACGGCAGGCTTATGTGACCATGGCGCCGTTGCCATGGCCGTAACACAAGGGTAGGGCCCTCCGTAGTTACTCCCGAGTACGCTTTTGTAATGTTTGTCACATCCGGTAAAACGCTGAATTACGGCTGTTAAATTCCTCTGAACGACGGCCGAAGGCTTGTCCCGCCGCACCCAACGCACCTCGCCGCCTACGATCAAAAGGACCGGGAGGAGGTGCAGGAGTGGCGGATGAGCAGGCCGGCGGCGGGCTAAGCGGCAGCGGGCAGGACGGTGCGGCACGGAATGCCGGCAGGCAGGACGGCGCGCGGGACCTGGCCCGGACGAACCCTGCATTGGCCCGTGTCTCGCCGGACCCCGAGGGCATCGCACTGATTGATCATCCGGTGCGGCTGCCGGGACCGGAGGAAGTGGAGTTCCGCGTCGCGCTGTGCGGCCTGTGCGGCTCGGACGTGGTGGTTTACGACGCCGATCCCCACTTCGGGTGGGTGCGCACGGGGACCGTCCTGGGCCACGAATCGGTGGGCACCGTGGGCCGCGTCGGCCTGCTGGTGCCGGAGGAAATCGCCCCGGGAATGCGCGCGGTGCCGGTTTCGAAGGTCCGCTGCGGCCGGTGCAGCGAGTGCGTCGCCGGACGGGTGGAGCAATGCCGGCGTCCCGTCACGCTGGGCCTGGGCCGGCACGGGACGGCGTGCGGCCGGACCGTCGTTCCGTGGCACTGCCTGGTCCCGGTGCCCGACGGGCTGCCGGACACGACGGCGGTGCTGGTCGAGCCGACGTCCGTCGCGTGGCGTGCGGTGGTCGAAGTAGCGCGGGTCCAGGCCGGCGAGCGCGTCGCGGTATCGACCACTCGGGCGATCGGCCTGCTGGCGGCGCTGATCGCGAAGGCCCGCGGCGCCGACGTCACCATGGTCGGCCGCCCCGGCCCCGAGCACGAGGCCAAGCGGGAGCTGGCGGTCCGACTGGGACTGCGGAGCACCACCGCCCCGGATCCCGGCCGGTTCGACACCTGGGTGGAGGCCTCCGGCTCCGGCAAGCAGTTGGCCACCGCCATGGCGTCGGTCCGCTCCGGCGCCAAGCTGGTGCTGGTCGCGATGTACGCGAGCGGCACCCGGCAGCCCGTGAACGCCCGGGCCCGCAGGGATGTATCCATCCTGACGAGCTATTCCTCGACCCGATCCGATTTCGAGGAGGCCGTCGGCTTCCTGCTTACCGTGCCCCATGTCGGCGAGCAGCTGATCACGCTCTTCCCGATGGACCGGGCGGTGGAGGCCTTGCGGCTGACGGCCCGTGCCGCGGCCACCAAGGACGGGCGGCCGCTCATCAAGGCCGTCCTGCAGCCCGGCTCCTAGTATCGGCGGCCCGACTCTCGACACGTGACCATATGGTCACCTATTATGGAGGCGTGGACGAGGTGTTCAAAGCGCTGGCCGATCCCACCCGCCGGGAGCTGCTCGACGAGCTCTTCCGCCGGGACGGACAAAGCCTGAGCGCGCTTGGTGAACGCTTCGAAATGTCCCGCTTCGGAGTGATGAAGCACCTGAAGCTGTTGGAGGAAGCAGGCCTGGTGGTGACCCGGCGCCGCGGCCGCGAGAAGCTGCACTTCCTCAATCCGGTGCCCATCCGGCTCATTCACGACCGGTGGGTCAGCAAGTACGCCGAGCCATGGGCCGCTGGCCTCAGCGACCTCAAAGCTACATTGGAGAGTTCAGTGGAGAACACCGCACAGATCGCGAAGATCTTCGAAATCTACATCCGCACCAGCCCGGAACGCTTGTGGGAAGCCATCACCGACAGCGAGACCCGGAGCAAGTACATGTTCGGCAACCGGATCGAGACGGACTGGCAGCCCGGCTCCTCCTTCCGAATGACGAACCCGCGGGCCGACGGCCCGCTTGGCGAGGGCGAGATCCTCGAGGTGGATCCGCCCCGCCGCCTGGTGCAGACCATGCGCGCCCTCTGGGGCGATGACGTCAAGGCGGAGGGAACGTCCCGCGTCACGTGGGAAATCGAACAGGTCGAGGACTCCTGCCGGCTCACCGTCACCCACGACCAGCTGCGCGAGGGCGCCAACGAGCAGCTCTACGGGGGCTGGCCGATGATCCTCTCCGGCCTGAAGACGTGGCTGGAAACCGGCGAGACCCTGACCACGCCCGGCTCGATTATGTACACCCGTTAACGCCAGGGCGCTGAGGAGTCCGGTCTTCCGGTCCGGCCCGGCAGGTACGACGACGGCGGAACCGCGCTTTCGCCGTCGCCCTGGCTTTCGGCTGTGGAGCGGGTAGGCGGCCGGGCAGCGGGTCCATCGATGCCGGCGGCGAGGAGTGCGCGCAGGCCCTCGCGGAACTTGACCTTGCCGCCGTGGGCCGGATGCCGGACCTTCGGGGCACTGCGGCCGCTGGCGAGGACGCTGCGGTGGCCGATGTTGCCGACGGCGACGACATTCCCGATCCCGAAGATCCGGGCCAGCTCCTGCCACAGCGGCAGCCCGGCCCGGATCTCGGCGGTTGACGGCGTGCGGTTGGAGAGCGGCCGGCCCGGCTGGTGCGGGTGCAGCGGGTAGGCGCTCCAGAGCAGCGGCAGGAAGTCGAGCTCCGCCAGCACGTCCCACATCACGGTGGCCGTGGGTTCGGCAGCCACCGTGCCGGCGTCCGGCGGCAGTACGTAGCCTTTACCGGAGCCGAACAGTCCGAACGGGTCCACCCGACCCTCGATGATGGCCGGGTTGCTGAAGGGGACACCGGTCATGCGCATGCCGCGGTAGCCGGGAGCCTCCCCGACCAGCAGGACTGAGGGCCGGCGCTCCAGCATCTGGAGCAGGTACAGCTCGAGGTTCCGGCGCCGCAGGGCATTGCCGGCGTCGCTGTGGTCGAAGAAGTTGGTGCTGGCCGGACCGGCTTCCGCGCGGGCCAGCAGTTCGACGAACGCTCGGACCGGCTTATTCGCTGACATGCTTTGACGTTATCGCTTTCCGCCCCGCAGCCCCCGGGAATCGACGTCCGGACCGGTGGCGGACGGGCCGGCGGCAGGCGGGTTGCGGATCCCCAAGGCCGAGATGAGCCCTCCTGCAAACGCCAGGACCGCCACGACCACCAGCGTCCGGCGGAACCCGTCGACGTCGAGCGATCCGCCGAGGATCACGCCGGCGAACGCCACGGCGATCAACCCGGCGATGCGGGAGACGGCGTTGTTGATGGCGGAACCGATCCCGCTCTCCCCCGGCCCCACGGCCGCAAGGATGCCGGCGGTCAGCGGCGCGACGGTGATGGCGAGGCCCAGTCCGCACACCAGCAGGCCGGGCAGCATCCGGGCCGGGAAATCCAGCGGCGTACCTGCCCCCGTCATCAGCAGATAGCCGGCGCCGAGCACCATCGGGCCGGCCGCCATGAAGATCCGCGGGCCGTACTTTCCGGCCAGGCCGCCGAAGGTGCCGGAGAGCAGCAGCATCAGCACGGCGACGGGGATCGTGGCCAAGCCGGCCTGGGTCGCCGAGAACCCTCCGACTTGCTGCAGGAACAGCACAATCATCAGCATGCCCAGCGACAGCGCGGCGTAGATGAACGCGGTCGCGATGTTCCCCACCCCGAAGTTGCGGACCCTGAACAGCCGCAGCGGCATCATTGGATGGGCCGTGCGGCCCTCCCACCACAGGAAGGCGGCGAAGGAGGCCAGCCCCAGGGCCAGGGAACCCGCGATGCCCGGATGACTCCAGCCGAACCGCTGCTGCTCAATCAGCGCGAAGACCACCCCGGCCAGGCCGAACGCGGCCAGCACGGCGCCGACCAGGTCCACCGGCGGACGGTTCCGGACGGAGGGCTCGGCCTTGAGGCGCCCGAGGATCAGGAGCGTGACCGCGATCGGAAGCACGTTGATGGCGAAGATCCAGCGCCAGCTGGACAGGTCGACCAAGAGCCCGCCGAGCAGCGGACCGGCGACGGCCGAGGTTCCGGTCCACCCGGTCCAGATCCCGATGGCGCGGGCCTGGGCCGCTCCCCGGTAGGACGACATGATGAGCGCCAGCGAGCTGGGCACCAGCAAGGCGCCGCCGGCTCCCTGCACCGCGCGCGACGCGACCAGCACCGCCCCGGTCGGCGCCAGCGCGCAGGCCAGCGACGCCGCCCCGAACAAGACCAGGCCCAGCCGGAGGATCCGGACCCGGCCGAAGCCGTCGGACAGGGACCCCGCAACCAGGATCAGGGCGCCGAGGGTCAGCAGGTAGGCATCCACGACCCACTGCTGCAGGGCCAGGCCGCCGCCCAGGTCCTCGCTGATCGCAGGCAGCGCGACGTTCACGATCGCCCCGTCCAGGAAGGCGATGAAGGAGGCCAGGATCGCCACCCAGAGCACCGGACGGAGAGCCGGGTCGAGGCGGCGGTCTGCAGCCGGCTGGTGATACCCGCGGACCCGATTGCCCATCAGTGCCTCTCAGTGCCCCGCCGTCGGCCTCAGGTCCTGGTGCGGCCGCGGGGCGACGACGGCGTCGTCCGAGCGGTCGCGGTGCATGGCGGCAACCAAGTCCCTGAAGAAGGAGCGCAGCCGCTGGACGGCGGCAGCGTGGTCGCCGCCGTCCAGCAGCCCGGCGGTGTCGCCGAATGCCTCGCCCCAGAGCGGCAGCAGGTGGTTGGAGGGATAGAGCTGGATGCGGTTCAGCGACCGGAGCAGCACATGGTCCGTCACCGCCCGCAGTTCGTCGTTGTCCGCGGCGTCGCAGATCAGTTCCGCGATCCGCCGAAAGGCCTCCCCCGAGCGCTGCAGCATGTCGGGCTTCAGCTCGGCCTGGAACGCGCGCACGGCGGCGGCGAACTCGTCCAGCCACTCCCGGCCCAGCCGCCCCTCGCCCCGTTCCAGCCCGGCCACCAGCACAGCGCCCAGCACATCCATCAGGTCGATCGCCTGCTTCTGCGTCAGCACGGCCACCCGGCGGCGCTTGTTCGGCAACGCCTCGATGAAGCCCTCGCTGATCAGCTGCGTGATGGCTTCGCGCACCGGCGTCACGCTGAGCCCCAGCCGGGCCGCGAGCTCGGCGTCCTTCACGGGCGCGCCCGGTGCCAGCTCGCCGGAGAGCATCTCGCCGCGCAGGCGCTGCACCACGGCATCCTTGCGGGACAGGGGTAGCTCGAAGGCCATGCCGTTCCCCTTTCCCCTCGGATTTCCTCGCTGCGAGGGCATATCCAACTCTACCGAGGGTTCGCAAAACAGAGTCCCCGGACCTCTTCCTCCGATAAACAATGCATTCTATAGTGATGTGACCCGCATCACTGGTGCGGGTTCGACAATCCGCTCAACGAAGAGAGATTGACATGGCGCTTGATGAAGCCACCATCCAGTTCCTGGCCGCCGCAGCAGAAGCAGCGGGCCCCGATGCCAAGCCGATGTGGGAGATGGAGCCCGCGCAGGCCCGGGCCACCTCGGCGGCGATGAATGAAATGTTCGGCAAGGGCCCGGACATGCAGCGCACCGAAGACCACACCCTGACCGGCTACGACGGCGGCACCTTCGCCATCCGCGTCCACGTGCCGACGGAGCGCCCCGCCGGCGTCTTCCTCTACCTCCACGGCGGCGGCTGGGTCGTCGGCGATATCGACGGCTACGACACCCTTGGCCGCCAGTTGGCGGAAAAGACGGGCAACGCCGTCGTCCTGGTCAACTACCGCAAGGCGCCGGAGAAGCGCTTCCCCGCCGCCGTCGAGGACTCCTGGACCGCCCTGCAGTGGGCGGCCGCGCACCTCGAGGACATCGCGGGCTCCCGGGTGCCGCTGTTCGTCGGCGGCGACAGCGCGGGCGGCAACCTCTCGGCCGTGATGGCCATACGTGCCCGCGACGAGGGCGGCCCGCAGCTCGCCGGCCAGATGCTCATCTACCCGGTCACCGACGCCGATTTCAGCCGGCTCTCCTACGACGAGCCGGAGAACCAGACCCTGCTCACCAAGGATTTCATGATCTGGTTCTGGGACCACTACGCCCCGACCCCGGAGGACCGTGCCCACCCGCACGCCTCGCCGGTGCGGGCCGAGAGCCTGGAGAACCTGCCGCCGGCCCTGGTCGTGACCGCGGCGCACGACGTGCTGCGCGACGAGGGCGAGGCCTACGCGCAGCGGCTCCAAGAGGCCGGCGTGGACGTCGAGTTCCACCGCTGGCCCGGCCAGATGCACGGCTTCTTCTCGATGGTCAACGTGCTGCCGGCGAGCGCCGAGGTGATGGACCTCGTGGCCCGCCGCGTCCGGGACCTCTCCGCCGAGCCGGCCCTGGAGGCATGATGGCACACGTGCGCGAGGTGGACGCCGTCATCGTCGGCGCGGGCTTCTCGGGCCTGTACATGCTGCACAAGCTGCGCGGCCAGGGGCTGTCCGCCGTGGTGTTCGAAAAGGGCGACGGCGTCGGCGGCACCTGGTACTGGAACCGCTACCCGGGAGCCCGGTGCGACGTGGAGAGCCCGTACTACTCCTACTCGTTCGACCCTGAGCTGGAGCAGGAGTGGGAGTGGACGGAGCGCTACCCGGCCCAGCCGGAGCTGATGCGCTACCTGAACTTCGTGGCGGACCGCTACGACCTGCGGCAGGACTTGGAACTCGAGACCACCGTGACGGCGGCGGAGTACGACGGCGGGACGAACCGGTGGCGGGTCTCGACCAGTTCCGCCCGGGGCGACGAGGTGACGCAGGCCCGGTTCTGCATCATGGCCACGGGCTGCCTGTCGACCAGCCGTATCCCGGATTTCCGCGGGCTCGGGTCGTTCCGCGGGGAGGTCTACCACACCGGTGCCTGGCCGCACGAGGACGTGGACTTCGCCGGCAAACGCGTCGGCGTGGTCGGAACCGGTTCCTCCGGCATCCAGTCCATCCCGGTCATCGCGGCGCAGGCCGAGCAGCTGACCGTGTTCCAGCGGACACCCAACTTCAGCGTCCCGGCCAAGAACGGACCGCTGGACCAGGAATTCTGGCGCCAAGTCAAGGCCGACTACCGCCGGATCCGGGAGGACGCGAAGCACACCCCCACCGGGCTGCCGTTCCCTCCCGGGGCCGACGCCGCGCTGGAGGCCGCCCCCGAGGAACGCCAGCGCGTCTTCGACGAGCACTGGACGCTCGGCGGATTCCGGCTGGCCCAGTGCTTCTCGGACCTGGCGGTCAGCAACGAGGCCAACGAGACCGTCGCCGAATACATCCGGACCAAGATCGACGAGATCGTTCAGGACCCGGAGACGGCGCGGCTGCTCAAGCCGTACGACCATCCCGTGGGCACCAAGCGCATCTGCGTCGACACCGAGTACTACGCCACCTACAACCGGCCGAACGTGCAGCTGGTCGACGTGCGCACGGCTCCGATCGAGGAGATCACCCCGACGGGCCTGCGCACCGCGGAGCAGGAGTACGAGTTCGACGCGATCGTCTTCGCCACCGGCTTCGATGCCATGACCGGCGCTCTGCTGGCCATCGACATCCGCGGCCGCGGCGGCGTCGCCCTGCGGGACAAGTGGGAGGCCGGCCCGCGGGCGTACCTGGGCCTGTCCATGGCCGGGTTCCCCAACCTGTTCACGGTCACCGGCCCGGGCAGCCCGTCCGTGCTGAGCAACATGGTCACCTCCATCGAGCAGCACGTGGACTGGATCGCGGCGCATATCGAGTACCTGGATGCCAACGGGCTGCAGTCCTCGGAGCCGCTGGCCGAGGCGGAGGATGCCTGGGTCGAGCACGTCAACGCCCTGGCGGACATGACGCTCTTCCCGCAGGCGAACTCCTGGTACCTCGGCGCCAACGTGCCCGGCAAGCCGCGCGTCTTCATGCCGTACGTCGGCGGCGTGGGCGCCTACCGCGCCAAGTGCGACGAGGTCGCGGCGAAGTCCTACGAAGGGTTCGCGCTCGCCTAGCACCGGAGAGGGGAGGACGACGGCGGGAGGCAGCTTCCGCCGTCGTCCTCTGCGGCGTGCGCCCGCGGCTGCCCCCGCGGCCGGCGTGGCAGAAAACCCGATGGCCCGATTCCTTGCTCCTTCCAAGTACACCCTGATAAACCCGGGTGCTATGAATAAGATGCCGGTACGCCTCGCCTCTCTTTCGCTCGTCCTCGCGGCAGCCCTCACCGGTTGTTCGAGCCCGGGCGCGGGCTCTCCCGCTGCCACCCAGACGACTGCCGCCCCGCCGGCCGCTTCGGCTCCCGCGTCACCGGACACCGCCAGTCCGTCCGTGCAGACCGTCGACCCGAACACTGCGACAACCGAGGAGCTCACCGCGGCCCTGGCCTCGGCCGGCGTCGACAACCCCGAGCGCTGGGCCGAGGAGATCCAGGAGTACGGCCCCTACACGGCCGAGAACCTCGAGCCCACGCTGACCGAGGAGCTCGGAAAGTACGGCATCTCCGACGACCAGCTGAGCAAGGTGCTCAGCGCACTTGAGGTGGAGTGAGCATCATGGCAAGCACCGTAGAGACCAGGACCGACTCCGTTGCCCTGGTCGCCGTTTACCGCCGCATCCTGACCTGGCTTGGCATCGGCACCGCCCTCGGCGCCTGCGTCGAGCTCGCGATGCTCCGCCACTGGCAGGACATCTTCCAGCTTGTACCGTGGGCGGTCCTGGCCGTGCTCCTGGCGGCCGCGGCGGCCTGGCTGGTGCGGCGCTCGGTGGCGACGGCGCGGATCCTGCAGGGGACGGCGATAGTTGCCGCCCTGGGCAGCGCGTTCGGCGTGTACGAACATATCAGCGCGAACCTGGAGGCCGGCCCCCTCAGCGGACGGTACTCGGCGGTCTGGGATTCGATGTCCACGGTGTCGCAGCTCTGGGCGGCCGCCACCGGCTCGGTTGGCGCTTCCCCGGTGCTCGCTCCCGGCATGGTGGGGCTGGCCGGCGTGCTGCTGTGGCTTGCCGCGTTCCGCTGGGTTCCCGGGCGCGAGGTTCCATAAGGCCACAGCACCCCTTAGGCTGGCGACGGCGGACGCACAGTTCCGCCGTCGTCCTTCGTTGAGGGCTGCGAGCGTGTCACGGACCTGTACATTCCTGCGGAAGGAAGCATCATGACGGACATCACCATCATCGGCACCGGCAACATGGGCAGCGCAATCGCCAAGCGAGCCGCGGCCGCCGGCCGCTCCCTCCAGATCCTGGACCGCACACCGGAGAACGCCGCCCGGCTGGCCGGCGAACTTGGGTCTGGGGTTATCAGCGGCGGACTCGCCGAACCGGCCCTGGGAGACATCGTCGTGCTCGCCCTGTACTACGGGCCTGCCCAGGAGGTCGTCACCAGGCTCCGCGGTTCCCTGACCGGGAAGACCGTGGTGGACATCAGCAACCCCATCGACGTGGAAACCTTCGACTCCCTCGTGGTCGGGCCGGGCACGTCGGGCGCCGAAGAACTGGCGAAACTGGCGCCGGAGGCCAGGTTCGTCAAGGCCTTCAACACGACCTTCGCCGGGCCGCTGTCCGAGGGCTCGGTCGACGGCCAGCCGCTGGACGTCTTCATAGCCTCGGATTCGGAGGAAGCGCGGAAGCAGGTCGCGGACTTCGTGAGCGCCGCGGGGCTGCGCCCGCTGGAGGTCGGCGGGCTGCGCCACGCGCGCGAGCTCGAGGGCTTCCAGCTCCTCGTCATGGCGCTGCAGGCCAACCCCGCCTATGAAAACTTCAACTGGGGCACGGCGCTGAAGATTCTCGGCTGACGGTCTTTTGCGGCAGCCTTGTCCGGTGCCGGACGTTCACCGGTTCCGGCGCTGGAACAGGCGCAGTGCCCAGTAAGCGGAGGCACCCATCAGCAGGAAGCCGAGGATCCCGACGACGGCCACCTGGGCGGCGATTCCAACTATCAGCAGCACAAGGCCCGCAATCCAGACCAGGGCGGCCAGCAGCCCGCGGGACTGCCGGGGCCACAGCGAACCGGACTCCAGTTCCCGGGCGAGCCTGGGATCCTCCGCGGCCAGCTCTTCCTCCAGCTCCCGCAGCTGTTTCCGTTCTTCATCCGACAGTGGCATCGCGCGGTCCCTCCCGCCAGCCGAGCAGTACTCTAAGACGTCTGCCGCCCGGAGCCTTCCCGGCAGTGCAGGTCCGATAGAGCCATGATGCTCCTCGAACGCGAGACACGCCAGCCTTGGAAAAACCGGCTCCGGTGCCCGTGTTCCCGGCCCCGGCCCGGCCCGCCCGTGCCGTCCGCCCCCGGCGTATGATCGACGCCAAAGCCAGGAGCAGCGATGCCGATCGACAACGAGCTGTACGACCGCCTGGGCGGGTCGTGGTGGGACGAGGACAACCCCCTCAATCTGCTGCACGGCAGCCTCACGCCGGCGCGGATGGACTATTTCCGGACCGTGCTCCGGCACCGGCTTGGCGGCGGGCCGGCCAGGCTGAAGGCGCTGGACATTGGCTGCGGCGCCGGCCTGCTGGCCGAGGAGTTCGCGCGGCTCGGCTGCGAGGTGACCGGTGTGGACCCGTCCGGGCCGGCGCTGGCCGCGGCCCGGCGGCATGCCGCCGAGGGCGGCCTGGACATCCACTACCTGGCCGGCAGCGGCGAGGAACTGCCGCTCGACGACCGAAGCTTCGACGTCGTTCTCTGCTGCGACGTGCTGGAACACGTCGCCGACCTGCCGCGGGTCATCGCCGAGACCGCCCGGGTCATGAAGCCGGGCGGCCTGTACCTCTTCGACACGGTCAACCGGACCGCCGCCAGCTGGCTGCTGGCCATCAAGATCCTCCAGGACTGGCCGCAGACCAGGATCATCGATGCGCAGCTGCACAGCTGGTACATGTTCATCAAGCCCCGCGAGCTTGCGTACTTGCTGCAGCGCAGCGGGCTGCAGCCGGGCGGGCTGGCCGGCCTGGCCCCGCGGGCGAATCCGCTGGCGGCCCTCTCAGCACTCCGCTCCGCCCGCCGCGGCGCGATCAGCTACGGGGAGCTCGGCCGCCGGCTGGACTTCGGCCAGGTCCGGACGACGGCCTTGTCCTACATGGGCTACGCGGTGCGCGGCAGCTGACCGGCGGGTCATCTACCGCCTTGTGACGTCATGCGGCGTCATTGTGACGTCATGTCCGGCCGCGGGAAAGTCATATGAATTCACCGCGCTCCACAAAGATTCCGGCCGCTGCCGCGGATGCGTAGATTCTTCCCTACCTCCTGCGGGACGGCCGCTTGGCCGGCCGTTTCCCGCGGGATTTGAACTGCCGCGAGGCTTGAGAAGCCTCGTTGAACACTAGCCGGTGATTGCAGTGCCCGAGTCTTCGGGTGCGCCCGGCGCCGTGTGCAACGGGCCGAACGGAAGACCGGAACATGAACCATCGCAACGCCCCTTGGGCGCCCACGGCCGCAGCCGCCGTCGTGCTTTTGGCGCTCACCGGATGCGGCGGCAGCGCCAGCGCGCAGCCGGCGGACGACACCTTCGTTTTCGCCACGGGCAAGGACATCTCCTGCCTGGACCCGCACGTGGACGGCGACATGCCGCAGGCCTCGATCGCCGCCAACTACCTTGACTCGCTGGTCTCGCAGGACAAGGACGGCAAGATCCACCCGTGGCTGGCCGAGTCGTGGAAGGTCTCGGAGGACGGGCTGACCTACACGTTCAAGGTCCGCGACGATGTCACCTTCACGGACGGCACCAAGTTCACGGCCGAGGCGGTCAAGGCGAACCTGGACCACATGGTGGATCCGGACACCCAGTCCGGGACGGCCGGCGGCTACCTCAAGCCGTACGACAGCACCGAGGTGGTCGATGACACCACCGCCGTGGTCACCCTGAACCGCCCGTACGCGGCGTTCCTCGAGGTGCTGGCCCAGCCGTTCCTCGGGATCGAATCGCCGACGGCGCTGAAGCGGCCGCAGGCGGAGAACTGCACCTCCCCGGTCGGCACGGGGCCGTACAAGATCGTCGACTACGTTCCGCAGTCCAAGGTCTCGCTGGTGCGCAACGAGGACTACAACTCGGCACCGCCGTTTGCGCAGCACCAGGGGCCCGCGCACATCAAGAACCTCGAATGGCAGATCGTGCCGGAGGACTCCACCCGTTACGGCCTGCTTCGCGCCGGCCAGGTGGATGCGCTGGACCTCATGCCGTCGGTCCACTTCGCCGAGGCGGAGGCGGACAAGAACGTCGCGCTGGTGCTGCAGGACCGGCCGGGCAACCCGACCAACCTGATGCTCAACACCACCCGCGCGCCGTTCAACGACCTCCGCGTGCGCCAGGCCTTCCTGCGCAGCGCCTACGTGGAGGCCGGCATCAACAGCGTCTACTTCGGCACGGTAACCCAGGCCGGCGGCCCGCTGGCCAGCACCACCAAGTTCTATTCGCCGGACTTCGAGGACGCATACCGGCCGGATCCCGCCGAGGCCGCACGGCTGCTCGACGAAGCGGGCTGGACCGGGCGCGACAAGGAGGGCTACCGGACGAAGGGCGGCAAGCGGCTGGTCGTCCACTTCCCGTACACCCCGGCCGTCTGGCCGACGGCCCACCAGGCCCTGGTGACCCAGCTGCAGGCGAGCGCGAAGCAGGCCGGGATCGACGTGCGGATCGAGACGGGCGACTTCGCCTCCGTAAGCGAGCAGGGCAACAACTTCGACTACGACCTGCGCGCCGACTACTGGAACACCAACACGGCGGACGTCCTGCGGATCGTCTTCTCCTCCGAGTACACCGAGTCGGCCGGCTTCGTGCCGAACGGCTCCGGCTTCCGGAACAAGGAATTCGACACGATCGTCAACGACGCGCTGGCCACCGATGATCCGGCGGTGCGCGAAAAGCTCTACTACCAGGCGCAGCAGATCGTCAGCGACAACGCCCTGCAGCTGCCCCTCTACAACCAGGCCAGCCAGCTGGCCGTCCGGACGGACCGCTTCGCCGACCTCACGCTGGAGCCCAGCCTGTCCCTGCCTTATATCTACGACGTCTCGGCGGTGAAGCAATCATGAGTGCTGCAGCAACAACCTCCCACACGGGGCTCCCAAGGACGACGGCGACCGCCGGGTCCGCGGGGCGGGTCATCCTCAAGCGCGCGGCCGGCAGCGTGTTCGTGCTCTGGGCGGCCGTGACCCTCACGTTCTTCGTGCTCCGCCTGACGCCCGGGGACCCGATCACGGCGATCCTCGGCGGCGCAGGCTCCTCGCCCTCAACGGAAACGGTGGCCGCGGTCAAGGCCCAGTACGGGCTGGACCAGCCGGTCTTCGTCCAGTACCTGGACTACCTGGCCGGCCTGGCCACCGGGAACTTCGGCACCTCGTATATCTTCAAGGTGCCGGTGCTGGACATCCTCGGGCCGCAGATCCTGCCCACCTTCCAGCTCGCCGGACTGGCGATGGTCTTCTCGTGGGCCATCGCGCTCGCCTTCACCCTGCTGACCGTCGGCCGCGGCCGCGTGCTGGACGGAATCGGCCGCGGCACGGAGGTCCTCTTCGCCGCGCTGCCGCCGTTCTGGGTGGGCATCATGCTCGCGGTGGTGTTCGCCGTCATCCTGGGCTGGTTCCCGGTGGCGGGCGACGACGGCTTCAAGTCGCTGGTGCTCCCGGCGCTGGCCCTGGCCATCCCGCTGGCCGGCTTCATCGCCCAGGTCACCCGGTCCTCCTTCGAAGAGGCGCTGGCGCAGCCGTTCGTGCTCTCCGCCCGGGCCCGCGGGCTGTCCGAGCTGGCCGTGAGGCTTGGCCACGCCCTGCGGCACGCGATCCTGCCCGGCCTGACCCTGTCCGCCTGGGCGGTCGGCTCGCTGGTCAGCTCCGCGGTGGTCGCCGAGATCATCTTCGCCCGCCCGGGCCTGGGCCGCTCCCTCGTGGACGCGATCATCAACCGGGACCTGCCCATCACCCTGGCCGTGGTGGTCATCATCGCCGCCGTCTACATCATCGTGAACCTGCTGGTCGACGTGCTTTACCGCGTCATCGACCCGCGCATCAGCGAGAAGGGAGCCACAGCATGAGCGTGGCGCTTGAACCCACCACCGCCCGGGACAACCGGCCCGGCAGCCCCGACCCCGGGCCCCTATCCACCCGTCGCGGCACGGCGGCGAAGGCCGCGGCAGCGCTGCGGAAGACACCGATCGGCGTGTGGATCGCGGCGGCGCTACTCGCCTTCCTGGTGATTGCCGCCGTCGTACCTTCCCTGCTGATCCGGCAGGACCCGTACGTCATCGACCCGGCCACCGCCTTCACGGCGCCCAGCGCGGAGCACTGGTTCGGCACCGACCAGAACGGCCGCGACGTGTTCTCGCGGGTGGTCGCCGGCACCGGGCAGTCGCTGCTGCTCGGCCTGGCCGCCACCGCCATCGGCCTGGTGCTCGGCGGCCTGCTCGGCATCACCGCCGGCGTTTCCGGCAAGTGGCTGGACTCGGCGATCTGCCGCTTCGTCGAAGTCCTCTTCGCCTTCCCTGGCCTGCTGCTCGCGTTGATCGTCATCGCGGTCTCCGGCACCGGCATCGTCACCGCGGCCGTCGCAGTCGGCGTCGGCACCGCCCCCGGCTACGCACGGATGCTGCGGACCCAGACGCTGCAGGTCATCGCCTCGCCGTACGTGGAGACCGCACTGTCCCTGGGCCGCTCGCGCTCGCACATCCTGTGGCACACCATCGTGCCGAACGTCGTCCGGCCGCTGTTCGTGCTGGCCACCCTCGGTGTCGGGCAGGCGATCGTGTGGGCCTCCTCGCTCAGCTTCCTCGGCCTGGGCGCGCAGCCGCCGGCCGCCGAGTGGGGCGCGATGCTCGCGGACGGCCGCAACTACATCCAGCTGGCCTGGTGGATCGCGGCGTTCCCCGGCATCTTCATCACCCTCGCCGCGCTGACCACCACCGTGGTGGGCCGGCACCTGCAGCAGCGTCTCGAAGCGGAGGTCTAGGACATGACTGTCACCAGGAACGACGGCGGAACATCCGTCCCGCAGGAGGCTCCGGCTTCGCTGCTGGGCATCGAAGGACTCAATGTCTCCTTCTCGACGCCGCGCGGACGGGTGGACGTGGTCCGCGACGTCTCGCTGGCGCTGGCACCGGGCAAGGCCCTGGCGCTGGTCGGCGAATCCGGCTCCGGCAAGACCGTCACGGCGCGGACCCTCGTGGGACTGAACGCGGCCAACGCGAGGGTCACCGCGGACCGGCTCGAGGTCCTCGGGCGGGACGCCCTGGCGTTGTCCGAGCGGCAGTGGCGCGGCGTCCGCGGCAAGGAGATCGGCTACGTCCTGCAGGACGCACTGGTCTCGCTCGACCCGCTGCGCACCGTGGGCCAGGAGATCGACGAGGCGCTGCGGGCGCACGGCGTGCGGGGCAAGGCGGAGCGGCTGGAGCGCGTGCACCAGGCGCTGCGCGACGCCGGCATCCCCGACCCCCAGCTGCGGGCGCGCCAGCGCTCCGGCGAGCTCTCCGGCGGCCTGCGGCAGCGGGCCCTCATCGCGCAGGCTACGGTGCTGAATCCGCAGCTGGTGATCGCCGACGAGCCGACCACCGCTCTGGATGCCACGGTGCAGGCGCAGATCCTTGAGCTGCTCGAAGGGCTGAAGGAGCAGGGCCGCGGGCTGATCTTTATCTCGCACGACCTGGCCGTGGTGGGCCGGCTGGCGGACGAGATCGCCGTCATGCAGGGCGGGCGGATCGTCGAGTCCGGCCGCGCCGCGGAGGTCCTCGCAGACCCGCGGCACGAGTACACGAAGGCCCTGATCGACGCGATCCCGTCCGGTGCGGCCAAGGGCACCCGGCTCTCCGCCGCCGCGCGGGTCCGGGCCGCCGCCGAGCCTGACCGTGCCACGGAGTTCTCCGAAACGGCCCCCGCCTTGGAAGCGCGCGGGCTGTCCAAGTCCTACCCCGGCCCGGGCGGCACCCGGCGCACCGTCGTCGACGACGTGTCCTTCACCCTCGGGCGCGGGAAGACCCTCGGCATCGTCGGCGAATCCGGCTCCGGCAAGTCCACCACCGCCCGGATCGCCCTGGGCCTGACCCGCCCCGACGCCGGCACCGTCACCCTCGGCGGCTTCGCCTGGGCCGGCGCAGGCGCGGACGAAGTGGGCGAAGAGCAGCGGCGCCGGCACCGCCCGGACATCCAGCTGGTCAACCAGGACCCGCTGAGTTCCTTCGACCCGCGGTTCAGTGTCGGCCGCGTCATCACGGACGCCCTCGATGCCGGCTCGATCGGCACGCCGCGCGACCGGACCCAACGCGCGCTGGACCTGCTCGCCCGGGTCGGCCTCCCGGCGTCGTTGTTCGACCGCCGCCCGCTCACGCTCTCCGGCGGGCAGCGCCAGCGCGTCGCGATCGCCCGGGCCCTGGCCCTGCAGCCGCGGGTGCTGCTGCTCGACGAACCCGTCTCGGCGCTCGATGTGTCCATTCAGGCCCAGGTCCTCGACCTGCTCGCCGACCTGCAGGAACAGCTCGGCCTCAGCTACCTCTTCATCAGCCACGACCTCGGCGTGATCCACCACGTGAGCGACGACGTGCTGGTCATGAAGGATGGCCGCGTGGTGGAAAGCGGCACCGCGGCGGAGCTGTTCGCCAACCCGCAGACCGACTACACCCGGCAGCTGCTCGCCGCCGTGCCCGAACTCCCCGCCCGCGCCTGACCCGGCCCCGCCCCGCCCCGCCCCTCCAGGAGGAACCATGACCATCACCGCAGACCAGGCCGCCCCGCACTTCGCACCGGCGACCGCCGCTTCGGCCCCGAGCTACGCCGAACTGGCGGCCAAGTACCGCCCGATCTTCGAGGGCATTGCCGCTGGCGCCGCCGAGCGCGAGGCCAACCGCGAGCTGCTGCACCGGCAGATCGGTGAGCTGGCAGCCGCCGGCTTCGGCGCCGCCCGGGTGCCGCGCGAGTTCGGGGGCGACGGGGCCACGGCGGCCCAGTTCTTCCGCTTGCTGGTCGAACTGGCCGCGGCGGAGTCCAACATCGCGCAGGCGCTGCGCTCGCACGTCGCGTTCGTGGAGGGCCGGCTGTACGCGAACGACGCCGGGTGGCTGCGGAAGGTGGGCGAGGGCCGGATCCTGGGCAACGCGTGGACCGAGACCGGCCCGGTGGCGGTGGGCGGCGTCTCAACCACCATCGCGCCGGACGGCGACGGCTACCGGATCAACGGCACGAAGTACTACACCACGGGCAGCCTCTACGCGGACTGGATCCAGACCGGGGCGCGCGACGCCGCCGGCCGGGACATCATCGCGATCGTCGATGCGGACGCGGCCGGGGTGTCGATCAGCGACGACTGGGACGGCTTCGGCCAGCGGCTCACTGCCTCCGGCACGACCGTCTTCGACAACGTGCACGTGCCGGCGTCGCACCTGGTCGTGGAGGCCGAGCAGGCTCCCTACACCACCGGCGTCTACCAGCTGATCCACGTGGCGACGCTGGCCGGCATCACCCGGCGCGTGGTCCGGGATGCCGCGGCTGCGGTGCGGGGACGCTCCCGCGTGTTCAGCCACGGCAACCGGGTTCCGCCGCGCGAGGACATCCAGGTCCAGCAGATCGTCGGCGAGCTCTCGGCCAAGGCCTTCACCGCCGAGGCCGCCGTGGAGCGTGTGGCCAACCTGCTGCAGGACGCCATCGAGCTGCGTGCGGCCGGGGCCGACCCGGCCGCGTTCGAAGAGGCAGTGCACCTGGTGGAGTTCGGCTCCTCCCAGGCGCAGATCGTGGTGACGGACCTGGCCCAGCGGGCGTCGTCGTCGTTGTTCGATGCCCTCGGCGCCTCCGCCACGAAAACGGAACTGCAGCTCGACAGGCACTGGCGCAATGCCCGCGTCATCTCCTCGCACAACCCCGTGGTCTACAAGTCGCGGATCGTCGGCGACTGGGAGATCAACGGCACCGTGCCCGAGTTCGTCTGGCGCTCCGGCACGGCCGCGGGCTCCTAGTCCGGGTCTCCAGAGACGCTCCAGCCACCATCCACCGTCCGGCACACCCGCCGTCGCCCATTCCCGTCCCATCCTTCGAACAGGAGCCTCCCATGGGAAAGCCGCTGCACTTCAACGCCTTCGTCATGAACACCGCCTCGCACATCCACCACGGCCAGTGGCGCCGGCCGGACGCGGGACAGACCGAGTTCAATGACATCGACACCTGGGTCGACCTGGCGCAGAAGCTGGAGGCCGCGAAGTTCGACGCCATGTTCTTCGCGGACGTCTCCGGGCTCTACGGCGACGCGGACGCCGACTTCGACGTCTACGCGCACGAGGGGCTGCAGATCCCGTCCAACGACCCGACCGTGCTGCTGGGCGCGCTGGCGGTCAAGACGGAGCACATCGGGCTGGCGCTGACCTCCAACGTGGTCCAGAACCACCCGTTCAATTTCGCGCGGCAGGTCTCCACCCTCGACCACATCTCGCGCGGCCGCATCGCGTGGAACATCGTGACGGGGATGCAGGACAACGGCGCGCGGAACTTCGGGCTGTCGCGGCTGACGGACCACGCGGAGCGGTACGAGTGGGCCGCGGAGTACGTCGACGTGGCCTACAAGCTCTGGGAAGGTTCGTGGGACGAGGGCGCGCTGCTGAAGGACAAGGAGCGCGGCGTCTTCTCCGACCCGTCGAAGATCCACAAGATCTACCACCAGGGGCCGCGCTACCGGGTGGAGGGCCCGCACCTGCCCTCGCCGTCGCCGCAGCGCACGCCGCTGCTTTACCAGGCCGGCTCCTCCGCATCGGGCCGCGCGTTCGCCGCCCGGAACGCCGAGGCGGTCTTCATCATGGCGCCCTCGCCGGAAATCGCGGCCCTGCAAATCGCGGACACGCGGCGCCAGGCCGTGGAGGCCGGCCGGCGTCCCGAGGACATCAAGTTCTTCCAGGGCCTGTCCTTCGTCATCGGCGGCACCGAAGAAGAGGCCCGGGCGAAGGAAAAGTACTACGACGGGTTCGTCAGCATCGACGGCTACCTGGCCCACTCCGCGATCGTGGACAAGACCGGCCGGGTCTACCCCGCCGGGACCCCGCTGTCGGAGGTCGATACCAACACGAGGAAGGGCACCGAGTGGGTGTCCCGGCACATCATTGACCGCGAGCCCGTGGTCGGCGACCTCGCCTGGCTGCAGGCACGCAACTCCCGCATTGTGGGGACGCCGGAGCAGATCGCGGACCGGCTCGAGCAGTGGCAGGCCGCCGGCGTGGACGGCATCAACGTGATCAACTGGGTCATCCCCGGCTCCTTCGAGGAGTTCGCCGACCAGGTCCTGCCCGTGCTGCGCGCCCGCGGCCTCGCGCAGAGGGAGTACGCCGGCGGCCCGCTGCGCCAGAAGCTCTTCGGCGCTCCGCTGCTCAACGAGCGCCACCCCGCGGCCCGCTACCGCGGCGCCTTCACCGACGGCTCGGCCAGCTGGGAGGAGTCAGCAGCCGTAGTCCCCGCGGCGCGGCCCTAGCGTCAGTCGGTCGCCGGGAAGAACCCCTCGGGTCCGAAGGCCAGCCGGGCGAACCGTTCCCCCATCAGCTGGTGGGTGGCGGCGTCCGGGTGCAGCGCATCGGGGAGGGGAAGCTCAACGGCGTCCTGTTCGCCATACAGCTCCGTGCCGTCCAGGAGATACAGGTTGGGATCATCGGCCGCGCGCTGGCGGACGATGCGGTCCAGCTCCTCCCGGATCACGCCAAGGGTGAGCTTCCCGGCGGCGCGCTCCGCCGGATCGCCGGTCGCGCGGAACCGGACCTGGCCGGCAGCGATGGCTTCGAGGTCGAAGGCCCCGGGACCCGGCGTGTCCTCGTGGATCCCGCAGTAGATCGGCGATACCACGAGCAGCGGGACGTCCGGGTGCCCGTCGCGGATGGTGTCGAGGAAGCCGTGGACGGCCGAGCCGAACGCGCGGCGGCGCATGACGTCGGAGTTCACGAGGTTGATGCCGATCTTCACGCTGATCAGGTCCGCGGCTGTGTCCCGCATGGCCCGGGCCGTGAACTGGTCGAGCAGCGCGCTCCCGCCGAACCCGCGGTTGACCAGTTCGACGCCGCCCAGGCGTGCGGCGATGGCCGGCCAGATCGCCGTCGGCCTGGCCGCGTTGGACCCCTGGCTGATCGAGCTTCCGTGGTGCAGCCACACCGGCCGTCCGGTGTCCGGCGCCGGCTCGACCGGGGCATTCGTGCGCAGCTCGAGGAGTTCCGTGGCCTCATTGTGCGGCAGCCACAACTCGATGGCCTTTAGGCCCTCCGGGAGGTCCGCGAACCTCGTGGTGCATACCGGTCCCTGCGCCTGCTCGACGGCGCCCGTGGCCATGTCGATCGTGACGGTGTTCCCGCCGCTCGTCACGGCGCCGCCGGCGACGCGGCCGTCCACCACCAGGTCGATCACGCCGTCGGGCCGCGGCGGGACGCCGGCGTAGGTGGTCCTCGTGCGCAGCGTGTCCAGCTCGAGCCCGGTGGCCGAGGTGCGGACGGCGATCCGCACGCCCGAGGGCTGCGATTCGGCCATCAGCACCTGCGGATCGTTGGACTGGGCGCGCGCGGTTGCCGGAAGACGGTGGGGCAGCACGCCCCGCGCGGTGCGTTCCAGCTCCTGGGCGCCCCGGACGAGGGACGTGCCGATGGGCGTGGTGATGGTCGGCTTTTCCATAGTCATGTTCGGCGCTCTTCCCGTTCCCTCGCTGGCTCCGCCCCGCCTCCGTGCGGCGTGGCAACTCCTCCTAGACGGTACCGGCCCTAATAGACCGTGCTGGCCAGCAAGTCGGCCAGGCGCCGTGCCGCGTGCCGCAGTTCCGGAACCCGGGCGACGAGGTCTTCGCGGGATGAGGCGTGGACCGGCGCGGTGAGGGCGATCGATTCGGTCACTGCGCCGGTTCGGGCGGGGACCGCGACGGCGACGCTGACCACGCCGGTAGCGCGTTCATCCTCGGAGTACGCGTAGTCCTCGCCGGGCGCCGGCAGCCGCTCCCGGAGCTTCTTGAGCGTCGATTCTTCGGCTTCGTATTTGAGTTCGACGGCGGCCGCGAGCACGTCTGCAAGCTGGTCCTCGTCCAGGGCGGCGATAAGGATCTTTCCTGCCGCACCGACGGTGAGGGGCAACCTGCGGCCCTGGGGCAGTTCGTAGCCCAGGGAGGCGGCTCCGACGACGCGTTCGACGAGCACGCGTTCGAACCCCAGACGGGAGTAAAGCGACGCGGTCAGACCCGTGTTCTGGGCCAGCTGCTGGAGGATGGGCCGGGCGGATCGCGGCAGCGGGTCGGCCTCGAGGAACACGCGCGCGGCGGGCAGGACCGCAGGTCCGATGCGGTAGTTCTTGTCCGTCTGGCTGACCAGGCCCGCGTCCTGGAGCACACGCAGGATCCGAAGCGTCGTCGGCGAACTCATGCCGCAGTCTTTGGCGATTTGGTTCAGCCGCTGGGGGTGGTCGTAGCGCTGGAGCTGCTCGAATACTCCGATTGCGCGCGACAGCGACCGCATGGCGCTATTGCCGCGGGTCTCGGCGGCCTTGGGCTCGGTCGTCATTCTTTCATCCTACGCAATTCCGCTCGTGACCGGCCGCACTTGACCGTGTGATCTGGGACATGACATGATTTCAATGCACGTTACAAGATTTTATTCTATGAAATTTTAGAACGCTCTACGAAACTTCCCCAAGGATTCCCATGACTTCAGTCACAGAAAACAGGCCGGTGAGCAAAGTCCGCCGCTCCGTCCTCGCCGGCCAGGGCGCGCTGGCCGCCGTCGGCGGCTACGTGCTGGCAGAGTCGTTCCGGCTTGGACTGTGGAACGAGCTCGGGCCCGGACCCGGATTCTTCCCCTGCGTCCTGGGCGGCGGCCTCGTGCTGCTCTCGCTGCTCTGGTTCTTCCAGGAACGCGCGGGCGTGCAGCCCGCGCCGGCTCCGGAAGCTGCCGACCGCTCCCAGGTGCGGGCCGTCGTGCTCAGCCTGCTGATACTGGCCGCTGCGCTGCCGTTCATAGGTTTCCAAGTCGGCGTCTTCGTGTTCCTGATGTACCACCTTCGGCTGCGGGCACGGACGTCCTGGATCAAGTCGCTTGTCATCGCGCTCTGCGGCAGCGTCGGCGTCTACTACCTCTTCACCCTGGGGCTGAACGTCTCGCTGCCCGAGGCCGGCATCGTTCCCCTAAGCCTGATCGGACTCTGAGATGGATGTACTGAACGAACTGCTCAGCGGCTTCGCCTCCGCGCTGACCTGGCAGAACCTCCTGTTCGCCTTCATCGGCTGTCTGCTCGGCACCGTGATCGGCGTGCTTCCCGGCATCGGGCCGGTCGCCGGCGTCGCGCTGCTGATCCCGCTGACCCTCAACCTGGACGCCGCCGGGTCGATCATCATGCTCTGCGCTATCTTCTACGGGACGACGTACGGCGGGACGATCACCAGCGTCCTGCTCAACACCCCGGGCGAGGCCGCATCCGCGATCACCGCCCTGGACGGGTACGAGATGACCAAGCTTGGGCGTGCGGGCGTGGCGCTGACCATCGCCGCCGCAGGCTCCTTCATCGGCGGCTCGCTGGCCACCGCCGGACTGGTCGTCGCGGCCAAACCGCTGGGCAGCCTGGGCCTGATGATCGGCCCGCCCGAGTTCTTCGCCCTGGTCGTCGTCGGCATCTCGCTGCTGGTGGCGCTGGCCGGGCGGTCCATGGTCCGCGCGCTGATCTCCGGCGCCCTGGGCCTGCTGATCTCCATGGTCGGCATCGACCCGGTCGCCGGCGCCCCGCGCTTCACCTTCGGGATGGAGCGCCTGCTGGACGGCGTCTCCTTCGTCGCCGTCATCGTCGGGCTCTTCGGCCTCTCCGAGGTCCTCTCCCACCGGCCCGGCCGGAACAAGGTCACGGTGCAGGCCCCGGGCATGCGCTCGCTGCTGCCCACCCGTGCCGACTGGCGCCGGAGCGCCCCCGCCATCGCCCGCGGCACCGGCGTCGGCTTCGGCCTGGGCTTGATCCCCGGCATGACGGGGTCTGTTTCCTCCCTGCTCTCCTACGGAGCGGAGAAGAAGTTCTCCAAGCACCGGCACGAACTCGGCAGGGGCGCGATCGAGGGCGTGGCCGGACCGGAAACAGCCAACAACGCCCACGCCAACGGCGCGCTGATCCCCCTGTTCACCCTGGGCATCCCGGCCTCACCCACGATCGCCGTGCTCATGGGCGCGTTCCTGCAGCAGGGTCTGACCCCCGGCCCGACCCTCTTCGCCGAACACGCCGACATTGCCTGGACCATCATTGCCAGCCTCTTCATCGGCAACATCCTGCTGCTGGTGCTCAACGTCCCGCTGGTCGGGCTGTGGACCTCCATCTTGAAGGTCCCCTACCCGATCCTCTCCGCCCTGATCCTGATGTTCATGGTCGTCGGCGCCTACACCATCAACTTCTCCGTCTTCGACGTGTTCGTCATGATCCTCTTCGGAGTCGTCGGGCTGGTGCTTCGCCATCTGGACATCCCGCTCGCGCCCATGGTCCTGACCCTGGTCCTCGGCCCGCTCATGGAACGCTCCCTGCGCGAGTCGCTCGACATCTCCCGCGGCGACCTGACGATCTTCCTCGATCGGCCGATCACCGTCGTCCTGCTCCTGGTCGCCGCCGCGATCGTCGCCAGCCCGCTGCTGAAGCTGCGCAAGCCGGCAGCGCTGGTTGCCGACGATCCGGAGAACTGAGCATCCATTCCACCACCCAGCCACATCACCACCACCTAGCAAAGGACAACCAATGAAGCGCATCCTTGCCGCCACCTCCGTCGCCGCCCTCACCCTGATGGCCGCCACCGCCTGCGGCGCCGAAACCTCCTCCTCCGCAGCCGAGGACTTCCCCCGCCAGGGCAAGTCCATCGAGATGATTGTCGCGTTCGCTCCGGGCGGCGCCGTCGATACCGCAGCCCGCCTGGTCCAGCCCGTGCTTGAGAAGGAACTGGGCACGAACGTCGAAGTCGTGAACAAGCCCGGCGCCGGAGGACAGATCGGCTACACGGCGCTGACCAGCGCCAAGGCCGACGGCTACACCATCGGCGCCACCGGCTCGCCGTCGGTCGTCGTCACCCCGCTCGACGCGGCCCGCGGCGCGAGCTTCACCCGGGAGGACTTCCAGCCGCTCGGACGCCAGGTCATCGACCCGGCCGTCGTCGCCGTCCAGCCGGACAGCCCCTACCAGAACCTCGACGACCTGCTGAAGGCGGCGAAGGACAAGCCGGACACCATCACGGCCACGACCACGGGCCAGCAGGGCGGCGAGCACTTCGCGATCGCCCAGGTCAAGGAAGCCACCGGCGCCGCGCTCAGCCCGGTCCACTTCTCCGAGGGCGCCTCGCAGGCCACCACCGCATTCCTCGGCAAGCACGTCGAAGTCCTCGTGGCCAACGTCAGCGACGTCACCGACCTGGTCAAGCAAGGCAAGGCCAAGGTGCTGGGCGTCATGGACAGCGAGCGGGCGGAAGCCCTGCCCGACGTTCCCACCTTCGAGGAATCCGGCTACGACGTCGTCGCCGCCACCGCACGCGGCTACTCGGCCCCTGCCGGCCTGCCCGAGCCCGTGGCCCAGAAGCTGGAAGCCGCGTTGAAGACCGCCGTCGAGGACCCGACCGTCGTCGCGAAGATGGAAGACCTCGGCCTGTCCACCAGCTACCAGTCCGCCGGAGACTACGAGAAGTTCTGGGCCCAGCAGGAAACCGACTACAAGACCGTACTTCCCCTCGTCCAGGCCAAGTAACACCCGAAGAAGGAACATCATCATGCCCACCACCACTGGCACCACGACCGCCATCGACTTCGACCGCCCTTCCCCCGCGCTCATCAACCGGCTCGCCGCCCTGCCGGCGGCCAACATCGGGGACGCCATGGAACGGCTCGGTGTCGCGGACTCCGCCATCCAGGCCATCTGGCCCGGCGCGAAGCTCGCCGGCCCTGCCTTCACCGTCTGGGTTGCGGCCGGCGACAACCAGGGCATTCATGCGAGCCTCGCCGCGGCCCGCCCCGGCGACGTCGTGGTGGTCAGCGGCGGGGGCGACACCTCCCGCGCACTGCTGGGCGAACTCATCGGCGAACGCGCGATCTCCGCCGGACTCGCCGGGTTCGCCCTGGACGGGGCCGCCCGGGACGCGGAGGTCCTCGGCGAGATCGGGCTGCCAGTCTTCGCCAAAGCCACCAGCCCGGCCGGCCCCTACAAGAACGGCCCGTTCAGGATCGCGGCGCCCATCGCCTTCGGCGGCGTTCCGGTTCTGCCCGGTGACATCATCATCGGCGACTCCGACGGCCTCGTCGTTGTTCCCCGCGGCCGGGCCGAGGAGATTGCCGCCGCCGCCGAGGCAGTCTTCGCCGACGAAGCCGAACGCCGCTCCCGCATCATCGCCGAGCGGGCCGCGGCCAACTCCTAGTACCCAGCACTGTCCCGAAGGAAGACTGCACCATGAACTGCACCATCATCGGCCTCGGCGAGGCCGGCGCCATCTATGCCTCCGCCCTGCTGCGCGCCGGCCACCGGGTCACCGGCTACGACCCCGTCGTCACCACCGCTCCGGCCGGCGTCGACCTGGCGCCCAGTGCCGCGGCCGCCTGCGCGGACGCCGACGTGGTCCTGGTCCTCACCGGCGCCGGGGCAGCCCGTCCCGTCGCCGCCGAGTGCCTGCCGGCCATGCGCGCCGGGGCCTGCTATGCCGACCTAACCTCCTCCTCCCCCGGCACCATGGAAGAACTCGGCCAGGGAGCAGGCGACGTCCTGTTCGCCGACGTCGCGATCCTCGGGCCGGTCATCGCGCAACGCGAAGCCACGCCGCTGATGGCCAGCGGCTCCGGGGCCGATGCCTTCGCCGGCCTCGTGCGCGGCATCGGGGCACCCATCGAGGTCGTCCCCGGACTTCCCGGAGCGGCGATGGCGCACAAGCTGCTGCGCAGCGTCTTCATGAAGGGGCTCGCCTCCGTCGTCGTCGAGGCCGTAACCGCAGGCCGGGCAGCCGGCCTGGAGGATTTCGTCCGCGCCCAGATCACCGGGATGCTCGCCGGGAACGGGGAGGCGGTCATCGACCGGTTCCTCACCGGCACCCAGAAGCACGCCGCCCGCCGCTCCTTCGAAATGCGCTCCACCAGCGGCTACCTCGCCGAACTCGATGTCCCTGCGGAAATGACCGAGGCCTCGGCCGCGGCGATGGAACGCATGGCAAGGGCCGAAGAACCCGAAAGCGTGGCATCCTGAAAATGGCCGGCACGAGAGACGGGAAGGACCACTCATGATCGGCGTCTGGGCACTCGGCGCCTACCTTGCCGTGATCATCCTGTGGACGACTCTGCTGAAGCGCAACGTCGGGGAAGCCATGATGATCGGCTTCCTCGTCGCGGCCGGGTTCAACGGCGCGGCCGCGCTGAACGCCGGCTGGACCGCGCTCTACGACGCGCTGACGGACGAGATCGTCTACGCCACGGTCATCTTCGTGTTCATGGGCTACCTGCTGGAAAAGGCCGGAGTCATGGAACGGATGATCAACCTGCTGGACGCGCTCATCGGCGGCCGCAAGGGCGGCTCCGCGTACGTGTCCACCGTGGCCTCCGCAGGCCTGGGCAGCATCGTGCACAACCAAGCCGCCATCGCGGCGACGGTTGGTTCGGTGACCATCCCCTGGATGGAACGCGCCAAGGTCGAGCGCACCACCGCGGCCACCATCGTCGCGGGCAACGCGGGCATGGGCATCACCTTCCCCTTCAGCGCCTCCATGTTCGTCCTCGTCGGTTCCTCCACCGTCGGCCCCCTGCTCGACATCGACACGCTCATCCTGCCCCTGATCGCCGGCGGCCTCTGGTGCGTCCTGCACCGCCTCATCGTCACGACGATCCTCGTGCACCGCAGCGGCGCCCGCGCCACGGCCAAGGAAAACCGCCCCCTGCTCCTGGAGGCCCTGCGCCGCGGCTGGACCACCCTGCTGCTCTTCGTCGGTGTCGCCCTGCCCATGCTCCTGACAACCGGCGCCCTCGCCAAGTTCCTCTCCGGCCATGCCGGGACGGACGTCTCCGACGCCGTCAGCCCGATCTTCTGGATCCCGGTCGTCCTGATCGTTCTCGGCCTGGCCCTGGGACGCAAACAGCTGCCCCGCAGCCCCAAGGCATGGGCACAGCTCATCGGAGACTCCGCACCGCGCTTCGGTGTCGTCGGCATCACCGTCCTCTTCGCCTTCGCCGGCGCGAACGCCCTGGCCACCACAGGCCTGCCCGAACAGCTCTCGGGCCTGCTGGACGGCCTCGACCTGCCCTTATGGCTGCTCGCACTCGTCATCGGCCTCATCGTCGTCGCCGTCGCAGCACCGCTGTCCTCCACGGCGACCATGGCCGCCGTGGGCACCATCGGGGTCGCCGCGCTCATCGCGGCCGGAGTCCCGGCCCCGACAGCCGCCGTCGCCGTGCTGATCTTCTCCTCCTGCGAGGCCGCCGTGCCCCCGGGCGGTGCGCCGCTGTACGTCGCGTGCGGCATTGCCGGCGTCGATCCCCTCCACACCTTCCGGCGCATGCTGCTCTACTATGCCCTGCCGCTGCTGGGCATCGGGGTGCTGGTCGCCGCGGGCGTCCTGCCCGTCTAATCTGCCCGTCCAGTAAGGAACCACTATGCTCCACCGCATCGCCCGGACCGCGTTCATCGCCTCGCTCTCCATCGCCCTGGCCGGCGGCGTGCTGCTCATCGTGTGGCAGGCCCTTGGCCTGGCCGCCGGCGACGCCGGAATCCTCACCGCCCCGAACGGCGTCTTCAAGACCATCCTGTGCATCGCGGCCTCCGCCGCCTCGATCGCGGCGTACGTCCTCGTCCACGTCAAGGCAGCTAGCCCCACCACCCGATCGAAAGCAGGGACCCGATGACCGGCGCCGCGCGCCGCGGCCTGCCCGACCGCCGGGAACTCAAAGAGCGCCCGGGCACCCTGGCCGGCACCTCGTGGAACCTGTTCGCAGAGCCGTCAAGGGGAACGCCGTCCTTCGCGGACGCTTCCGCCGTGGCCGGTGCCGCCCGGTCGGTGCGGCACGGAGAAGTCTTCGGGCTCGACTACGCGGCGGATGCCTTCGCCCCCGGCATGTCCAAGGCCCGGAAGCCTCCCGTCCACACCATTTACGCCAACCACCCGGCCCACCGCGACGACTTCCTCGACGGGTTCTACCTGCAGGGCTCCACCCAGATCGACGGGCTCCGGCACCGGCGCGCTGACGACGTCGGCTTCTACGGCGGCGTCCCGGACGACCTGATCCAGCCGGGCACCGAGGAGCTGGGCATCCAGGTATGGGCGGATCAGCCCATCGCCGGCCGCGGCGTGCTGGTCGATGTCGCCGGGTACCTCCAGTCGCAAGGCCGGGAGATCGATCATGCCGGCGGCCAGCCGCTTCCGTTCGATCTGGTCCCGCGGGCGCTCGAAGCCCAGGGCACGGTGGTCGGCACCGGCGACATCGTCATGCTCCATACCGGCTGGGCCGAGTGGTTCCTTGGGCTCGACGACGCCCGCAAACGTGAACAGCAGGCCAGCGGCCGCGCTACCGGCATGGCGCAGAGCGAGGAACTCGACTGGTCCTGGAACAGCGGGGTTACCCTGCTGGCGGCCGACAACTTCGCCGTCGAATGCCTGCCTCCGGTCCCGGATTCCCCCTTCAAACGGACCGCACCGAACGACCGGGGCATGATGCACCAGGAGTTCCTTGCCAAGCTCGGCCTGCCCCTAGGAGAACTCTGGCGGCTCGGACCGCTGGCCCGCCG
Organism: Arthrobacter sp. USHLN218; assembly: GCF_037144715.1. Lineage (NCBI taxonomy): Bacteria > Bacillati > Actinomycetota > Actinomycetes > Micrococcales > Micrococcaceae > Arthrobacter > Arthrobacter sp. USHLN218. Next base: position 247,796 of record NZ_JBBCYT010000004.1, read on the forward strand.
GATGCGCGAGCTGGGACAGTGGCACGCCCTACTCGTCGTCAAGCCGCTCAATGTCATCGGCGCCACCGGTTCGCCGGCCAACGCCACCGCCATTCTCTGATGCGCATGCCCTGATGTGGTGCTGGCCTACCCCCGCGAGCTGACGTAGCCGCGCTGCTTGTCCACCTGGTTGGCGAGCGGTTCGCCGGCGAGCCAGCGGTCCAGGTTGGCGAGGAACTGGTCGGCGAGGGCGTCGCGCCAGCCGACCACGTCGCCGCTCATGTGCGCCGAGATGTGCACGTTCTCCATGGCCCAGAAGGGGTGCTCGGCCGGCAGCGGCTCCTGCTCGAAGACATCCAGCGAGGCGGCCGCGATCCGGCCGGCCCGCAGCGCCTCGACGAGCGCGGGCTCGTCCACCAGTGCGCCGCGGCCGACGTTGACCAGATGCGCCGTCGGCTTCATCGCGGCGAGCACCTCGGCATTGAGCATCTGCCGGGTCTGGTCCGTCAGCGGAGCGATCAGCACGACGTGCTCCGCCCACGCGACGTGTTCGGCGAGTTCGGCGCTGGGGACCACGGAACCGAAATCCTCGTCGTACTCCCTCGCCGTCCGTCCGGCGCCGCGCACCGTCAACCCGACCGCGCGCAGCAGCCGGGCGGTGGCACGGCCGATCCCGCCGGTGCCCACCATCAGAACCCGGGAGCCCGCCGTCGGCGTGAGCTCGCGATGCTTCCACGTGGCCTCGCGCTGCAGGGCCTTGCTGCGGTGCAGCTGCTTGTCGTGCGCCAGGATGGACGCGAGCACGAACTCCGCGATCGGCGTATCGAACGTGCCGTGCGCATTGGTCACCGCCACCTCGGATTCGCGCAGCCCGTCGAACAGCATCGCGTCCACGCCGGCGGCCGCCACGTGCACCCACTTCAGCGCGTCCGCCTGCGGCCACGCATCGCGCAGCGCCGAGGAGAAGAAGTCCCACAGGAACAGTGCTTCCGCACCCCGGATCGCCTGCGGCAGGTCCGCGGCAGGGGCAATAACGACGTCGGCGCGCGCCTTGATCGCGTCCAGATTGTAGGGGCGGGGCTGGCCGTCCTCGGCCAGAATCACCAGGCGGGGACGGGGGTCCGAAGCTCGATTGGTCACCCCGCCACGCTACGCGGTCGAGCGATTGTTGACAATAGACATACCCTTGGGAGCCTGTCAGGCCAGGACCAGTAGCCCGGGCGCTTGGCTGTCGCCGACAGACAAAAACGGGTCCTGCCGTGTGAGGCAGGACCCGCCGGTGTCCATCCGCAGCATCTAACCCAACAGGGGCTCCACGGGATAGTCGACTACGACCGCTCCTTGCGGCGCATAGTTGGGCACATCGGCCGCGACAGCCTGGCCTTCAGGCGAAGACATGGCTGCAACGAGGTCTTCGTGGCTGTCGAAGTCGGCCTCGAAGACGGCGTAATAGGGCGATCCTGCCCCCGCAACGCCGAAGGAGTATCGGGAGGCTTTCAGCCCGGGCAGCTTGACGGCCAGCGGCAAGTGCTTATTCACGTAATAGTCTTCGAAGGCTGAACGGTCGGCGGGTTCGGGGTACAAGACCAGGAGCTTATGCATTGACGTTCCTTTCTGATGGAGAGGCCGAGAATGAATTCGGGATCCGCCGCAATGCTGCAATCGCAACGAAGCTGATGACGCTGAAGACGATCATAAAGGCGGAGACTGCATAGACAGTGCCGGTCGCGCCAAACAGGGCAGTAGCGATCAGCGGGGAGAACCCTCCGCCCAGGCAAGCGCCCACTGCATAGGCGAGTGAGACGCCACTGGCTCGCACCCGGGCCGGGAAGAGTTCAGCGAACAATGCCGCCTGCGGACCATAGGTCGCGGCTAACCCGAAGGTCAGGACCACGACGGCCAGCAGGATCAGGCCGACGTTGGCGGTATTGAACAGCGCGAAGAAGGGGATGGCCCAGACAGCCAGGATGCCGTAGCCCAGGAAATAGACCTTATGCCTGCCGATCCGGTCGCTGAGGTTGGCGAAGTAGATCATCGAGGCGAACCAGGTCACGCAGCCCGCGAGCATCACGTTCAGCATGGTGTTTCGTGCTAGGCCCAGGCTGGTGGTGCCGTAGGCGGTCATAAAGGCCAGGAAGATGTAGCCGACTGCATTGTTGCCGATGAAGGACAGCACTGCCAGGACAACCCTCGCCTTATGGGTTCGCAGCAGTTCGGCCAGCGGAATCTTTTCTAAAGTCGAGTTCTTCTCGAGCGCCTGGAAGACCGGGCTCTCGTCGACTTTTGCGCGGATGACGAAGCCGATGACGACCATGACAGCACTGAGCAGGAAGGGGACCCGCCAGCCCCAGGCTTCGAACTGATCCTCAGCCAGCATGAAGGTCGCTCCCAGAATGACCACGTTCGCCAGGAACATGCCGGCGGGTGTCCCCAGCTGCACGTAGTTGCCGAAGCGGCCGCGCTGGTTAGCAGGCGCGTGTTCCACCGCCATCAGCGATGCGCTGCCCCATTCACCGCCGGCGCTGAGTCCTTGCAGGAGCCTCAGGACGACAAGCAGGACGGGTGCTGCTGCGCCGATCTGCGCGTAGGTGGGGAGCAGGCCAATCAGCATCGTGGCCGCCCCCATCAGAGTCAGGGTGATCACCATGACCTTCTTGCGGCCGATCCTGTCCGCGAGATGCCCGGCAAGGATACCGCCTAACGGTCTGGCGATGAAGCCGACCGCGAAGGTAGCGAAGGCCGCCATGGTGCCTGCGAGCGGAGAAATTTCCGGGAAGAACAGCTTGCCGATGACCAGCGCGGAAGCGATGGAGTAGACGTGATAGTCATACCACTCCACACTGGTTCCGACGGCGCTGGCCAGGGCGACGCGCTTCTTCTGCTGATTGTCGATTCCTGCAGCAGTTGTGTCTGTTTGGGTCTGCATGTCAGTTCCTCACGATTCCGAAGGGACCGCGGATGCACCGGTCCGAAGCTGCTCCCAATAGGTCATCGCTGCCGCATGGTCCACGTTGCCCAAGTCCGCGAGCGCGTCATCGAGCGTGGCGGAGACGGCGTGGCACACCGGGGCGGGTTGGCCCAAAGCCTCCGTCAGGTGTTTGGCGATTCCCACGTCCTTTGCGTAGAGCCCGAGCGCGAAGCCGGTACTAAACGTGCGGCTCACCACGTGCTGCCCCAGGACATTCGTCGTCACCCAGCTCTGTCCGGTGGAAGCGTTGAAGATGTCAACCATTGTCTGCTGATCCAAGCCAAACCGCTCGCCGGCGATCAGCGCTTCACAGGCCGCCGTGGTGGCCGCTGCCGCCACGTAGTTGTTCAGCGCCTTCATCGCGTGGCCGCTACCCAACTTGCCGGTGCGGAAGACTGTCTCGCTCATGGCCTCGATCACGGGCAGCGCCACCGCGAGAGCTTCCTCGCTGTCGCCGCCCAGCATGATGGCCAAACTTCCCGCCTCGGCCTTCAGTACGCCCCCGGAGACCGGCGCGTCTACAAGTACGACCCCGGCTTCGGCCAACCGGCTGCCGAGCTCGACCGTTTCAGTGGGGTCCGAGGAACTCATGTCGATGACCACCGTGCCGGCGTCCAGATGGGCGGGAATTCCGCCATCCCAATCAAGCAGTGCCGAAGCAACGATTCGGCTGGTTGGCAGCATGGTCACGATGGCACGAACTGCCGCAAAGTCCGCCGGACTCATTGCAGCCTTGCCGCCGATTTCCTCGGCGAGCCGATCGCGAACGGATGCATCGACGTCGTACACAACGACTTCATAACCGGCTTTGGCCAGATTTCGTGCCATGGGTGCACCCATGGTTCCCAGCCCGACGAACCCGACCCTTTCACGCATTGGCGGTCTCCCTGGACTCAGCGAGGATCTCTTCGGCGGCACGGAACCCGTCCATCGCCGCGGGAATCCCGCAGTACAGGAAAGAGTGCAGCATCAGCTCGCGGATCTCCTCTTCGGTCAATCCGTTGGCAATACCGCCACGCAGGTGGATGCGGATTTCATGCGAGCGGCCGGTCGCCACCAGCATTGCCAGGGTGACCAGGCTACGGGTCTTCCGGTCCAGGCCTTCACGCTGCCAGATATCCCCAAAGCAGTACCTGGTCACAACCTCCTGCATCTTGTCGTTGAGGTCAGTTGTGTTTTCCACCTGATCCTCGGCGCCGGCCGCGCCGAACATCTGCCGACGCAGTTCCAGGCCGGCATCATACTGGCTGTCCTTAATCATGCTGCTTCCTTTGATTCTTCGACCTGCAGCCGAGTTGGCCGGCTGCCCTGTTGACCAGTATGGAGAGGCGCGCGCTGCGGCTGCTTGCCCGAGCGCGCAGGCCGTTTGCTCTGCGCTGCAAAGCGATAGCCCGTCGTGCCCTGCAGTGCAAAAGGGTTGACCGGGAGCGCAAACCAGCCTGCGGTGACCAACGCGGCGGGCGTTCACGCATGCACCTCGCTAAACTAACTGCTGCTATGACGTACCTCACAGACGCGAGGGGCGTCCCGACTCAAGGAGCACCGTGGCCAGCGAAAGAATGACCGTCTCCACACTCGGCGGAGCCAACGTTTTCGAGGCGAACAGCTTTGGGGAATGGCAGGAACGGATGTCCAACCGTTTCGTTCGCCTGCAGGTGAGTACCAACCGCCCCGAAAATTTCCATGCCCTGCTGCACGGGCGCAGCTTCGATGACATTTCGCTGTCGCGCATTGAGGCCGACGCCCACCAGGTGGACAGGCTGCAGGACTTCATCTGCCAAGGTGAGTCGAAATATTTCAAGCTCAGCATGTTGTTGGGCGGGGCAGGCCTAGTCGTACAGGATGGCCGTGAGGCCGTGCTGGGACCCGGCGACATCGCCATCTATGACACCAGCCGGCCCTACAGCGCCGTGTTCGAAGACGGCGCCGAGAGCCTCGTGATGGTCTTCCCGCAAGAGGCCCTCAGCGTCTCCAGTGAAGGCGTCTCCGCCCTCACGGCGACTACCTTGTCCCGGGGCAGCAGCATGGGCAGGCTGATCGGGCCGTTCCTCGGCGAGTTAGCCGCCAACCTCGATGGCTTCTCCGGTCACGCCGGCATCATGCTGGCCCACAACACGCTCGATCTCATTAACACCCTGATTTACACCGAGCTTGGCCTGGGGGCCAGGCGGGCAGACCACAAAGCCGACTCACTGGCTGAGGTCAAGGAATACATTGAGCGCAATCTGGGCAGCCCCGGCCTCGGTCCGACTGCCATCGCGGCAGCCCACTTCATGTCCACCCGAAGGCTCCACTACCTCTTCGAAGGGGCCGGCACCACCGTGACCAACTGGATCAAATCCCGCCGGCTGGAACGGTGTCGAATGGACCTTCTGGACCCCGCCCTCGGGTCCGCCACCATCACTCAGATTGCGATGCGCTGGGGCTTTCTCGACTCCGCGCACTTCAGCCGCACCTTCAAGGCGGCTTTTGGAGACGCACCCAGCGCCTACCGCCGGAATCATTGAGAGTGACCGGCCTGCTGCGCCATTCAAGCCGATCTGCCACGAAGTCCGCCGGCCCGGTTAGTCACGCCATCACGCTACGTAATCAACAGATTGTTGACAATAAACAGATGTGACCTACACCATGGGTGCATGACTTCACTCAGCCCCGCGCTCAAGCAGGCCACCCCCGTCGTCGTCGACCACGCCCTCGGCAGCTGGATCTACGGCACGGACGGCAAGGACTACCTGGATTTCACCACCGGCATCGGCGTCACCAGCACCGGCCACTGCCACCCGAAGGTAGTCGCCGCGGCGCGGGAACAGGTCGGCAAGATCATCCACGCGCAGTACACCACGGTGATGCACCAGCCGCTCCTTCAGCTGACGGAGAAGCTGGGCGAGGTGCTGCCGGTCGGGCTGGACTCCGTCTTCTACGCCAACTCCGGCTCCGAGGCGGTCGAGGCCGCAATCCGCCTGGCCCGGATGGCCACCGGCCGTCCCAACATCGTGGTCTTCCAGGGCGGCTTCCACGGCCGCACCGTCGCGGCGGCGTCGCTGACCACGGCGGGCACCAAGTTCTCCGCCGGCTTCGCTCCGCTCATGGCTGGCGTGCACATGTCAGCCTTCCCCTACGCCTACCGCTACGGCTGGGACGAGGCCACCGCCGTCGAATTCGCCCTGAAGGAACTGGACTACCTGCTGCAGACCCGCACCGCGCCGAACGACACCGCCGCGTTCCTGATCGAGCCGGCCTTGGGCGACGGCGGCTACCTGCCCACCCCTCCGGCGTTCATGGACGGGTTGCGCGAGCGCGCGGACCGGCACGGCATCAAGCTGATTTTCGACGAGGTACAGGCCGGCGTCGGACGCACCGGCAGGTTCTGGGGCCACCAGCACTCCGCCGCAACCCCGGACATCCTGATCACGGCCAAGGGCATCGCCTCCGGCTTCCCGATCTCGGCGATCGCGGCGTCCACCGAGACCATGTCGAAGGCATGGCCCGGTTCGCAGGGCGGCACCTACGGCGGCAACGCCGTTTCTGCGGCGGCCGGCGTCGCCACGCTGGAAGTTGTGGAGGAAGAGGGACTGGTGGAGAACTCCCGGCTGCGCGGCGAGCAGCTGCAGGCCGGGCTGCTCGAGATCCAGGGCAGGTTCCCGCAGGTCGGCAACGTCCGCGGCCTGGGGCTGATGCAGGGCATCGAGTTCACCGGAGCCGACGGCGCCCCGGACGCCGCGACGGCCGCCGCGGTCCAGCAGGCCACCACGGAACAGGGCCTGCTGACACTCACCTGCGGTCCGGCCGGCAACGTGGTCCGGCTGATCCCGGCCCTCGTGGTCACGCCCGAAGAAATCACTACCGGCCTGGAACGCTTCGAGGCGGCCGTCGCCGTCGCCACCGGAGCCGTCCCCGCGGCAGCGACGGGAGCCTGAAACACCACATGAGCGAAGCCGTCCTCCCCGACACCACCCGCACCCCGGACCGTCCCGCCGGCACCGCCGGCGTGGAGCGGCCCGCCGTGCTCTCCGCGCTGGCCGCAGCGGGCATCACCGCCGACGCCTCGCCGCGTCGGCGCGCCGAGTACTCCTTCGACGCGTCCAACTACCGCATCCCGCCGCTCGCCGTGGTCTTCCCGCGCAGCGTAGAGGACGTCGTCGCCGCCGTGCGGGCCTGCCGCGCCACGGGCACCCCGCTGATCGGCCGCGGCGGCGGCACCTCGATGGCCGGCAACGCGATCGGCCCCGGGGTCGTGCTGGATTTCTCCCGCTACCTGAACCGGGTCCACCGGGTCGACGAGGCGGCCGGGACGGTTTCGGTGGAGCCCGGCGTGGTGCTGGCCACGCTCTCTGCCGAGGTGGAGCGGGCGACGAACGGCCGCTTCACCTTCGCGCCGGATCCGTCCTCGAAAAACCGGGCCACGGTGGGCGGGGCGCTGGGCAACGATGCGTGCGGCAACCACTCGGTGCGCTACGGCCGCACCTCCGACCACGTGGCGGAGATCGACGTCGTGACGTCCGACGGCGCGCGGCTCACCGCGGGCGGGGAGGGGCTGCGGGCCACGGATCCCGAGGACACCGCCGCCGCGCTGCGCGCCGCGCAGCTCACCAGTGAGCTGAAGGAGCTGGCGCACGCGAACCTCGCCGGGTTCCGCACGGAGCTCGGCCGGATCCAGCGGCAGGTTTCCGGCTACCACCTGGCCAACCTGCTGCCGGAGAAGGGCTTCAACGTGGCCCGCGCGCTGGTGGGTTCCGAGGGCACCTGCGCGGTCATCGTCGGGGCGCGGATGAAGCTGGTGCCGAAGCCGGCGAGCGCTCTGCTGGTCTGCATCGGCTACCAGGACGTCGTCGAGGCCTCGCGCGACATCGGCGCCATCCTGGAGTTCTCCCCCTCGGCGGTCGAAGGGATCGACGAGGCGATCGTGGACACCATGCGCTTCCGCCGCGGCGACGGCTCGGTGCAGGGCCTGCCGGAGGGCAGGGCCTGGCTGTACGTCGACCTCGACGGCGACGACCCGGACGAGGTCGCGGGCGAGGCCGGGCGGCTGCTCGCCCGGCTCAGGGAGAACGGCCGCATGATGGACGGCCGCCCGGTGCCGGATCCGGTGGAACGCGCCTCACTCTGGCGCGTCCGGGAAGTCGGCGCCGGTCTGTCCTCCCGGCTGTCCACCGGCGGCGAGTCCTGGCCCGGCTGGGAGGATTCCGCCGTCGCGCCCGAGAAACTGCCGGACTACCTGGCGGACTTCCGCGACCTGCTGGCCAAGCACAGCCTGACCGGCGTGATGTACGGGCACCTAGGCGCCGGCTGCATGCACATCCGGATCACCTACGACCTGCGCAGCGACGCCGGCCGAGCCGTCTTCCGGACCTTCTCGCGCGAGGCCGCGGAGCTGGTGGTCCAGCACGGCGGCTCGCTCTCCGGCGAACACGGTGACGGCCGCGCCCGCTCCGAGCTGCTGCCGATCATGTACTCCGCCGCGATGCTGAGGGCCTTCGCCGACTACCGCCGGATCTGGGACCCCGCGGGCATCCTCAACCCCGGCTCGCTCACCGAACCGGACCCGCTGGACGGGCACCTGGCACTGGCCGGCGTGCCTGAGCGGGCGTGGCGCACCAGCTTCGACCTCCGCCCGATCGGCGCGGGCGGCAGCGCCAGCGCCGAGACCGACGACCCGTCGGACGAGTCCGGCGCCGGGAGCAACCCGTGGGTGCACGCCGTCCAAGGCTGCATCGGCGTGGGCAAGTGCCGCTCGGACACCGCGGGCGTCATGTGCCCCAGCTACCGCGCCACCCGGGACGAGAAGGACTCCACCCGCGGCCGTGCCCGCGTGCTGCAGGACATGGTCCGCGGCGCCCGCAGCATCGAGGAAGGCTGGCGCTCCGAGGAGGTCCGCGAGGTGCTGGACCTCTGCCTGTCCTGCAAGGCCTGCTCGAGCGACTGCCCCACCGGCACCGACATGGCGACCTACAAGTCCGAGTTCTTCGACCACTACTACCGCGGCCGGCGACGCCCGCTCTCGCACTATTCACTCGGCTGGCTGCCGCGTTGGCTCAAGCTCACCGGCCGCATCGCGCCGCTGGTCAACGCCGCGCTGGCCACCCCGCTGGGCAAGCTGGCGGCGGCCGCGGGCGGCATGACCACGAAGCGCGCGCTGCCGAAGTTCGCGGGTGCCGGCGAGTGGCGCAAGCAAGTGGCCGCGGCAGGGCTGCAGCCCGGTGAGCACGACGGCGGTGCGCGCCACGGCGCGGACCCCAGCTCCGGCGTCGTGCTCTTTGTGGACACCTTCACGCGCGGCTTCCGCCCGGAGGTCGCCGGAGCCGCCGCGCGCGTGCTCGCGGGCGCCGGGCAGCCGGCCGAATGCTCGGCGGATGCGTGCTGCGGCCTGACCTGGATCTCCACCGGCCAGCTGGACACCGCGAAAAAGCTGCTCCGCGGGGCCGCAGAGGCGCTCGACGACGGGACGGACCGGCCGATCGTCGTCGTGGAACCCAGCTGCGCCGCGGCCCTGCGCAAGGACCTGCCGGAGCTCGTGCATACCGAGCAAGCCCGCCGGGTCGCGGCCCGGGTCCGCAGCTTCGCCGCCCATGTGGGCGAGCTGGCCGCCGGCGGCTGGAAGCCGGCGCCGGCGGAGCCGCTGCCGGAGCAGGTGGTGCTGCAGACGCACTGCCACGAGTACGCCGTCTTCGGCGCCGCAACCCAGCGGCAGGCCCTGGCCGCGGTCGGCATCGAAGGCGTCACGGACGCCACCGGGTGCTGCGGCGTCGCCGGCAACTTCGGCTTCGAGAAGCAGCACTACGACGTGAGCATGCAGGTGGCCGAGCATGCCCTGGCCCCCGCGCTGCGCGGCAGCGGTCCGGACGTGCCGGTGCTGACGGACGGCTTCTCCTGCGCCATGCAGGTCAACCAGCTCGCCCCGGACAGACCCGGCAGGCATCTCGCCCAGCTGCTCGACCCCGAACCTGACCAGACCGACCAGACCATTGACAAGAAGGACTCTCCCGCATGACCACTGAGACCACTGCCCGTACCGACGAAGCTACCTCGCAGGCGGCCCGCGACGCCGTCGCCAAGGTCAGCACCGGCGTCTTCATCGACGGCGAATGGAGCGAATCCGCCTCCGGCGCCCGCTTCGACGTCGTCAATCCCGCCACCGAGGAAGTCATCGCCACCGTGGCCGACGGCGGCCCGGAGGACGCCCGCCGCGCCATCGAATCCGCCGGCCGGGTGCAGAAGGAGTGGGCGAAGACCGCGCCGCGCGAGCGCAGCGAGATCCTCCGGCGCGCCTACGACCTGATCATGGCGCGGCAGGACGAGCTGGCGCTGGTGATGACCACGGAGATGGGCAAGCCGTTCACGGAGGCCAAGGGCGAGGTAGCTTACGCCGCCGAGTTCTTCCGCTGGTTCTCCGAGGAGGCCGTGCGGATCGGCGGCGACGTGACCACCACGGGCGACGGCAGGAACCGCATCCTGGTCTCCAAGGAACCGGTTGGCCCGTGCGTGCTGGTCACCCCGTGGAACTTCCCGCTGGCCATGGGCACCCGCAAGATCGGCCCGGCCATCGCCGCCGGCTGCACCATCGTGTTCAAGCCGGCCAACCTGACCCCGCTGTCCTCGCTGGCGCTAGCGGACATCCTCGTCGAGGCCGGCCTGCCCAAGGGCGTGCTCAACGTGGTCTGCACGTCGAAGGCGTCCTCCGTGGTGACGCCGTGGATGGAGAGCGGCATTGCCCGCAAGGTCAGTTTCACCGGATCCACCGAGGTCGGCGTGAAGCTGCTTGAGCAGGCGGCCAGGCACGTCATGCGCTCCTCAATGGAGCTCGGCGGCAACGCACCCTTCATCGTGTTCGAGGACGCAGACCTGGACCGTGCCGTCGAGGGCGCGGTCGCCGCCAAGATGCGCAACATGGGCGAGGCCTGCACCGCGGCGAACCGCCTGTTCGTGCAGCGGCCGGTCGCCGGGGAGTTCGCCCGCAAGCTGGCCGCGCGGCTCGGCGCACTCACGGTGGGCGACGGCGCCAAGGATGGCACCGACGTCGGCCCTTTGGTGGAGGAGAAGGCCCTGGTGAAGGTGCAGGAACTCGTGGACGACGCCGTCGCCAAGGGCGCCACGGTGGTGTGCGGCGGCTCCCGTCCGGAACGCCCCGGCTACTTCTACTCCCCCACGGTGCTTTCCGACGTCGATCCGGCCGCGGACCTGATGAGCGAGGAGATCTTCGGCCCGGTGGCGCCCGTCATCCCCTTCGACACCGAAGAGGAAGTCACCCGGCTGGCCAACGACACCCCGTGGGGGCTGGTCGGCTACCTGTTCACGCAGGACGTGGGCCGCGGCTTCCGGATGGGCGAGGCTCTGGAGGTCGGCATGGTCGGCCTGAACACCGGCATCGTGTCCAACCCGGCGGCGCCGTTCGGCGGCATCAAGGCCTCGGGCCTGGGCCGCGAGGGCGGGCGCGTGGGGATCGAGGAGTTCCTCGAGTACAAGTACATGGCCGTTCCGCGCGGCTGATCGGCTGTCCTTTGCGGCGCCGCTGACGGGCTGGAACAAGGGACCGGCCGGCCACCCTTGTTCCAGCCCGTTTTCTCCCTGTACATTGTTTACAATCTACTATTTTTAGTGACGTGCATCACGACAGGCATGTGAGGAGTCCAGATGGAACCAAACGGCATCGCCACGATGCTCTTCTCCATCGAAGAGTACGAGGCGCGGCTCGCAGCGGTCCGGCTGCGCATGGAGGACCAGGGCCTGAGCGCCCTGATCGTCACCGACCCGGCCAACATCTATTACCTGACCGGCTACAACGCCTGGTCCTTCTACACCCCGCAGATGGTGTTCGTGCCGGCCCAGGGCGACATGATCCTCTTCACCCGGCAGATGGACGCCAACGGCGCGTTCCGGACGGCGTGGCTGCCCGAGGAGTGCATCGTTGGCTACCCGGAGAGCTACATCCACCGGCCGCACATCCACCCCTTCGACTGGGTCGCGTTCGCGCTGCGCGAGCGGCACCTGATCGCGCCGGCGGCCAGGGGCTGCGTGGGCCTGGAGATGGACTCGCATTTCTTCGCGCCGAAGGCCTACCGGGCGCTGGTCAACGCCATCCCGGAGTGGACGCTGGTGGACAGCTTCGAACTGGTGAACTGGGTGCGGTCCGTGAAGTCGCCCGCGGAAATCCAGCTGATGCACAAGGCCGCGGTGATCACCAACAACGCGATGGCCGCCGCCGAGGAGGCCATCCGTCCCGGGGCCAGGCAGTGCGACATCGCGGCCGCGATCACGGAGGCGCAGATCTCCGGCACCGAGGAATTCGGCGGCGACTACACGGCCATCGTGCCGCTGCTGCCGACGGCGGAATCCGCCGACACCCCGCACCTGACCTGGAGCGAGCGTCGGCTGCGCGGGGACGAGGCGGTCGTCGTCGAACTCGCCGGCGCCTACAGGCGCTACCACGTCCCGCTGAACCGCACCTTCCTGCTCGGCCAGCCGTCCGCTGAACTGAGCCGCGTGGCCGAAGCGACGGACGCCGGCCTCAACGCCATGCTGGATGTGATCGGCGCCGGCGTGCCCGTGCGCGAGGTCGCCGCTGTGTGGAACCGGACCATCTTCGAGTACGGCTACGAAAAGGACTCGCGGCTGGGCTACTCGATCGGCATCGGCTACCCGCCGGACTGGGGCGAGCGCACCATCAGCATCCGCAGCGAGGACGAGCGGATCCTGGCCGAGAACATGACGTTCCACCTGATCTGCGGGATGTGGATGGACAACTACGGCTACGGACTCTCCGAATCCATCCGCGTCACCGCCACCGGCGCCGAAACCTTCACCACCTACAAACGGGGCCTGCTCCCCATCAACAGCTAGGAGTTCCCATGACCCTGCGCAACCTTCCCCTCGCGGCACGGGCCGGCGACCTGGTCGGCTCCGTCATCGACTCCAGCACCTCGCTGCTGGCCAAGCAGACCCACGACATCGTGCGCTTCGCGATGGGCGCCCCCGCGGAGGAAGCCGTGCCCGTCGAGCTGTTCAACAGCGTGCCGGCCGCGGTCTACGACGCCTCCTCCTACACCTACGGCGCCACGGAGGGCGAGCCGCACCTCATCGACGCGCTCACCGAGTACTTGTCGACGACGGCGGATCCCACCGCGCGGGAACGCATCACCATCACGTCGGGCGGCATGCAGGGGCTGGACCTGGCCTTCAAGATCTTCGTCGACCCCGGCGACCTGGTGGTTGTGGAGAGCCCGACGTATACCAACGGCTCGGCCACCGCGCTCAGCTACGGCGCGGAGCTGTTGGAGGTCCCGGTCGACGAGGACGGCATGGACGTCAACCAGCTGGAGGCGCTGGTGGCGGGCCGAGGGAAGACGCCCAAGGCCATCTACACCATCCCCAACTTCCAGAACCCCTCGGGGACGACGCTCTCGCTGCCGCGCCGCAAGCGGCTGCTGGAGCTGGCGCATCAGTGGAACGCCGTGATCGTGGACGACGACCCGTACGGCCTGCTGCGGTTCGAGGGCGAGGAACTGCCCACCTTCAACCAGCTCAGCCCGGACGATCCGCTGATCTTCTCGGTGCGCACCTTCTCCAAGATCCTCGCCCCCGGCTTGCGCGTCGGCTGGGTGGAGACCGACCCGGAGCTGCAGCACCTGGTCATCAATGCCAAGCAGGCCATGGACACCTGCACCAACGTGCCGGCCCAGCACCTGGTGGCCGAGTTCATCCTGCGCGGCGGCCTGGACGACCACCTGGCCTGGCTGCGCCGTGAGTACCAGGGCCGCAAGCGCGCCATGTTGGAGAGCATCGAGCGGCATCTCGGGGACCGCGTGCGCACCACGGACCCTGACGGCGGCTTCTTCCTCTGGGTGACGCTGCAGGGCGAGGACGCGAAGATCAACACCCAGCGGCTGTTCGAAGTCGCGCTGGCCGAGGGCGTGGCCTTCATCCCCGGCCCGGCGCTCTCGCCGACCGGCCGCTTCGCCGACGCCTTCCGGCTCTGCTTCGCGTCCTCGTCGCCGGAGCGCACCGAGACCGGCATCGTCCGCCTCGCCGCGGCCCTCGACAAGGCCCGCGCCGAGGTGTCCATCGGCACCGCCGCCTCCTCGGGAGCACGGTAGGTGGCGCCGGCACCCGGCGAGGCAGCCCAGCGCGCGCTGACTGCCACCGAGCAGGCCGTGCTCGACGCTGTCGACCTGGACCGGGTCGTCGACCTCGCCTCCCGGCTCATCGGGGCCGGCGGCGAGAACCCCGGGGACACGGAAGCCGCCACCGTCGCCGTACTGGAAGCGGCCGCCCGGGAACTCGGGCTGGACATCGCCACCCAGTCCGCGGCCCCCGACCGCCCGAACATCTCGATCACCTTGTTGCCCGCCGACCCCGCCGCGGCCGCACCCGGCCTGATGTTCCTCGGCCACTCCGACGTCGTCCCGGCCGGGCCCGGCTGGAGCCGCCAGCCCTTCCAGGCTGCCGTGGACAACGGCCGGCTCTACGGGCGGGGCGCAACGGACATGAAGGGCGGACTGGCCGCGGTCCTCGGCGCCATGGCGGCGCTCAAGCGGTCGGGCGCCGCACTCTCCGGCCCCGTCACGCTGGTCTGCACCGTGGACGAAGAGGACCTCGGCCTCGGCATCCGGACGCTGGCCGCCTCCCCCCTGCCCCATGACTACCTTGGCTGCGTCGTGGCCGAACCCACGGACCTGGAGACCGTCGTCGGCTGCCGCGGCGACAGCTACCTGGAACTGGAAGTCACCGGCCGCCCCGCGCACTCCGGCCGCCCGGCGGACGGGCGCAACGCCATCGCCGCCGCCGCGCGGATCTGCGAACTCATCCGCGCGGACCACGAGCGGCTGCAGCGGGACCAGGACGACCTCCTCGGGGCCGGCACCTGGAACGTCGGACTGATCGAAGGCGGCCAGGGCACCTCAGTGGTGGCGCCGTCGTGCTCCCTCTCCCTGGACCGCCGGCTGATGCCGGACGATGACCCGGAGCGCATCCTCGCGGACCTGCTGGCCCGGATCCGCGAGGCCGGCATCGACACGGACGGGATCTCCGTCGCCGGCCGCGTCAGCATGCAGATGCCCGGTTTCCGCACCCCCGCGGACCATCCGCTGGTCGCGGCGGCCGTGGCCAGCGTGGAATCCGCCGGGGGCAGCACCCGGATCGGCGGCTGGACGGCAGCGTGCGACGGCGGCTTCATCGTCCGCGACTTCGGCGTGCCTGCCATTGTGCTCGGCCCGGGCGGCCTGAACGACCAAGCCCACCAGGCGGACGAGTCGGTCGGCCTGGAGGAGCTGGCCATCGCCGCGCGCGCCTATGCCCTCCTCTGCCTGCGGACCCTCAACCACCACGCGACGCCAAGCCCGTAACCCGCACCAGCCACCATCCACCCCCGAGCCACCACCCAAGGGGCTCCCATCAGCTGCCTGGCCAGCTACCCGGACCGGACAACGCCGTCCGGCCCGATTGAGTGAAGGAGCACTTCATGAGCACTTCCGAATCCCTGCGCAACAACCAGCCGGAGCCCAGAACGGCGCCGGGCGCCGAACCAGGCACGCCCGAGGGCAAGCGCACGCTCAACCGCGCCATCCTCGGCTCGGCCCTGGGCAACGCCGTCGAATGGTTCGACTATGGCGTATACGGCTATCTGACGATCTTCATGGCGGTGAACTTCTTCGGTTCGGAGGAAGGCGACGGCGGCCTCGGCGTCACGCTCACCCTCGCCACCCTCGCGCTGTCCTTCCTGGTCCGCCCGCTGGGCGGCATCATCCTCGGCCCGCTCGGCGACAAGGTCGGCCGGCAGAAGGTCATGGTCCTGACCGTGATGATGATGACGCTGGCCACCGGTGCCATCGGCCTGCTGCCCACGCTGCAGACCGTCGGCGCCCTGGCCCCGGTCCTGCTGCTGCTCTGCCGGCTGGTCCAGGGCTTCTCCGCCGGCGGCGAGTACGGCGGCGCCGCCGTCTACATGGCCGAATCCGCCCCGGACCGCCGGCGCGGATTCCTCGGCTCCTTCCTGGAGTTCGGCACCACCGTCGGCTTCATGCTGGCCGCCGTCGTCTGCACCACGCTGATCACCGTCGCCGGCGAGCAGGCCGTCCAGGACGGCCTCTGGCGCATCCCGTTCCTGCTGACCATCCCGCTCGGCCTGACCGCGCTGTGGATCCGCACCCGGCTGGGCGAAGCGCCGGTCTTCTCCGAGGCCTCCGCGCAGCACGAGACCACCGGTTCCCCGCTGCGCCACGTGATCGTCAACAACTGGCGCCAGATCCTGGTCCTCGCCGGCTTCGTGGTGCTGCTGAATGTGGCGTTCTATCTGATCCTCGGCTACATGCCGACCTATCTCAGCGGCCAGCTGGGCCACAGCACGGCCCAAGGCAACTGGATGCTCGTGGGCATCATGGCCCTGATGCTGGTGGCGATCCCGCCAATGGGCGCGCTGTCCGACCGGGTCGGCCGCAAGCCCCTGCTGCTGGCAGCCGCCGGCGGGTATGCGCTGCTCTCGGTCCCCGCCATCATGCTCCTCGGCATCCCCAACCTGCTGCTGCAGTTCCTCGGCCTGGCCGTCCTCGGCCTGCTGCTGGTGGTCCTGGTCTCCTCCGTCTCCTCTACCCTGCCGGCGCTGTTCCCCACGGCCGTGCGCTACAGCGGCTTCGCCATCGGCTACAACTTCTCGACGGCGTTCTTCGCCGGCCCGTCCCAGACCGTGGCCAACCAGCTGATCGAAACCACCGGCAACCAGCTCGTGCCGGGCTGGTACATGGCCATCGCCGGCATCATCGGCTTCGTCAGCATCCTCTGCATGCGCGAGACCTCCCAGGCCACACTGCGCGGCGAGGAACTCCCCGGCGTCCCGGAATCCACCGGGCTACCCAGCCTCCGCCACGTCGAGCTCAACCGCGAGGACGCCCGTGCCCGCCGCGAGGCCTTCCACAACGCCTGAGGCCGACAGCCCGGCGCGAAGCCTTCCACAACGCCTGGACCGACGCCCGCCGCGAGGCCTTCCACAACGCGTCGGCCCGACAGCCCGCCGCCAATCCCGACACGGATCGGCGGCGGGCTTCGCCGTGCCCGCCGCGCCGGATGTTTTCGCCGAGCCCGCCACGCCGCGCGTTCCGCCAGGCTGACCTACCCGCAGTCAGCCCGTCCTAAGCTGGGTGTCATGACGGCGACGTTCGCATACCCAGTGGAGATCCTGCACCTGCTGGTCTCCCCGTCCCATGCATACTTCGGCCGCGCGCGGGACGGCGCCGCCGACGTCCCCACCTCGGACGTCGAGCAGGTCGAGGTGGTCGCGGGGAAAGGCATCGTCGGCGACCGCTTCTTCGGCAAGGCCGCGCACATGGACGCCGCGGTCACGCTCATGGCCGTCGAGTCCCTCGAATCCATCGCCGCGGAGCTGGAGGCGGCGCCCTTCGACCCGCTCCTGGCCCGGCGCAATGTGGTCCTCAGGGGCGCCCAGCTCGCCCCGCTGGTCGGCGAGGAATTCACCCTGGAATCCGGCGGCGGCTCCGTCACCCTGCGCGGCGGCCGGCAGGCCCACCCCTGCGCCTGGATGGACCGGATGCTCGCCCCCGGAGCCCACGCCGCCATGCGAGGACGGGGCGGCATCCGCTGCCAGCCACTGACCGGCGGCATCCTGCGCCGCGGCCCGGCCACGCTGCTGAGCCCGGTCCCGCTGGAGCCCGGACAAGCCGGCGCCCAAGCCCTGCTCAGGAAGACGCGGCTGCCCTGACCCGGCCCGGCCACACGCCGCAGCCCGCCGGTCCTGCGCCAGTCCCGCCCTCTCAGCAGTGCGCCGTCAGCCGTGCACCGTCAGTCCCCGCGCCGGTCCCCGCGCCGGTCCCCGCGCCGCGGGCGCCGCCACCAGGGACGTTTGGGCTCCGGCTCGGGTTCCGGCGGGAGCGCCGCCCGGCGGGCCTCGCGGCGCTCCTGCCAACGCCGGACCTCCCCATCCACGTCGCGCGTCTTGGTGATGACCGGCGGCCCGCCCTGGAGCTGGCGCCGGGCATCGATGACCCTTGCGTTGAAGTCCTCGACGATCTCGCGGACCTGCTTCTCCGTGTACACGCGGTCCAACGTGCCGTCGAGTTCCACATCCTCGGTGCGCAGCAGGATCGCCTTTGGCCCCAGCCCGGTCAGGTTTTCGCGCTGGATCAGCCCCTTGACCCACCAGTCCGGATCGTTCCCCTGCCCCAGCCCCGGGATCGGCTTGCCCGCGTACTTCAGGTTGTCGAACTCACCACGGGCCATCGCGTCGCGGATCAGGTAGTCGGCCCTCGCAGCGCTCCCAAGCTTGCGCCGCTTCTCCTCGAGCTCCTCCTCCGCGGCCGCAGCCTGCGCTTCCGCAGCGCTGCCGCCCGAGGCACGCACGGAACGCACCTCGGCAGCCCGTTCCAGCCGCCGCTTGTATTCGTCAGACGCCCTGCCCATCAGGCTCACCGCCTCCGGTTATCTCGTGGTTCCGGTTCACCCAGAGCCTATGCCTTCCGGCTGCCCGGAGCGTCAGCTCCGTCGGCTCTGCCCGCCCCGTCGGTGCCGTCGGCGCCGACCGTTACGCTACCGGCTCCGCCGCCGCCCCTTTCGCAGCCGCCGCCGGCACCACGCCGCCGTCGTTCTCCATTGCGCCCTCCGGCGCGTTCTCCGTTACATCCACCTTTGCGTTTTCCGGCGCATTCTCCAGCGCCCGCATGCTGCTGGAAATCTTTTCCACCGCGTCATCCATGTGGTGGGCCAGCAGCTTGTGGAACAGCGGCACGTTCGCCGTCCCGATCGCGTCCGCGATGGCCTCGTGCTCGGCCAGCCGGTCCTCCGGGGTGTAGCCGGTGTCCTCGAGCGCCGCCATGCACATCCGGGTCTCCGTCATCAGCGTCTGGTGCATGCGCGAGAGCCGGCCGCTGTCCGCCATCCTGACCAGCAGTTCGTGGAACTCGATGTCCAGGTCGCTCAGGACGCTGCCCCGCTCGCCGGCGGCGACGGCCTGCGCCATCTTGTCCGTCACGGTCCGCAACGCGGCGGCCACCTTCTCGTGGATGCCGACAACCTCGATGATCTTCAGCCCGGCGGCGCGCTCGACGGCGGTGCGCGCCAGGTACATGTCGGCAATATCCTCCGGGCCGAGTTCCGTCACGAAAATGCCGCGGTTCCGTATGCTGACCAGCAGGCCTTCCTGGGTCAGCCGCTGCATCGCCTCGCGCAGCGGGCCCCGGCTGACGCCCAGCTCGCGAGCCAGGTCCGCCTCCCCCAACTGCTGTCCAGGCTGCAGTTCGCCGTGCCCGATGGCGTAACGCAGCTTCCGGGCGATGATGGCCGGCGTGGACTCCTGGACCAGCGGCTCGATGAATCGATGTGCCATGGGCTTCCTTGCTCTCGGCATTGGCTGCTTGGCAGGCGCCGAATGCCGCCGCCTGTCCATTGCAGACAATCTTACAACTGCATCCGGGAACGCGGCCAGACAAGCCCGACCGCAAAAGCCCGCGGGGCGGATGCACCGTGTTCAGTGGACCCGCCCCGCGGCGTGTTGGATCTATTGAATTGCGGGCCCCGTGACGTTGGGCCTATGCGAAGGAGTCGAGTCCTCGCGAAGGAGCCAAGTCCTACGCGTTGACCAGCACGCCGGCTTCCGCCAGCTCAAGGCCGAAGGCTTCGGCGACCGAGCGGTGCCGGACCTGGCCCGCCGAGACGTTCAGGCCCGCGGCAAGCGCCGGATCCTTGGCCAGCGCCGCGTCGACGCCCAGGTCGGCGAGCAGCGCCGCGTAGCGCAGCGTGACGTTGGTCAGTGCGTAGGTGGAGGTGTTCGCGACGGCGCCCGGCATGTTGGCCACGCAGTAGAAGAGCGAGTTGTGCACGGTGAAGGTCGGATCCTCGTGCGTGGTGGGCCGGCTGTCGGCGAAGCAGCCGCCCTGGTCCACCGCGATGTCCACCAGGACGCTGCCCGGCTTCATCTTCGCGACCAGCTCGTTGCTGACCAGCTTCGGAGCCTTCGCGCCCGGGATCAGGACGGAGCCGATCACCAGGTCCGACTCCACCACGGAGCGCTCGACCTCGAGGCTGTTGGAGGCCACGGTCTTCAGGCGGCCGGAGTACTGGGCGTCCAGCTCGCGCAGGCGGTTGACATTGATGTCCAGGATGGTGACGTCCGCGCCGAGGCCGAGCGCCATCGCGGCCGCGTTGGTGCCGGCCACGCCCGCACCCAGCACGGTGACCTTGGCCGGCCGGACACCCGGCACGCCGCCGAGCAGCACGCCGGGGCCGCCGGCGGGCTTGGTCAGGGCAGTGGCGCCAACCTGCACGGAGAGCCGTCCGGCCACCTCGCTCATCGGGGCGAGCAGCGGCAGCGCACCATTTGCGGTCTGCACGGTCTCGTAGGCGATGGCAGTGACGCCGGAGTCGAGCAGCGCGCGGGTCAGCTCCGGTTCGGCGGCCAGGTGCAGGTAGGTGAAGAGCACCAGCCCGTCCCGGAAGTGGCGGTACTCGGAGGCGATCGGCTCCTTGACCTTCATGACCATCTCGGCGCGGGCCCAGACCTCGTCCGCGCCGGCCACGATCTCGGCACCGGCAGCGACGTACTCGGCGTCCTCGATGCTGGAGCCAACGCCGGCGCCGGCCTCGATCAGCACCTGGTGGCCGCGGCCGCGCAGTTCGTGCACGCCGGAGGCCGTGATGGCCACGCGGAATTCGTTGTTCTTGATTTCCTTGGGAACGCCGATGATCATCGGGGTGCCTCCGTATTTGTGGGTGGGATTCTGTGCCGGAACCGGCCGTGCATCAACTGTAGGGGCGGAAATTACGACGCCGGCCGCGCCCCTTCGCGGGGCACCGCGGCACCGGTTGTGGCAGCGTGAGGCAACTTGCCGCCGTCGTCCGCTCCCGAAGCCGCCTCGATCCGCGGATCCGCGCGGAGAATCGGGCCATAGCCGGTTTGAGCGGCGGAACGCCCGTTGTGACGGCTACCACAGCTATGCTGGAACCTGCAATCGACAATTGTCGAGTCGCGGCGCAGCAACTGTCGCCCGTTGTCTACGTGGCCCGGGCCACTCCCCCGCCCGCCGTCGACCGGCAGCTTGTCGGCCCGAGCCGTTTCTACAGGAGAGTGCGTGCAGAACCTCACCACCGAGCAGGCCGTCGAGTCGATCGCCCGAACCCTGGACCACGGGGTCTCCGTGGAGGACCTGGACGGAGACCTGATCGCATACAGCAGCCACCGCGCCTCGGCGGACCCGGTGCGGGTGAACTTCCTGCTCACCAAGAAGGTGCCCGAAGACGTCAGCGCCTGGCAGCTCAGCCACGGCATCGCCACCGCCGTGCGGCCCGTGGTGGTCGGCGCCAACGAATCGCTTGGCATGCTCGGCCGCGTCTGCGTGCCGCTGCTGGTGCGCGGGTTCCGCGTCGGCTACCTCTGGGTCCTGCAGGAACCCGGCGAAGCACCGGACTCGATCCTGGCCGCGCTGCCGCAGGTCCGGCCGCTCATGGACGGCCTGGCCGAGGAACTGCTGGACACCAACACCCCCGAGTCCGAAGCCCGGCGGCGCCGCGAAACGCAATTCCTCGCCGCATGCGCCGGCGACAGCGCCGCCATCGAGGACGTGGCCGGTTGGCCGGAAGTGGGCGGCCGGGAGCCATGGGCCCTCGGCGTGGTCATGGAGCGCATCGATGACCCGGACGTGGCGATGGCCGAACTCGCGGATCCGGAGGCGGCCGTGCTGCTTCAGCGCGTCTCCGCCCTGCAGGCCACCGTCGGCATCCGCCCCGCGCTCCTCAGCGCCGGCGCCCCGCAGCACGCCGTACTGCTCTTCCGCGATCTGGCCGGACGCTCAGAGCACCAGGAAGTGCTGCAGCGCTACGGCCATGAAATCTCGCTGCGCGGCGGGCACCCCGAGCGGCCCGACATGCTGGGGCTCAGCGAACCCTTCACCGACCTGCGCCGGCTGCCGGCCGCGTACCGGGAAGCGACGACGGCGGTGCAGGCCGCCTCCGTGGATCCGCGCGTAGGGCAGCTCGTCGACTACCGCGACACCGGCGTCTACCAGTTCCTCGCCGAATCGCGCGGACTGCTGCCGACCGGGTCCGTGCATTACCGCGAACTCGCCGAGCGGGACCGGAACGGCGAACTGCTGCCCGTCCTCGAGCTGCTCTACGACACCGACGGCTCGGTCGCCGACGTCGCCGCGGGCCTGCACCTGCATCGCAGCAGCGTCTATAACCGGCTGGCCAAAGTCCGCTCCATCATCGGCGCCGACCCCCTCAAAGGCCACACTCGGCTGGAGCTGCACCTCGCCCTCAAAGCCGCCCGGTGGTCCCGCCGCCCCCGCCTCACGGACTGAGCGGCTGAGTTCCCGGAGGGTGCCAGCGCCGGCCCAGCGTACGCCCGCCTGGGAACTCGCCGGAGCCGCGCATCCCGGCAGGGCCTTTAGGCCTGCCTCCCGGCTGGACTTCCGCTCGCGCTTCCCGACTAGAAAGCCTGTCCGTGCGCCTCGGTTGGACCGCTATTCGCACCTCCGGAGCGCGGGTCCCGCTGTTGTGGTGCGCCGGCGTAGGAGGACGCGGGCCTTTCCCCGCTTACCGGAGCTCCCGGCGCACCGGAGCTCCCCGCGCGCTTAGAAGGGTGGTGGTGTGGTGTCGTTGAAGGGGTCGGGTGGCGGGGGCGGGGGTGGTGTGATGCCGTGGCTGATCCAGGAGCCGTCGGGGTAGCTGGTGTAGGTCTGGCCGGTTTTGGTTTGGTGGCGGATCACGCCGTGGGGCTGTTGGGTGGTGTGCCAGCCGTCGTTGTGTTTGGCCAGGTGGTCGGGTTTGCAGCGCAGGACGAGGTTATCGAGTTCGGTTTTGCCGCCGTGTTCCCACGCCTGGGTGTGGTCGAGTTCGCAGTGCTTCCAGCGCGTGCGGCAGCCGAGCCCGCGGCAGGTTTCGTCGCGTAGCCGGACTTGGCGTTTGAGCCATTCGGGCGGATGCCGCATCTCGCGGGCCACGATGACTGCCTGGTCGTGTTCGTCGGTGATGACCGGCAGCCAGGATTTCGCCAGGCCGGCCAGCCGGCGGGCCATGCCGGGCGGGATCGGCCCGTACCCGGCCAGCCGGCGGGCCATGCCGGGCGGGATCGGCCCGTACCCGGCCAGCTCGCCCGGCTCGTCCCCGCCCGCCGCGGTGGCCAGCGGAATCGTCACCGCGACGAACGCCTTCACGTTCCCGCCGCCCCACGCCTCACCGACACTGCGTTCCACCGCCGCACCCGCTGCCCCGTCGGCCGTGCCGGCGGTACCGCTGGCGGCGGACCCGGTCCCGGCGGCGGCCGGACCGTAGAGCCCGCCCTGCCCGGCCGCGGCAGCACCGGCCGACGCCGGCCCGAAAGCCTGGCTCCCGCCATTGACGGCAGAGCCGGCCGCCGGCCCGAAAGCCGTACCGGCGGCTTGGGCAGCAGCTTCAGCAGGGGCTCCGGGGCTGCCTTCACCGTGGCTGCTGTAGTCACCGGTACCCGCGGTTGCGGCGGTGACCGGGGGTTGGAGGCAGAGGTCGGTGAAGACGTCGGCGCGCAGCTGGGCCAGGGTGCGGGTTTCCCCGTCGAGGGTTTTGAGGTGCTTCGCGTGCTCCTGCACCAGGCTATAGACACTCATCGCGGTGTCGGCGCCGGTCTGCACGCACAGTTCGGCCATCCCGTCTTCCTGCGGCCGGAACCACACCCCGCGGTGCTCCATCGCCCGGGCATGCCGCTCCTGAAGGGTCTGCGGGTGCAGCCGGTGCCGGGCCGCCCGGGCGCGGTCCTGCACGGTCTCGCGGACCACGTGCTCCGCCCCGGGCAGCACCGCCTGCTCGTACTCGCCCAATACCGCGGCGGGCAGGTCGCGGGAGCCGCGCACGATCGCGGTCGCCCGGCCCAGGTCCACCCGCCCCTCACCCATCGCCGCCATCGTGTCCGGGAAGTGCGCGCAGAGCTGGACCGCGTCGGCCAGTTCCGGGACCAGGGTTTTCTGGGATTGGTGCAGGTGCGCGGCCAGTTCCCGCACCGTGCCCCGGTCATGGCCCTCCGCACCCATCAGCGGGGACCCGGGCTCGGTCCGGCGGGACGCGAACTCGCCCAAACCCCGGACACGCTGCGCGTGCCAGGACGCGGTCACCTTCTCCACCGCGGCCAGGTACTCCAGCAGCACCCCGTCCGCCAACCCTGCCAGATCCTGCCGGGCCAGCACCACGGCCAGGTCCGCCGGTGTGATGTCCCGCCAGGCCTGGAACCACTCCACCGGCCCGTGCTCCACCAGCGCCGGCGGCTTCGGCTTCGCCGCTTCCCTGGCCTGCTCCCGCTTCGCCCGCTGCGCCGGAGACAACGCCCAATCCGGCACCCCATCCCCGCCCCCATCCGCCGGCGGCCCGAAGGCAGCCTCGGGATCACCGCAAACCGGCTCCACCGCACCGGAACCGCCCGGCTCACGAGGTGGCCCTGCTACGGCCCCGGCTTCATCTGACTCGGCAGGCCGGGCATCGCCGGCCGCGGGATCGGACTCCGAATGGCTTGGATTCGCGCCGCCAACGGCAGGGGCAGAACCGGAAACAGGGGAAGCGTGCGGTGACTCCGGCGCGGCAGCGGAGGCAGATGGGTTTTCCACGGGCGCGCCCGGAGCCGTGTCAGGGGCTTCCAGGCCCGCGATGTGAACGGTACCGAAGATTGGATCTTCCACGACACGCAGTTGCTGTCCGGCACCAGGGGCCAGGTCCGGATACATCCGCCGCAGGCACTCCTCCAGCAGCGCCCTATGCAAGTGATACTCAAAACGAGAAGAACGCCCACCCCGGACAGCATCGAAGCCGGCATTGACCTGCCACTTCCCCGACCGATGCTTCCCGAAGTCCTCCATGCACCAACACTAAGAGCTGCCTCTGACAATATTCGGGGCTTAGACCGAGGCCTTGGAAAACGGATGCTGCAAGACGAGCGAGCGCAATCAGTTCACGAAGGAGCCTTCGCAAGAAACCTCACTTTGGGAGACAGAAACCGTCGGGCAGGCCTCACAGCTCGCCTCCAGGCCGACCAGTGAAACGGGTAGCGGAAACTGTCGCCACAATAAATGGGCCCACAGGGCCGGGACCGTGATGGTTTCGGGACAGATCGTCCTCGAGTGTCGCCCCAGCTCCCGCCGGCGCCGGCCGCACGGCAGATTGGACGTCATCTTCTTCCCCGCTCTTCCACTGTCAGTGCGCGCTGACATAATCGGAACCAGGTGCCCGGAGCGCTCCGGCACATGCATGCAGCGATCCTCGGCAGACAAGGCGGACTTGATGAGTAACCCCGCGTCCCCCGTCAGCGCTTCCGCTGACGCCCACCTCGACCCAGACCTCGCCAAGCTGCACCGGCTGGCCGCGGCACACGGCGTCGGCACCACCTTCACCGGCTGGAACGGGACGCCGCAGCAGGTGGCCCCGGAGACGCTGGTTAAGGTGCTGGCCGCCCTCGGCGTTCCGGCCTCGTCCCCCGAGCTGGTGGACGGATCCCTCGCCGAGGCGGAACTGGAGGACTGGCGCCGGATGCTGCCCCCCGCCGTCGTTGTCACCGCGGGGAAGGAAGCCCTGGTCCCGGTGCATGTGCCGGACGGGACGGCGGTGAAGCTGCGGATCGTCACCGAGGACGGACAGGAGCATGCCGCCCGGCAGCGCAACGTCGGGGCGGAGCCGCGCGAGGTGGAGGGCGTGCCGACGGTCCGCGCCACGTTCGCCCTGCCGCGGGACCTGCCGCTGGGCTGGCACACCCTGCACGCCGAGATCGAGGGCGCCGCGGCG
The DNA here is from genome assembly GCF_037144715.1 of Arthrobacter sp. USHLN218. Taxonomy (NCBI): domain Bacteria; kingdom Bacillati; phylum Actinomycetota; class Actinomycetes; order Micrococcales; family Micrococcaceae; genus Arthrobacter; species Arthrobacter sp. USHLN218. The sequence continues at coordinate 273,471 of NZ_JBBCYT010000004.1, forward strand.
CGGACCGCGCTGATCGTGGTGCCGGACCGGCTGGCCACAACCGGGATGCTGGAGCAGCGCCGCGGCTGGGGCCTGGCCGCGCAGCTGTATTCGGTCCGCTCCAGTCGTTCCTGGGGCATCGGGGATTTCGGCGACCTGGCGGACCTGGCCGCGCTGAGTGCCGAACGCGGCGCGGACTACGTGCTGGTCAACCCCTTGCATGCGGCCGAGCCGGCCCCGCCGCTGCAGCCCTCCCCCTACTCGCCCTCCACCAGGCGGTTCTTCAACCCGCTCTACCTGCGGATCGAGGCCATCGACGAACTGGCCTACCTGGAGCCGAAGCAGCGGGAGCAGGTGGAGAAGCTGTCGGCCAAGGCCCAGCGGCTGAACCGCAGCGCCGAGCTGCTGGACCGGGACCAAGTGTACAAACTCAAGCTCGAGGCTCTGGAGCTGCTCCACCAGGCCGGGCGCTCCCCCGCCCGCGAGCAGGCCTACCGCGCGTTCGTCCGGGACAGCGGCGCCGGGCTGGAGGACTTCGCCCTGTGGTGCGCCCTGCGCGAGCAGACGCCCGCGGACGATCCGTCCTGGCGCGACCCGGCTGCAGCCCCGGATACGGCGGCCGCGCAGGCGAAGCGGCGCCAGCTGGCCCAGCGGATCGGCTTCCACATGTGGCTGCAGTGGCTGTGCGACGAGCAGCTCGAGGCGGCGCAGCGTGCGGCGAAGCTGGCCGGGATGCGGCTGGGCGTGGTGCACGACCTGGCGGTTGGCGCGGACCTGTCCAGCGCGGACGCGTGGATGCTGCGCGGCGTGCTGGCGCCAGGGGTCAGCGTGGGGGCGCCGCCGGACATGTACAACCAGCTGGGGCAGGACTGGTCGCAGCCGCCGTGGCATCCGAAGCGGCTGGCCGAGGCCGGCTACGTGCCGTTCCGCAACATGCTGCGCACCGTGCTGCGCCACGCCGGCGGCGTCCGGGTGGACCACATCCTGGGCCTGTTCCGGCTCTGGTGGGTGCCGGAGGGGAACCTGCCCATCGACGGCGCCTACGTCACCTACGACCACGAGGCGATGATCGGCATTCTGGCGCTGGAGGCCCAGCGCGCCGGCGCCGTGGTGATCGGCGAGGACCTGGGCACCTTCGAGCCCTGGGTGCGCGACTACCTCGCGGAGCGCGGCATCCTGGGCACCTCCATTCTGTGGTTCGAGAACGACGGCGGCGCTCCCCTGCCGCCGGAGAGGTACCGGACGCAGTGCCTGGCCAGCGTGAACACGCACGACCTGCCGCCGACCGCCGGCTACCTGTCCGGCGAACACGTGGCCCTACGGGACGGACTCGGCCTGCTCCAGCAGAGCGCGGCCGAAGAACTGGCCGCGCACCGGAAATCTGTGAGCGCCGTGCTGGAAGTTGCCCGCGAGCGCGGCCTGCTGCCGGACGGCGAGGCGACCGAACAGCAGCAGATCGAGGCGCTGCACGTGCTGTTGGCCCAGACGCCGTCGGTCTTGTTGTGCGTCGCGCTGGTGGACGGCACCGGGGACCGGCGGGTCCAGAACCAGCCCGGCACCACCACCGAGCAGTACCCGAACTGGCAAGTGCCGCTGGGCGACTCGGCCGGACAGCCGGTCCTGCTGGAGGACCTCGAAGGGGACCCGCGCTTCAATGGTCTGCTGGCCGCCGTCGAAAATGCGCTCCGGAAGTCCGACGCGTCCGGGCGGCGCTGACGCGGAGGCACACGGCACTCAGGCACTCCGGCGTCCCGGCATCCCGAGACCCGGGATGCCGGGACCCGGACCCCGGGCCCCGGGCCAGGGATGCCGGAACCCGGGGCCAGATGGAACTGGATACCCCTGCCGGGTATGATAGGCGAAGGGTGGCAGTCGGCGGCCTGGCCGCTGCCTGCTTGAGGAAGGTGCACTCCGGCTAGCAGGAAGGCAGGCATGGCGGACTACATGTTCGTGCTCCAGCGCCGGCCTGCGCCTATGCCGCACGGCCTAATGCTCCTGCTCTGCCTGCTGGCCGTCATGGCCGGAATCCTCGGGATGCACGCCCTCGGCATTGCCCATCAGGCCGCATCCGGACATGCCTCGATGGCCTCGGGCCAGGCCATTTCACACGACGCCGGCGGCTCGCACGACTCCCACGCAGGACACGGCACGCCGCACACCCCCGGCAGCATCCACACCGCCCAGGGCACCGTGGATGCCGCCGCGCTCACGGTTGCGGGACAGGACCTCCATTCCGCAACGTGCTCGGGCCCCTGCGGAGGCGAGCACACCATGCAGGCCGCGTGCGTTTTCCTGGTGGTGCTGACCGGATGGCTCCTGGCTTTCCTGCTGCAGCGGCATCATGAAAGCGGCAGCCACGGGCTGCGCGCGCCCCCGCCTTCTCCAACGTGGATCCGGGCCGCGCCAAGGCCTCCTTCCTTGATTGAGCTGTCCGTCAGCCGCACATAGGCCGTTTGCTTGATCCCCTCGCGGGACCGGCTTATGTCCGCATGCCATGCGCGTGCGGCCCTGACAGACATACCCAAGATTCACGAAGGACCAACCGCCATGAAGCGTTATGCCGTCATCACCTCCTCCGCCGTTGCCGCCGCCCTGCTCCTTTCCGGATGCGGGTCGGATGCCGGTCCCAATTCCGCCGCTCCGGACACCGGCACGCAGGCTGCGACCCAGTCCGCCCCCGGCACGGGCGCAGCCCCGGCGGACGCCGCGTTCGCGCAGGCGATGATCCCCCACCACGACCAGGCCGTCAACATGAGCCAAATGATGCTCGCCAAGGACGGCGTCGATCCCGACGTAAGGAAGCTGGCCGAAGACATCAAGGCGGCCCAGGGCCCCGAAATCGAGACGATGCACGGCTGGCTGGAAGCGTGGGGACAGCCGACCATGATGGCCGGCGGCAGCGACCACAGCAGCCACTCGAGCATGAGCGGAATGATGAGCGACGCCGACCTCGGCAAGCTCAAGTCAGCCCAGGGAACGGACGCCTCGCGCATGTTCCTGGAGCAGATGGTCGAGCACCATGAGGGCGCCATCACCATGGCCGAGCAGGAAGCTGCCAATGGATCCGATCCCGACGCCGTGGAGCTGGCCAAGAAGGTCGTTGCCGACCAGCAGGCCGAAATCGACAAGATGAAGGACCTGCTCGCCGGCCTCTAAGTTCCAAGGCTGCCCTGCCCCGCGACCACGGGGCAGGGCATCCGCCGGACGACGACGGCGGGAAACGTTCGCGCCGCACGGCGCCTAGCGGGGACCGAGGGGTAAGCGAAAACAACGACGGCCGCAGCCTTCGGGCTGCGGCCGTCGTTTTGGCTGCCCCTAGCGGATCCGTTCCGGGTCGAGGTCGATCCGGCGCAGCAGCTGCGCGTTCAGCGCCACCACGATGGTGGACACCGACATCAGGATGGCGGCGACGGCCGGCGAGATCGCGACGCCCGCGAAGGCCAGCCCGCCTGCGGCCAGCGGCACGGCGACGATGTTGTAGCCCGTGGCCCAGACCAGATTCTGGATCATCTTCCGGTAGCTGGCCCGGGACAGGTCGATCATCGACAGCACCCCGCGGGGGTCGTTTCCCGCGAGGACGACGCCGGCCGATTCCATCGCCACATCTGTCCCCGCGCCGATGGCGATGCCGACCTCCGAGCGGGCCAGAGCCGGGGAATCGTTGACGCCGTCGCCGACCATGGCCACCCTCAGGCCGCGCTGCTGCAGTTCGATAACCTTCTTGTCCTTATCCTGCGGCAGGACCTCGGCAAAGACCTCGTCGATGCCGAGGTCACGTCCGACGGCGTCGGCGACCTGGCGGGCATCGCCGGTGATCATGGCAACCTTGACGCCGCGCTGCTGCAGCGCCCTGACCGCCGCCCGCGATTCGCCGCGGACCTTGTCCTCCAAGGCGAGCCCGCCGACGATTCGTCCATCGCGGACCACGTGCAGCACGCCCGCGCCGCGTTCCCGCCACGCGTCGGCCTCCGCTGCCAGGTCCTTCGGCTCGGCGAGGCCCAGTTCGCGGAGCATGTTCGGCCCGCCCACTGAGACGTCCGAACCATCCACTGTGGCGCGGACGCCGCGGCCGGTTTGGGAGCTGAAGCTGCTGCCGGCCAAACCCAGCGCCCGGGCTTCCGGGTTCTCTGCGGCGGCGCGGACGATGGCGCGCGCCACCGGGTGTTCGCTGTCGGACTCGGCCGCGGCGGCCAGGGCCAGCAGTTCGGCTTCGGACACGCCGCGGACGGCCGCGGCGCCGGTGACGGCGTGTGCGCCTTCGGTCAGCGTGCCGGTCTTGTCGAACAGGACCATGTCCACCGTACGCATCCGCTCCAGCGCCATCCGGTTCTTGATCAGCACGCCGGAACGGGCGGCACGCTCGGTCGAGATGGCAATGACCAGCGGGATGGCCAGCCCGAGCGCGTGGGGGCAGGCGATGACCAGGACGGTGATGGTGCGGACGACGGCCTCGTCCGGGCTGCCGAGCAGCAGCCAGGCGGTGAAGGTGATGATGCCGGCGCCCAGCGCGAAGTAGAACAGCAAGGCGGCGGCGCGGTCGGCCAGGGCCTGGGCGCGGGACGAGGATTCCTGGGCTTCCGCCACCAGCCGCTGGATTCCGGCCAGCGCGGTGTCGGCGCCGACGGCGGTGATCTCCACCCGAACGGCGTTGTCCGTGGCGACGGTGCCGGCGACCACGGTGTCACCCGTTCCGCGGCCGACCGCCTTGGACTCGCCCGTGATCATCGACTCGTCAAACTCGGCCTCGCCGTGGATGATCCGCCCATCCGCGGGCACCCGGGCGCCGGAGCGCACCAGCACGACGTCGCCCGTGCCCAAGGAGGCCACCGGGACCGTGGTGACGCCGCCGTCGTCGTTAATCTTGTCCGCTTCATCCGGAAGCAGGGCGGCCAGGGCATCCAGGGCGCCCCGCGCGGAACCCAGGGCGCGCATTTCCATCCAGTGGCCCAGCAGCATGATCACGATCAGCAGCGCCAGTTCCCACCAGAAGTCCAGGTCGAAGCCGCCGATCCCCAGGGTCGTGATCCAGGAGGCGGCGAAGGCGACCGTGATGGCCATCGCGATCAGCAGCATCATGCCCGGCTGGCGCGACCTGAGCTCCCTCAGCCCGCCCTTCAGGAACGGGGTGCCGCCGTAGGCGAAGATGACGGTTCCGAGCACCGGAGGGATCAAGGCGGCGCCGGGGAAATCCGGAATGGTGTAGCCGAGGATGTCGGCAAACATCGGGCTGAAGAACACCACTGGGATCGACAGCACCAGGGACAGCCAGAACTTGTTCTTGAACATGGCCGTGCTGTGCCCGGCATGCTCGCCGTGGGTGTGGACGGCATGCTCGTCATCCACCGCCGAGTGCACCGGGCCGGCAGGCCTGGCCTGCCCGTGGGTGTCGTGGTCGGTCATCGCCGGGCCGTGGCCGGAATGGTTGTGCCCGGAATGGTCGTGGTGCGAATGCGCGGTATTCATGACTCGGTCTCCTCACGCAACATGCGTTGACGGCGCGGGAATCGGGAGCGCCAGGCCGCTGTGAATGGCGCTCCGCTGCCGCGGCGGTGAGGACCTTCACTGCGTTGGGGCCGGTGAGGCTCGGACGCTGGTTTCCGGTACTGGCAAATTTATACCCCTAGGGGGTATCAGTCAAGGCTTGGCGGCGAGGGTCACGGCAGCTGCAGGCACGAGGAGCTTCGGCCCGGTTCGGAGCGCTCAGGCGTAGAAGCCGGCGAGGAGTTCGACGACGTCTTTGCGCGCCGGGGGCGGATCCGCTTTGGACCACGCGGCGTAGACGGGCAGCGGCGGGGCATCCCGCACCAGCCGGTAGACCAGGCCGGGCCGCCGGTACTGGTACGCCGTGGATTCGGCGGTGACACCGCGGGCGGCTCCGGTCGCGATGACGGTGAGCCAGTCGTCGATGTCCTCGATCAAGACGGTCCCCGGCGGCCGCCGGCCTTCGGGCCAGAGATCCAGCCTGGTGCTTCCGGTCCTCGGGTCGATGGCCACCGGCGCGTCGGCCAGCTGCGCCAGCGAGACGGTCCGTTTGCCGGCCAGCGGATCCCGTGAGGCCATCGCGCAGTAGCGGCGCTCGTGCCCGATCAGCACGAGGTCCACGGCGGACGTGTCGGGCACCCGGCGCAGGATGGCGAAGTCGCTGGTGCCTTCGACGAGTCCGGACGTGGGCGTGTTGGTCCTGACCAGCCGGAGCTCGCTGTGGGGGAACACGGCTTCCCACCGGCGCTGGAACTCCTGGGTATGCCGCCCCAGCGCGGACCAGGGATACCCGATCCGGACCGTGCCGCCGCCACCGGCCGCCTCCTGCTGGAGGTCGGCGATGATCGACAGCGCCCGACGGGCCTTCCGGATGGCCCGCTCCCCCGCCGCGGTCGGCTCGACGCTGCGGGTGGTGCGGTGCAGGAGCCGGACGTCGAGGGCGCGCTCCAGCGCGGCCACGTTCCGGGAAACCGCGGCCTGGGAGATCCCCAGTTCGATCCCGGCGTCGGTAAAGCTTCCGGTCTCGACGACGGCGATCAAGGACCGCAGGTGGCGCAGCTCAACGTCCATGCCACGAGTTTATCTATGCGTGCCGCGCATAGAGACCCGTGTCCATGCATTATGCGAGTAGCTGCCGGCGGAGGACACTCGGCGCATGGAGCAGAACGAATCCTTCGCGCGGGGACGCCGGACCGGCGTCGCGACCCTGATGGGCAGCGCATTGTCCAACCAGCTGGGTGCGGCCAGCGGTTCCCTGGCCTTCCCGGTACTCGGCCCCGTGGGGGTCGTGGCGGTGCGCCAGCTCATCGCCGCGGCCGTGCTGGTCCCGGTGGTCCGGCCGCGGCTGCGGTCCTTCACCGCCCGGCAATGGTGGCCGGTGCTGCTGCTGGCCCTGGTGTTCGGGACCATGAACCTTGGCCTCTACGCCGCCGTGGATCGGATCGGCCTGGGACTGGCGATGACCCTCGAGTTCGTCGGCCCCCTGGCCGTTGCCATCCTCGGCGCCCGGCACTGGAAGGCCAAGGCCTGCGCCCTTCCCGCCGCGGCGGGCGTCCTGGCGATCACCCAGCCCGGGGCGTCCACCGACTACCTCGGCATCATGTTCGCCCTCACGGCGGCCGGCTGCTGGGCCGCCTACATCATGCTCAACAAGACCGTGGGGGCGCGCATCCCGGGAGTCCAGGGCACCGCGGCGGCCGCGGGTGTCTCCGCCACCCTCTTCCTGCCGGTCGCGGTGGTCGTTTTCGCCACGCAACGGCCCGACGGCGCCACCCTCCTCTACGCCGTGGGCGCGGGCATCCTGGCGACCGTCGTCCCCTACACGGCGGATCTGCTCGTGCTGCGCCGGTTCCCGGCGAACCTCTTCGGGATCCTAATGAGCGTCAATCCGGTCTTCGCGGCGCTGGTCGGCGTCTTCGCCCTCCACGAGACGCTCAACGCCGTGCACTGGCTCGGCATCGCCCTCATCGTGGGCGCGAACGCCGCGGCGCTGGCGCTCCGCGACGGCCGCAGCACCGCCGGCCGGCCCTAGGCGGAGGCTCCCGCCCTGCCCTTGACCTCCACTTTCTGCCCTTGACCTCCACGGCAACCGGACTAGGCTTGGCACCAGCGCCAGGTACATCATTTCCGCAGTTCAACTCCGGTTCGGGAGGAGAAACCAGCGTGGAAACAACGGCAGCAAGCACGGCTGGGGACATCATGACCAGCCCGGTCGTCACCGTCACGGCCGAGACGCCGGTGGACAAGGTGGCGGGGCTCCTGCGACGGCACCGGATCAGCGCCGTTCCCGTGGTGGACAACTCCGGAAACGTCATGGGGCTGGTTTCCGAATACGACCTGCTCGCGCGCAGCGGCGCCACGGCGGGCCAGCTCATGAGCAGCGAGATCGCCACGGTCAGCCCGGAGACCTCCGTCGACACCGTGCGCAAGCTGCTAGTGGACCGGCATTTCCGCAGGATACCGGTGGTCCAGGGCGGCCAGCTCGTCGGGATCGTCAGCCAGGGCGACATCATCGCGCTGATGGCGACCGAGTGGGTCTGCGGCGCATGCGGCGAAGCGGTCCGCGGCGACGAGCCTCCGGAAAAATGCCCCAGGTGCGGCAGCGCGGACCAGTTCAGCTTGCAGGAGCAGCTGCCCGGGACCTAGGGCCGGGGTAATCGTAGCGACGCGGGAGCGGCCATGAGCGAAGAAGTGCAGGATGCCCGGCAACTGACGGACTACTACGCGCAGATGGTGCTGATCCGCCGGTTCGAACTCGTGGCGGACCAGATGTACAAACGGGCCAGGATCGGCGGCTACTGCCACCTCAACCTCGGCGAGGAGGCCACCGTCGTCGGACTGATGGCCGCGCTGCGGGAGCAGGACTACCTCTTCACCACCTACCGCGACCACGGCTACGCGTTGGCCCGCGGCATGGAGCCCGGCCGGGTCATGGCGGAGCTGTTCGGCAAGTCCACCGGGGTGGCCAAGGGTCGCGGCGGCTCCATGCACATGTTCGATGCCGGGCTGCACATGCTCGGCGGCTACGGCATCGTCGGGGGCCAGATCCCGCCGGCCACCGGGGCCGCCCTCGCCCTGGCCTACCGCTCCGCGGCGGGCCCGGAAGCCGGGGCTGTGCTCTGCCAGCTCGGCGACGGCACCACCAACATCGGCGCCTTCCACGAATCCCTCAACCTGGCCGCCATCTGGAAACTGCCCATCGTCTACGCCATCGTGAACAACCGGCTCGGCATGGGCACCGCGGTGGAGGCGGCCTCGGGCGAGCCGGACCTCTACAAGCGCGGCGCCTCCTACCGCATTCCCGGCGAGCGCGTGGACGGGGATGATCCCGTGGCCGTCCGGCAGGCAGCCGAGGCCATGTTGGCCCGGGCCCGCGAGGAGCGCCGGCCGGGCCTGCTCGAGCTGATGAGCTACCGGCTCAAGGGCCACTCCGTCGTCGACCCCGCCAAGTACCGTTCCCCGTCCGAGGTGGAGACCGCACAGGCCGCCGACCCGGTGCCGGCGTTCCGCGCGCGGCTGCTCCAGGCGGGCGTCCTTACCGAGGAGGCGGCCAGGGAAATAGAGGACGACGCCGAGGAGAAGGTGAGTGCCGCCGTCGCCTTCGCGGAGAACTCCCCCGATCCCGCTCCGTCCGAGCTCTTCGACTTCGCCTACGCCCAGGACGTGCCCAACGCGCCGCGGGCCCTGCCGGGCGACCCGCTGGAGGTGGAGCTGTGAACGCCGAGCCCGCCCCGATCACCTACCGCCAGGCGCTGAACGACACACTGCGCGCCGAACTCACCCGGGATCCCAACGTGATCCTCCTCGGCGAGGAGATCGGCAAGTTCGAGGGCTCCTACAAGATCACTGCCGGCCTGCTCAAGGAGTTCGGCCCGGAGCGCGTCCGCGACACCCCGATCGCCGAGGAAGGCTTCGTCGGCGCGGCGATCGGCGCCGCGATGCTCGGCCTGCGCCCCGTCGTCGAAATCATGACCCTGAACTTCAGCCTGATCGCGATCGACCAGATCGTGAACCACGGCGCCAAGATCTACGGCATGTTCGGCGGCCAGACGCCCGTCCCCATGGTCATCCGGTTCCCGGGCGGCGGCGGCCAGCAGCTGGCGGCCACCCACTCGCAGAACCTCGAGGTCTGGTATGCCCACGTACCGGGCCTGAAGGTGATCGCCCCGTCCACGCCCGCGGACGCCAAGGCCATGCTCACCGCGGCCATCAGGGACGACGACCCGGTCATCTTCCTGGAGAACCTCGCCCTCTACAACACCAAAGGCGTCGTCCCGGACGGCGAGCAGATCGCGGAAATCGGCCGCGCCGCCGTCGTCCGCGAAGGAACGGACCTGACGGTCATCACCTACTCGCGCGGCACCCTGATCGCCCTCGAGGTGGCCCGCCGCTTCGCCGAAGAAGGCGTCTCGCTGGAGGTCGTGGACCTGCGGAGTCTGCGCCCGCTGGACCGCGCCACGTTCTGCGAATCCGTGCGCAGGACCAGCCGCGCCGTGGTGCTCGAGGACGACTGGCTCAGCTACGGCATCGGCGCCGAAATCTCTGCAACCCTAATGGAGTGCGCCTTCGACTACCTCGATGCCCCGGTCCGCCGGGTCGCCGCGGCCGAGGTGCCGCTGCCCTACGCCAAGCCGCTCGAGCTCGCCGCCCTGCCCGACGCCGAGGATCTAGTGCGCGTGGTGCGCGAAGTCCTGGCCGCAACCGGTTTCCACAGTTAGGTGACTGCCATGTCGGAAATTTTCATGCCGCGGCTCTCGGACACCATGGAAGAAGGCGTCATCGCGCGCTGGACCAAGAAGCCGGGGGACGCGGTGAAGGCCGGGGAGGTCATCGCCGAGATCGACACGGACAAGGCCACCATGGAGCTCGAGGTGTTCGAGGACGGCGTGATCGAACAGCTGCTGGTCGAGGAGGGCGCCACGGTGCCCATCGGCCAGGTGGTCGCGCTGATCGGCTCCGGCGCCGGCGGAACCGGCGGAACAACGACGGCGGCGCCCGCCGCGGCGGGGTCCGTCACCGAGGGTGCGGCGCAGGAGAGGGTCGGGGCGGAAGCCGAGCCCGGCCAGGGAGCGGCAGAGCCGCCTGGCGCCGGAGAAGCGGCCGCGGGACAAGGCGGCGCAGGACAAAACGGCATAAGACAGCGCGGCGCCGGACGGGCTGCGGCGGCCGAAGGCCAGGCTGCGCGGGAGCCGGGGGCCCGTGTGCCGATGTCCCCGCTGGCCCGCAAGATCGCCCGCGAGCACGGCATCGACCCGGCTACCCTGGCCGGCTCCGGACCGGGCGGACGGGTGGTGCGGCAGGACGTGGACGCCGCCATCGCCGCCCGGGCCGCCGGAGGGGCGGCAGCCTCCCCGCCGGGCGCCGGTGCACCCCAGGCCCCGCCGGCCGCCGCCCCCGGAACCGGCCCCGCAGCCGCGCCCGCGGGCGGAACCCCGCCGCCCGCCGTCGTCGCCGGTCCCGCCGCCGCCGCGGTGCCGGCCGCGGGAACCATGCCCGCGGCTGACGCCACCGAGATACCCCTGACCCAGATGCGCAAGGCGACCGCGCGCCGGCTGACGGAGAGCGCCGCCGTCCCGCACTTCGACCTGACTATTCCCGTGACGGCGGATCCGCTGCTGGCCTTCCGGGCGGACATCAACGCGCGGCTGGCCGAGGACGGCGTCAAGATCAGTGTGACGGACCTGCTGGTGCGGGCGGTGGCGGTCACGCTGCGCCGGCACCCCAAGGTCAACTCGTCCTGGGCCGGCGACAGGATCCTGCAGCACCACCACGTGCACGTCGGCATGGCCGTGGCCATCGAGGCGGGGCTGATCGTGCCGGTCATCCGGGACGCCGACGCCAAGGGGCTGGCGGTGCTGGCGCGCGAGAGCAAGGAACTGGCGGAGAAGGCCCGCGCCGGCAAGCTCCGGCCCGAGGAATTCAGCGGCGGCACCTTCACGCTCAGCAACCTCGGCATGTTCGGGATCGAGCAGTTCACGGCAGTGATCAATCCGCCGGAGGCCGCCATCCTGGCCGTCGGCGCGAGCATGGCCGAGCCCTACGTGGAGGAGGGCGCCCTGCGCGAGCGCACTGTGATACGCCTGACCATGACCTCGGACCACCGGGTGCTCGACGGCGCCGTCTCCGCGGGGTTCCTGCGGGATTTGAAGCAAACCTTGGAGGAACCGCTGCGGATCCTGCTCTGAGATCGGTTGCTAGACTAGCTAAGCCCCAAAAACATTCCACCGCGCGTCCGCATGCCCAGCAGCGGTGCGCACCAAGCCGCCCGGCACGGCGCAAGGAGATACCTCACTTTCATGACAGCCCTGGCTACCGAGTCCTTCCACGACCAGCTCTTCGACCGCCGCTACGACCCGAACGTGGCCGCAGTGAACCAGCTCTGCGACAGCCTGCAGGAGCAGAAGCCGGGCAGCGAGGTTCCGTACGTCGACCCCGGGCACAACGTGGAGGAATGCCGGGTCATCAGCCTGTTCTCGAACATCGGCAGCGCCTCTCCTTCCGGCTTCATCACGGCCGGTGACGACGACGCCGCGACGCGCCTTTTGGGTGTGCACTGGCAGCTGGGCCTGCGGCCCGAGTACGTCATGCCCTGGAACGTGCACCCCTGGTTCGTGCCCGGCCAGCCCAATGGCAAGCTCTCGCCCCAGCAGGTCACGGCGGGCCTTAAGCCGCTGCTGAAGTTCCTGGCCCTGGTGCCGCGCGCCTCCGCGCTCGTCGCCCACGGCAGCGAGGCCCAGCGGCTGGCGGCACAGCTGCTGAAGACCGAGGCGCCGCTGCTGTGGCGCCGCGGCTTCAAGACCTACAAGGTCCGTGCCCTCAGCGGCCGTTCCTTCGCCGGCTCCGCCGAGCGCCAGGCCCAGTGGCTGGGCGACATGAAGGACGCCTACGGCGACGCGATGGCCCGCACCGGCCTGCCGCGCCGCATCAAGTAGCGGCGGCGGCCGCCTTCCGCTCCCCCGCAACCTTTAGAGGTGGGCAAGGAACTTCGGGCGGACGCCGCCGTCGTTAGTGGAACTGGGTGAGGCGGCTGCCGCTAGTTCGCGAAGACGTCCTGCAGGGTGCCCTGCGGGGACCACAGCGCAACCGAATCGCCCGTGTTGTTCAGGACGTTTGCGTCCCCGCCGTTGTAGTAGGCCTCGGCGGAATTGGTGCCCGGGCCGGTATAGACGCGCAGTTCGGCGCCCGGTTCCAGCACGTAGCCCTCGCCGACGGCCAGGATGTTGTTGGCGGCGTCGCGGAGGATGTAGCCGCTGGCGTCGACGCTGCGGTCCGTGGTGTTGCGCAGGACCACGTGCTCGCCGGTCTCGGCCTGCACGTCGTCGCCGGCCGGGTTGTTGACGGAGCCTTCGATCTCGATCCCGGTGCTGGCGGGGAACGGCTTCCGGCCGTCCACGTAGCGCATGGTCTGGATCGGGAAATCGCCGGTGACGGCGTCCACGCCAAGATCGATGGAGTGCTGGACGGCTTCCGGCGAGTTGGCGGTGTAGACGCCGATGATGAGGCCGGCGGCCTTGGCATCCGCGACGTTCTGCTCAGTCAATGTGCGGTAGTTGGTGCCGACCGAGTCGGCGAAGGCGGCCCAGGAATCCAGCACCGACTTGGCGGGAACGGTGCTGGAGAGCTGCTGCAGCTCGATCTCCGGGGCGATCTCCGCGAACTTCCGGTTGGAGGCCTCGTCAAAGCTGAGCACCTGGATCTTGTGCGCGGCGACCAGCTTCGTCCACTTCGCGTCGGTGCGCAGTTCATCGGCGACAAGCTGCTCCACGCCGGGAGAGTTCTTCGGCGACTTGATCTCGATGTAGACGCCGGTGTTCATGGTGGCGACCTCGGCGGCGTCGTCCAGGTGCGGGATGCGCTCCCCTTCGAACTCTTCGCCGAAGTAGGAGCCGGCATCCAGCTGCTGCAGCTCGGCCCAGGTGAAGGACGTGATCGGATCCTTGGCGCGCTCCGGGAAGACCTCTTCCACGTTGGTGGTGCGGGCCGGGGTGTCATCGTGGAACAGGAACGGCACGCCGTCCTTGCTCAGCTGGACGTCGATCTCGAAGAAGTCGGCGCCGGAGGCACGGCCATCCTTGAAGGCGGCGACGGTGTTCTCCGGTGCGGTGCCGGCCGCACCGCGGTGCCCGATGATCAGCGGCGAGGTTTCCGCGGCGGCTTCCGCCGGAGCTTCGGCCTCCTGCGCGGTGGCGGGCGCCGCGAACAGGGTGAGTCCGACGGCGGCGGCGGCCGCGGAACTGGTCAGGGTCGTGGTCAAGCGGGATGGCATGCTGTTTGGAATCCTTCGTCGTGGTGGCTGTTTCCCCCTTCGCGATATTCACAGCCGAGCCCGTCCGGAAAGCCAATTGCCCGTGAACTCAAGGTGAAACGAGCTATTCGACCGGCCGCTGGCACTCAAGAAACCTGGATTTTCAGCCTTTTAACAGGTTCTACCCCGGGTTTCCTCAAACTCCATCCCTACATTTGAATTACCTCATCAAGGTGCGAGTGATTGAAACCCCGGTGGCCAGGAGCTTCCCCCATCTCCTGGCCGCCGGGGTTTCCCCTTGTCCGGGATCGGCCAGCATCCGCGCCCTTCGCCGCCCGGAGCAGCGGAGCGCCGAAGGATTGCGGACCGGTTGTCCCCGGCATGCCGCAAGGCCCCCTGCCGCGGGCAGGAGGCCTTGCTTGGTTAGGCGGGTCGGGCTAGAAGGTGGACATGCCGTTCCAGCCCCTGGAGCCGATGACCTTCCAGGTCAGCCAGCGGCCTTTCCCGTTGCCGGGGTAGAGCCAGAGCTGGCCGTTCTTGTGGCGGGAGAGCACGTCGGCGTTGCCATCACCGTCGAAATCCCCGGTACTGAAGATCGACGTCATGCTGTTCCAGCCCGTGCCGACCTGCTTCCACTTCAGCCAGCGGCCTTGCCCGTTACCGGGATAGAGCCAGAGCGACCCGTTGTTGTGCCGGGCCAGCACGTCGGCGCTGCCGTCACCGTCGAAGTCGCCGGGGCTGAAGATCGACGTCATGGTGTTCCAGCCGGTGCCCACCTGGAGCTTCTTCAGCCAGCCGCCGTCGCCGTTGCCTCGGTAGAGCCACAGTGTCCCGTTCTTGTGCCGGGCCAGCACGTCGGTATCACCGTCTCCATTGAAATCGCCCGGGCTGAAGATCGACGTCATGGTGTTCCAGCCGGTGCCGACCTGGATCCGCTTCGACAAGCGGCCTTCCCCGTTGCCCGGGTAGAGCCATAGCTTGCCCGCCCCGTCGCGGGCGAGGACATCGGCGAAGTTGTCGCCGTCGAAATCGCCGGGGCTGAAGATCGACGTCATGGCATTCCAGCCGCTGGCGCCCATCCTGATCTTCGGGAGCAGTCGGCCTTCCCCGTTGCCAGGGTAGAGCCACAGGGCGCCCTTGGTATCGCGGGCGAGGACATCCACGAAGTTGTCGCCGTTGAAGTCGCGGTTGTCGGAGATCCGGCCCGGAGTGCCTGGTTCTTCTGTACCGGGGTCAGTGCCGGGATCCGTACCCGGGTCGGTCCCTGGATCCGTACCGGGATCCGTACCCGGGTCGGTACCGGGATCCGTACCGGGATCCGTACCCGGGTCGGTACCGGGATCCGTACCGGGATCGGTACCCGGGTCGGTACCGGGATCCGTACCCGGATCGGTACCCGGGTCAGTGCCGGGATCCGTACCCGGATCGGTACCGGGGTCAGTGCCTGGGTCGGTGCCGGGGTCCGTACCGGGATCGGTACCCGCGGCTTCGAATGTCCAGGAACCGATCTCGCTGATATTGCCGGCCTGGTCAATCGCTACCGCCCGCAGCGTGCCCGCCTCGGTGACCTCCATGGGGCCGTTGTAGAGCAGGCTTGTGGACGTCGGCTGTGATCCGTCCAAGGTGTAGTAGATCGCGGCGTTCTCGCTGGCGCTCAAAGTCACCAGGCTGCCCGCGGCGAGCGTGCCACCTGCCGGATCCGCCGTCACGGACGGAGCCGTGAAGTCCAGCGTGTAGGTTTCCGTGCCGACGTCCGAGGCCACCCCGTTGAAGGCGATGAACTTCAGGGTGGTGGTGCCCTCGGCGGAGATGTCGATCGGACCGGTGTACGGCGTGCTCTCCGTCGTCGGATCGGTCCCGTCGGTGGTGAAGAAGATCTGCGCCCCTGCGGGATCGGCCGTCAGCTCGACGGTCTGCGGTGCGGCAAACGTTCCGCCGGCCACGCTGGCCGCTGCGGTCGCGGGTGCCGGTGCCTCCGCGCCAGCCGTTCGGCCCTGCACGACGAACTCTTCGGTCTCGCCGACGACGGCCGGGGAGTCCAACTCGGCCCCGGTGCCATCGGTGAGCTGCTCGATGCGGAAGACGTTCGTATTGAACGGGCTGCCGACGACGGCGTGCGGCGTGGTGCCGTCGCCGAGGTAGCCTTCCGGAGCGCCTTCGGTCCAGCGCAGGAACGGCCCGATCTTGGCCTCAAGCAGCGGCGTGAAGTCGCCGTTGCCGTTCATGCTGCCCAGATCCTCGGTGAAGTTGATGTCGCCGACTTCGTCCGCGGCCACTTCCAGTACCCCGTAAGGATGGGTGATCCGGTACTTGGCACCCGGCACGAAGACACCGTCGCCGCGGACCCGGATGCGGCCGAATGCCACCTGGTCGCCGTCCCGGACCTCCTCCGCGGCCCACGCGGCCTCGGAAGCAAGAGTCAGGCGAATGTCTTCAGCGCCGACCGTCATCTGCGCATCCGCGGCCCACCAGAACGCTTCACCGGGGAAGTTGTTCGGGAAGGACGCCGGCTGGGCCGGGTCGGGCAGGACATCGATAACCGGGCAGAGCGGATCGTCGAGGCACAGTTCCAGCCGGACCGGGTCCTGGCCCTCCCAGCCGTTGTCTTCCAGCCACTGCGGGAAGCCGTGGTCACCGACCGGGCCGATCGCTCTCAGGTTGTGGATGACGTACTTGAAGGAACGGGTTTCCCCGGCCTCGCCTGCGCTGTTGACAGCGACAGCCCGGACGGTCGACGAGCTCGCCACCGTGAAGGGATCGCTGTAGAGCTTCGTCGTGCCGGTCGGCTCGCCCTCAGCGGTGTAGGAAGGCGCAGAGCCGTCCACAGTGTAGAAGACCCTTGGGACGTCTCCACCCTCACCGGTTCCGGTCAGCGTCACGGTCTGCGGCCCGGTCAACGCTCCCTCGGCCGCCGGCGTAGCGTCGATCCACGGCCGGGAGGCATCCAGGTCGTAGTCCTCCCTGTAGATCTCCGTGATTTCGCCCGTGGTCGGGACCACGGCGAGGTATTTGAGCGTGATCGGGTCCGGGCTGTCCAGTTGCACGACGGCGGCCGCGTCCTTGTTTCCGGGCTCCGGGACGTATTCGATGCCGTTGACCAGCGCGCCTGACTCATCGACCTGCGGGTCGGTCCCGTCCGTGGTGTAGACGATCTTGGCCTCATCCGGGAAGGAAGCCTGGATCTTCACGTCCGTAACGTCGTTATAGCGCCCTCCGCGCTTGTCCACTCCCGCTTCCAGGGTGGCGATCTTGCCCTGCACCGTGAATAGGTCGGTCTCTGCGCTTTGCGCGGTCGCTCCCGCGGTGAAGACGCCCTCGACCTTGAAGAAGTTGGTGCCGTTCGGGCTGCCGACCACCTGGTGTTCCACGGCCGGGTCACCGATGAAGCCCTCCGGAGCGGCTGGCGCCACCGCGGGATCCCAGCGCAGGAACGGCCCGACCCGGCCCTTCAGCGGCTCGTCCCAAGTGCAGGGCTGCTGCAGGCAGCCGATATCGATTGTTGTCCGGGCGCGGCCGCGGTCATCCGCGGTGACGTTATCGACGCCGTACGGGTGGGTGACCTTATAGGTTTCGCCTGGCACACCGTCGTCGATGCGGATCCGCAGGCGGGCGAAGCCGTTCTGCTGGCCCGCGGCGACGTCGCCGGCACCGCCGAAGGCGGCTTCCTGCGCCATGACCAGGATGGCCTCGCCGCCGCCGGGCAGAGCCATGGACGACTCGCCGGACCACCAGAAGGACTCCTCCGGGAAGTTGCCCGGGATGGACAGCGGCTGTGTGTTGTCGTAATCGACGCCGATCACCGGGCAGTCGACCGCGTCCAGGCATAGCTCGAGCCGCACCGGATCCAGCCCCTGCTCGGGGATACCGGTGTCGCCGTACCAATACGGATAACCGTTGTTCGGGTTGATCGGGCCCACGCCCTCGGGCGCGATGTTGAGCGCGGCCGGAAGCATGCCGCCCAGCGCTGGGACGGGTCCGGATTGCGCGACTGCGGGCGGCAGAATGCCAAGCCCGGAAACGACGACGGCGCCGGTAGCAACCACTGCCGCCGCCTTCCGCCGGAAATGCCAGTGCACGGCAGGCCTGCCGCGCGTTAAAGGTCGTGACGTCATGTTTCCCCCTAGTGCGAGTGTCCCCTTGAAGTGCGGGTATTCCTCTAGCGGAAGCGGCCGATCGGCCTGAGCTCCCGCCACCAGACTGGCTTCGCCAGGCTGGGAAATCCTTGCAGGGGGCACGCCGGGGAGCGGCAGAGGAGCGGTTCACAGGCTTTTAACAGCCTTTGCGAAGCCGGCATTCAACCGCCCGCCCTAGGGTGGAACCACCTCTTGAAGAGTGCGAGTGGTCAAAGCACCGGCTGGCAGGAATTCCCCCCTAAGTCCTTGCCAGCCGGTGCTTTCTCGTTTCCGCAGGGAAATTCCATGCCCCGGACCGTAGGCTGCCCGAATCTCATACCTACGGCCGATGCGCGGAACCCGCAGGGTTGCTTATGCTCTTCGCAGGGGTGCCGTCGCCGGGAGGGCCGGCAGGACCGGCCTTACTGCCGGATACAGGGGGACGCGTGGAATTCGATCCGATGCTGTGGCTGATGGCCTTGCTCAGTGCCGGCCCGTTCGCCCTGGCCGTCGCGGCGGGAGCCGTCGTCAGCATCTGCCGGAGCGATTTCAACGTAGCGCGCACGGCAGGATGGATATTGCTGGTGGTTCTCCTCCCGCTCCTCGGCCCGGCTTGCTGGTTCTGCCGTCATCTGCTTACCGGACTTTCAAACGGATTTACCCGGTCCTCCGGCTAGCGGCACTTGTTCGCCCGCCGTGACGCCGCCGCAATCACGGCGAAACACCGGGCCGCGATGATGGCTGCATGAAGCGCCGAACAGCACCCTTCGCCCACGCCGATTTGTTGTGCACCGCCTGCGGCCAGTTTCCCGAACCGCCCAAGTCCCGCCAGTTGGTGGCAAACCTCGCGGCCGTCCTACCCATCGAACTGCTCGTGCACGCCGCCGTCCTCAGCGCGGAGCTGCCATACGTCTGGAAGATCCTGGTCCTCGCCGTCACGACGACGGTCCTGGTTATGTGGGTCGCCGAGCCGTCCGTCGCCCGTTTGCTGCGGCGCTGGCTCCATGCCGCGGCACTCAAGCACCGCCGTCGTTATGACGCCGCGCCCGCACTGTGGCGGGCCCGCACCGTCGTCGACGACCGCCCCGGCTCACTCGAACGCGTCACGCACGCGCTGAGCTGCCTGGACGTCAACATCCTCAGCATCCAAGTGCACCCGGTGGCCGGCGGGGCGCTCGACGAATTCGTGCTCTCGGCTCCGGCGGGGATCACCGAACAGGACCTGCTCGACGCGCTGGGGGCCGGCAGCGGCCGCCGCCCTCGGGTCTGGACGACCACCGCGCTCGCGCTCGCCGACGGCCAGACCCGGGCGCTCGGCCTCGCCGCCAAAGTCGCCGCCGATCCCGACGCACTGCCGCACGCAACCGCCTCGCTGCTCTCCGCCGTCGTGCTGGACGAGGACGCCGCGCGCAACCTGCAGGTCCTGCCGCGGGACGGCACCGTCCTGAAAATCCCGACGGCGTGGGGCGACCCGTTGCTCATCTCCCGCCCCGACGAGCCGTTCACTCCGGCTGAATCAGCCCGCGCGCACCGGCTCGCGGAGCTCGCGGAAACGGTCCAGCTTACCGGGCGGAGCCGGCGGGAGTGACCAGCCCGACGGCCTGGCCGGTCAGCTCGACGGAGCGCAGGCGCTGCTCCACCGTCGGAGCCTGGTGAGCGACGATTAGCTCGTCCGCATCGGCGTGCTTGGCGAAACCCTCGAGGTACTCACGCACGGCCTCGGGCGTCCCCACGGCCGTGTACTTGACCATCTGCTCCACGTGCTGGCCCTGCGGGGACTCGAGCACCATGTCGGCTTCCTCGTCCGTGAACTTCCGGCCGCGGCCGAACAGCAGCCCCACGCGGGCACGCCGGACCATCTGGAACTGCGCCTGCGCATCCTCGTTTGAGTCGGCGGCAATGGCGTTCACCCCGGCAATCACATAGGGCTCGGCCAGCTGCTCCGACGGCTGGAACTCGCGGCGGTAGGCGGCCACGGCGTCGTGCAGCGCCGCCGGCGAGAAGTGCGAGGCGAAGGAATAGGGCAGCCCGAGCGCTGCCGCCAGCTTCGCGCCGAACAGCGAGGATCCCAGGATGTACAGCGGCACGTTGGTGCCCTTGCCGGGCGTCGCGTCCACGCCGGCGATCCGCGAATTGCCGGTCAGGTAGCCCTGCAGCTCCAGCACGTCCTGCGGGAAGGTCTCGGCGCTCATCGGGTCGCGGCGCATCGCCCGCATGGTCTGCTGGTCGCTGCCCGGCGCGCGGCCCAGGCCAAGGTCGATCCGTCCCGGGTGCAAGGTCTCCAGGGTGCCGAACTGCTCCGCGATGGGCAGCGGCGCATGGTTGGGCAGCATGATTCCGCCGGCGCCGAGCCGGATGCTCTTCGTCTGCGCGGCCACGTGCGCAATCAGCACGCTGGTCGCCGAGGACGCGATGCTCGGCATGTTGTGGTGCTCGGCGTACCAGACCCGCCGGTAGCCCAGATCCTCGGCGAGCTGGGCCAGCCTGACGCTGCCGTCCAGGCTCTCCCGCACCGTCTCGTCCTTGCCGATCGTCGCGAGGTCGAGGATGGAGAGGGGAACAGTCATGGCGCGGACCGGCCTTTCGTCGTCGTTGTTGTGGGTGCGGACGCGATGGCCGCAGACACTCGTGACAACGACGGCGGTGCTCCGGTTATTTCTGCCCGTCCCCGTGGCGCGGCGCACGTGCTGCCTGCTCCCGCTCCTGGACGCCCCTAGATGGGTAGGCCCGCGTTCGCCTTCAGGTTTTTCATGACGATGGTCGACTGCAGCTTCTCCACGGCCGGCAGGTCCGTGAGCTCCTCGTCGTAGAACCTCTGGTAGGCGGCCAGGTCCGGCGCCACGACCTTGAGCTGGTAGTCGATATCCCCGAAGAGCCGCAGCGCCTCGATGATGTGCGGATTGGCCGCGACCTTCGCCTCGAAGTCCGCGAGCGTGGCCCGGTCCACCTGGCGCAGGCTGACGAAAACGATCGCCTCGAAGCCCAGGCCCAGCGCCCCGGCGTCGAGGTCGGCCCGGTAGCCGCGGATAACGCCCTTGGACTCCAGTTCGCGCAGCCGCCGGTGGCACGGAGCCACGGTGAGGCCGATCTTCGAGGCCAGCGCGGTGGCAGTCATTCGCCCGTCCTGCTGGAGCTCGCGCAAAATACTTCGATCGATTCCATCAACCACGCAAGAATCTTACCCTCCTGCCGGCACGTTGCGCGAAAAGGGCAAGCACTTCCGCGCGCGTTTTTCCTAGGGTTGGCTCGTCGCCGAGTTTTCGAGTTATAAGGAGTTCCGCCGTGGACCAGCAGCTGTACCTGGGCTTCGCCGCCGTCGCCATCACGCTGGCCTGCACCCCGGGAGCGGACTGGGCCTACTCCATCGCCGCCGGCCTGAACCAGCGCAGCTTCGCTCCGGCCATCGCCGGGCTCTGCAGCGGCTATGTGGTGCTCACGCTCCTGGTGACGGCGGGCGTGGCCGCCCTGATTGCCAGCGTCCCCGCGCTGCTGGGCTGGCTGACGGTCGCCGGAGCCGCCTACCTGCTCTGGCTGGGCTTCAGCACCGCACGCTCCTGGCGTGCCGCCGCGTTCTCGAGCCTGGAGCAGGGCGGCTCCTCGCGCCTGGGCAGCTTCTTCCGCGGCCTGGGCACCAGCAGCATCAACCCCAAGGGGCTGCTCCTGTTCCTCGCCCTCGTCCCCCAGTTCATCAACCCGGCGGCCGGCCTCCCGGCGCCCGTGCAGCTGGGAATCCTGGGGCTGTCGTTCGTGCTGATGGTCGCCGTCGTCTACTCCGTGGTGGCGCTGGCGGCCAAGAAACTGCTGCAGTCCCGGCCCGCCGCCGCCCGTGCCGTCACCCTGGCCAGCGGCCTCATCATGATCGTGCTCGGCGCCGCCCTGCTGTTCGAACAGGTCGCCCCGCTGATCGCCCGCAGCCCCCTCCTCGCCGCCTCCGCGCTCTGACCCGGAATTCGGGCCCCTCGGCAGGTGAAAGACTGCTGGGAGCACGAAAACCAAGCAAGGGGAACCCCTGGCCGCCTCAGCGTGGCCGGCAGGGGACATGAAAGGGCAACGGCATATGGGGTACGTCTTCCTGCTGCTCGCGATCGCCGCCGAAGTCTTCGGCACGAGCCTGCTGAAATCGACGGAAGGATTCAGCCGGCTGTGGCCAACAGTCTTGTGCCTGACGGCCTATGCCACCTCGTTCGCGCTCCTGGCGCAGGTCGTCAAGAGCGTTCCGGTAGGAGTGGCGTATGCCCTCTGGTCCGGCCTGGGAACCGTGGCCATCGTCGCCATCGGGACGGCTTTCCTGGGCGAGCCGATCAGCCTCGTGAAGGTCCTCGGAATCGGCCTGATCGTGTCCGGCGTCGTGGTGCTCAACCTCGGCGGCGCCCACTGACGGCTTGGGCGGCCTTCCGCGTTTTCAGCCTGCCACCTACAGTCCGTCAAGGCCCGGGCGTAGGGTGGGCGCATGCGTATAGCGATCATCGGCGCCACGGGCAATGTTGGAACCGCCATCCTGCGGCGGATCAAGCGGGCAATAGCCGAGGGGCCAGGCGGGATCGAACTCGTGGGCATTGCGCGGCGCCTGCCGGACCAGTCCCGGGAACCGTACGACGGCGTAACCTGGCACAGCATCGATGTCGCCTCGGGTTCGGCGCGCCAAAAGCTCACTGCGGCACTGGCCGGGTGCGACGCCGTCATCCATTTGGCCTGGCTGCTGCAGCCGAACCGGGATGAAGACTTCATGCGTCGGGTCAATGTCAACGGCACCGCCAACGCCTTGGCCGCGGCGGCAGACGCGGGAGTGAAGCAGTTTGTCTGTGCCTCGTCCCTGGGCGCGTACAGCCCCGGCCCGAAGGACCGCCCGGTGGACGAGAGCTGGCCGGCGCGGGGCATTTCGAGTTCGCATTACAGCCGGTTCAAGGGCGAGCAGGAGGCCCTGCTGGACGGCTTCGAACGCCAGCACCCGGAAATCAAGGTGGCGCGGCTGCGGCCCGGCCTGATCTTCCAGGAGGATGCCGGCTCCTCGATCGGGCGCTACTTCCTGGGCCGGGCCATTCCCAAGTTCTTCCTCAACAAGGTCCGCCCGCCGCTGCTGCCGTTTCCCCGGGAGTTCGTGTTCCAGGCCGTCCACTCCGACGACATTGCGGACGCGTACTGGCGCGTGGTCGACCAGGGCGCCAGCGGGTCATTCAATATCGCCGCCGATCCGGTCATCACGCCGCCCTTGCTGGGCGGGTTCCTGGGCGCCAAGCGGGTGCTGCAGGTACCGGTGCCGCTGGTCCGCGCCCTGGTGGGGGCGGCGTGGTCGCTTCGTCTGGTGGCCATGGACCCGGGCTGGGTGGACATGGCGCGTTTCGCGCCGGTCATGAAGACCACGCGTGCCCGCGAGGAACTCGGGTGGGTGCCGGCGAGGACCTCCCTCGAGGCGCTGCAGGAAGTGCTGGACGGCCTGAGTGAAGGCGACGGTGTCGGCGGGTCTCCCGTGCTGTACGGCCGAGGAGACCTGCAGTCCGCGGAACCCGCCCCGCGGTAGGGCTGGCCGGACAGCAGAACCGGCCGCCTGCACCTAGGCATGCGAGCATGCGTCCGGCGCCGCATAGCGCGAAGGTGTGCAGCAAAGCGCCGGCATCCCGTCCGGAGACGGGACGCCGGCGCTTCCGCTGGCTGCTTTTTGCGGAAACCGGGCTATCGGGCGGACCAGCCGCCGTCCATGGTGTAGCTGGCACCGGTCACCATGGCCGCGTCCTCTGACGCCAGCCAAGCCACCAGCGAGGCCACTTCCTCAGGCTCAACCAGCCGCTTGATCGCGCTCTCGGTCAGCATGATCTTGGCCAGCACCTCGCCCTCCGGGATGCCGTGCAGGCGGGCCTGGTCGGCGATCTGCTTCTCCACCAGCGGCGTGCGGACGTAGCCGGGATTGACGCAGTTGCTGGTCACCCCGTGCGGGCCGCCCTCCAGCGCCGTCACCTTGGACAGGCCCTCGAGCCCGTGCTTGGCCGTGACGTAGGCGCTCTTGAAGGCCGAGGCGCGCAGCCCGTGCACCGAGGAGATATTGATGATCCGCCCGAACTCGTTGGCGTACATCTTCGGCAGCGCCGCCCGGACCAGCAGGAACGGGACCTCCAGCATCAGCGTGAGGATCCGGCGGAAGTCCTGCGGATCGAACTCCTCGATGGGGCTCACCCGCTGGATGCCGGCGTTGTTCACCAGGATGTCCACGCCGTCCAGCGCCTCCGACAACCGGGTGTCCGTAACGGCTTCCGGATCCAGCAGGTCGACCACCCAGGCGGAGCCGCCCAGCTCGGCGGCGGCCGCTTCGGCCCCCTCGCGGTCCAGGTCGGCGACGACCACGTGGGCCCCGCGGGCGGCCAGCGTCCTGGCCGCGGCCAGGCCGATCCCGCCCGCGCCGCCGGTAACCAGCGCGCGGCGGCCTTTCAGGGCCTGCCCCTCCGCGGCAGTCACCGGGCCGCCTGCGCGGGGGTGTCCAGTCCGTGCTTGCGGGCGTCCTCGGCGTCCACATCGTGCAGGGACAGGCCCTTGGTCTCGCGCAGCGTGAGGACCGTGGCGGCCGTCATGGCGCAGGCGATGAGGACGTAGACGGCGACGGCAACCCAGCTGCCGGTTTCCTTCAGCAGCGCCGTCGCGATGATCGGCGCCAGCGAACCGGCGAGGATCGAGGTCACCTGGTAGCCGAGCGAGACGCCGGAGTAGCGCATCCGGGTCGGGAACATCTCCGCCATAATGGCCGGCTGGCCGGCGTACATCAGGGCGTGGAAGCACAGGCCGATCGTCACGGCCAGGATGATTACGACAGGATTGAGCGTGTCGAACATCGGGAAGGCGAAGAAGGCCCAGGTCGCGGACAGGACGGCCCCGACCAGGTAGACCGGCTTCCGGCCAACCGAGTCCGCCAGGCGGCCGACCTGCGGAATGACCAGGAAGTGGACCACGTGGGCGACCAGCAGCGCCAGCAGCAGCTGGCTCGTGTCGTACTCATGCACGGTCTTCAGGTACACGATCGTGAAGCTGACGATGATGTAGTAGATGATGTTCTCCGCGAACCGCAGGCCCATGGCCTTCAGGACGCCCTTCGGGTACCGCTTCACGACCTCGAACACGCCGTAGCTGACGGACTTCTCGGACTCCACCTGTGCGCGGGCCTCAAGGAAGATCGGCGCCTCGCTGACATGCGTGCGGATGTAGTAGCCAACAACGACGATGACCGCGGACAGCCAGAACGCCACGCGCCAGCCCCAGCTCAGGAACTGGTCGGACGGCAGGATCCAGGACATGCTCAGCAGGACCAGCGTGGCGAGCAGGTTACCCATTGGCACGGCGGCCTGCGGCCAGCTGGCCCAGAATGCGCGCTGCTTGTTCGGGCTGTGCTCGGCCACGAGCAGCACCGCGCCGCCCCATTCGCCGCCGACGGCGAAGCCCTGGATGAACCGCAGCGCCACGAGCAGCGCAGGCGCCCAGTAGCCGATCGAGTTGAAGCCGGGGAGGCAACCCATCAGGAAGGTGGCCACGCCGACCAGGATGATGGTGACCTGCAGCGTGTGCTTGCGGCCCAGCTTGTCGCCGATCTGGCCGAACACGATGCCGCCCAGCGGCCGCGCAATGAAGCCGACGGCGTAGGTCAGGAAGGCGGCGATGATGCCGTCCAGCTCGCTGCCGGTGTCCGGGAAGAAGAACTGCCCGAAGACCAGCGATGCGGCGGTGGCGTAGAGGAAGAACTCGTACCACTCCACCACCGTGCCGACCATCGAGGCGGCAACAATCTTCTTCAAGCCCGATCGCTCCGTCTGCGCGGCAGCCGCGGGTTGGTTCACGCTCATGCGAGCACTCCTTTGTGTCTTGGCTTGCTGTAAGTTTTGTGACGCGAGACACGCCAATGGCCTCACTCGAGTATCGACTGAGACCGAGTGTGCAGCAATGACCACTTCCGCAGACTGAGAGTGCAGAATTGCAGATATGGGAACGTCGCCAGCGCCCAACCCCGACGACCTGCTGATCCTGCTCGCCGTGGCACGCAGCGGGAGATTCACGACGGCGGCGGAGGGCTTGGGCCTGAACCACACCACTATTTCGCGCAGGATTGCGGCCCTGGAGAAGGTGCTGGGCGGCCGGGTGCTGGCCAGGACGGTGGGCGGCTGGGAGCTGACCGAGCTGGGCCGCCGCGCGGCCGGAGCGGCGGAACACATCGAGACCGCCGTCGCCAGGATCCACGAAGGCGAGGAAGAAACGGACCAGGTTTCCGGCGTCGTCCGCGTTTCCGCCACTGACGGCTTCAGCGGCTACATCATCGCGCCGGCCGTGGCCGGGCTCCGGCGGACGCACCCGAACCTCAGCGTGGAGATCGTCAACGTCACCCGGCGGGCGCTGCAGCACCGCTCCGGGCTGGACATCGAAGTGGTGGTCGGCGAGCCGCAGGTGCACCGGGCGGAAGCCGTCTGCCTCGGCCAGTACATGCTCGGAATGTACGCGTCCCGCAGCTACCTCGAGGAGAACGGGACGCCGGCCGACGCCCGCGAGCTCACCCGGCACGGCCTGGTCTACTTCGTCGACTCGATGCTGCAGGTCGACGCGCTGGACGCGCCGCGCCGGCTGGTGCCCTCGATGCAGGACTCGCTCAGCTCCACCAACGTCTTCGTGCACGTCCAGGCCACCCGCGCCGGCGCCGGCATCGGCTTCCTTCCCTGCTTCATGGCGGACCCGCATCCGGACCTGGTGCGGCTGCTGCCCGACGACTTCGCCGAACTGCTGCCCTACTGGATGGTGCTGCGTCCCGACACGCTCCGCCAGCCAGCGGTCGCCGCCGTCGCCAAGGCCCTGCGTGCCCAGACCGCCGCCTTCGAACCCGAACTGCTCGGCCGCCCCGGCGCCTGACCCGCCCCGGCACCTTCCCAGCCCCGGCACCTTCCCAGCTCCGGCTCCGGCCCGCCCCGCCTTGCACCAGACCCGCCTTATCCTCTCCCGGCGCCGCCTCGTGTCAGCCCTGCCTATCCTCTCGCGGCGCCGGCGTCGGGAACGGTGCAGGTCTTGCAGGCGCCCCTGACATAACCGCTAGTCAGATGGTCACCGCCTCCCAAGAACTGCACGTCTTCCGCCAAAACTGCACGATTTCCGTCGCCGAGGAGCCCTGACCGCTCCGTCGAGGGGCCCTGCCTTCTCCGGCCCGGCGCAGCCAGGGTGCTTAAGCGGGTGAGCCCCCGGCGTTGGCCGGGGGCTCACGGGAAGAGGCAAGGGTCTGTCGGCTCCGGAATCCGGCGCCAGGCCCTGGTCATGGTCCTTGGCGTCAGGGCCGGTCGCGGTCCTCGCCGGGTCCGTCGACCGCGGCGATCGATCCGGTCTCCGTGGGCTCGGCGAAGGGCACGGTACTGGGGACCGTCACCGCGCCCCGGACCGGGCCGATCCGCCGCTGCCGCAACGGATCCCGCCGCAGGTCCATGTAGAGCGCGACGCAGAGGCCAATGATGATCAGGACGAACGGGGTCGCTGCCAGGATCGTGAAGGTCTGCAGCGCGCCGAGGCCGCCAACGAAGAGCAGCACGGCCGCCACCGCGCCGGTCAGGATGGCCCACATGAGCACCAGCGGCGTCCACGGCTCCTTGGTGCCCCGCGAGGACAGCGTTCCCAGTACCAGCGAGCCGGCGTCGGCGCCGCTGATGAAGAACACTGCGGTCAGCACCATGACAACCAGGGCCGCGCCGAAGAAGAACGGGTACTGCTGCAGGGCGGCAAAGAAGCCGGCCGCCTCGTTGCCGGTGCCGGCGATGTCCACGCCGCCGAGCTGCAGGTGGATGCCGGCGCCGCCGAAGATGGCGAACCAGATCATGCTGACGGCGGTGGGAACCAGCAGCACGCCCAGCACGAACTCGCGCACGGTGCGGCCGCGGGAAATCCTCGCGATGAATGTGCCCACGAACGGCGTCCAGGAGATCCACCAGGCCCAGTAGAAGATGGTCCAGCTGGCCAGCCACTCATGTCCGCCGAAGACGCCGGAGTTGAAGCTCATGTCCACGAGGCTAGAGAAGTAGGCGCCGACCGAGGCGGGAATTAGGTCGAGGATGAAGACGGTCGGGCCGACTACGAACACGAAGACCACCAGCACGAAGGCCAGCACCATGTTGGTGTTGCTGAGCCACTTGATGCCGCGGGAGACGCCGCTTGCGGCCGAAATCACCACGCCCACGGTCAGCACGCAGATGATGATGATCGGCACCGCCGTGCCCGGGTCCTCCTGGAACTCTCCGGTCCGCAGCAGGGCCAGGCCGGCGGCGATCTGGAGTGCGCCCAAGCCCATCGACGTTGCCGAACCGAACTTGGTGCAGATGATCGCCAGGATGTCGATCGGCTTGCCCCAGCCCTTGTCCTCGATCCGCTCGCGGCCGAACAGCGAGTGGAACGGCGAGCTCATCAGGTTGCCGCGGCCCATCCGGTAGGTCGAATAGGCCAGCGCCAGGCCGACGACGGCATAAATCGCCCAGGGGTGCAGTCCCCAGTGGAAGAAGGTGTAAGCCATGGCGGTGCTCGCCGCCTCCTGGCTGCCGGGCTCGACGTTGGCGAAGGGCGGCGGCGACGCCAGGTGCGTGACCGGCTCGTACACGCCGAAGAACATCAGGCCGATCCCCATGCCGGCGCTGAACATCATGGCCACCCAGGAGAGGGTGGAGAACTCGGCTTCCTCGCCCTCGCGGGAGAGCGGGATGTTGCCGTAGCGCCCGAATGCCAGCACCAGGGAGAAGACCACGAACCCGGTGGCGCCCAGCACGAACAGCCAGCCGAACGACGTCGTTACCCATGTCAGCGCTGCGCCCGCCGCGGCCTCCACCGCATCCGTGAAGAAGACTCCGAGCAGGCAGACCACCACGATGATGCCTACGGAAACCCCGAAAACTGTTTTATCCACCGTCGCGAATCCCTTGGCTGGAGGCGCGGAAACGGCGTCCCCCAGCCTGGATTGTGCGCTTTCACCGGACGGTTCGTTGCTCATGAATACCTCGCTGGTAGCGGTCGGTTCCTTGCCTGGCGGGACGGGATGTCCAGTCGGTCCTCTCTTCGACGCCGGCATTTTCCTTACGTATAGTTTCAGCCATGGACGAGCATGACGCACCGCTTCCGAACATCCCGGCAGGGTCTGCCACGACCGGCGACTACGGCCGGACCGACTTCGGCGGGCACGGCAACGTTTCCAAGAACGACGCGCGGGTCCTCGCCTATGACGAATGCGATGCGGGCAACGCTGCCATCAGTGTCGTGATGGCCAGCGCGCCGATTTCGACGCACGTCGGGGCTACTCTGCTCAGCATACAGAACGATCTCTACGACCTCGCGGCCGATCTGATGCAGCCGACGGACAGCGAGGAGCCGGCGCAGGCACGCATCGTGCAGGGCCACACGGAGCGGCTGGAACGCGCGATCGAGCACTTCTCGCAGGACGCGGAAGACCTCAGCGGCATGATCCTCCCCGGCGGCACGTTCGCCGCGGCGCTGCTCTACCAGGCCCGGGCCACCGTGCGGCGTGCAGAACGCGCCGTTTGGGCGGCTGTGGAGGAATTCCCGGGCAGCGTCAACTCGGAGTGTGCCCGCTACCTGAACCGGCTCTCGAGCCTGCTGTTCGTCCTGGGCCGCGTCGCCAACGCCGAGCACGGCGACGTGATGTGGGTGCCCGAAGCCTCGGTCCGGCCGGCCGATCCGGACCCGGAGGTTGTCGAAGACTAGGCCGCGCCCGCGGCCGGGAAATCCGCACTCGGCAGGCCATCGGCTGTAACCGACATCTCATCCGATTCCCCGGTATGGCGATCTTTTTGTGATGCCAACCACGGTTCCGGACTCCGCGGCGGCCATCGGAGTCGGCGCCCTCCGCTCCGGCCCGGAAGCCCTCGCCGCGGCCACCGCCGAGTACCTTCCGTTGCTGCTTGAGGCGGCCCGGCGGGTGGCACGGGACTGCGCCCTCTAGTCACGCATTTGGCCGAGACATGGGCCACATGGAGATACTGGACGTTGCCCTAAGCCACCGATCCCGGTCAGACCGGAAGGATTCCACACGTGAACGACCAACTATTCCAGTACATCGCCATGGCCCTGTACATGGCCGGCATGCTCGCGATCGGCTGGTGGGCGTACAAGCGGACCAGCGACCTCGACGACTACATGCTCGCCGGCCGCGGCCTGAAGCCCGGCGTGGCCGCCCTGAGCGCGGGCGCCTCCGACATGTCCGGCTGGCTGCTGATGGGCCTGCCCGGCGCGCTCTACCTGAACGGCCTCTTCGAAGCCTGGATCGCCATCGGGCTCACCGTCGGCGCCTGGCTGAACTGGAAGTTCGTGGCACCGAGGCTGCGCTCCTACACCGAGGTCGCCAACGACTCCATCACCGTGCCGAGCTTCCTGGAGAACCGGCTCAAGGACAACTCGCACATCCTGCGCGTCGTGTCCGGCCTGATCATCCTGGTCTTCTTCACCTTCTACGTCTCCTCCGGCATGGTCGCCGGCGGCATCTTCTTCGAATCCTCGTTCAACTCCACCTACACCATCGGCATGCTGCTGGTCGGCGGCGTGACCGTGCTGTACACCCTCTTCGGCGGCTTCCTCGGCGCCAGCTACACCGATGTTGCACAGGGCCTGCTGATGTTCGCTGCCCTGCTGGCCGTGCCCATCGCCGGCCTTTTCGCCACCGGCGGCCTCGGCGCCACGCTGGACTCCGTCCGCGAGGCCGACCCGGCCCACCTGAGCCTCTTCGCCGGCGGCGCGGTCGCGGGCATCTCGGCCGCGGCGTGGGGCCTGGGCTACTTCGGCCAGCCGCACATCATCGTGCGCTTCATGGCCCTGCGCTCCCCCGCCGAGGCCAAGGCGGCGCGGCGGATCGGCATCGGCTGGATGGTCATGACCGTCCTCGGCGCCGCGGCCACCGCCCTGATCGGCATCGCCTACTTCCGGCAGAACCCGCAGGCCGCGCTGACCGATCCGGAGTCCGTCTTCCTGGACCTGGCCCAGATCCTGTTCCACCCGTTCATCGCCGGCCTGGTCCTCGCAGCCGTCCTCGCCGCCATCATGAGCACCATCTCCTCGCAGCTCATCGTCTGCTCCTCCGCGCTGGTCGAGGACCTGTTCAAAATCGTTGCGAAGCGCGAGGCCTCGCCGAAGACGCAGGTCATGCTCGGCCGGCTCGGGGTACTGGTGGTCTCCATCGTCGCCGCCATCCTCGCCTGGAGCCGCAATGACACCATCCTCGGCCTGGTCGCCTTCGCGTGGGCCGGGTTCGGCGCCTCCTTCGGCCCGACCATCCTGCTGTCCCTGTTCTGGCGCAAGCTCACGATGCCCGGCGCCCTCGCCGGCATGGTGGCGGGAGCGGTCACCGTCTTCACCTGGGGCAACTCGGCGCTGGCCGACACGATGTACGAGATCGTACCCGGCTTCGTCCTCAACGTCCTGGTCGCGGTCGTGGTCAGCCTGCTCACCTTCCGGCACAAGCCGGAGATCGAGGCGGAGTTCGACGCCGCGCTCGGCGCACTCAAGCCGGAACCGGTCGGCGCCGGCGCGCGCTAGGAGCTAACGACGGCGGGTCCCGGCCGGGTGCCGGGACCCCCTGCGCCTTTACTCGCCGCGGCAGACGGCGGGGGTACCGGACAACGGCGCCCCCGCCGTCGTCGATAACGGCCGCAAGTGGTTTGCGCTTCCCAATCAGTTGGGTGGATACTGGTGTCCCGCCTCACCTCCAAGGGAAAACCATGTCCTTGCCCCGCGCCATGCGCCCCTTCGCCCACCGCGACTACCGCGTCCTGATCGCCGCCCTGGCCATCTCGATCTTCGGCACGGGCATGTGGGCCGTCGCCATGGTCTACCAGGTCATCCACCTCGGCGGCGGGCCGGTGGAGCTCTCCATCGTCGCGACCGCCTCAAGCATCGGCCTGCTCGCGTTCGTGCTGCTGGGCGGCATCGCCGCGGACCGGCTGCCCCAACGACGGCTGATCATCGCCGTGGAGGCCGCCAACCTGCTGGCCGTCGGCACGGTGGCGGTGCTGGCCGTCACGCAGCAGCTGCAGCTGTGGCATCTGGCCGCCGCCGCGTTCCTGCTCGGCGTGGGCGCCGCGTTCTTCTTTCCCGCCTACTCGGCGATCCTGCCGCGCATCCTGCCTGCGGAAGACCTGCTGGCGGCCAACGGTATGGAAGGCACCATGCGCCCGCTGCTGCAGATGGCGGCCGGGCCCGCCGCGGCCGGCATGATCGTGGCCGCCTTCTCGCCCGCGAGCGCGACGGCCTGGATCGCCGGGTGCCACCTGTCGGCGCTGATCGTCCTGACCTTCCTGAGCCGGGCGGTCGCTTCCGCAGCGCCGGCGGCCACGGAAGGATCAGCCGGCGCGGACGGCGGAACCAACGGACACGGCGCAAGGGCCAAGTCCTCGGTCTGGCGCGACCTGCGCGAGGGCGTCGCCTACACGGTGAAGACCCCGTGGCTGTTCTGGACTTTGCTGTGGGCCGTGGTGTGGGTGCTGCTCTTCATCGGCCCCATCGAGGTCCTGCTGCCGTTCGCGGTCGCCGACCAGCTCGGCGGGGACTCCAGCACGTTCGGCTTCCTGCTCGGCACCTACGGCGCCGGCGGGGCGGTCGGCGCGCTGGCGACGGCGTCCTTCCGGCTGCCGCGGCGCTATCTCAGCGGCATGCTGTTGCTTTGGGGCTTCGGCTCGGTCCCGCTGGCCATCACCGGCTTCGCCACGAACTTCTGGGTGCTGGCCGCTGTCCTGTTCGTGGTCGGCCTGACCGGGGGCGCGGGCCAGGTCATCTGGGGCACATTGCTGCAGCGCCGCGTGCCCCCGCACCTGCTTGGCCGCATCTCCAGCCTGGATTTTTTCGTCTCCCTCGCGCTGATGCCGGTGTCCATGGCACTGGCCGGACCGCTGGCCGCGGTTGTGCCGATCTGGCTGATCTTCCTGGTCGTCGGGCTCATTTCGCCGGTGCTGTCGGTGCTGGCCATCGGCTTGGGCGGCATGCTCAGGGACGAGATCGACCATCCGCTGGACCGGGAGCCCGCCCCCGTGGACTGACCGCCTAGGCCATACCTAGAACTGCTATGCTTCATGCCTAGTAGATCTAGGTATGGGAGGCGCTATGCGCATCGAGAAGGACCTGGTCGCCGCTTCCGCGACCCCGCTGGTGCTGGGGATCCTCGCGGAGGGCGATCTGTACGGCTACGCGATCATCAAGCGCGTGAGCGAGTTATCGGGCGGGGGCATGCAGTGGACCGACGGCATGCTCTACCCGCTGCTGCACCGGCTGGAGCGGCTCGGCTACGTGTCCTCGTCGTGGGGCACGTCCGAGGCCGGGCGCCGGCGCAAGCACTACGCGATCACGGCGGCGGGCCGCGAGGCCCTCGCCGACCGGCAGGAGCAGTGGGCCGTCGTCGCCGACGCGCTGCGGCAGGTCTGGCAGTCCGCCCAGCGGCCGCCCGCCGTGACCGAAGGGTGGGCCTGATGGAGGCGCGTCCGGAACTCGAAGCACAGATCGGGCGGTGGCGCGGGTACCTCCAGCGGCGACAGGCGATCTCCCCGGCGGACCTCGACGAACTCGAGGACCACCTGCGCGAGCAGATCGCCGACCGCCAGGCCACGGGGCTCGACGACGAGGAAGCCTTCCTCGTCGCCATTAAGCGCATGGGCAACCTCGACGCCGTCTCCCGCGAGTTCGCGCGCGAGCACTCCGACCGGCTGTGGAAGCAGCTCGTGCTCGTCCCCGAGGCCCCGGACGATGCCGGCGCCGGCCGCTGGCGCGAGCTGGCGGTGGTCCTGGCCCTGGCCGCCGGCGCGGGGCTGACGGTCCGGGCCGGCCTGTCCTGGCTCGGCGGCGGGAGCGCCTTCACCATCAACGTCGGCCTGTTCGTCATCCCGTTCCTCACCGCCTACCTCGCCTGGAAGCGGCGGGTCAGCGCGCGCCTGGCGGCGGTGCTGCTGGCGGGCTTCGCCGCGCTGGCGGTGTTCCTGAACGCCTATCCCTTCTCCCCCGGCGGCTCCACCGAGCTGCTGGCCGGGCTGCATGCACCCGTGGTGCTGTGGCTGCTGGCGGGAATCGCGTACGCCGGCGGGCGCTGGCGGTCCGACAACCGGCGCATGGACTTCGTCCGCTTCACCGGCGAGCTCGCCATCTACTACACGCTGCTGGCGCTGGGCGGCGCCGTCCTGATCGGGCTGACCTTCGCCGCGCTCCAGATCGTCGGCGCCGACTTCGAGCCGGTCCTGGAGGGCTGGATCCTGCCGTTCGCCGTCCCCGGGGCCCTCGTCGTGGCAGCCTGGCTCGTCGAGGCCAAGCAGAACGTCGTCGAGAACATCGCGCCCATCCTGACCCGCGTCTTCACCCCGCTGACCATCGCCATGCTGTTGGCCCTGCTCGCCGTGCTCACCGCCGCCGGCGGCTTCGCCGAGGTCGACCGCGGCCTGCTCATCCTGATGGACGCCATCCTCGTGCTGGTCCTGAGCCTGCTGCTCTACTCCATCTCGGCGCGCGACTCGCTGGCCGCACCCGGGCTCTTCGATGTCCTGCAGCTGGTCCTCGTCCTCGCCGCCCTCGCGGTGGACGCGGCGATGCTGACCGCGATGCTGGCACGGATCGCGGAGTTCGGCCTCAGCCCGAACAAGATCGCGGCGCTGGGCCTGAACCTCCTGCTGCTCGTGCACCTGGTCCGGACGGGCTGGCTCACCCTCGGGTTCCTGCGCGGCCGGCGCCCGTTCGGCGCGCTCGAGCACTGGCAGACCCGCTACCTGCCGGTCTACGGCGCCTGGGCCGCCGTCGTGGTGGTGGTCTTCCCGCCGCTCTTCGCCTTCAGCTGACCGGCAGGGGTCAGGACGCCGCCGGGGCGGGGAGCGCGGCGCACTCGGCCGCGACGGAATCCAGGAAGGCTTCGGTGGAGACGCCCCGCACCCCCGGCCCGGACAGGGCCGCGAGATCGTCCGTCATGATGCCGCGGCGGACGGTCCCGGCCACGGCGTCCTCCACCGAAGCGGCGAACTGCGCCAGCGCCTGGTTCCCGTCGATCCCGGCCCGGAAGGCCAGCGCCCGGGTCCAGGCGAACACGGTAGCGATCGGGTTGGTCGAGGTGGTTTCCCCGGCCAGCCGCCGCTCGTGGTGCCGGCGGACGGTGCCGTGGGCGGCCTCGGTCAGCTGGATCCGGCCGTCCGGCGTGGCGAGCACGGACGTCATCAACCCGGGGGAACCGAAACCCTGCGCCACGATGTCCGACTGGACGTCGCCGTCGTAGTTCTTGCACGCCCAGACATAGCCGCCCTCCCACTTCAGGGCGGACGCCACCATGTCGTCGATGAGCCGGTGCTCGTAGCCGAGGCCGGCCGCCTCGAACCTCGGCCGGAATTCCGCGGCGTAGACCTCGTCGAAGATGTCCTTGAACTGCCCGTCGTAGGCCTTCAGGACGGTGTTCTTCGTGGACAGGTAGACCGGGTACCCGCGCTTGATGCCGTAGGAGAAGCAGGCGCGGGCGAAGTCCCGGATCGAGTCGCTGTAGTTGTACATGCCCATGGCCACTCCCCCGCCCGCCGGGAACGAGGTGACCTCGCGGCTGACCGCGGGCGAGCCGTCGTCGGGCGTGTACGTCAGCGTCAGCCGGCCGGGACCGGACACGGCGAAATTGACCGCGGAGTACTGGTCCGCATGGGCGTGGCGGGCCACCACGATCGGCTTCCGCCAGCCCGGCACCAGGCGCGGCACGGAGTCGATGATGACCGGTTCGCGGAAGATCACGCCGTTGAGGACGCCCCGCACCGTCCCGTTGGGCGAGGGCCAGCGCCGGGAGAGCCCGTACTCGGCGACCCGCCCGGCGTCCGGGGTGATGGTTGAGCACTTGGCGCCGACCCGGTGCTCCGCCACGGCCGCGGCCGCCTCCCGAGTCACGGCGTCCCCCGTCCGCTCGCGGTTGGGCAGCGAGAGGTCGAACCGCAGGATCGGCGCGTCCACATGCGGCAGGATCAGCTTCTCCTTCACCATGGTCCACATTGTGTGCGCCATCTCGTCGCCGTCGAGCTCGACGAGCGCGCCGTCCACTTTGACCTTGTCCATGCCCTGCTCCGTTTTCCGCGGCCCTTAGCGGGCGGCCTCGATGGTGCTGCGCAGCAGCGACGGGATGACGCCCCCGGCCTGCAGCAGCTTGACGTCCAGTTCGGTTTCGACGGCGGCACGCGCCGTGAAGGCTTCCCGCCCGCCGTCCGCCGTGTGGAGTACGACGGCGATGTCCGCGCGGGGGCGCAGGGCGCCTTCCGCCGCGTCCACTTCCAGCCGGTCGCCGGGCCGCAGCCCCTGCAGCCGGGACAGGACCGCGGCCGGCGCGACCAGCGGCAGGATGCCCATGCCGACCAGGTTGGAGCGGTGGATGCGTTCAAAGCTTCCGGCGAGGACGGCGCGCACGCCGAGCAACCGCTGGACCTTGGCGGCCCAGTCGCGGGAGGACCCGGTGCCGTACCGTTCGCCGGCGACGATCACCACGGACTCGCCCTCGCCGCGGTACCGCGCGGCGGCCTCCCACAGCGGCATGACGTCCCCGCTGGGCGCGTGCACAGTGTGGGCGACGGGCAGGCGAACCTCGAGGTCCGCGCCCAGCCGGTTGTCCACGGTTTTGCTGTGGAAGGCGCCGCGCAGCATCACCTCCCAGTTGCCGCGCCGGGAGGCGAAGACGTTCAGGTCGCCGCGGTCCTCGCCGCGCTCCACCAGGAAGTCCGCCACCAGGCTGTCGGCCGGGATGCCGCTCGCGGGCGAAATGTGGTCGGTGGTGATGTCGTCGCCGAGCACGAGCAGCGGATGCGCCACGTAGCGGCCCAGCTGGCTGCCCTGATCCGCCGACGCGAAGGGCGGCCGGCGGAGGATGGTCGACGCCTCATCCCAGGGGAAACGCGTGCCTTCCGGGGCTTGGAGGCGCGACCAGAGCGGGTTGCGCACGGCGAGCTCGAAGTCCCGCGAGAAGTCCTGCGCGTCGTGCCCCGCCGCCCACGCCGCATCGATTTCCTGTTCCGACGGCAGCAGGTCCGCCAGCGTGACGGGCCGGCTGGCGGACCTGCTGCCACTGGCGGCAGCGAACTTGTGGGTGGTGAGGTCGACATCGGCGCGCCCGGCCAGGGCGAAGGCGACCACCAGCGGCGGGGACATGATGAAGCCAAGGTCCAGGTCGGGATGGACCCGGCCGGGGAAATTGCGGTTGCCCGACAGGACGGCGACCGGGCGGACGCTGCCGGCCTCCAGATCGGCCCTGATCGGCGCGCTCAGGGGCCCGGAGTTTCCAATGCACGTGGTGCAGCCAAAGCCGACAATGTCGAAGCCGAGCGACCCGAGGTCCTCGAGCAGGCCGGAGCGCCGCAGGTAGCTGGCCGCCGCGGGCGATCCGGGAGCCAGCGACGTCTTGACCCACGGCGGCACCTGCAGCCCGAGGGCCCGCGCCTTGCGTGCCACCAGGCCGGCGGCGACGAGCAGCCGCGGATCGGTCGTGTTGGTGCAGCTGGTGATCGCGGCCAGCGCGACGGGGAAGGCGGGCAGGTCCCGGCTGGCTGCGGTGAGCTGCCGGCCCTCGCCCGCGAGCGCGGCCGGAATGCCGGCCAGGGAACGCAGGTCCTGGGGTCGGCGCGGACCTGCGGCCCGCAGCTCGACGGACGCGAGGTCGATCCGCAGCACCTGCGTGTAGTGCGGCTCCGACGCCGGGTCGAACCAGAAGCCGGCGGCCTTCGCGTACGCCTCCACCAATCCGCATCGGGCCTCGTCGCGGCCGGTCTCCCGCAGGTAGTCCAGCACCCGCTCGTCGATCGGGAAGTAGCCGGTGGTCGCCCCGTATTCCGGCGCCATGTTTGCGACGACCGCCCGCTGGCCGACCGTCAGGGTGGATACCCCCGGGCCGAAAAACTCCACGAATTCCCCGGAGACACCGAGCCGGCGCAGCTGCTGGGTCACGGTCAGCGCCAGGTCCGACGCCGTCGCCCCCGGCGGCAGCGCCCCGGTCAGCTTCACGCCGACGACGTCGGGGATGCGCAGCGTGATCGGCATGCCGAACATGACGGTCTGCGCCTCGAGTCCGCCGACGCCCCAGCCCAGGACGCCGAGCCCGTTGACCATGGGCGTGTGGCTGTCGGTGCCGATCATCATGTCCGGCGCCGCCGTGGCCCATGAGGCCGGCCCCTCGCCGTCGTCCGCCACGGAGACCACCGTGGCCAGCTGCTCCAGGTTGATGGTGTGCATGATGCCGGTGCCGGGCGGGTTGATGTGCACGGTCTCCATCGACTGCGCCGCCCACTTCAGGAACCGGTAGCGCTCCTGGTTGCGCCGGTACTCGACGGCCAGGTTGCGCGGCGCAGCGTCGGCCCGGCCATATTCTTCCACCGCCAGCGAATGGTCGATGGACACGTCCACCCGCAGCATCGGGTTCAGGACGGCCGGGTCCGCTCCGGCCTCGGCCAGCGAGTCCCGCATGCCGGCAATGTCGACCAGGGCCGGCGTGCTCGTGGTGTCATGCATGAGCACGCGCTGCGGCCGGAACTCCAGCTCCTCCTCGGAAGTCCGCCGCTCCAGCCAGGCCGCCAGGTTGCCCACGGTTCGGGCGCTTTCCTCCGGCGCCGAGTTGCGCAGCGTGTTCTCGGCCAGCAGACGAAGCACCACCGGCAGCGGGCCGAAGTCCGCGCCCAGGGCTGAGCGCACATCCATCGCCCGATAGGTGCGGCCGCCCGCCTCGAAGAGCAAGCTGCCGCCCGGCGTCCCGGCCTCCGCTGTCCGCACGCCGCCAGCCCCGGCACTCCGCGCGCCAACCGCTGCCGCCCGCGCACCAACGGTCGCGCTCTCCGAGCTAGCCCCCGCCGTCCGCACGTCGAACGCCGCATTCCGCGCGCCGATAGCTGCTGCCATGGTCCCTGCCTCCATTACGCCAATTTTATAATCCATAAAACAGGACGAGCCCGAAGGAGTCAAAGCTATATTCTGTAATCCATACATTCGAAGGAAGGACGCCGGCATGGCCATGGGGCGGGCACTGACCAAAAACGCCTACGCCTACGAGGAGGTGCGCCAGCGGATCCTCGTAGGATCGCTGGAGCCCGGGCAGGCCCTCGCGCAGTCCCAGCTCGCCGCCGAGCTCGGCGTCAGCCTGACCCCGATGCGCGAAGCCCTCCGGCGCCTCGACGCCGAAGGCCTGGTCTTCATCGATGCCCACAAGAATGCCCGCGTGGCAACGCTGTCCGCCGTCGAGGCCACCCACCTTTTCGAAGTGCGCGAGCGCATGGACCCCATGGCGGCGGCATTGGCCGCCGAACGGCGCACCGACGCCGACATCGCGAACATCAAGGCGGCGGCCGCCGACCTCAAGCCCCTGGAGGACAAGGCCAGCTTGGACGCGCTGACCGCCCACCGCCAGTTCCACCGCGCCGTCTATACCGCCTCGCACAACGACCTCCTGATCAACCTGCTCGAGGGCCTCTGGGACAAGGCGGACCGGTACCGCCAGGTCGGCCTCAATGCACGCAAGGACAGCGCCGCCGATCGCAAGCGGGTCAACCGCGAACACGAAAGCATCATGCGCGCGGTCATCAACGGCGACGCGGCCGCCGCGGAAAAGCACATGCTCGCGCACGTCCAGGGAAGCCTGGGCCGGCGGGCCATCGACGAGCTCGCCAAGAAGCAGTAGCCGCTCAGCAGCCACCCGGGCCGGCCCATAGCGCTTCCGCCGCCGGGCCCAGCCGCCGTCAAACATCCAGGCGCTCCAGCCGCCGTCCCATGCCCGGTCCGCCGCTCCGACACGGCTCCCACCGCCCGGGCCAGGCGCCGTCGCAATCCTTTTTGACGCTTGTACAGATTATAAAACGTAATCTATAGTCTCTAACCGTGGCGGCCGTCACAGGCCCAGAGCCGCGGCCGCCGCCTCCGTACCTATGTTGGAAGGACCCATGGCACCGACACCTAGCCAGAAGCCCCCGGCCCGTTCCGCCTCCCACCGCCGGCTGTGGCTGACCGTCTTCGCGGTCTTCGGGGCGGCGGCGGTTGCCCTCGCTTCCGTCAACGCCTCAGCCAGCGGCGCCGGCGACGACGCGCGCAGCCGGCTCACCCTGATCGCGCCGGCCGGGGCGGGAGGCGGATGGGACGGCGCGGCCCGCGAGGCCCAGCAGGCCATACGGGCGCAGGGCATCGTCAACAACGCACAGGTGGTGAACATCCCCGGCGCCGGCGGAACCATTGGACTGACCAAGTTCGCCGGCATGCAGGGCGAGAGCACCACGATGATGGTCACGGGCATCACGATGCTCGGCGCCATCAACCTCAACGGTTCCGAGGCCACCCTGGACGACGTCACGCCGATCGCCCGGATCACCGAGGACTACGACGTCCTGGTCGTGCCGGCCGATTCGCCCTACGACTCGGTCGAAGACCTGCTCGCCGAGTGGAAGAAGAAGCCCGGCTCCTTCGCCTTCGGCGGCGGCTCGCTGGGCAGCGTGGACCAGATGATCATCACCCAGCTGGCGCAGGCCGGCGGCATCGATCCGACGGCCGTCAACTACATTGCCTACTCCGGCGGAGGCGAACTGGCGACCTCGCTGATGTCCGGCACCATCAAGGCCTCGGTCAGCGGCTACGTGGACTTCGCGGACCAGATCGAGGCCGGCAAGCTGAAAGCCCTCGCGGTTTCGGCCCCGGAACCCGTCGCATCGATCGACCTGCCGACCTTGAAGGAACTCGGCTACGACATCGAGCTGACCAACTGGCGCGGTATCGTCGCCGCACCCGGGATCACCGCGGAGGAGAAGCGCGAGCTCCAAACCATCGTGGAGGAAGTCGTCGGGACGCCCGAATGGCAGGACGCGATCGAGCGCAACCAATGGACCGATACCTTCCTGGCCGGCGAGGACTTCGAGGCGTTCATCGCCGACGAGACCCGGTCGGTCAACAAGATCTGGAATGAACTCGGCTACTAGGCCGCTCCCCCAAACCCCTGGAGACACCATGACAATCCTGGTCGGATACACCCGTACCCCCGAGGGCCACGCAGCCCTCCGCCGCGGGGTCGAGACAGCCGGAAGCACCGGCAAACCCCTGGCAATCTTCCCGCTCTCGGACCGGGCCGAGGGTGCAGCCGGCGACGCCTCGCTCGAGGCCGCCCTCGGCGCCGGCGCCCGGCTGCTGGAACGCGACCCCCAGGGGCGGCATCCCGCGGAGGAGCTGATCGACACGGCCCAGGAAGCCGGGGCGGAGCTTGTCGTCATCGGCGTCCGCAATCGCTCCCGCGTCAGCAAGATCCTGCTGGGCTCCGATGCCCAAAGCATCATCCTCGGCTCCCCCGTTCCCGTCCTGACCGTAAAGGCGGCCACCGATGAGCGTTGAGGCAGGCGGCGCCGTCCGCACCAAGGCCGCGACCGGCGGGACCGGGCGGCCCCACGACAAAGGGGCCAAGTTCTGGTCCGGACGCAGCGGCCTGGTTGTCGCGGGAATCCTCGCGGCGATCGGCGGCTACCTCGCCGTCGGCATCGCGACGATGGACGTGCCCGAGGGCGCTAAGGTGCCCGGACCGCAGTTCTTCCCGACGCTAATCACCATCGCGATTTTCGTCCTCGCCCTGCTGCTGGCCGTCCAGACGCTGCGGCACCCCGAGCACGTCGCCGAGCCCGCCGCCCGGCACCGGTTCCATACCGACTGGAAGTCGCTCGGACTTGTCTTCGGCGCGTTCCTCGCGTTCGCCCTGCTGCTGGTTCCGGTCGGCTGGATGCTCACGGCCGCCTTGCTGTTCTGGTGCGTCTCCCGTGCGCTCGGCAGCCCGCGGCCCCTGTTCGACGTCGGACTGTCCCTCGTCTTCTCGTCCTGCATCCAGCTGGCGTTCGGCGCCGGACTTGGGCTGGCCCTGCCCGGCGGAATCCTGGAAGGAATCTACGGCTGATGGAATCATTGTCCCTGCTCCTCGAGGGCTTTTCGCAGGCCCTGACCCCGATCAACCTGCTGTGGGTGTTCGTGGGCGCGTTCCTCGGCACGGCCGTGGGCGTGCTGCCCGGGCTCGGCTCGTCGATGGCGGTCGCGCTGCTGCTGCCCGTCACGTTCAGCCTCGACCCGGTCGGCGCCTTCATCATGTTCGCCGGTGTGTACTTCGGCGGCCTGTTCGGCGACTCCACCATGGGCATCCTCATGAACACGCCCGGCGGCTCCACGGCCATCGCCACCACCTTCGAGGGTCACCGGATGGCCAAGGACGGACGCGCTCCGCAGGCGCTGGCGCTCTCCGCGATCGGCGCGTTCATCGGCGGCCTGATCGCCACCACGCTCGTGGTGTTCTTCGCACCGAAACTGGCGGAATTCGCGGTGCTCTTCGGTCCGGCCGAATACTTCGCGCTGGCGATCTTCGCGTTCATCGCCACGGCGTCGGTCGTCTCGGACTCCACCATCAAGGGACTCTCCGCCCTTGCGATCGGCCTGGCCCTCGCCGTCGTCGGTATCGACGGGATCTCCGGCGCCTCGCGGTTCACCGCGGACCTGCCGCAGCTTTTCGACGGCGTCAGCATCATCGTGATCACCGTCGGCATCCTCGCCCTGGGCGAAGTCTTCCACGTGGCCTCCCGCATCCACCGCGACCCCAAGCTCTCGGCAATCCCCGTCGCCGGCAGGCCCTACCTGTCGAAGCGGGAGTTCCGCGAAGCGCTGCCGGCCTGGCTGCGCGGCACCGCGTTCGGCGTGCCCTTCGGCGTCATTCCCGCCGGCGGGGCCGAGGTGCCCACCTTCATGGCCTACGGCACCGAACGGCGGCTGGACCGCCGGCGGCGCGACCCCCAGTTCGGCAAGGGCGCCATCCGCGGCGTCGCGGCGCCCGAGGCGGCCGGCAACGCGACCTCCGGCACGGCCATGGGCGCGCTGCTCGCCCTCGGGCTGCCGACCTCGGCGACGGCGGCAATCATGCTCGCGGCATTCCAGCAGTACGGGCTCCAGCCCGGTCCGCTGCTCTTCGAACGCAATGCAGACCTGGTCTGGGCGCTGCTCGCGAGCCTCTTCGTGGGCCTCGTGATGCTGCTCGTGCTCAACCTGCCGTTCGCACCGCTCTGGGCGAAACTGCTGCTGATCCCGAAGCCCTACCTGTACGCCGGCATCACCGTGTTCTGCGGACTGGGCGTGTACGCGACCAGCGCGGCGGTCTCGGACCTGATCATCGTCCTGGCCATCGGCACGCTAGGCTTCGTCCTGCGCCGCTACGGCTTCCCGCTCGCCCCGATCATGATCGGCGTCGTCCTCGGCCCCCTGGCCGAGACGAGCCTGCGCAACGCCATGATGTCCAGCGGCGGCGAACTCAGCGTGCTGGTGCACAGCCCGGTGACGTGGGTGCTCTATGGAGTCCTGGCCCTCGTCCTCGCCTATGCCTTGTGGAAGCGCGTGGCCGAGAAGACCCGCCAGGACGTGTAGCACGCACGGAACCGCAGGAACGGGCGGCGGTGCCGGAGGCCTCGGCCACCGGCACCGCCGCTCTTTTAGTCCCGCGCGGCCGGTTCCGCATGGCGCCGCGGCGGATGGACCCCTCGGGGGACGGGGACCCGCGCGCGGACGGCGGGCACCGCCGTCGTTGTTGCAGTACCTCTAGCCGGCGGCGACGGTTTCCCGCCCGGGGCGGACGCGGTTCCGGGCCACCGGGCCCAGCATCCGCACGGCCACCGCGGCCACCAGCACGACCATGCCGACGCCCAGGTACAGCTGGACCGGGCTCCATGCCGCGTCCAGCAGCGCGCCGGTGATCATCGGCGCGACAATGGCGCCGGCCCGGCCGATGCCGATGGCCCACCCCACCCCGGTGCTGCGGGTGCGGGTGGCGTAGAGCCCCGGCGTGATGGTGTAGAGGCCGGCGATGCAGCCGTTGATGAGCATGCCCACCGCAACGCCCGTGATGAAGGCGAGCGCCAGCACCGCTGCAGTGCTGATGAACAGGACCATGGAGGCCGCCGAGAGCACCGCGAACACGATGAAGACTCCGCGGCTGCTCCATTTGCCCGCCAGCACGCCGTACAGTATGGAGCCGAAGGTGCCGCCCAGGGTGAGCATCAGGCCGCCGACAACGCCCTGCTGCTCGGTCATGCCGGCCTCCACCAGGAGCCGCGGCGTCCAGCTGTTGACGAAGTAGAAGCCGAACATCGTGGCGAAGAAGGCCAGCCAGATCAGCAGGGTGGCCCGCCGCTGCTCGGGGGCCAGCAGTTCACCCACCCGGTTCCGGCCCCGGGCCCCGGCACCGGCCACGGGGGCCGCGGCCAGCTCGCCGACCGCCGGCTGCCCCAGGCGCCGGGCGATCTTGTTGAGGCGCTCGACGACGTTGCGGGGCCGCTTCGTCAGGAGGAAGTCCACCGATTCCGGCAGCAGCACCGCGAGCAGCGCCAGCGCCAGGGCCGTGGCCGTGCCGCCGAAGACAAAGACCGAGCGCCAGCCGTAGCTGCCCTGCAGGGCCACTGCTGCCATGCCGCCCAACGTTGCGCCGACGCCATAGCCGGCAGTGTAGATGCCGATGCACAGTCCGCGCCGCCGGTCGGAGGAGTACTCACTGGCGATGACGTTGGTGCAGGCCAGGATGCCGCCGACACCGAGCCCGGTGACCGCGCGCCACAAGCCCAGCTCACCGGCGGAGTGCGCCGTGGCGGACAGGAACATGCCGCCCGCGGCCAG
The DNA here is from genome assembly GCF_037144715.1 of Arthrobacter sp. USHLN218. Classification (NCBI taxonomy): domain Bacteria; kingdom Bacillati; phylum Actinomycetota; class Actinomycetes; order Micrococcales; family Micrococcaceae; genus Arthrobacter; species Arthrobacter sp. USHLN218. Next base: position 317,907 of record NZ_JBBCYT010000004.1, read on the forward strand.
GGCCAGCGACACGAGGATCATCGGGCGGCGCCCGAAGGCGTCGGCGAAGGGGGCCAGGCCCAGCGAGCCGATGGCCATGCCCACCAGCCCCGCGCTGAGGAGCAGGCCCAGTTCGGTCCCGCTCAGGCCGAAATCGTTGGTCACGCTGGTGGCGGTGAATGCCATGGCCATCACGTCGAAGCCGTCCAAGGCGTTCAGCAGGACGCAGAGTCCGATGACGAGCCACTGGTACGGCGACATGGCCGACTGGTTGATCCGGTCGCGCAGTTCCATTCGTTCTTCCTTCTTGTGCAGCCGGAGTCCGGCGTCAGGATACGTCGATAGTAATGACGGCGGGTCCGACGGGCGAGGCATCCGCCTTGGCTCCGGTTTTCGAGGTGACGCCGCGGGAAACGCAGCAGCACATCTTTTCCGTCGCCTTCTGCTGGCGCTCGCTGTAGAACACGTCGCGATGGTCGATGCAGCCGTCGAGTGCCAGGACCCGCACCTCGCAGAGGCCGCATTCGCCCTTGCGGCAGTCGAACATCATGTCCGCGCCGGCGTCTTCGAGGGCCTCCAGCATTGAACGGCCCTGCCCGACCGTGGCCTCGATGCCAAGCCGGGGTACCTTGACGATGAACTCCTCCGGGTCGAACCAGCCGCTGTTGCCGAAGGTCTCGTAGCGCAGGTTCGGGGAGTCGAGCTCGCGCTCGGACCAGGCCCGGCGGACGGCGTCCATCAGCCGGATCGGCCCGCACATGTAGAGCTCCGTGTCCAGGTCCGCCCCGGCAACGAGTTCGTCCACCTTCAGCGAGGTGCCCTCGTCGTCGACATGGACCACCAGGTTCTCCCCGTGCCGCTCCTGCAGCTCGGCCAGGTACGCCATCGCCGCGCGGCTGCGCCCGGCATACACCAGCGTGTAGCTGGCCTTGAGCCGCTGCAGGACGGCCGCCATGTTGGCGATGGCCGTGATGCCGATGCCCCCGGCGAGCAGGATGTAGCGCTCGGCGCCCACCCGCAGCGGGAAGTTCTGCAGCGGCTGCGTGATCTCCAGCTGCTGCCCGGTCTCCAGCCCGTGCATGAATTCCGAGCCGCCGCGGGACTGCGGAGCCCGCATCACGCTGATCACCAGGCGGCCGGCGTCGTCGGACTCCACCACGGAATAGGAACGCTTCTGCTCCTCTCCGCCGATGGTGACCTTCACATCGATGTGCGACCCCGGTTCCGCAGCCTTGGGCAGGGCGGGTTCCAGCACAATGCGCCGGATGTCCGTGGCGACGGTGTGGATTTCGACGACGGTGGCCCGCTGCCAGACTTCGGTATTCGTTGCTGCCATTGTTCTTCTGCCTGTCTCTCGATCAGCCGGGTCAGGCGGTCGGGACCAGGCGGCCCTCGGCGTCGAGCATCCGCTCGATCAGCCGCCGCACCCACATGCCGCCGGCGTCGATGTTGAGGTTGTAGAACTCGTAGTCCGGGTTGGCGTCGATGGCCTCCTGCTGCGCCTTGAGCATCTCCTCGTCTTCGCCGAACACGCCGTGCACGCCGTTGCGCAGCTGGGTCGTGATGAGCTGGCTCTCCAGCCGGTAGTTGCGCATGAACGCCCAGAAGTAGTGGCAGGACCGGTCGGTTTCCGGCGTGATCGTGTTCATGACGAAGCCGTTCACGCCCTGGCTGCGGTCGCCCTCGGGCGCGCCCGTCCCGGCGGCCGCCACACCGACGTCGATGCAGATGGTGGAGGGCGCCTGGAAGGTGATGATCTGCCAGCGGTCCACCTTGCCCTCGAAGCCGGGGAACTTATCCCGCATGTTCTTGAGCCAGAACGGCGGCGCATCGATGTCCAGCATCCACCGCGAAACCGTGACGGTGTTGCCGTCGTGCGAGACGACGAAGTCGGACTCGCTGAGCTCCTCCTGGCCGATCGAGGACGAGTGCACGAACTCCTCGTGCGTGAGGTCCATCAGGTTGTCCAGCACCAGCTGGTAGTTGCACGGGGCGTGGATGGTCTCGCCGTCCCCGGCCCACTCCTCGGAGGACATCTGGTGCATGTCCGGCACCAGCTCGGGGTCCGCCTTGGTCGGGTCACCGAGCCAGACCCACACGTAGCGGTAACGCTCGACGACGGGAAAAGACGGGACGGTCGCGCTCGGGTTGATCGTCTCCTGCGCCGGCATCGACATGCAGCGGCCCGCGGAATTGTAGACGATGCCGTGGTACGGACACTGGATCCCGTCCTTGCCGACGGTCTTGCCCATCGACAACGGGGCCAGGCGATGCCAGCACGCGTCGGCGAGCGCCACGGCCTTGCCGTCCTCGGTCCGGTAGAGGGCCACCGGACGATTAGCAATCCGGCGGGACATCGGAGCGCGCGTGACTTCGTGGTCCCACGCCGCCACGTACCAGGCATTCAGTGGGTGCCCGAGGACCTTATTGGTCGTCGAGCTCTGGGACTGGACAGCGGTCACGGCAGATCCTTTCGGCTGGCTCAACTATCTATCTCCATAGATAGTGTTCTGGGTCACCAGAATAACTATCGATATAGTGATTTGCAACACCCGACAGAAGGAGGCTGGAGCCCGTGAGCCTGCGATACGCCCTGCTGGCGCTGCTCAGCGTCGAGCCCATGACCGGCTACGACCTCTACAAGGAATTCGAATCGTCCGTCGGCCACGTCTGGCATGCGCCGGACTCGCAGATCTACCCCGAGCTGCGGCGAATGGAGAAGGACGGACTGCTCGAGGGTGAAGAGGTCGCTTGGGGGCAGCGGGGGAAGAAGCGGCAGTACCACATCACGCGCGCCGGAACCGAGGCCTTCCGGGACTGGATGAACAGCACCCTTGAGTACTCGCGGGAGCGCGACCCGGCGCACCTCAAGGCCGCCTATCTGGAGTGGGCCAAGCCGGAGGCCGCGCGCGAGCAAATGCGGGCGCACATCCGGCACCACGCGGCCCAGCTGGAGCAGTGGCGGGACAAGGTCCGGGAAATCGAGGAGGGCACCAGCCCGATGCTGGCCCGGAGGCTGGCCAGCCTGCCGACGTCGGACCGGGAAAAGACAACTGCATTCAAGAAGTTCACCTACCAGGGCCTGATTTCCCGGGCCGAGCAGGAAATCGCCTGGGCTCAGCAGGGCCTCGCCCTGATCGACGAGCTCTACCCCGGCGGCTGACGGCCGCCCTTCTCCGCACGGCGAAAAGCGGCTAGTGTTTCCGGCAATCCCGCCGAGTCGGAGGAAGCCATGGATACCGTCAGCGTCCGATACATCGTCGACGACATCGACGCCGCCGTCCGGTTCTACACCGGACTGCTCGGCTTCGAGCTGCGGATGCAGCCCGGAGGCGGGTTCGCCATGCTCACCCGCGGCAGCCTGCGCCTGCTGCTCAACACCCCGACAGGCCCGGGAGGCGCTTCCCAGCCGATGCCCGATGGCCGCCGCCCGGAGCCCGGCGGCTGGAACCGGATCCAGTTCGAGGTCGGGGACCTGTCCGCGGAGGTGGACCGGCTCCGCGGCCAGGGCGCCAGCTTCCGCAACGAGATCGTCTCCGGGATCGGCGGCCGGCAGATCCTGCTGGAGGACCCCGCCGGGAACCTGATCGAGCTCTTCGAATCGGGCCGCCCCGACGCGCTGTAGGCGCCCTTAGCCCGAGTACTGCTTCCGCAGGTCCGCCTTGCGGATCTTGCCGCTCGCCGTGCGCGGCAGGTCATCGACGATCACCACGCTCTTGGGAATCTTGTACCGCGCCACCCGCCCGGAGAGGTGGTTGACGACGTCGTCGCCCGTGAGCTGGAAGCCGTCCCGGACGGTGACGATGGCCCGCGGGACCTCCCCCCATTTGTCGTCCGGAACACCGATCACGGCGACGCTGCTCACCGCCTCGAGCTCCACGATGACCTGCTCGACCTCGGCCGGATAGATATTCTCCCCGCCGGAGATGATCATGTCCTTCAGCCGGTCCGAGATGAAGAGGTACCCCTCGTCGTCGACATAGCCCATGTCCCCGGACCGGAACCAGTCGCCGTCGGCGTAGCTGTCCGCCGTGGCATCCGGGCGCTGCCAGTATTCCTTGATGACGTTGGGGCCCTGGATCTGGATTTCGCCCACCTCGCCCGGACCGGCAGGCCCGCCCAGCGGGTCCATGATCCGGACGTCGGTGAAGAAGTGCGGCAGGCCGGCGGAGCCCGCCTTCTCCCGCGACTTGTCCGCCGCGAGCGTGGTGGCGCCGGGCGCGGTCTCGGTCATTCCGTACCCGTTGGTGAAGGACAAACCGCGCGCCTCGTAGGCCTCCAGCACGCGCATCGGAACCGCGGAACCGCCGCAGGTCAGCTTGTTGAGCGAGCTGACGTCCGTGGCATTCCACGCCGGATGCTCGCAGATCAGCTGGAACGTCGTCGGCACGCCGCTCAAGGTGGTCACCTTGTACCGCTCCACCAGGTGCAGCGTCCGCCCCGGATCGAAGCGCGGCTCCAGGATCACCGTAGCGCCCTTGAGCAGCGACGGCAGGACTCCCATGCCCAGCGAGGCCACGTGGAACATCGGCGCGATCATCAGCGACACGTCCTTGCTGGACAGATCGAAGTCCACCAGCACGTTGAAGCTGTTCCAGGTCATGTTCGCGTGGGTCAGCAGGGCGCCCTTGGGGCGGCCCGTGGTCCCGGACGTGTAGAGGATCATGGCCGGATCATCGAGCGCCACCTCAAGGTCAAGGTGCGCATCGTCTCCGGAGGCGATGACATCTTCAAAAAGTTCGACGGCGATCCCGGGCACTTCCTCCCCGGCGCCTTGCGCCGCGGCGTCGTCCACAACCAACCGGCGCTCGACCCGGGTATCCCGGACCCCGCCGACCGCCAGCCCGTCAAGGCTGCGCGCGTTGACCAGGATCCGGCTGCCCGAATTCTCCAGCGCGAACTGGATCTCGGGCGGCGCCAACCGGGTGTTCAGCGGAACGAAGACGGCACCCAGGGTGCCGCAGGCAAAGAAGGTCTCCAGGAAGGCTGCGTGGTTCTCGCCCAGGTAGGCGACCCGGTCGCCCTTGGCCACGCCGCGGTCCGCGAAAGCACTAGCCAGGCGGTCCACGCGGCTGGCGAAGTCCGCATAGCTCAGCTCCGCCCCGCTGCTGACGAGCGCCACCTTATCGGCGAACTTGCGCCGCCGGCGGTGAATCCACGTTCCAACCCCTTGGTTGTGCATCGTTACACGAAACCCTTCGCTCTAGGTCCGTCGCATGCCGGACCTGGTTCAACGTCTCCGCTCCCGCTCCCGCGGGTGAGGCCTGTCACAGGGAGCTGCTCTCAGGCTAGGGGGAATTGATTGAGAAAGTCAATAGTTGGAAAACCAATTAGAGGACATATCCGTGCCGGCGTCCCCTCCCCTGACCTGCGCACAGACGGAGCGCCGGACCGCGAAGGATCCGGCGCCCTGTCGCGCAGGCACGCAAGGTTATGCCTGCCGCCGTCGTTGTTCTACTGATGCGGCAGGAGGGCCTCCATGTCCGGCTTCTCCTCAATCAGGTTGTCCTTCAACGAGATATCGGCGATGGTCCCGAGGGAGTCCGCGTTGACCTCCTGCGCGAACTTCGGCAGGGTGAGCTGCTCGATGACGGCGGGGTCCAGTTGGGTGTAGGTGGGCAGGATCTCGCGGACCTTGTCCGGGTTGGCATCCGCGAAGGCCTGCGATTCCTTCATGGCGTCAATGAAGGCCTGGGTCTCCTCCGGCTTCTGTTCGGCGATCTGGTCCGAAGTGAAGTAGACGGCGACGGTGAGGTCGTCCACGGGGTGGGCGTAGTTGGAGAAGACCGGGATGCCGCCGTCGGCTTTGGCCATCGTGACAAAGGGTTCGACGGCGGCGATAGCGTCGACGTTGTCCTTCTCCAGCGCGGCGCGCATGTCCGGGAAGGGCATTTCGACGTAGTCGATGCTGGAGGCGTCTCCCCCGGCCTCTTCAACCGCGGCGCTGATGGTGGAGTCCGAGATGTTGTTCAGCGTATTGACGGCGATGCTCTTGCCGGCCAGGTCCGCGATTTTCTTGATACCACTGTCCGGTTTGACCATCACGGCGGCGAAGTCCGCATCCTGGTCCCCTGTGGAGGAGGAGCCGCTGGCGAGGATCTGCAGCGGCAGCCCCTTGGACCGGGCGATGATCAGCGAGGTGACGTTGCTGAAGCCGAAGTCCATCTGTCCGCTCGTGATGGCCGGAACGATGGCGGCCCCGCCCTGGGCCGGCGTGAGTTCGACGTCGAGCCCGTGCTTTTCGAAGATGCCCTCCTGCACGCCAAGGTAGATCGGCGCGACATCCACGATGGGAATGACCCCGACATTGACGGCGGTGAGATTTCCACTGGCCCCGGGGGACGCAGCCGTCTCCTCGCCGCCTGAGGGGCTCCCGCCGCCGCATGCCGTCAATGCCAGGGCCGCCGTCATTGCCAAGGCCGCAGCCAGTTTCTTCATCTTCCTACCCCTCAAAGTCCCCATGGCACGGGTTGTGCTGTGCGCCACATGCTAACTATTGCCATAGTGAGTGGTCAATGGAACACCATTTCGCGCCCGGCCGCCCGGGCGGGCGCTGTGCGGGAATCCGCACGGGCTGCAGCACGGGGGACTCGGCTGTGGTCAGATGAGACCATGCGCGTTGACATTTCGCCGGAGGAACTCGGCCCCAAGGACTTCTACAAGTTCCTGACATCGGTCGTCATCCCACGGCCCATCGCCTGGGTCTCGACGGTCAGCGCGGACGGCGTGCTGAACCTGGCGCCGCATTCGTTCTTCACCGTGGCGTCGACGGATCCGCCGATCGTGCAGTTCACTCCGACAGCCCGAAAGGACAGCCTGAACAACGCGGAGGCGACGGGCGAGTTCGTGGTCAACTTCGCGCCCGAGGCGTTGTTCGCTGAGATCAATGGCACGGGCACGAACTTTCCGCCGGAGGTCAGCGAGTTCGACGCCGTGGGGCTGGGCACGGAGCCGAGCCTCACCGTGCGTCCGCCGCGGGTGGCGGAGTCCCCCGTGGCCCTCGAGTGCCGCGTGCACGAGATCATTCCGGTCGGCAATTCGTGGCTGGTGCTGGGGCGGGTCCTGCACGCCGCCATCAACGAGGAGATGATGGACGGCACCCACCCCGATGCGACCCGGCTGAAGCCGCTGGCCCGGCTTGGCCGGAATGAGTGGAGCCGGCTGGGCGAACTTGTGAAGATCGACCGGATTCCGTACCGCGACTGGCCGAAGGACCAGCCGGCCCCGAAGGACCGGGGCTGACCTAGAGCTTCTTCCAGGCGGCGACCGTGGTCTTCTTCCGGCCGAAGAGGAAGTAGGCGGTGGGACCGATGAAGCTCACGAATGAACCCACGGCCCAGGCGGCCTTGGGTCCGTTGATTTCCGCGGCGGGCCGCTTCCTGAGGTCGGTCAGCGCGGCGGCCAGGAGGCTCAGCTGGACGCCAATGGAGAGGAGGACGGACCCCTTCTGGACGGTGGTCAGTTCGTTCCAGGACTTCTTCTGCCGCATGGCTGCTCCCTGTCATATTCGCTGGTGAGCCCAGTGTACGGTCAGCGTCGGTGGGCATAATAGGGCCCATGAGCATCATCAAGATCAACGCCATCACCGTACCCGCAGACTCCGGCGACGAGCTCGCCAAGCGCTTCGCCGCCCGAGCGGGGGCAGTGGACAACCAGGACGGCTTCGAGGGCTTCGAACTGCTGCAGCCAACCGACGAGCGCACGACGTGGCTGGTCATCACCCGGTGGCGCGACGAGGAGTCGTTCGAGAACTGGAAGAACTCCAAGGCGTTCGGCCACGGCCACGCGCAGGCCGAGGGTGAGGCCCCGCATAAGCCGGTGGGCATGTCCGCCGAGCTCTGGAGCTACAAGGTCGCCGGCGGCTCGACCGGCCGGCAGGCATAGCCTAAGCCGCCCTAGCCCCTCAACCGTCCGTGCGCTGGTAGCTCCAGGGCAACGAGCTGACGTCCAGCCGGTGCCTGGCCCCCGCCTTGGGGCTGCCCGGGGCGTCGGCGTCGGGATAGTCCGCATCCCCGGACCAGAGCACCAGCTTGCGGCCGTCCGCGCCCTGCCGCTGGCGGCTCTGGTAGGTTTCGGGCTGCCCGATCCGGGCACGGCCCAGGGCGGTCTCGACGTCGGCGCAATGGGACAGCCAGTGCAGCGTCACCCAGGTGGGCGGGACCAGGGACATTGTTCCGGCGGCGTGCCGGGACAACGCCTCCTTCGGGCTGAGCCATGCATAGTCCTCGAGCTCCCCCGCATTCAGGACGATCTCCTGTCCGGGCACCGGAGCGGGCGCAACAAAGAAGTAGGTCCGGAAGCGGCGCGGCTGCACGGAGTCCGGAATCCACACGGACAGCTGGACCAGCTCGTCGGCGTGCACCCGGAGCCCGGTCTCCTCCCAGGTCTCCCTGACGCCGGCACGGCGGGCGGCGAGCACTTCATGCCCGTCCGAGCCGCCGCCGTCGTCAGCGTCCTGCCCGCCGGAACCAAAATCCTCCGGATCCACCTTTCCGCCCGGGAACACCCAGGCCCCCGCGAAGGAGCCGGTGTGCTGCGGCCGCTCCAGCAGCAGGACCTCGAGGCCGCCGGGCGCATCCCGCAGCAGCACGACAGTGGCGGCCAGGACCGCTGACGACATGATCGGACCCCTTCTTTTCGACGTACGGTTGGCTCCAAACCTACCGCGCGGCCCGGCCGCTGCGGGCGATGGAAGGCGAGGTGCGGAGCCTGCAACAATGCGGCGGGCCCCCCCGGGAGACCGGCGGGCCCCCCCCGGGGGGGGCCCCCCCCCGCCCCCCGGGCCCCCCGCCGCATTGGGATGGTGGTGAAGCCTAGTTGGCCGGGTCCAGCACGAAGTTGTAGATGACTTCGCGGCCGGAGCCGTCCGCCTTGTCCTGCGGGTCCAGGACGAGCTCGGGCTTGACGGCCGAGGCAATGTCGTCGGACAGGTGCTCGTCGCCGACGAAGTAGAGCTGGGCGGTAATCTCCTGGTATCCCTCGGCGTGGACCTTGACGTGGATGTGCGCGGGGCGCCAGGCGTGCCAGCCGGCCGCGGCGATCAGCTGGCCGCATGCGCCGTCCGTCGGGATCTGGTACGGGGCCGGCTGCATGGTGTTGATCTGGAAGTAGCCGTCGGCATCGGCAACGATGGTGCCGCGCAGGTTCCACTCGGGCAGGCCGGGTGCGTACTGGGAGTAGAAGCCCGCGTCATCGGCGTGCCAGATTTCCACGATTCCGCCGGGCAGCGGTTCGCCGGCCACGTTGGTGATGCGGCCTTCCCAGAGCAGCGGGGTGCCGGCCTCGTCTTCGCGCATCGGCAGGGTCGCCGGGGACTCCAGCTTCGGGGCGTCCGGGACGTAGTACGGACCCTCGATGGAGCCCTTGCTGCCCTCGCGGTTCTCGTTGGCCACTTCCTCCACGGAGTGCTCGACCCAGACGTCGAGGAACAGCGGCCATTCGCCGTCTTCGCCGACCTTGATCAGCCATGCCTTGAAGGCGTTGTACTCGTCGTACGTCACCTTCTCTTCGAGCACAGTGTCGTTGACGGCCTTGACGAGGCGCGAAGCCAGGAGGTTGACGCGCTCCTGGCTGGTGCCGGCGGCGAACTTCTTGTTTTCGTGGAAACGCTCGGTGGCCTTGGCGCCCGAAGCGGCGGCAGTGGCTTGGGTTTCAGCAGTCATGTCGGTTCCTTCTCTCGTACTCTTCCGGGCCCCTTCGCCCGGCAGCGGCTGCCCGAACGTCCTGCAGCCGTGCAACCCCAACAGTGGGCCCGGGCAGATCTGATTTGCCCTGAAGTAACCGTAGCCACATTTTTTAGGACCAACAAATACGAATATCGGCCCTATTGGTATGCCTCACGTCTCAATCGGACCCTTGGTCAAGCCTAGGGGTGACCCTAGTGTGAGCCACGCCTCCTGCTGGAACAGTTGTCGCTAAATGTCGAGCAGCATGTGACAGCCGCCACGCAATTCAGTGGTGGCGGCCATAGATGAAGGAGACGTACATGACCCGGACACTGAGCGCTATCGGCGCAACTCTGGACGATGCCGTTGTAGAGGATCACGAGAACGGGGTGCATCGGGCGAAGCGGCGGATCTTCACGGATGAGGAGCTGTTCGAGCTGGAGATGAAGCACATCTTCGAGGGCAACTGGGTGTACCTGGCGCATGAGTCCCAGATCCCGGAGGTCGGGGATTACTTCACCACGTATATCGGCCGGACCCCGGTGGTCATTTCCCGGTCCAAGGACGGGGAGCTGAACTGCCTGGTCAACGCGTGCAGCCACCGCGGGGCGATGCTGTGCCGGCGCAAGACGGACAACCGGACCAACTTCACCTGCCCGTTCCACGGCTGGACGTTCAACAACAAGGGCAAGCTGCTCAAGGTCAAGGACTCCCGCGATGCCGGCTACCCCGAGCAGTTCAACAAGGACGGCTCGCACGATCTGACCAAGGTCGCCCGCTTCGAGTCCTACAGGGGTTTCCTCTTCGGCTCCCTGAAAGCGGCCGTGAAGCCGCTCGAGGAGCACCTAGGCGACGCGACGAAGATCATCGACATGATCGTCGACCAGTCCCCGGAGGGCCTGGAGGTCCTGCGCGGGTCCTCGACCTACACCTATGACGGGAACTGGAAGGTCCAGGCCGAGAACGGCGCGGACGGCTACCACGTCTCGGCCACGCACTGGAACTACGCCGCGACCACGGCCCGGCGGACCGCTGGCGAGTCGGCGAATGCGACGAAGGCGATGGACGCCGGGACCTGGGGCAAGCAGGGCGGGGGCTACTACTCCTTCGAGCACGGGCACCTGCTGCTGTGGATGTGGTGGGGCAACCCGCAGGACCGCCCGCTCTACGAGCGCCGGCAGGAACTGGCCGAGGAGTTCGGTCCGGAGAAGGCCGAGTTCATGGTCGGCGCCTCCCGCAACCTGTGCCTGTACCCGAACGTGTACCTGATGGACCAGTTCTCCTCGCAGATCCGCCATTTCCGGCCGATCTCGGTGGACAAGACCGAGGTCACGATCTACTGCATCGCACCCAAGGGCGAGTCCGACGCCGCGCGGGCGAACCGGATCCGCCAGTACGAAGACTTCTTCAACGCCTCCGGCATGGCCACCCCCGACGACCTCGAGGAATTCCGCTCCTGCCAAAAAACGTACCTCGCCGAAACTGCGCCCTGGAACGACATGAGCCGGGGCGTGGCGCACCAGCTCAACGGGCCGGACGAACAGGCCAAAAAGATCGGCATCAACCCGATCTCCAGCGGCGCCAAGACCGAAGACGAAGGCCTCTACCCCGTCCAGCACAGCTACTGGGCAGACACCATGCGCAAGGCCGTCGCGGCGGAAGAAGCCGAAGAACGTACCGCACAGGTCCAGAACTAGCCCGGATAAGGATTCCTGCCATGACTGTCACCATGTCCGAAAACAAGGCCGCCACTCTCGAGGGCATCCGCGAGTTCCTGTTCCGGGAGGCGCGTTTCCTGGATGACCGGGAGTTCGAGCGGTGGCTCGACTGCTACCACCCGTCCGCCGAATTCTGGATGCCGGCCTGGGACGACAACGACGAACTCACCGAGGACCCGCAGCGCGAGATCTCGCTGATCTACTACTCCAACCGCGGCGGCATCGAAGACCGCGTCTTCCGCATCCGCACCGACCGCTCCAGCGCCACCAGCCTGCCCGAACCCCGCACCGGGCACAACATCACCAACGTCGAAATCATCGAACAGCGCGACACCGAAGTCGACGTCCGCTTCAACTGGTTCACCCTCTACTACCGCTACAACAACGTCGACACCTACTTCGGCACCTCGTACTACACCATCGACACCTCCGGCACCCAGCCCGTGATCCTCAAGAAGAAAGTCGTCCTCAAGAACGACTACATCCACCACGTCGTGGACATCTACCACATCTGATCCCCTGGCCTGAAAGGAAAATCCTCATGACCTACAAGGTTGCATTGAGCTTCGAAGACGGCGTCACCCGGTTCATCAAGTGCGGGCCGAACGAGACGGTCGCCGACGCCTCCTACAAGGCGCGCATCAACATCCCGCTGGACTGCCGCGACGGCGCCTGCGGCACCTGCAAATCCCTCTGCGAATCCGGCACCTACGACGGTGGGGACTACATCGACGAGGCCCTCACCGACGACGAGGCGGAGGCCGGCTACGCCCTGCCGTGCCAGATGACGCCCAAAAGCGACCTGGTGCTGCAGATTCCCACCACCTCCGACATGGCCAAGACCGGCGCCAGCACGCACAGCGGCACCATCACGGAGATCCGGCGCTACTCCCCGACCACCATCGGCTTCAGCCTGGCGGTCGAAGACCGTGCGGCGCTCTCCTACCTGCCCGGCCAGTACGTGAACATCCAGGTCCCGGGCACGGACGTTGAGCGGTCCTACTCCTTCAGCAACGGCCCGGACACCGAGCAAATCTCCTTCCTGGTCAAGATCACCCCGGGCGGGGCCATGTCCACCTACCTCAGCGACCGGGCGGAAGCCGGGGATGTCCTGGCACTGACCGGACCGATGGGTTCTTTCTTCCTCCGCGAGCCCAAGCGGCCGGCGCTGCTGCTCGGCGGCGGCACCGGGCTGGCGCCCCTGCTCGCGATGCTCGAAACCATGACGACGGCGGCGCCTGGCCAGCCCGTGCACCTCATCCTGGGCGTGACCACGGACGAGGACCTGGTGGAGCTGGACAAGCTGCGCCACTACGCGGACACCATCGAGGGCTTCACCTGGGACTACTGCGTCGCCGATCCGGAGAGCGATGCCCCGAACAAGGGCTACGTCACCGCCCTGATCGAGCCGACCCACGTCAACGACGGCGACGTCGACGTCTACCTCTGCGGCCCGCCTCCCATGGTCGAAGCGGTGCGCGGCTTCCTGAAGTCCGAGGGCATCACACCCGCGAACTTCTACTCCGAGAAGTTCGCCCTGGCCGCCGCTCCCGCTACCGGCGACCTCGTCGGGGCCTCCGCATGAGCACCGGCTCCGCGGCCGCCCCGGCGGAACGGCCGGGACGGGTTTTCCCCGGGCGGTTCGACGGCAAGGTCGCGGTGGTGACCGGTGCCGCGCAAGGCATCGGGCTGGCGGTGGCGCGCCGGATCAGTGCGGAGGGCGCCGCCGTCGTGCTGGTTGACCGCTCCGAGCTCGTCCACGAGGTCGCCGCGGAACTGTGCGCGGCGGGGGCCAAGGCGACCAGCGTGACGGCCGACCTGGAGCAATTCGCCGGCGCGGAAGCGGCGGTGGCCGAGGCGGTGGCGGCGCATGGCCGGATCGACGTGCTGGTCAACAACGTCGGCGGCACCATCTGGGCCAAGCCGTACGAGCACTATGCCGGCGAGGAGATCCAGCAGGAGATCCAGCGCTCCCTGTTCCCGACCCTGTGGACGTGCCGGGCGGCGCTGCCGCACTTGGTCGAACAGGGCGCGGGCGTGATCGTGAACGTCTCCTCGGTGGCCACCCGCGGTGTCAACCGGGTGCCCTACGCGGCGGCGAAAGGCGGGGTGAACGCGCTCACGCAGTCGCTGGCCCTGGAGGCCGCTCCGCACGGCATCCGCGTCGTCGCCACCGCGCCCGGCGGCACCGAAGCGCCGGTGCGGAAGGTCAAGCGCGGGCCGGAACCGGAGCAGGAGCAGGAGAAGGCCTGGTACCAGCAGATCGTCGACCAGACGGTGAATTCGTCGCTGCTGAAACGCTACGGAACGCTGGACGAGCAGGCCGCCGCCATCGTTTTCCTGGCCTCGGACGAAGCCTCCTACATCACCGGCACCGTCCTGCCCGTAGCCGGCGGCGACCAGGGCTGAACTGTGCCGCAGGGCACATCGGGCTAATCTCGTAGTCTATGGTCCACCGGAATCACCACAGCCTGTTCGTCGGGCGCCAGCAGGAGCTCTCCGTCCTCGGGGAGCTCCTGCAGGACGTTAAACTGTCCCGCCCCAGGACCGCGGTCCTCACCGGTCGCAGCGGAACCGGCAAGAGCGCCGTCCTCGACCGGTTCCTCGCCGAACACCCGGAGCTGCAGGTCCTGCGCTCCGGAGGGCTGGAATGGGTCCGGCCCGAGCCGCGATCCGGCCTGGGCCGGATCGCTGCCGGAGGAGACCCGGCCCGGCTGGTGGCCTCCCTCCAGGCGCAAGGGCCCGTCGCCGTCGTTCTTGAGGACATCCAATGGGTCGATGCCGAATCCGTGCACGAGCTGCTCCAACTGGCGGCAGACCCGTCCGCCGGCGCGCTGTTCCTGCTGCTGACGCTGGACAGCAGCGCCGCGCTTGACCCCGCCACCGCGCGCCACCTGTCCGGCCACTCGATCTCCAAACTGGCGCTGGAGCCGCTGTCCCCAGCGGAAATCCGGGAACTGCACGAGCTGCTGACCGGCCGCACCCTCGCCGGCCCCGCGGCCCAGCAGCTGCGCCGCCACACGGGAGGCAAGCCGGGCTACGTCCGCGAACTGGTACCCGAGCTGCCGCCCGCCTTCGCCAGTGTCGGCATGAACCGGCTGCCGGCGCCCTCGTCGACCGCCGCACAGGTGGCGCGCCAGCTCGAGGAGGCGTCCGACGACGCGCGGGCGCTGATTGAAGCGACGGCCATCATCGGACAGTCCGGCGACCTCTTCGACATCGCCGCGATCGCCGAAATCTCCCGTCCGCTCGCCGTCATGGACGCCGGCGTGGCGACGGGCCTGCTGCGCACGGAGTTCACCGACAGCGCGCATCTCCTGGATTTCCGGCTCCCGCTGTTCCGTGCCGCCGTCTACGACACGCTCTCCGGGGAGCGGCGGGCCGCCCTGCACCGGCAGGCTTCCCGAGTCCTCCCTGACGAGGCCCTGCAGCTTTGGCATCTGGCGCGGTCCGCCCCGGACGCGGACGACGCGCTGGCGGACCGGCTCGACGAGTTCGCCGCCGGCCAGGCGTCCAACGGGGCGTGGGCCGCCGCCGCTGATGCCCTGCTGGAGGCCAGCCGGCTCAGCACCCGGGCCCGCGACCGGCAGGGCCGCCTGGTCCGGGCGGTGGACGCCTTGGTGGGGGCCGGCCGCATGGTCAAGGCCATCCGCCTGCTGCCGGCGCTGGAAAGCCTGCCGGCCTCGGCCGAACGGGACGGCGTGCTCGGCTACCTTGCCGCCTGCCGGGGACGCGAGGGCGAGGCCCGGTTCCATCTGGACAATGCGTGGCGGCGCAGGCCGTCCGGGGACCGCGCCACAGGCGCCAGGATTGCCCAGCGCCAGGTCATCCACGCGCTGGCCCGCTGGCAGGGAGCCGATATCGTCGAATGGGCCACGCGTGCGGTGGAGCTCGCCGAACCCGGTAGCCCCACCGCCATCGAGACCAAGGCCATCATCGGCCTGGGGCTGGCCGCCTCGGGCCAGCCGGATGCCGCGCGCAGGCACTACGAGGCCGTGCTGGCGGACGCCCCGCCGGGCGCGCACAGCCAGCGGGTCCTGCTGGGCAGCGGCTGGACCAGGCTGGCCTTGGACGATCCGGAAACCGCGCGGATGCAGCTGGAAGCCGCGGTGCCCAGCGAGTACCGTTCCGGCTCGCTGCGCATCTCGCTGTGGGCCAGCGCCTGGCTCGCCCGGACGCACTTCACCCTCGGCGACTGGGATGCCGCCCTCTCCGTCGTGGGTGCGGCGTCGGCCCAGTTGGAACGGGCCCAGCTGGACCTGCTGCGGCCGCTGATCCATTGGACCGCCGTGCAGATCCATGCCCTGCGCGGCAACCCCGCGCAGGCCCGGGAGCACCTGCTGCTGGGCGCCGCCTTGGCGGAGAATTACGAGAGCATGGTCAATCCCGCGCTGCTGGCCCACGCCCAGCTGCTGGAGGCGGCCGCCGACTACCAGGGCGTGGTCCGGGTGCTGGCTCCGCTGGCACAGACCCGTTCTGCGCAGCTGGCCGAACCGTTCTTCTGGATCTGGCAGGACACCTACGCCAATGCCCTGGTGGTGCTGGACCGGGTCGACGAAGCCTCCGCTTTCCTGGCGCCCTACGAGAGCCTCGCGGCGGAGCGCCGGCACCGCACCTCGCTGTCGCAGCTGAGGTCGGTCCGCGGCCGCATCCACGCCGCCAAGGGCGACCTGGACGCCATGCGCCGTTCCTACCAGAGCGCCCTCGGACAGCTGGAGGCGCTGTCCGCGCCGTACTACCGGGCGCGCGTGCAGTACTCCTACGGACAGAGCCTGCGGCGGGCAGGCAAACGCAGGGAATCCGCGGAGCAGCTGGCGGCGGCCCGGCAGGCCTTCGTCCTGCTGAACGCGCAGGTCTACGTGGCGCGCTGCGAACGCGAACTCGTGGCGAGCGGCGTGGACATACAGCGCCGGGATGATCCGACGGGCACTTCGCTCACGGCCCAGGAGGAAGCCGTCGCCCGGCTCGTCGCGCGGGGCAAGAGCAACCGGGAGGCAGCCCAGGAGCTGATCGTCTCCGTGAAGACCGTGGAGTACCACCTCACCCGGATCTACGCGAAGCTCCAGATCCGGTCCCGCACCGAGCTGGCCGCGCGCTACCGGCCGGAGGACCAGGCCTAGGGCCGGACCCTCCGGCCGGGCGGGGCCGGAGGGTCTCGCGGTGCTACTTGATCGAAGACGGGTGCTTCGCCAACGGGATCACGTCGATGTCCATGTACGGGAAGAGCGGCAGGCCGGAGAGCAGCTCGTGCAGCTCGTCATTGCTTTCGACGTCGAACACCGAGTAGTTGGCGTACTCGCCCACGACCCGCCAGATGTCCGCCCAGCGGCCGTCCTTCTGCAGCTCCTGCGAGTAGGCCTTTTCCGTCGCCTTGATCGATGCCGCCTCCTCGGCGGGCATGTCGACCGGCAGGTTTACGTCCATTCGAACCAAAAACAGCATGTGCTTCCTCTATTCGTTTATCCGTTGTGTTTGTTCTTGTTCTACTTGGTGTCCTGGCGGTAATGCGCCAGCTTGGCTTCGTCGATGGCTGCGCCCACGCCCGGCACCTGCCGGACCCCGATCGCGCCATCCTTGATCACGATCGGCTCGGCCAGCAGGTCGTCGCTCATGTCCAGGAAGTTGGACAGCTCGCCGGCCCGCCGGGAGGACGCCTCGTGGGCGGCGCCGAACGTAACGGTGGCGATGGTACCGACCTGCGTGTCGATCTGGTTGCCCATGGTGACGTCCACGCCCAGCCCGGTGCAGAGCCCGAGGATCCGGGTGGCTTCGGTGAAGCCGCTGCGGGCGGTCTTGATGCAGATCGCGTTGCAGCCCCCGGCGAGCAGTTCGCGGGAGACGTCCCCCGCCGTCGGCACGCTTTCATCCCCGACGATCGGGATGGGCGACTTGTCCACCAGCCGCTTCCGGCTCATGGTCTCCTTGGCGTCGCACGGTTCCTCGAGCAGGGACAGTCCCAGCCCCTCGGTCCGGCGCAGCACCTCGAGCGCCTCGTTGGCGGTCCACCCGCGGTTGGCGTCCAGGTAGATGTCGGTGTCCTCGCCGAGCCCCTCGCGGAGCACATGGCACGCCTCGATGTCGAGCGCCAGCGGCCGCCGGCCGACCTTCAGCTTGAAGGTGTTGATGCCGTAGTCGCTGCGGAAGCGCAGGGCCTCGTCCAGCAGCTTCTGCGCCGGCTGGAAGCCAAGCATGTGGCTGACCTGCATCGAATCGGTGTAGCCTCCGAGCATCTGGCTGACCGGCATCCCCGCCGCCTGGCCGAAGATGTCCCAGAGCGCGATGTCCAGCCCGCCCTTGGCAGTCTGGTTGTGGATGGTGCGGCCGAGCACCTGGTGGATCTTTTCCCGGTCCAGCGGGTCCAGCCCGATGATGCCGGGAGCGAAGATCTTGTTGATCACCGCGACGATCGAGTCCTGCGTCTCGCCGTAGGTGTACGGGCGCGGCGGGGTGTCCGCGCTGCCGACGATGCCCTCGTCCGTGTGCACGCGGATCAGCACATGGTCCGCCTCGGTGACCTGCCCGCTGGCGAACTTCAGCGGCTTGTTGTACGGAATGGAGTAGGGGATGGCCTCGATGCGTTCGATTTTCACGACGTCTGGTCCTTCATGGGTTGGGAGATTTCCTGCATAAGTTCGATAAAGCGCGCCAGCATCGGCCGCTGGTCGCCGGCCCGCCATGCGACGGCAAGTTCAACCGCGGGCGGATCCGCCAGCGGCCGGAACACCGTGCCGGCCAGCGAGAAGGTCCGGGTCGCCGCCGGAATCAGCGCCACCCCCGTGCCCGCCGCCACGAAGGACAGCAGCGTGGAGGTCTCGCGCGCTTCCTGCACGACCGAGGGCGCGAAACCGGCCTTGCGGCAGGCCTCCATGAAGATCCGGTAGACCACGGAATCGCGGGGGTAGGAGATGAACTGCTCCCCCGCCAGCTGCTGCAGCGACAGCCTTTCCTCCGCGGCGAGCGGATGATCATGCGGCAGCGCGGCGATGAGTTCGTCCCGCTCCAGCGGCCGCAGTTCCAGCCGGTCCGAATCCACCGGGGGGCGCAGCACGCCCACGTCCAGCACGTGTTCCTCCAGCCCGGAGATCAGCTGCGGGGTAAGCATCTCGCCGCGGACCTTCAGCTGCAGTCCCGGCAACTGCTCCTTCGCTTCGCGGACCACCCGAGGCATCAGCCGGTAGGTGGCGGAGCCCGTGAAGCCGATCCGCAGGATGCCCTTCACGCCGCTGCCGACCTGGGCAACGTCGGATTCCAGCGACTCGAGCTCCTCGAGGATCCTCCGGCCGCGTTCGAGCAGCAGCTCCCCCGCGGGCGTCAGTTCCACCTTCCGGGTGGTGCGCGCCAGCAGCAGCGTGCCGAGCTGTTCCTCCAGCTGCTTGATCTGCTGGGACAGCGGCGGCTGCGCCATGCGGAGCCGGTCGGCGGCCCGGCCGAAGTGGCGTTCCTCCGCCACCGCGACGAAGTAGCGCAGATGCCGTAATTCCATTGGACACGCTCCTTCCATCGGGCTCCGATTCGTCGTCCCAAGATTAGGCCGCGGCGAAGCCCGGTTGGAAATACATATTGACCCTTGATTGATATTCCAAACGTCTCAAATCTAGCGCGCGAGGGTCGGCCCCGGCACCCCTGCGGAGGGTACGACGGCGGGAGCGGGCCTTCCCCCGCGACCGCCGCGGAGGCAGGATGAACCTATGTGGATTGGCTGGATAGAGTTCGACCTCCTGCTGGGGGACGTCCACTCCCTCAAGGAAAAGCGGTCCGTGATCAGGCCGATCATCGCGGAGATCCGCAAGCGGTACGACGTCTCCATCGCGGAGGTCGGCCAGCATGACCTCTACCGCCGGGCTGAGGTGGGGATCGGCATGGTGGCTCCGGACCGCGCGCACGTCGTCGAAGTGCTGGACGCCGCGGAGAACCACATCGCCTACCGGCCGGGCGTGGACCTGCTGAGTGCCCGGCGCCGGATCATCTCCAGCGATGATTGAGGACGCGACCGTCGAGGACGATGGACGGCCGTGCGCAGATGTGACGGACCCGGCGGGTGCCGCGGCCCCGTGCTTGCTACGGTAGGACGAGACCCGCGCCACAGCCTGGAGGAACCGTGACCATGCCCGCCACCGAAGAAGGATTCGCCAGCGTCGAGGACCTGATCCGCCATCGCTACTCCTTTGACAAGGCCTCCCAGCATCTGGGCATAGAGGTCGTCTCCGCCGAAGCCGGCCGGGTCACCATGGCCATGGACGTCCAGGACAGCATGCTCAACGGGCACGGGATCCTCCACGGCGGCTACCTCTTCACGCTCGGCGACACGGTATTCGCCTTCGTCTGCGAATCCCTCGGCCACCCCTCGGTCTCCCGGCAGGCCGAGATCACCTACATCGCGCCGGGCGGCGCCGGCTCACGGCTCATCGCCAGCGGAGTGGAACGCACCCGCTACGGCCGCAACAACATCGTCGACGTGACCATCGAAGACCAGGACGGCCAGCACCTGGCCGAGGTCCGCGTCTTCGGCGTCTTGGTCCCCAAGAAGTAAGGAACCCGCATGGCCCAGGTCCCCGACGTCGTACTCAACAACGGTGTCAGCATTCCGCAGCTCGGTTTCGGCGTGTTCCAGGTCCTCCCGGGCGAAACGCAGCAGGCGGTCGAGGCGGCGCTGGAATCCGGCTACCGGCACATCGACACCGCCGCCGCCTACCGCAACGAGGCCGGCGTGGGCGCGGCGATCCGGGTCAGCGGGCTGCCCCGCGAGGAACTGTTCGTCACCACGAAGCTGCGCAACGGCGAGCAGCACGCGGCACGCAGCGCCTTCGACGCGAGCCTGGCCCAGCTCAGGCTGGACTACGTCGACCTCTACCTGATCCACTGGCCGGTCCCGTCGCAGGGGCGGTACGTGGAGGCGTGGAAGGAACTGGAAAAGATCCAGTCCGACGGCGGCGCCCGGGCGATCGGGGTATCGAACTTCCTGCCCGAGCACCTTGAGACCCTGCTCGCGGACGCCCGTACCACCCCGGCCGTGAACCAGCTGGAGATCCACCCCAGCCTGCAGCAGGCCGCCGCGGTGGACAAGAGCCGCGCCCTCGGCATGGCCGTGGAGGCCTACAGCCCGCTCGGGCAGGGCGTGGACCTGGACCATCCCGTGATCACGTCCCTGGCGGAACGGCGCGGCGCCACCCCCGCCCAGATCATCCTCGCCTGGCACCTGTCGCAGGGCACCATCGTGATACCGAAGACCGTCAACCAGGCCCGCATGGCCGAAAACCTGGCCTCGGCCGGGATCACGCTGACGGCCGAGGACGTGGCGGCCGTGTCCGCGCTGGAGGCCGGCAACCGGGTCGGCGCGGATCCGGCGACGGCGGCGTTCACCCAGCTCTAGGCCCGCGGACCGGCCCCGCCCGGGAGGACCGGCCGGCCGTCAGGCCTGTGGCCCGGCCTCCAGTAGCTCCTTGAGCCGCCGCAGGTCCTTGCGGTTTTCGCGGCGCATCGCCGCGGCCATGAACGGGCCGGCCAGCTTCGGGAAGCCGGTGGGCTTCCCGGCGTTCCGAAGGGACATCCGCGTCTCCACGGGCCCCAGTTCCTCCCAGCGATAAGTCGTCTCCATCGGGAAGGGGCCCTGCGCGGTCCGGATCGGCGGCAAAGCCGGCTACTTCCGCAAGGGGACGGCGGATCACGATCTCTGTCAGGACATCTACCACGTTGCCCATTCAGTCATTCCCGGCCCGCCGTTGCAAGGCACGTGGTCAGCGCGGGCGGTACTGGGTGACCATCGGGCAGTCGAAGGGGTCGCGGGCGGAGAGCCCGACCTTATTGAGGTAGTTGATGACGATGCCGTAGGACTGCGGCAGGGTCGCCTCGGTGTACGGGATCTTGTGGGCGGCGCAGTATCCCCGCACGATCTCGCTGGCGCGGGCCAGGTTGGGGCGCGGCATGCTGGGGAAGAGGTGGTGCTCGACTTGGTAGTTCAGGCCGCCCATGAAGGCGTTGATCGCCCGGTTGCCGAACCGGGTCCGTCCGGTGACGTTGCGGCTGGTCAGGACCTGGCGGCTGAGGAAGTCGATCCTCGACCCCTCGGGGATCAGCGGCATGCCCTTGTGGTTCGGCGCAAAGGACGCCCCCATGTATACGCCGAACACCGCGAGCTGGACGCCGACGAAGGCGAAGGCCATCCCCAGCGGCAGCATGTAGAAGACCACCGCGACATAGGTGGCGAGCCGGCCGAAGACCATTGACAGCTCCCGCTTGCGGCCCTTGACGGCTTCCTTGGTGAAGAGGTAGCGGATGGAGGTCGCGTGCAGGTTCAGGCCCTCGAGGGTCAGCAGCGGAAAGAACAGGTAACCCTGCCGGCGCGTCAGCCAGGCCATGAAGCCCTTGCGAGCCTTCGCCTGCTCCGGGAGGAAGGAGATCGTGTCCTGCTCGATGTCCGGGTCCTTGCCCAGGGTGTTGGGATTGGCGTGGTGCCGGTTGTGCTTGTTGGTCCACCACTGGTAGCTGACGCCCACGAACAGATTGGCCAGCACCCGGCCGGCACGGTCGTTGGCCGGGCCCGATTCGAACACCTGGCGGTGCGCGGCCTCGTGCGCGATGAAGGCCAGCTGGGTGAACAGGACCCCCAGCACGCCGGCAATGATCAGCTGGAACCAGCTGTCACCGAGGAGCACGAAGCCGGTGGCGGCGCCGGCGAGGCCCAGGCAGAGGGCGATGAACAAGGTGATGTAGAAAGACCTGCGCCGCCGGAGCAGGCCCGCCTCGCGGATGGTCTTGATGAGGCTGGAGTAGCTGCTCGACCCGGCGGTGCCGCGCGCGGGGCGGACAGCTGGGCGGGCGCTGGGGGCAGAGGCGGTAATCGTCATGCGGCCTTCAGGGGATTGGGTTCGACTTCCCAGCCGCGGAAAAGGGCGATTGCCCGGCAGATGTTGGCCAGTGTAGCCCGGCAACCTGCACACCGGCTGAATGGATGGCAAATTAGCGGGACGGATCCGTCCGGGTCCGGGGATGACGGCGCCCGCAGCGGCTTTGGTCGGGGGCCGACGGGACCATGCTGTAGAGTTGGACGCGTAGTTGTTGTGTTGCGCATTTGATTTTGAGCAACAGGCTCCTCCACCCGGGGGACTTGTGCTTCTCTGAACGGCGGCAAAAGAACACCGCTGCAGGGGGCTCCGAAAGACGGGGCTTGCACAAACTCCGAGGAGTACAAAATGGCAACTGGAACCGTGAAGTGGTTCAATTCCGAAAAGGGCTTCGGCTTCATCGCTCCCGATGACGGATCGGCCGACGTTTTCGCCCACTACAGCGCGATTGAATCCAATGGCTACCGCGAACTCCGCGAAGAGCAGAAGGTCCAGTTCGAGACCACGCAGGGCCCCAAGGGCCTGCAGGCCGCGAACATCCGCCCCCTCTAAGGACGGCGGGGCGGCCATGCGCCGCTGACTGAGCTTTCGATAGCCGGTTCCTCTTCGGAGGAGCCGGCTTTCCTCGTTCCGGGGTTCGGGGAACCCCCGAAGCCCCGCCATTCGTTGTCTGGCGGGAAGGTGAGGTGGGGATGCAGACTAGTCTTATGCTTGATATGTCCGTTGATGCCAGCGCCGCTGATTTTATCTCCGAGGTCGTGCCGCAGATCCTGCTGATCGCCGGCACTTTCGTCCTGGTCATGGGGCTGGCGTTCGCGTTGGCGTGCTGGCTGGTGGTCCGCCGGATCCGGCGCTCCAGGAAGTTGCGGCAGAGCATGCGCAAGGGACAGCTGATGGTGCGGGTCGCCACCGGAGACCCGTCCAAGCGGCAACTCGCCAGGATGAGGATGCAGCTGCAGCGTTCGTCCGAGGCGACAGAGCGCTCACTCGCCGCGGCCTCGGGCCAGGGCCGTCCCGTAGGCGAGCTGCCGGCGGTCGCGCTGAACCTCTCCCGGGCCGAACAGGCCCTCGATGCCCAGCTTCACCTGGCCGAGCGCGAGCCGGATCCCCATCTGCGGAAGGTCCTCGTCCCGGGCCTGCAGAAGGAAGTCGACCAGCTGTGCGGCCTGGGCTCGCAGCTGCGGCAGTCCGTGCTGGAAACCGGACACACGGTCAGCACTACGCGGCTGCAGCAGGTCGGCTCGCATCTGGCCATGGAGCTGGAGGCGTTGCAGACCTGGAACCAGTCCTATAAATCCCGGCAGCGCCACTAACCCGGCGCGAGGAGAACAATGTCGATCCGACGGCGCCTGAAGCGCATCGTCCAAGCCAACCGCACTGCCCGCCAGCCGCCGGCGGATCCGATGCAGACGCTGGATGAGACCT
Organism: Arthrobacter sp. USHLN218; assembly: GCF_037144715.1. Taxonomy (NCBI): domain Bacteria; kingdom Bacillati; phylum Actinomycetota; class Actinomycetes; order Micrococcales; family Micrococcaceae; genus Arthrobacter; species Arthrobacter sp. USHLN218. The sequence continues at coordinate 341,535 of NZ_JBBCYT010000004.1, forward strand.
ACGCCAACCAGCTGGACCTGCTGGACCAGGCCCGCCGCAGCGCCGCGGACGTCGCGGCCAACAGGCGCCGCGTCGAGCTGCTCGCCGACCAGGCCGCCGCCGAAGTGGCCGCCCTGGACCGGGCCGCGGAACAGGCGGTCGCGGCAGGCAACGACGACGGCGCGCGGCAGGCTTTGCAGCGGAGCATCGCCGTGCGCAAGCGGATGGAGACGCTGACCGCCCAGCGCCGGCAGCTCGATGACCAGGTCCGCGGGCTGGAACAGACCCTGCTGCGCCTGGAGCATCGGATCGAGGATTCCCGGCTGCACTACCAGTCGCTGAAGGCCACGCACAGCGCCGCGCAGGCCGCCCTCGGCATGCAGGAGGCGGTCAGTTCCTCCGGCCGGCAGGCCGCCGACGCGCGGGAAGCCGCCCGCCAGGCCGAGCAGGAGGCCCGCACCCTGCAGGCCCGCGCCGCCGCCTACGAGGAGCTGTCCTGGTCCGATCCGGATTCCCCGCAGGTGCGCCAGGCCTTTGAGGAACTCGAGACCCGGATGGAGGCCGAGGACGGGCTGCGGCAACTGAAGGAACGGAAGGGCATCGACCCCGGCCAGCCGGCATGAGCCGCCCTGTCGTCACCGTGCTGTGCCAGGATGGCCACCGTCCGCCCGGCCTGGACGCAGTGGAGGCCGCCGCCGAGGTCCGCTATGCGACGGCCGCGGGACTGGCCGAAGCGCTCGAGGGCGCTCAGGTCCTGTTCCTCTGGGACTTCTTCTCCACCGCCCTGCAGGATGCCTGGCCCGCGGCGGATTCGCTCGAGTGGGTCCATGTGCCCGCGGCCGGCGTGGACAAGCTCCTCTTCGACGGACTGCGCGATTCGCGGGTTGCCGTGACCAACGCCCGCGGGATCTTCGACCGGCCGATCGCGGAATTCGTGCTGGCGGGCATGCTCGCGTTCGCGAAGGACCTGCCCGGGCTCAACGCGCAGCAGCGGCAGCAGACCTGGCGGCACCGGCCCACCGGAGGGCTGTCCGGCCTGCGCGTGCTGGTAGTCGGGACCGGTTCGATCGGCCGCGAAACCGCCCGGTTGCTCAGGGCCGTCGGCATGGACGTGGCCGGCGCCGGACGGACGGCGCGGTCCGGCGACGAAGACTTCGGCGAGATCCATGCCTCCGCTGACCTGGCCGCCGTCGTTCCCGGGTTCGACTACGTGGTCATGGTGGCGCCGCTGACCGGGCAGACCCGCCATCTCATCGACGCTCCCGTGCTGGACGCGATGAAGCCAGCCGCGCGCCTGGTCAATGTGGGACGCGGCGCGTGCGTGGATACGGATGCGCTGGTGGATGCGCTGCGGACCGGCTCGATCGCCGGAGCCATGCTGGATGTGTTCGAAACCGAGCCGCTGCCGGCCGGGCACCCGCTGTGGACCATGGAGAACGTCATCATTTCGCCCCACCTGAGCGGCGACGCGCAGGGCTGCCTGCCGCAGCTCGCCGCGCAATTCGCCGACAACTTCGCGCGCTTCAGCCGCGGCGAACCGCTGCTCAACGAGATCGACAAGCAGCTGGGCTTCGCCGCGCCGCATTAGCCGCCCCGGTCCGTGCCAGCTGCCGCCAGCAGCGCAGCCTCCCCTGCCGACCTACCCGCCGGCCAGCACCGGTGGCTGCGGCCACGGCCCCCGCGCCTGCTCGTAGGCGTACGCAGCCCGCAGCACCAGCGCATCCGCGTGCCGCGCCCCGACCAGCTGCAGGCCGACCGGCAGGCCGGACGGGGTCAGGCCGCAGGGCACCGACACCGCCGGCTGCTGCGTCATGTTGAACGGGTAGGTGAACGGGGACCATTCGGCCCAGCGCTTCAGGCCCGACCCCGGCGGGACCTCGCAGCCGACGTCGAACGCCGGGAGCGGCATGGTCGGCGTCGCCAGCAGGGCGTACTCTTCGTGGAAGGCGCCCAGCTGCCGGCCGAGCGCCGCCCGCACCGCGTTCGCATCCAGGTACTCGTCGATGGTGACGGCCTGGCCCTGGCGGCAGACCTCCAGCAGCGCCGGGTCCAGCTCGCCCCACCGCTCCTCCGGGTAGCCTCGGATCACCTTGCCCGCGCCGGCGAACCAGAGCGTGTGGTACTCCGCCAGCGGGTCCCGCAGCCTCAGGTCCACCTGCTCTACCTCCGCACCGAGGCCGCGAAGGAGCCCGACGGCGGCCTCCACCGAGGCGGCGACCTCCGGTTCGACGTGCGCATAGCCGAGGTCCGGGCTGTAGGCGATCCGCAGCCCGTCCACACCGTCGCGCAGCCCGTCGAGGAACGACCCGCGCGGAGCGGCCAGCGCCGACCAGTCCCGGCTGTCGAAGCCGGCCAGCGCATCCAGCATCAGCGCATTGTCCTCGACGGTACGCGTCATCGGCCCCGCGTGCGCCAGCGTGCCGTACGGCGTCGGCGGATACAGCGGGATGGTCCCGTAGGTGGGCTTCAACCCGACGATCCCGCAGAAGGAGGCCGGGATGCGGACGGAACCGCCGCCGTCGGTTCCCACGGACAGCGCGCCCATGCCCAGCGCCACCGCCGCCGCCGAACCGCCCGAGGAGCCGCCGGACGTCTTCGACGGATCCCAAGGGTTGCCGGTATTGCCGGTCAGCGGGCTGTCCGTCACGCCCTTCCAGCCGAACTCTGGCGTGGTGGTCTTGCCCAGGAACACGGCGCCGGCCCGGCGCAGCGCGGCCACGGCCGGGGCGTCCTCGGTCCATGGCTGGTCCGGATCGATCAGGGTCGAGCCCCGCAGCGTCGGCCAGCCCCGGGTCAGCAGCAGGTCCTTGATCGAGGCCGGGACGCCGTCCAGCGCCCCGGCGGGCTCGCCCCGCAGCCAGCGCGCCTCCGATTCCCGCGCGGCCGCGAGCGCCTCGTCTCCGGCAATGAGGCAGAAGGCGTTGACCTTGTCGTTGAGCGTGTGGATCCGGGCCAGCGCGGCCTCGGCCGCCTCGACGGGCGAAACGGACTTCGCCCGGTAGCGGGCCAGCAGTTCGGCAGCGGACAGGTCCGCCAACGACGTCGTTGCAGCAGTCATGCCGGGTCTCCTCCTTTTGCGGGGGCGGTGTCCGCGGTCCGGAACAGCCGGCCCAGCCCGTCGATGCGGCCCAGCCCGTCCAGTCTGCCGGCGATCCGCAGCCCTTCCCACACCGTTACCTGGTTGGCTGTGAGCACGGTCTTGCCCACAGCCTCTTCCAACTCATCCAGCCACGCCAGCGAATGCACCGCGGTATCCGGCACCAGCACGACTTGAGCGTCCGGCCGGTCCGCGGCGGCCGCCATCCGCGCGATCTCCGGCAGGCCCATGCGCCCGGCCTCGCCCGCCGTCGGAATGCCGCTGCTGTCCAGATTGACGACGGCGATCCCCGCCTCCGCGAGGAACGTCCGGAAGTGCCGGGCCAGGTCTTCGGGGTAGCTGGCCGCCACGGCTACCGTCTCCAGGCCCAGCCGCCGGACGGCGTGGGCAAAAGCGAGGGACGTCGACGACGCCGGTCGACCCGCCGCCGCGGCGAGTTCGGCGGCCTGCCGGCGGGCGCCGGCGAAACCGAAGACGAAGGAGCCGGAGGTACACGCCCACATGACGGAATCCGGCCCGCGCAGCGCCAGCCGCCGGACGCCGTCGAGCAGGTTGGCGGCGCTGCCCACCCGGCGCAGGGTGGCCACCGTGTGCTGCACATCGCCGCCGGCCGTCGTCACCAGCGGCAGCCGCAGCAGTCCGGTCAGCCGCCGCTCGAGGCCGGGGAAGTCATCCTCCGCCCCGACCCCGGGGTAGAGCAGCCCGATGACCGGGGCGGCCGCGCGGTTCATCGGGCCGACCCGTCGGCCCGCACCGCGAGCAGCCGCTGCCCGGGGCCCGCCGGCTCCAGTCCGAGGTAGTCCAGCGCGGCCCACATGGCCGCCTGGTTGGCGGTGACGAGCGGCTTGCCCAGGTACTCTTCGAGCGGGGCGATCAGGTGGTAGGTCGGCAGGTTGGTGCAGGCCACAACAACGGCCTCGGCCTCCGCGCAGTCCGCCGAGGCGATGAGTTCCGCCGTGCGGGCGTACGGAACCTTCCAGATTTCGCCGGCCAGGCCGAGCATCGAGGCACGCCGGACCTGCAAGCCGCCCTCCTCGAGGAAGTCCGCGAAACGCTGGGTGACCGCCGCCGTGTAGGGGGCGGCGACGGCCACCCGCCGGACCCTGAGCGCGGACAGCGCCGCCAGGATTGCCCCCGAGGCCGTGACCAAGTGCGGCAGGCCCGCGGCCCGGACCGCGGAGACCAGTTCCCGCTCCCCCGCCACGCCGTGGACGAAGGACGCGGACGTGCAGGCGTATACGTAGCAGTCCGGCGCCACGGCGCTGACCCTCCGGGACGTCTCGGTGATCATCTCCGGGCGGGCGAGCTGTTCTGCCTGCGTGATATCGACCGCGGAGGGCTCGAACGGCGACCGCGCGAAATAGAGGTCCGCCTGGCCCTCCGCCCAGCGTCCCATTTCGTGGTCGAGCGCCATGTCATACGGGGCGACGACGCCGATCTTCCTGAGCACAACGGGGCCCGGCGGAACCATTGAGGCCAGGTCTTTCAGCATGTCCACCACCGCCCAGGATCGTTGATTGTTGACAATCCTAGGGGATGAGCCACTAGGCTCGCATCAACTATTTCGGCGCTGGAGGATCCATGGACCGTTTCCTGAAGGTATCGCTCGAAATGCGCGGCGTCTCCTGCATCGCGCGGCTGCTCGATGCCGAGGCGCCCCGGACGGCCGCGGCCGTATGGGACGCCCTGCCGCTGTCCGGGCAGGTCTTCCACGGCAAGTACGCCCGCAACGAGATCTACCAGCTGGTGCCGGCCTTTGCCCCCGTTGAGCCGGGGCCGGAAAACACCACCGTGACTCCCATCCCCGGCGACCTCTGCTACTTCACTTTCAACGCGGACATCCTCAACACCCCGTCGCATGGCTACGGAGCCCAGGACGAGGTCAGCACCCCGGAGGCCATCATCGACCTGGCCCTCTTCTACGGGCGGAACAACCTGCTCCTGAACGGGGACCAGGGCTGGGTGCCCGGAAACGTCTTCGCCGCCGTCGTCGAGGGACTGGACGAGATGGCCGCTGCCTGCCAGAGCATCTGGATGGACGGCGCCCGCGGTGAAACCCTCAGCCTGGCCCGCTACGAAGGCGGCTCCGGGGACGCGGATCGGTAGTTTGAGGACGAGGCCGCATGTGTCCTGGTTGTCAAGCCCCAGTTTGGGTGTTGTTGGCCCTCAAAGTGCGGCTTACTGTGACTACACCACCGGAACGGCCGGTGGTGGGGAAGGGCTCGGGGGCGAGCATTCAATCCACTCGTTGGGAACCTGCGCAGGTTCCCAAAAGGACCGCCCAAACGGCACGGCGGGAGGGTCCTGCACTAAGAGGGCGGCACGCTTGATGAAGGGCCGGGGGCTCGTGCCGTTCGGGAAGCGGCACCGCGGGCGATGGGCCCACGTGCCGACGGATCCCGGCACCACGAGGAAGCCATCGCGATGAGAAAGTCACCAACGTGGCGGCTGCTGCTGCTCATGGCAGGAGTAGTGCTCGGCTTGATCGCGGGCCCGGGCGTCACGGCCCCGGCCGCCGCAGCCGAGTTCACCCCGGCCGCCGCCCAGCGACTGACCCTGGAGGTCAACAGCAACGGCAGCTACGTCGTCCAGGGGAGGAACTACAAGGACAGCGTCGTCGACGTCTGGATCGTCAAGGTCAGCGGCCGCGACCGGGTCGTCGACCACCAGCGCGTCAGCCCCGGGGGCGACGATGCCTTCACGATCCGCGGCTGGGGCCTGGTCTGCAGCGAGACCTACCAGGCCGTGAGCTACAGCCACAAGGACGACTGGGATCGGAGCGACCGCGAGCGCGTCCGCTGCGACCGCTGAATCCGTCCCGAAGCCGAACGGCAGGCACGCCACCCGGTGCGGCACGGACAGAGCAGACTGGGAAGGAGGGAGGACCGGGTCCGCCGGTCCTCCCTCCTCGTCAGCCAGCGGAATCCCGGCAACCGGGGCGAGTCGCCGGGATCCGGGTCTCTGACTGCGTCTACTGTCGCTGGCCGCACTTGGAAAAGCCTTGCATCGGGCATGCTGGCGGAATTTTGGCGATTGCTGGCAGGAATCGCGGCCATGGAACGGGAGCAGACCGGCGTTGATATTAGTGTCAGCGCCACGCAGACCCGACCCGAAAGAAGGAGCCATGAGCCTCCAACCCGCGGAATACTGGCTGGACATGCACAACGCCGAACTGCGCCTCAGGCTGGCCGAAGCCGAACGCCTCCGCCGCCGCAAAGAAGCCGGTGTGCGCCCGGCCCGGCGCGGCGTTCAGTGGCGGGCGCGGCTCGCGGCCCTCGCAACCCGTACGGCCGCATTCGCCCGCCACGGCAGCCGACCGGCCGCCGTCGGCCTTTCCCCTTGCCCCGACTGACGCCGACCCACACGGCTGCCCGTCCCTCACCGGGCGAGCAGGACAACCGCCCCGTCTCGGAACGCTGTCGGTTGCCGTCGGAAAGGAGGACGATTAAGGGACGAGGTGAAGGAGGTTCGCGATGTGCTATGCCTCGAATAGGGATTTCGGCTGGCGCTTCCGGAAGGAAGCGGCCGGCAAGCCGGAAAAGCGCGACAAGGATGACGACATCCGCGTCGAGTCCTGGACCGCAGCAGATGACACCACGGTGCAGGCGTTCCTGGACCAGGCCACGGCAGGCGAAGAGGAAACGGCCAGCGACCGGACCCCGTAGCGCCGTCCGGCCAGGAGCAACGAAGCCCCGCGGAGGAACCGCGGGGCTTCACTATGTCCGCCGGCCGTCAGGCGAGGCGCTTGCGGACGATCTCGCTGACGGCCTTGCCGTCGAAGCGGCCGGCGACCTTGGCCGTCACGGGCTTCATCACGACGCCCATCTGGCGCATTGATGGCTCCGTCCCGTCCGCCTTCAGCCCGGCGATGACCTCGTCCACGATGGCTTCGACGTCGGTCTCGGACAGCGGTTCCGGCAGGTAGGCCTCGATCACCTCTGCCTCCGCAATCTCGGCCGCCGCGCGCTCGGCCTCGCCGGCTTCCGTGTAGATGCGGGCCGTGTCGCGCCGCTTGGCCGCTTCCTTCTGCAGCACGGCCGTCGTCTGGGCGTCGTCCAGCTCGACCGGGGTCTTGCCTGACTTCTCCTTGGTGCCGATTTCGCCCAGCACGTTGCGCACAGTGGTCAGGGCAGTCTTGTTGCCCGCCTTCATGTGGGCAACGACGTCGGCCTGGAGCCTTTCCTTCAAAGTCGCCATGGTGGTCCTCGCTTTTCTCGTCCTGTCCTTACTCAGGATTCTCGCACCCCCGCGAACGGACGCGCACACCGGCGGGCGCGCGAACGCCGTCGGACGCCATTCGTAAAGCTTGCTTCCCACCCCCGTGGCCTTGCCTTGGTTAAGTGTTTACCCTGCACTGAAACAGTGCCAGAGGCTGGCCAGTCCGGCCCGCCTCACATCACCGCTCCGGAGGTTCCTCGTGCGCCCCAATATCCCCCAACGATCCGCCGTCCCGCTCGGCCTGGCCGCCGGCACCGTGGCACTCACCGTCGCCGGAAGCCTGCTCTCCCCCGCCGCGACTGCGGCTCCCGTCCAGGTTCCGTCCACAACAGATTCCTCCGCCACTGCCTTCCGAGGCGGCATCGAAGTCATCGAGGGTCCCGATGACGACCAGCAGGTCATCGACGGCGCCGTCTTCGAGGACAAGAACAGGAACTCCAAGCAGGACGCCAACGAGCCGGGCGTCCCGGGAGCGACCGTCTCCAACGGCCGCGATGTCGTCACCACCGACGGCCAGGGCCGCTACGAACTGCCGGCGTTCGACAACATGACCGTCTTCGTGACCCAGCCCCGCGGCTACCAGGTACCCGTCGACGAGGACAACGTCGCCCAGTTCTTCTACCACCACCTGCCCGAAGGCTCGCCGGAGCTGAAGTTCGGCGGGCTCGAGCCGACCGGCGCACTGCCGGATGCCGTAAACTTCCCGCTCGCCAAGAGTGCGCTGACCCAGTCCCCCGAACAGCACTGCCTCATCGGCGGGGACATCCAGACCTACGACCAGGAAGAGGTTGGCTTCGCGAAAAACGGCGCCTTCGCCGACCTGGCCGCGCGCGACGACTACGCCGGCTGCGGCGCCCTCTTCATCGGCGACGTCGTCGGCGACGACCTCTCGCTGTACCCGCAGACCCGCGAGCTCGCCGGCATGCTCAACGGCCCCGCGCGCTTCCTGCCCGGCAACCATGACCTCGACTTCGACGCCACCAGCGGCGAGCACACCTTCGATACCTTCAAAGCAAACCTCGGGCCCGACTACTACTCGTACGACGCAGGCAAGGCCCACGTCGTCGCACTGAACACCGTGGAGTACCCGACCAAGCACCCGGCGGCCAAGGGCGACTACAACGGCGCGCTGGACGAACAGCAGCTCGAGTGGCTGCGCAACGACATCGCAAAGGTGCCGGACAACAAGCTGATCGTGCTGGCCGCCCACATCCCGCTGCTGGACTATGCAGACCAGGGCAGTGCCAAGCACCAGGTGGACCAGGTCGCCGAGATCTACGAAATCCTTGAGGGCCGCGAAGCCGTGGCACTCGGAGGACACACGCACAGCATCGAGAACATGCGCACCGGCGATTCCCTCGAGGGCTGGGACAAGCTCTTCGGCGTGGAGGGACTACCCTTCCCGCACATCACTGCCGGCGCCATCTCCGGCGACTGGTACTCCGGACGCGCGGACCGCAATTACCCGCTGGCGGTCCAGCGCGACGGCGGACTGCCAGGCGTCCTCACCCTGGACATCAAGAACAACACCTTCCAGGAGCGCTTCACCGTCCGCGGCGAAGACGACTCCCTGCAGATGGCCCTGGGCCTGAACACCCCGCGCTACCGCGACTGGTATGCCGCGAACCTCGCCAAAAAGGGCTCTGCGCCCGAGTTCACCGATCCGACGGCGGTCTCGAAGTCCGATCTGGCCGGCGGCACCTGGCTGACCACCAACTTCTGGATGGGCAGCACCGGCTCCACGGTCAAGGTGCAGATTGACGGCGGCCAGACCGTCGAGGCCGAGCGCACCCAGAAGATGCGGGGCGAAGGCCAGCTCGTCGGAGCCGAGTGGTCGGACCCGGTCGCCGTGCAGGAGCAGTTGGTCAACGGCGGCAGCCTTGCCGACCGAATGATGCACCTGTGGCGGCTCGAGCTGCCTTCCGACCTGAGCGTCGGCCAGCACACCGCCAAGGTCACCTCGACCGACGTCTACGGGCGCGAGTTCACCGAGAGCCTGAGCTTCCAAGTGACCGAGTAGCTACGGCCCGTCCGAACCAGAACGGTGCCGGCGCCCATCGAAGCCGCTGCGGCTCTCGGTTGGTGCCGGCACCGGCGCTTATTCGTCGTCGTTCCTGCTCACCGGTCGGGGTAGTTCACGAATCTTTGGACATCGCGAAGCTGTTGCTGAAGCTCCTCGACGGCGCTCTTGTACCGGGCGAATTCCATCCTGCGCCACCGTTCTTCGCGGTAGCTGGCCCACAGCGCGAAGATCCCCAGCGGGACTGCCGCCAGGCAGCCCCAGCCGGCCATCGTGAAGAAGTCGAGGGCCACGGGCACCGCCTGCTGAAAGCCGCGCAGATCGTTCACCCCGCCGATCACATTGGCCATTACGACATCCAACGGCTTCAGGTAGTCCCCGACCAGCGGCGTGGCCGACAGGGACGGCGCGGACAGGGGCGCTCCGGCGGGCCAGCGCGGGTCGATCGGATTGGCCAGCACATAAATCGCGGCACCGATGCTGGCGGCCGCAAAGACGCCCGCCGCCCCGAGGGCGCTCCAATGCAGTTTGCGTGGATACCAAAAGCGCAGCAACAGCGCCGTCCCGAGGGCTAGCGACCAAATGAAGGTCTGCAACCCGCTGATGCTGATACCGGCCAGGATATCCACTCAGAACAACCGCCTTAACTGCGCCCGTGGCTTCCTTCTTGGCGACGTTACGGGCGCGCGCACAAAGGAGCCCCGGCCACAGCTGGCCGGGGCTCCTTCAATCTATCGAAAACGCGTCTAGATTGCCGAGGCGATCCAAATGATCAGGGCAATGGCAGCCAGAATGCCGACGATTGTCCAGATAAGGTTGCTTCCGCGCATTGTGCTTCCTCCGTTCTCTCTATTGCCAACCATTCTTCCCATAGAAAGCACCCTTATGGGTTAAAGGAGCCAAATCCGCCATGGTGGGCTGTCTCACGCCCCCGGATCCGGCCAGCGGCAACCCCCTGGCTGGTCGCCGGGGCTCAGTGATGCAGCTGCATGCGCTGGAGGATGGTGGCGGAGATTTCCTCGACCGACATCGAGGCGGAGTTCACGTACGGGATCTGGTTGAACCGGTACATCTCCTCGGCGTTGCGAAGCTCGTAACTGCACTGCGCCATCGAGGCGTACCCGCTGTCGGGACGCCGTTCCGTGCGGATCTGGCTGAGCCGGACGGGCAGCGACGTCAGCCCGAAGCACTTGCGGACGAACGGCCGCAGCGGCTCCGGCAGCGTCTGCTGGGCGAAGTCCTCTTCGACCAGCGGAAAGTTGGCGGCCAGGATGCCGTGCTGCAGGGCCAGGTACATCGTCGTCGGGGTCTTGCCGCAGCGCGACGGGGCGATGAGGATCAGCTCCGCGCGTTCCAGGGCGCGGATGGATTGTCCGTCGTCGTGCTCTATGGCGTATTCGACGGCGGTCATGCGCGACTGGTACCGAATGGCGTCGCCGACGCCATGGGCCTTGCCCGGCTCGCCGCTGGCCGGGGAATGCAGCGCGTCCTCCACCCGGCCGATGTGGGTGCCGAACAGGTCCAGGAAGTGCCCCTTGCTCTGCGACAGGATCTCGCGGATCTCCCGGTTGACCGCGGTCGAAAAGACGATCGGACGCGGCCCCGAGGCCGCGATGCCGTCGATCACCTCGATGACGCGGCAGGCCTCCACAGCGGTGGTGATGAACGGAATGGTGCGGCGTTCGAACGTGTGGCCGGGAAACTGGGTCAGCAGGGTGTTGCCCAGGGTTTCCGCGGTGATTCCGGTGCTGTCCGAGAGGAAGAAGACCACGGGGGCGGCGCCGCGCGCGGCCCCCGTGGCTTCCTCATGCGTTGCCTGGGACACTCAGACCGCGGACTTGTCGCCGGTGCGGGCCAGCCGCAGCCAGGTCTCCGTCACGGCGTCGGGGTTGAGCGAGATCGACTCGATGCCCTGCTCCAGCAGCCATTCCGCCAGGTCGGGGTGGTCGCTCGGGCCCTGGCCGCAGATGCCCACGTACTTGCCGCGCGCGCGGCAGGCAGCGATGGCCATCCCGAGCAGCTTCCGGACCGCCGGGTTGCGCTCGTCGAACGCCCCGGCAACGAGCGCCGAGTCCCGGTCCAGGCCGAGGGTGAGCTGGGTCAGGTCGTTCGAGCCGATGGAGAAGCCGTCGAAGTAGTCCAGGAACTCGTCGGCGAGCAGGGCGTTGGCCGGCAGCTCGCACATCATGACGATCTCGAGGCCGTCCTCGCCGCGGCTCAGCCCGTTGGCGGCCAGCAGTTCGGTGACGCCGCGGGCCTCCTCCAGGGTGCGCACGAACGGGACCATCAGCTTGATGTTCGAGAGCCCCATCTCGTTGCGCGCGAATTTCAGGGCCTCGCACTCGAGCTCGAAGGCCTGGCGGAAGGACTCCGAGAGGTATCGGGAGGCGCCCCGGTAGCCGATCATCGGGTTTTCCTCGGTCGGTTCGAACGCGGGACCGCCGAGCAGGTTCGCGTACTCGTTGGACTTGAAGTCGGAGAGCCGGATGATCACCGGCTCCGGGGCGAAGGCTGCGGCGATGGTGGAGATGCCCTCGGCGAGCCGCTTGACGTAGAAGTCGCGCGGCCCGTCGTAGGCGGCGATCCGCTCGCGGATCTGCTGGACCGTGTAGTCCGAGAGCGCGGCGGGGCGCTCGATCTCGCCGTCCAACGCCAGCAGCGCGTTGGGGTGGATGCCGATCTGGCGGTTGATGATGAATTCCAGGCGGGCCAGGCCCACCCCGTTGTGCGGCAGCCGGGCGAAGCTGAAGGCCTGTTCCGGAGTGCCGACGTTCATCATGATCTTCACCGGTGCCGGCGGCATCGTGTCCAGCGCGGTCTCGTGCAGCGTGTAGTCGAGCAGGCCCTCGTAGACCAGCCCGGCCTCGCCCTCGGCGCAGGAGACGGTGACGGGGGTGCCGTCCGTCAGCACGCGGGACGCGTTCCCGGTGCCGACGACTGCGGGGATGCCCAGCTCGCGGGCGATGATGGCGGCGTGGCAGGTGCGGCCGCCGCGGTCGGTGATGATGGCCGCGGCCTTCTTCATGATCGGTTCCCAGTCCGGGTCGGTCATGTTCGCCACCAGGACGTCGCCCGGCTCGAACGAGGCCATCTGGTCGATCGAGGTCAGCACGCGCACCTGGCCTGCGCCGATGCGCTGGCCGATGGCGCGGCCTTCGGCCAGGACCTTGGATCGTTCGTTGAGGACGAAGCGGGAGAGGGTGCCGCTGGCCTTCCGGGACTCGACCGTCTCGGGGCGTGCCTGCAGGATGTACAGTTCCCCGTCCACGCCGTCCTTGCCCCACTCGATGTCCATGGGGCGCCCGTAGTGGGCTTCGATGGCCATCGCGTGCCGGGCCAGCTGTTCGACCTCGGCGTCGGTGAGGCTGAAGCGGCCGCGCTGTTCGCGGGTCACCGGCACGAAATCGACGGTCCGGCCGATTTCCTGCGATTCGGTGTAGGTCATCTGCAGGGCCTTCTCGCCCAGTCCGCGCTTGAGGATCGCGGGCCGGCCCGCCGCGAGGGTGGGCTTGTGCACGTAGAACTCGTCCGGGTTGACCGCGCCCTGGACCACGGCCTCGCCCAGGCCGTAGGAGGACGTGATGAACACGGCGTCGGTGAAGCCCGATTCGGTGTCCATGGTGAACATGACACCGGAGGCGCCGATGTCGGAGCGGACCATGCGCTGGATGCCGGCGGAGAGCGCAACCTCGGAGTGCGTGAACCCGTGGTGGACCCGGTAGGCGATGGCGCGGTCGTTGTAGAGCGAAGCGAAGACGTCCTTGATGGCCAGCAGCACGTTGTCGATGCCGCGGATGTTCAGGAAGGTCTCCTGCTGGCCAGCGAAGGAAGCATCCGGCAGGTCCTCGGCCGTGGCGCTGGAGCGCACCGCCCAGGAAACCTCCGACTCGTTGCCGTGGCCTTCGGTCAGCTTGGCGTAGGCGCTGCGGACCTCCTCCTCGAACCCGGCCGGGAACTCAGCCTCGCGGATCAGGTCCCGGATGGCGGTGCCGGCCTTGGCCAGCGCCGTGACGTCGTCGCTGTCCAGGCCTTCCAGGATCGCGGCGATGCCGGCCTCGAGGCCGGACTCCTGCAGGAAACGCCGGTAGGCGTCCGCCGTCGTCGCAAAACCCTCCGGGACCCGGACCCCGGCCGTGGCCAGGTTGCCGATCAATTCGCCAAGCGAGGCGTTCTTGCCCCCGACCTGTTCAAGGTCGGCCAGCCCAAGTTCAGTGAACCAAAGAACATCGGTCATAGTGTGGTGCTCCTTTTGAGAAAACAGCGTTAAACGTGTGGACAAAATCTTGGCGGCTACTGGGTATCCGCAGCGGCGGCCCGGCGGGCCTCGGCCTCAAGCTTCGCTTCGGCCTCGAGGTCGGCATGGAACGCCTCGTAGCGGGCCAGGTGCGTCGGGCGGCGGCGCAGCACGAGCCAGGCGATGGCGAGGATGACGAACCAGATCGGGGTAACCAGCAGCGCGGTGAGGGTGTCCGGCTGCGTGGTCAGCGCCCAGAGGACGAAGGCGAAGAACGCGAACACCACCCAGACCATGACAACGCCGCCGGGCATCTTGAACTTGGACTCTTCATGCAGCCGCGCCCGGCGCCTCCGGAAGGCGAGGTAGCTGGCCAGGATGATGGACCAGACGAACATGAAGCAGACGGCGGAGACCGTGGTCACCATTTCGAACGCCAGGGCGATGTCCTTGCCGGCATACAGGAGTACGACGCCGGAGAGCAGCAGGACGCAGGACAGGAACAGTGCGTTCTGCGGAACCTTGCGCGAGGAGAGCTTGCCGAAGACAGTCGGAGCGTCGCCTTCCTGTGCGAGGCCGTAGACCATGCGGGAGGTCGAGTAGACGCCGGAGTTGGCCGAGGACATCGCCGAGGTCAGCACCACGAGGTTGATGATCGTGGCGGCCATGCCGAGTCCCGCCAGCGAGAACATGCCGATGAAGGGGCTGCGGCCCGCCTCGAACTCGGTCCACGGGGTAACCGACATCAGGATGATCAGGGCGCCTACGTAGAACAGGAGCACACGGATGGGGATGGAGTTGATGGCCTTCGGAAGGTTCTTCTCCGGATTCTTGGCTTCCGCCGCCGTCGTACCCACGAGTTCGATGCCCACGAAGGCGAACACCGCGATCTGGAAGCCCGCCACGAAGCCCATGAACCCGTTCGGGAAGAAGCCGCCGTGGCTCCACAGGTTGCTGAAGGCGGCCGGGCCGGCGGGGGACTCGAAACCGGTGAAGATCATGACCAGGCCCGTGCCGATCAGCGCCAGGATGGCGACGATCTTGATCATGGCGAACCAGAACTCGGTCTCGCCGAAGGCCTTGACGGTAGCCAGGTTCAGCAGCAGCAGGACGGCCACGGTGAAGATGCCCGGAATCCAGAGCTGGATGCCCGGCACCAGTTCGTCGGCGTAGCCGGCGATCGCGATAACGTCCGCGATGCCGGTGACGACCCAGCAGAACCAGTAGGTCCAGCCGGTGAAGAACCCGGCCCACGGTCCCAGCAAGTCAGCGGCGAAATCGCTGAAGGACTTGTAGTGGAGGTTGCTGAGCAGCAGCTCGCCCATCGCCCGCATGACGAAGAACAGCATGAAGCCGATGATCATGTAAACGAAGATCACGGAGGGGCCGGCTGCCGAAATGGTCTTTCCCGAGCCCATGAACAGGCCGGTGCCGATGGCGCCGCCGATGGCGATCAGCTGGATGTGCCTGTTGGATAGCTGCCGCGCGAGATGCGGGGGTTCGCCTGTCGTGGTGGATGCATGTGGCGTAGTCATGAGGAACTCCATGGTTCAAGTGGCACGGGCGCACCACGTTGATTCGGTTCCTCCCCGCTCTGTATTGGACCTGAGAGATTCCGCGCGCCCTGCTTGCGCAGGAGCCGCTTGCACCGTGGGTGAGAAAGGCTGCCGCCCGTCTGCTTTCCAGAGTTGCCTAGCCGCGGCGGTACGTGGGCCTGAGAGATTCCCGGGGAGGGTTTGCTCCTACGGCGCCTGCCGAATGTACCGGCAGGACTCTCCCGCCGCAGATTGTAGGCATTATTTACTTATGGGTGACTGGGATCACAACCTAGGGTAGAGTGCAGCCCGGCCTCCCGCAAGCGGGTTGCGTGAAGGGCGTCATATTTCGGAAAACAGGGTCACTCGCCCCGCCGCGGGCGAAGCCGTCAACCGCGTTCGGCGAATGGCGGCACGTGGTGGTCGGGCCCGAAGGGTCTGAACCAGTCCTCGAACTTCATGGACGGGGCACCTTGGGGGCTGGCCTCCGGATCGTTTTCGAAGCCGTCCATGGCCGGGTCGAAAAGCATCATGGAGTCGGCGAAACGCAGGAAGAACTGTTCAAGCATGGCCACCCAGTCCGGGGGCAGGTCGGTCTCGAGCTCCAGATCGTCGGCCAGGAATTCCGCCTCGGCGAGAAGGCAGCGCAGGCCAAGCTCCTGGGCCACGCAGGACGGCTCCTTCCAGCCCGCGGCCAGGTTCATCGTGAGGTCGGTGCAGACGGTGAGGAACCGGGCCGCGAAACGGGCGTCGTAGTGGTGGGCGTACTGCGGCGGGAGGTTGCCGAGGACATAGGTCTCGTCAATGTCCCTGGCCGTCGGCTCCCGGTCCCTGAGCAGGTCTATGTCGTTGAACAGCTCGTCGATCATCCCGGCGCCCGCGTGCCAGAGCAACCCGGCCAGCACCCGGGCCCGGTGCCGGGACAGCTCGCGCTCCGCCGAGGGCGCCGCCGGATCGTAGCCGAGCCGTTCGAGCGCGATCCCGCCGGCGCGGTCCGCCGCTTCCAGCAGGGCGTTCACGGCGTTGCCGCTGATTCCGGTGTCCGCAGGCTCCCGCCCGCCATCGGCTCCGGCGGCATGGGGCATAACGGAGTCGGCCACCCCATGACCCTCCGCCGGCTCGACCTTGCCTCGCAGGAGCCGGATCCCCGGGACGTCCGCCGCGACGGCCAGCGGATCCATGGCAACGGCGAGGGCGGCGAACAGGTCCGTCGAGGCCAGGGCCACGTGTTCGGGTGATTCGGCTTTGACGACGGCGTAGCTCCGCAGCTCCCCCGGGTCGGTGATGTCCACGTCGATGGCGATGTGGATCGACGCCGGGATGGGCCTCTCCGGGTCATTCATGCGTAACACCCTACTCCCGCTGGCGCCCGCTTCGGCCGGAAAAGCCGCGTGGGAGGAAAAGCTGCCCGGGACCCGTCAGACCTCGCAGCCGACTCCGTCGCCGTTGCCGTCGAACCTGTCGCTCCAGCCGGGGTCGCCCGAGCGGATGGGCGCTGCCCCGCGGGCCTTCACCTCGGCACAGTTCTTGTACTCGGTGGCAGGGAGGGCCACTCCCTCGTCATCGGCCGGGACCTGTTGGTCCGCGCAGGATGAGGTCAGGACCTTCTTGATGGCGTCGTGCTCGGCCTGCGTCATCCAGAGCCCGTACTTCGCCTTTACCGCGGTCTGCAGCGCAACGTACTCACAGCGGAAGCCCCTGTTCGGCGGGAGCCAGGTCGCGGCGTCGCCGTCGCCCTTGGCCCCGTTGGCGGGACCGTCCGCGGCCCGCAGGTTGAGCGGATCGTTGGCGAACGCTGCCCGTTGGCCGGAGGAAAGCTTCTGCGCGCCCTTCTGCCACGCATCGGAGAGAGCGACGACGTGGTCGATCTGGACGAGGGTGCTGGTCTTGTTGCCGCGGACAAAATCGATCGTCTTGCCGGTGTAGGGATCGGCGAGGGTGCCGGTCAGGACGACACAGTGCCTAGTGCCGGACTTGAACGTCTCGTTGGTCAGATCCCGCGCGAGGACGTCGTTCCGGGCATCGCAGCCGTTGTGGTCCGGATCCAGCCACCCATCGCCGAACTGCTCGCGCGAGTAGCCGGTCTTCGGGGCGCGGCCCTTGACCTCGATCGTTGCCAGCTGCTCCAGCACGGTACCGGCCGCTGGCGCAGCGGTCTGCGTAGACTCGGCCGCCCCGGCCGGGGCCGGAACTTGGGCGTCATAGGCTGGAGTGCAGGCCGCCAGGGATGCGGCGGTGAGGAAGGCTGCGGTCAGGGAGAGGGCACGGCGGCGGAAAGTCTGCATATTCCTTAGGTGTTCGGGAGA
The DNA here is from genome assembly GCF_037144715.1 of Arthrobacter sp. USHLN218. Taxonomy (NCBI): domain Bacteria; kingdom Bacillati; phylum Actinomycetota; class Actinomycetes; order Micrococcales; family Micrococcaceae; genus Arthrobacter; species Arthrobacter sp. USHLN218. The sequence goes on from NZ_JBBCYT010000004.1 coordinate 358,924, forward strand.
CCCGGCGGATCCCGCCCTCCAGCCTATGACCCCGTTGCCCGAACGCGGACCAGGCTCGCCCTGCTGGGCGGCGTGCGCCTAGGGAGCGGGATCCGTGCCGCGCTCCGAGGGCCGGTGGCCGGCGACGGCGGCGCGTCCGTCGCCCTCTTCGTGCCCGCCCTTGTTCTTACCGAAGGGCAGCACCTTCAGCAGCGGGTGCAGGACGATCATGACGACGAGGCCCCACGCGAGCCCGAGGACGGCTGAGCACAGGGTGTTCACAAGCCAGGACAGGAAGCCGCCGACTACGGCGATCCCCGCGAAGGGCCCCTCAAGGAGGTGGACCAGGTCGTATGGCGCATGCCAGCCGAGGTCGTGCGCCCCCTGGAGCATGATGTGGCCGCCGACCCAAAGCATGGCGATTGTCCCGACGAACGTAACCGCGCCCAGCACGGAGGGCATGCCCTTGACGAGCAGCCGACCAAAACGCTGAGAGCCCGCGGAGTCCTTGGTTGTCAGGTGCAGGCCGATGTCGTCCATCTTGACGATGAGAGCAACGGCGCCGTACACGAGCACCGTAATCGCGATCGCCACAACGACCAGGATGACCGCCCTGACCCACAGAGCCTGGTCCGCCACCTCGTTCATGGCGATGACCATGATCTCGCAGGACAGGATGAAGTCGGTCGTGATGGCACCCTTGACGACCTTGCCCTCCGCCGCCCCGCCCCGTTCAACGGCCGGAGCCTCTTCGCCACCGTGGTGGCCGCGGAGCCTGTGCCAGACCTTCTCGGCACCCTCATAACAGAGGTAGGTGCCTCCCAGCATGAGGATGAACGGGATGATCCCAGGGATGAAGGCGCTGATGAGCAGCAGCGCCGGCAGAATGATCACGAGCTTGTTCCGCAGCGAGCCCCAGAAGATCTTCTTGATCATCGGCAGCTCTCGGGACGGATCCCTACCGGACACGTACTGCGGCGTAACGGCGGCGTCGTCGATCACCACGCCGGCGGCCTTGGTTCCGGCCTTGGCCGCTCCGGCGGCGACGTCATCAACCGAGGCGGCAGCGATACGGGCCAGGGCAGCGACATCGTCGAGAAGGGCAACGAGACCGCCGCTCACAGGTCGCCTCCGGACTGCTCGACGGCGGACTGCTGGACGCGGCTGGCACGTGTGATCGGCATATTCCGAGTATATGTTGGCGTATGGGCCGGCAGCTGGTGTGGAGGCAAAGCCATGATGCGCCGGAATGCTGGCGCGGGCTGCCCGACTCCTGATGCGTTCCTGCTGATAAGAGTCCGGGGCGCCCCTCGAGTACTCGGACCGGAAGGGCCCGGCCCGCCTGCCGGGATGGCAGGACGCCGCCGCGGTCAGGCAGCTCCGATGGTGCGGAACACCGCCCCGGCACCCAATCCAGGTGTGAGCCCGGGGCGATGCCCGCTGCCCCCACTCGCAAGGGGCACCCGGAACCTGGCTCTGTGAGGGCACAGCCGGCTCCGCCTCCCGGGTCCGCTCTGAGCGCCGGGATAGGACCATTCTTGCCTTCGCGAGGACGCGTCAACAGAGCCAGTTCCGGGGAGACCAGGACCCCTCATAAAGGGTGTTTGCTCCGGCTGCGCACCGGCAGACACCGGATGCCTGCCGTTGGGCTTCCCGAGCCTGTCGGCAGGCCATCCGAGGCAGGGCGATCACCGCGCACACGTGCCCTAGCCAGCAGCGGCTGCTCCGAGTGGAGGCCCACGGGCCAATCCCCCGGGTATACGAGGGAATCGCGGCTCTACATAGGATTCACCTATGAGCTGCAAGAAACGTACCGTCGAAGCTGTCCGTGACGAAATAGTCGCCGCAACTGCAGACCTGCGTGCGGTCGCCCGAGAGGAGCAGGACAAGCAACGGAACCAGGTTGCCGACTGGCTTGACGGACAGTTCATCGGTATCGCAGACCGGCGCGTTTTGCGTAAAGCCGCCTCAAATGCCCTCAGCGGTCTCTACCGAGGCGGAATGGGGTCGTTCCAGGATGTCGGCACAGAGCCATCATCCAAAGCGGTCAAGAGACTGTATCTCGCATTGCGGCGTGCGAACTCTTGGTTCCTGCACAACCCACGAAGCACGCGGACGACACCGACCACCCGCCCGTAAGCGGTGGCCGTGCCCGTCGGACGGGTTCGGTCGCGGGTCAAAGCTGAGCGCCGCCGGTCGGTCGCCGAGCGCCGTCAGAGGGAGCAGCTTCATCAGATGCATCAACTTCCCCGCTCAGGCGGGCAGGTGCCCTGCGCTCAGTCGGACCCGTCTAGCCGGTTTCCGTAGGGATAAGCGATCCAGGGCCCGGTTCCCAATTCCGGACACTGGGCGTGCATGGCACGTTTGGTAACGTCGTAGTCCGCCGGAGCCCGCCTGTACATCAGTTCAACCAGGTTGACGTCATGGTCAACGCGGCCGTCTTCCCACATTGCGTCATAGCGGAACGCCCGGACCCGGCGGCGCAACCACCTTGATGTCCCCATGTAGGCGGTTGCGCGGAAAGCAAACGGGAAACGAGCATCTGCGGGCACAAGTCCATGTTCACACATGCAGGCCGGTCTAATCTGCCCAGTCGGCGTGGACACTGAGAATCATGGATTAAGACGCGGTGGCCGATCGGATCCGCGCCCTGACGACGACGGCGGCTGAGGCCCAAATCGCCCGTCCAGCCGGGCATCACGTCAGCGGTTCGCGGAACCCGCTAAGTACGGCGAAAGCGGTGGAGCCTAGGGGAATCGAACCCCTGACCTTTTCATTGCGAACGAAACGCTCTACCAACTGAGCTAAGGCCCCGAGTAACTGCGTAGATCATATGACCGTCGTGGCCGAATCACCAAAAACGGATGTAGCGAGACCCCCGCTCCATCCGGCAGGCATCCGGCTGGATCGGGGGTCTTCAGCTGTGAACAACAGGTTGGATCCTTGCGGGATCCGTCCGCAGATCCTCGGCGGGGTGGGCCGGTTTCACTGCACCTTGGCGGGTGGAAGCTTGTGGCTCGTCCCGCGCTGCCTCCAATTCGAGCACCCCTGCGGCAATCCGTGCAATAGTTGCCTCATTGGTTGGTCAATCTGATCAACATGGGAACGGGACACCGGACAGGAAGTGGTCAGATTGCAGCAGCTGGATCCGACAGACCGCCGCATCATCCTTGCCTTGGACGAGGATCCGCGCATACCGGTCATGATGCTGGCCCAGAAGCTCGGGCTGGCGCGCGGCACGGTCCATTCCCGGCTCGAGCGGATCAAGGCGTCGGGCATCCTCCGTCCGCACTCGGCGCGGATCTTCCCGGAAGCCACGGGGCGAGGGGTGATGGCCATGGTGAGTGCGGAACTCGACCAGAGCAAGCTCAACAAGGCCGTCGAGGCGCTGCGCAAGATCCCCGAGGTCCTCGAATGCCATGCCCCGGCCGGCGACACGGACCTGCTCATCCGGGTGGTCGCCAAAAGCCCCGACGATCTCTACCGGGTCAGCGAGGAGATCCGCCTCTGCCCCGGCATCACGCGGACCTCCACGCAGATGTTCCTCCGCGAGGTGATTCCGTACCGGACCACGGGACTGCTCCAGGAGGACTGAGTCCGCAGAACCTGCCCGGCGACGGGACGGCCGTCAGGCGAAAAAGTGCACCAGGACGCCGATCGTCCAGATGCTGCCCGCGGCAAACGCGCAGCCGAGCTCCACGAGGATGCCGATCCCCATCGCCTTGAGCGCGACCCCGCTCGAGGCCAGGGCGAGCCCGAAGTCGCGCTGCCGGAGGTACTCGCTGAGCAGCAAGCCCACGGCGAAACCGATGAAGAGGCCCAGCACCGGAATCACGAACATGCCCACCAGTCCCACGACAATGCCGACCACAATCGAGTGGTTCGGGATCCTGCGGGCCTTGAGCCGCTTCCCGGTCAGCACGGCACTGGCCGCCATCCCGATGGCCACCAGCACCGCACCCAGTCCGAAGACGACCCAGCCGACCGTGCTCCGCAGCACCAGCGCCCAGATCAGCAGGCTGGCGACGATGGTGATGCTGCCGGGCAGGACCGGAATGACGATGCCGGCAATGCCGACCGCGATGAGCAGTCCGCAGATGACGGTGGTGATGATCTGGGCTTCCATACGCCCAGCCTAAGCGGCTTCGCGGGCCTCTTCCGCGTCGGCGGCACGTTCGCGCCGCTTCCGGCGCCACAGCACGAAGGCCAGCACTCCCACGAGCAGGATCACAATAACGACGGCGGTGGCCGGCGAAGCGAGCACCAAGCCCAGCCATGCGGCTACCGCCGCGAGACCGACCGTGGCGTAAACCACGGCCCAGATGATGCTGCCGGCCACAACGGCAGGCAGGAAGCGGACCAGGTGCATGCGGGCGATGCCGGCGGTGGCAATCACGGCCGTCTGCAGGCCGATGGTAAGGAAGCACAGCGTCACGGCGAACGGACCGAACCTGTCCATCAGGCGTTCCGCGCGCTTCATCACGGGGCTGTCGAGGTGCTTCTCAAGGGACGTGCGGCGGGCACCGGCGGCGGCGCCGCGGCCCAGCCAGTAGGTCGCGTTGGATCGGATCATGGCGCCGCAGAAGAGGGCGAGGATTGCCCATTCCAGCGGCAGTTCAAGGAAGATGTCCATCGCCCTCCTTTCAGCGGATGCCGGCCCGTTAATTCTACTGGCCGTAGAATCGGCCGGATGACCGCTCCGCGGCGGTAACATCCCGCGTACTCACGATTATTCCGCCGCCGCGGCCTTACCGGACGCCCTTGATCTTGACCACGAACACCGCTCCCAGCAATCCTATGATGGCGGCGAGCACGAACAGGGCCGTGTAGCCGCCGAGGTACAGCACCACGGGAGCCGCGATCAGCGGGGCGAAGACCTGCGGCGACGAGTTGGCGATGTTGATGACGCCCAGGTCCTTGCCGCGGTCGGCGGCGCTGGGCAGCACCTGCGTCAGCAGGGCGAAATCGACGGCGAGGAACATGCCGAAGCCGGCGCCCAGGACGGCGGCGGCGACCAGCGCCGTCGGCCAGGTCTGCCACAGCGCCACCAGGATCGACGCCGTCGCGATCGTGGCTGCGGAGGCAATGACGAACGGCTTCCGGCGGCCGATCCGGTCGCTCCAGGGCCCGCCGATGACCGCGGTGACGATGACCATCAGCGCGTAGATGCCGGTCAGCAGCAGCACGCCCGCCGCCGGGTCGGGGTGGCCCACGGCATCCTGCAGGAAGAAGAACAGATAGAGCGTGAACAGGTTGTTGCCCAGGTTGACCAGGAACCGCGTCAGCCAGGCCCAGCCGAAGTCAGGGTGGCGCCGCGGGGAAATGTAGAAGCTCTTCAGGAACCGGCCCCAGGCAAACGGCGGACGCAGCGCCGGATCCAGCGGCACGTCGCGGCCCTTCACCAGGAACATGACCACGCTCAGGAGCAGGAACACCGCGCAGTAGATGTAGCCGAGGACGAAGCCGCCGGCCAGGTTGGCCAGCACCGCCCCGAAGACGATGCCGACGGTCTGCCCCATCGCCGCCAGCCCGCCGACCTGGCCGCGCTGCAGGGCCGGGACCCGGTCCGGAATGCCTGCCGTCACCGCGGCGTAGGCGCCGTTGCAGCCCGCCTGCACCAGGCACCAGGCGGCCACCATGACGGCGATGCTCGGGGCGCCGGCCAGCAGGAGCAGGGCGGCAAAAGCCAGCACCGCGCCGCCCAGCACCCACGGCACCCGGCGTCCCAGTGCCGACGTCGTACGGTCGCTCAAGGCGCCGGCGATGGGGTTGGCAACCAGCGAGACCGCAGCCCCGAAACCGGTGGCCAGCGCAAGGACCGCCTCCTTGTTGGCCGCGTCAAAGGTCTGGGCCTGCTGCGCGAGGAGCACCTGCAGCGGGCCGAAGAAGGCCGCATTGATACCGACATTGACGAGGATGACCCCCGCGATCCAGCCGGGACCGACCCGCCGCGTCGGTTCGGCGAAGGCCGCCGCCGGCACCCCTGAGCCGGCCACCCCTCCGGGACTGGTCATGCGGACGCTCCTAAATCCCGGCGAACTGCATGATGAATCCCATGCCGACGCTGGCCACCATCGCGACGATGATCAGCCAGACGATGGGCGTGCGGAATTTGCGCATAGTCTTCATGATCCACAAGTCTAGGTCCCCTGCGGCCTATCCCACCGGGGCCCTTCCCGCCCTTTTGGCCAGCTTCTTCAAACCGTCGGAAACCCTGACCGGCTCCGGCCAGCGCGGCGGCAGGTTGTCCCCCAGCGTGACGCCGCGCAGCTTGCGGCCGAACATCGGCACGACCCATTCATGCATCCAGGCCCGATCGCGGCGCAGCATTTCCCGCCAGCCGTAACGCTCCATCGGCCCCAGCGGCCGGATCTTCAGGGTGTGTTCGACGCCGAGCAGCTCCAGGACCTGCGCGGCCATGTACTTGTGGCCGGCCGGCGACATGTGCAGCCGGTCCGAGTCCCACATCCGCTTGTCCTGGTAGGCGTCGAAGGTCCAGTGGTCCACCAGCAGCGCCCCATACTTGCGCGCTATGGCCCGCACCGCCTCGTTGTATTGCCAGTTCCGCCGGCGCATTGGTTCCAGCACCGACGGCAGCATCACGTCGAACCCGGTGAAGAGCACCAGCCGGGCGCCGGTCGACGCCAGCCGGGCCACGGCCGCCTCGTACTGCTCCAGCAGCTCGTCCATGTCCTTGCGGATCTCCAGGATGTCGTTGCCGCCGGCGTAGAACGTGATCAGCGTCGGGTTCATGGCCAGGGCCGGCTCCAGCTGGTCCGCCACGATCTGGTGCAGCCGCTTGCTCCGCACGGCCAGGTTGGCGTAGCACAGCTCCGGATTTTTCTTGGCCAGCTGTTTGGCCAGGCGGTCGGCCCAGCCCCGCACCCCGTTCGGGAACTTCTTGTTCCGGTCGCCCACGCCTTCGGTGAAGCTGTCCCCCAATGCGACGAATACCTCTGGCACCCGACCAACGCTAACCGCGGACGGAGAAGGGCCGGGAAACTCAAGATGAATTTCCCGGCCGGCCGCCGGAACGTGCACGCCGGCGGCCGCGGTGCAGCCGACGGCGCTGACCACGCACGGGTTCCCGGCCCTATGCTTGGAGCCATGATGCCGGATAAGAATCCCGCCCCTCCCACCATCGCCATCACCGGCGCCTCCGGCCGGCTCGGCGGCGAAACGGCGCGCCTGCTCGCCGCGGAGGGGATCCCGCTTCGCCTGGTCCTGCGCGACGCCTCCCGCGCCCCCGGACTTCCGGGAACAACGACGGCGGTGGCCGGCTTCGGCGACCCGGGCGCCTGCCGCCGGGCGCTGGAAGGCATCGGGACGGTATTCATGGTGTCAGCGGCGGAGTCCGAAGACCGGCTGCAGCAGCACTTCACGTTCATCGACGCCGCCATGGAGGCAGGCGTCGAGCACATCGTCTACACATCGTTCGCCGGCGCCGACCCGGATGCGACCTTCACCCTCGCTCGGGACCATTTCGCCACCGAGGAGAAGCTGCGGGAAACCGGGGCCAAGTTCACCCTGCTGCGCAACAACTTCTACGCAGACATCCTGCCCGACTTCGCGGACCGGAACGGCGTGATCCGCGGGCCCGCCGAGGACGGGCGCGCAGCATTTGTGGCCCGGTCCGATGTGGCGCGCGTGGCCGCAGCCATTCTCCAGCAGCCCATCCCGCACGCCGGGTTCACCTACAATCTCACCGGTCCCGAGGCCCTGACGCTGGCGGAAGCCGCGGCCATCCTGACAGAGGCCACGGGACGGCAGCTGAGCTTCCACAATGAGACGGTGGAGGAGGCGTACGCCTCGCGTGCCCACTTCGGTGCCGCGGCATGGCAGCTGGATGCCTGGGTCAGCACCTACACCGCGATCGCGCGCGGCGAGCTCGCCAAGACCACCAACGACGTCGAACTGCTCACGGGCGAGGCCCCGCTCAGCCTGCACCAGCTGTTCTCGCAGCCACTGAACTGACGCCTCCGGCGGCCTAAGCCCGGCGTACCTGGGTCAGGCGTTCCAGAGTCCGTAGGAATCCGCGAGCGAGGAGATCTTCTCGGCGCGGGCCAGTCGGGGAAGGTAGGAGCCGTCGCCCACCACGGCACCGGCGGCGTGCGCACTCAGCAGCTCGTGCGCCCAGCGGATCTCGGACTCGCTCGGCGAAAGGCCCTTGTTGATGGTGTCCGCTGCCTCAAGCAGCAGGCAGAGCTTCCCGGTCATGCCCATCGATGCCGTGACCTTGCAGGCCTCCAGCAGGTCGTCGCCCAGCATTCCGACGCTCGGTCCGTCGATCGGGCCGGGCAGCTGGCCCACACGGGAGGCGATCACGAGCCGCGAGCGCGCATAGGCGAGGGCCATGGGTTCGTCGCTGGCGCCGGTGTCGCGGCGGAAGTCGCCGACGCCGAAAGCCAGGCGGAAGGTCCCGGGGGCGCTGGCAATGGCCGTGGCGTTCTCGATGCCGACGGCGGATTCGATCAGCGCGACCACCGGCGTACCCGCATGCAGGCGCATGGCCGTGTGGGTCACCTGCTCGGGACGCTCGGTCATCGCGAGCATCACGCCGCGCAGGCCGGGCGCCTTGGACAGTGCGGCCAGGTCATCGGCCCAGTAGTCGGTTTCCATACCATTGACCCGGACCCAGGCGGTCATGCCGTTCGACAGCGCTTCGACCACGCGCTCCCGGGCCTCGGCCTTGCCCGCCGCCGGGACTGCATCTTCCATGTCGAAGATGACGGAGTCGGCTTCGGAGGCAAGGGCGGGGGCGAAGTTGGCTTCGTCGGCAGCCGATGCCAGGAGCCAGGAACGGGAGAGCTTCGCCGGCAGTGCTGCTGCGCGGCGGTTTCTGATCGTGGGCATATACAGAGCCTACTTAACCCTTGGGCGACCTGTTAACACGAGGACGGTACTCTGCGGCCAACGTCACCTCCGGGTTGGCGCCGCTGGCTGGCCTTTGTCGGCCGCCGCCGCCCCGTCCGCCTCCTGGTCCAGCCGTCCACTTACTCCGCGGCCAGCGCCCCGGGCGCAGGGGCCCGGTGGATTAGGGTAGGTGCTATGGCGCAGCTGAAACCACGCACCACGGACGCCCTGCCGGAGTCCGAATCCCGGCGGCTCGCCCGCGCGCTGGGCGAAAGCGATGACGTGACCGTCTTCGTCAATGGCACCACGGTGAAGCTGCCCGCCAAGGCGCGGGACGCCGTCGTCGATGTCCTGCGCCGCCTGGCCGACGGCGACGCCGTCATGGTCAGCTCGGCCGAGGGGCTGCTCAACACCTCCCAAGCGGCCGAGGTCGCCGGGATCTCCCTGACGTACATGCGGAAATTGACCGACGCCGGCACCATTCCGGTTGAGTACCGCGGCACCCACCGGCGGATCAGGCTGCGCGACGTCCAAGCCTGGCTCGAATCGCGCGCGCAGAAGCACCGCGGGCAGCAGCAGCCGGGGCAGCCGCCCGCAGACCCCTAGCATCCAACGCCCCTTCCCACGGGGTATGATTGTTCATTCTGGTTAAGCAGTAGCCGGGTTCTTTCGCGTTTAAGGAATCCGTGGATCTGCACAACCCGCCCGCCGAGTACGGCGCCGGCTCCATTCTTTACCTCCTCACCGCTGCCGCCGCCGCCTTGGAGGGCACCGCGGACAAGGCCCTGGCCCCGCTGGGCCTGAACCGGCAGTCACTGACCCTGCTGGAGAAGCTCGCGGCCGGCCCGCTGAGCGCTGCCGAGCTCACCCTCCTCGCAGGCGCGCCGGGCGAAGACGTCAAGGCGCTCCTCTCCAGGCTGGAGTCCCGCGGCTACGTGGACCGGCCGCACTCGGCCGGACGGAGCGCCGGATACGTGCTGACAGACAAGGGACGCCGCGCCGCCGCAGCCGCGCAGCTGGCTGTCGGCCGTGCCGCCCACGCCGCAGGCGCCGCCCTGCCGGAGCTGCATCCACAGCTGGCGGCGCTCATCAAAGCGCTGGAGGCCCCCGGCCGGAGTGAGGAACCCCACGCCGCGGACGAGGAATGAATCGTCCGGGCCTCGGGTTGTCATGCGTGTACCAACCACTTGGCTTAGGAGATTCATGAGCATCAAGGTCCTCACCCTCGTCGGCAGCCTCCGCGGCGCCTCCGTCAACCGCAAGCTGGCCGAAGCGGCCGCCGCCGTTGCCCCCGAAGGTGCCGAGGTGACCCTGTACGAAGGCCTTGCCTCCATCCCCTTCTACAACGAGGACCTCGACGTCGAGGGCCAGGTGCCGGCCGCCGCGGCAGCCCTGCGCGAGGCGGCCGGCGAGGCCGACGCCGTGCTGTTCGTGACCCCCGAGTACAACGGCACCACCCCGGCCGTGCTGACCAATGCCATCGACTGGCTGTCCCGCCCGTTCGGCGCCGGTGCCGTGAAGGACATGCCGGCCGCCGTGGTCAGCGCCTCCCCCTCCGGCTTCGGCGCCCAGTGGGCCAACGAGAACACGCGCAAGGCCCTTGGTGTTGCCGGCGCGAAGGTCCTCGAGGACGTGTCCATCACCGTGGGCGGCCGGTTCGAGGTCTTCGCCGGGACCCACCCGAAGGACCACGCCGAGACCGCCGCCGAACTGGCCGGCGTCGTTTCCGCGCTGGCTGGCGCCCTGGAGCCGGCCAACGCCTGATTCCGTCTCCGCCCCGCGGAACCCGATGGGCCCGGCGCCGCTTCCCGAGAGGGTTAGCGGCACCGGGCCTTCGCTTTGCCTCCCCATTGGCCTTGGCCACTGCGGCCGCCCCCGCAAAGGCCTAGGCTGGTGACCAAGACGACGACCCTGGGAGAACAGTGACTGGACAGACCGCACCCCTGCTGGACCTGCGCAACGGCGCCGCCATCCCGCTGCTGGGCCTGGGCACCTGGCCGATGGACAACGCGGAGACCGCCGACGCCGTCGAACGCGCCCTCGGCTTGGGCTACCGGCTCATCGACACCGCCGAGAACTACGGGAACGAGGCCGGAGTCGGCGAAGGCGTGCGCCGCAGCGGGCTGTCCCGCGAAGACGTCTTCATCACCACCAAGTTCAATAAGGAATGGCACAGTTACGACGGCGTCCGGCGGGCTTTCGAAGCCGGCGCCGGGCGGCTGGGGGTCGAGTATGTGGACCTGCTGCTGATCCACTGGCCAAATCCGGCACAGGACCGCTACGTGGAGGCCTTCAAGGGCATGGCCGCGCTGCTGGAGGAGGGGCTGGTCAGGGCGATAGGCACCTCCAATTTCAAGCCCGCCCACCTGCAGCGGCTATTCGACGCCGGGCTGGTGCCCGACGTCAACCAGATCCAGCTGGACCCGCGGCACACGCGCGGCGACCTGGTCGAGCTGCACCGCGGGCACGGCATCGCCACCGAGGCCTGGAGCCCGCTGGGCCGCGGCGGCTCGCTGCTGCGGGTGCCGGCCCTCACCGCACTCGCGGACAAGTACAACCGGACGCCCGCGCAGATCGTGTTGCGCTGGCATACCCAGCAGGGCTTCGTTGCCATCCCCAAGTCCGGCCGGCCGGAGCGCCTCGCCGAGAACCTTGCCGTGTTCGACTTCACGCTCGACGACGCCGAGGTCCGGGAGCTTTCCGCAATGGATACCGGCGTGGCGGACATCTACGACGCGGACGAATTCGGGCACTAAGCCCCGCGCCGGGCCCGCCGGCGGCTAGCGGGATCCGGCCAGCTGCCCGGCCACCGCTGCCGCCGGTTCCACCGGGGCACTCAGCGACTTCGGCTTGCGGAGCACCGTGATCGCGACGGCGCCGAGGACCAGCGGGAGGATAAAGACAAAGTAGATGTTGCCCGGGACCCAGCCGGCGTCGACCAGCGCCCCGGCGACGATCGGGGAGACGATGCCGCCGGACCGGCCGATGCCGCCGATCAGGCCCACCGCGGTAGCGCGGACGGAGGCATCGTAGTAGACCGGGCCGATCGAGAACATGCCGGCGATGGTGGCGTTGCACAGGAGCCCCAGCAGCCCGGCCAGCACGAGCGCCGTGTTCAGCTGGTTGGCGAACAGGGCGAACACCGCGAATGCGGCCGCGGCCAGCAGGAAGAAGACGGCCAGCGTGCGCTTCAGATCGTACCGGGAGCCGAAGTAGGCAAAGACGATCGAGCCGATGATGGAACCGACGCTGAAGAGCACGCCGGCGGTGATGCCCTCATTGGCGGAGTAGCCGGATTCGGTCAGCAGGCGCGGGGTCCAGGAGTTGGCGAAGTAGAACGAGCCCATGATCATCATGAAGGCCAGGGCCAGCAGGCTCGTCTTGGGCGCCTGCCCGTTGGAGAAGATCGCGACCAGCTTGTTGGATGGCTGGCCGGTGGTGACCGGGGCGGCGGGGAGCGCGGCAAGGGCGGGCTGTTCGAGGCGGACGAAGATCCCGTTGATCTTCTCCAGCGCGCCTTCCGGCCGCTTGGCGTTCAGGTAGTCGATCGACTCGGGCAGCCACTTCAGCACGATGGGCAGCATGATGAACGTAATGATGCCGCCGAAGATGAAACCGGCGTGCCACTCGAAGCGGGTGAGCAGCGCCGCGACGATGATGCCGCCGAGCACGCCGCCGATGGGCAGGCCTGCACTGTAGAGGCTGACCGCGGTGGCGCGCCGCCGGGCGTTGGAATACTCGGCGACCAGCACGTTCAGGCTGGTCTGCATGGTGCCGGCGGCCATGCCGGTCACGACGCGCAGCGCCAGCAGCGTCTCGTAGTTGGGTGCGAACGCCGAGGCGAACATGCCGACGGTGATCACCGAGGTGGACAGGATGATGGTGTTGCGGCGCCCGATCTTATCCGCGATCTGCGCGACGAAGATCGCGCCGATGGCCATGCCGGCCAGGGCGGCGCTGAGCAGCAGGCCGAGTTCCCCGCCGCTGAGCCCCCAGGACTCGGCGATGGCGGTGGCGCTGAACGCCATGACCAGCACGTCGTAGCCGTCAATGAAGTTCATCGCGAGGCAGATGGCAACAATGCCGATCTGCGCCTTGCTCATCGGGGATGCTTCGATCCGAGCCTTGATATCCATGGGCGTGGCCTTACTACATCGAATTACTGTCCGACCGTTCGGTCGTACGTACCCGGACGATGTTACGGTAATGCGGGGCAGGTCACAATCCCTAGGCCATCCGCAATCGGCCCCGCTGAAAGGTTGGTGCTCCCGGTGCCCGGTTCCGAGGCCGTCGAATTCCGCAGCTATTGGCTGCGGCGGGCGCTGCAGTTCCATGGCCAGCTCTGGCAGCTGCACGCCTCCCCCGACATCTCCTCCGTCCAGTTCGGCGTGCTCACTTTCGTCCGGGACCATCCCGGGATCGGCCAGCGGGAGCTGGTGGCGCTGTCGCAGTTGGATAAGTCCACTCTCGCCGAGCTCCTGGCCCGCATGCAGAAAAAGGGCCTGCTGCTCGTCGGCCGGCACGCCACGGACAGGCGGCGCAACAGGGTCGACCTGACCGAGGCCGGCGCCGAGGCCGTCAAGGAGCTGGAAGGCAAGGCACGGGCTGTCAACGAACTGCTGGTCGCCGGGCTGGACGAGTCCGAGGCTCGCGAGCTGGACCGGCTGCTGGGCAAGCTGCTCGCCGCGGAGCAGGCCAGGGCCGCGGCCTTGTCCTGACACTTACTGACTTCCCCGGCCATTTCCTGACGCCTCCGGCCCTTCCTGCCCTTCCTGCCCTTCCTGCCCTTCCTGCCCTTCCTGCCCTTCCTGCCCTTCCTGAGGCCGATCCTACGGTTCAACGCACGACGGCGCAGGGCGGCTCCCGTAGTCCGGGAACCGCCCTGCGCCTGGTCCTGCGTCCGCTCCGGCGGTTACTGCACCGTCATCGCGGCCACGTCCGGGTCCTTCTCGACGTACCCGTACTTGACCGTCAGCTTGCCCATGTCGCTGAGCACCTCGGCAGGCAGTTCGGCATCGAAGGTTTCCATCTTCAGGCCCTTGGCCACGGACTCGTCCATCCCCATGAAGTCCGGCAGCACGGCGCGCACGCCCTCCGGGTCCGCCTCGGCGGCGGCGAGCGTCTCGGTCACGGCGGCCTTGAAGTCCGCCACGATCCCGGGGTTCTCGCTGGCGTAGCCTCCGCTGGTGAAGGTCACCATGGTCGGCAGGCCAGGCAGCGCCTTCTGGTTCGGGTAGCCCAGCAGCTTGTAGTCCGTGTTCGCCAGCGCCTTCGTTTGGAAGGGCTCCGGAATCCAGATGGCGTCCACGTTGCCGCGTTCCAGCTGGGCCTCCATGTCCGGGAACGGCATTTCGCTGAACTTCAGCGCCTTCGGGTCGCCGCCGTCGATCGCCGCACTCTCCATGATGGTCAGGTCGCCCTGGGTCTTGAGGGTGTTGACTGCGGTGGTCTTGCCCGCAAGATCTGCGAAGGAGTCGATGCCGGAGTCCGCCTTGACGACGACGGCGTTGATGTCCTCGCCCTCGGCCTTCGAGTTGCTGTACCCGGTCACGATCTTCATGTCCAGGCCCTTGTCCACGGCGGTCATGACCGAGAGCGGATTGCCGACGGCGAAGTTCATGGTGCCGGTGGAGACGGCAGGCAGCATGGCCGCGCCGCCCTGGCCGGTCTGGAGCTCGACGTCCAGCCCGTGCTTCTCGAAGATCCCCTCGTTGATGCCGTACTGCATGGCTCCGGAGGGGGCAATGGGCAGGACGCCGACGGTGACCTTCTGCAGGCCACCGCCGGCCGCCTCGCTTCCGGCCGGTTCGGAGGAGCCGGAGGGAGAACCTGAACCGCAGCCGGTCAGGGCGAGCGCTGCGATCGCGCCGCCGGCCAGCAGTGTGGCAAAGCGCCTCTTCATAGTGATGCCTCTTCCTTGAGGTGGTTGGTGACCGCTACTTGACCAGGACGGCGTTGACGTCCGGTGTCTTCGAAACGAAGTCGTACTTCTGCATCAGCTCGCCGAGCTTGGTCATCTGCTCGGTCCGCAGTTCGCCGGAGAACTCCTCCATGTTGATCGCCTGGGCCTTCGCCTCGTCGATCTTGAGGAAGGTGGCGACGGTACTCTTCATCCCCTCCTGGTCGGCCTCGGCCGCGTCCAGGGTTTCGGCGAGTGCGGCCTTGAAGTCCGCGACGGCCTCGGGGTTGTCCTGGGCATACTTGCCGGAGGTAAAGGCCACCATCGTCGGCAGCCCGGGGATGACGTCCTGGTAGTTGTAACCGAGCAGCTTGTTGTTCTCGTCGGCCAGCGCATTGGCCACGAACGGCTCTGCCATCCACGCGGCGTCGATATTGCCCCGTTCCAGCTGCGCCGGCGCATCCGGGAACGCGACCTCGCTGAACTTCACGGCCTTGGGGTCCCCGCCGTCCTTCTCGACGGCCTCCATGATCGTCAGGTCGCCCTGCGTGTTCACCGCGTTGACGGACACGGTCTTGTCCGCCAGGTCCTTCCAGGAATTGATCCCGGAGTCCTTCTTGACGACGACGCCGGTGATGTCGTCCCCCTCGGCCTTGGAGTTCGAGTAGCCGGAGACGATTTTCATGTCCAGGCCCTTGTCCACCGCGACCAGGGTGGAGAGAGGGTTGCCGATGCCGATATTGATGCTGCCCGTCGAGACGGCCGGAAGCATGGCGGCGCCGGCGGAGCTGGTCTGGAACTCGATGTCCAGGCCGTGCTTCTCGAAGATGCCCTTGTCGATCCCGTACTGCACGGCGGCCGACGGCGCGATCGGCAGGACGCCGACAACAACCTTGGTCAGGTCCCCGTTCGCGGCTTCAGAGCCCGCCGGAGCCGCGCCGCCCGACGGCGAACCGCTGCCGCAGCCCGTCAGCGCCAGCGCAGCGGCCGCCGCGACCGCAAGCATCTTGCCGAAGTGCTTCTTCATACTCTGCTCCTTGTAGTGGTGGTCCGTAGTGGTGGGCCGCCGGTCAGGCGTAGAACCGGGCGAGGAATTCGGCGACGACGGCCGGACGCTCCTCGCCTTCGATCTCGATGGTGTTGCTGGTCTTGATCTGGACGCCGCCCTTGACCTCGGTAACCTCGGCGATCGTGGAGTGCATGCGGACCTTCGAACCGACCTTGACCGGATTGGTGAACCGGACACGGTCCAGGCCGTAGTTGACCTTGGTCTTGACGCCCTCGACGTCGAACAGCTCGCTCCAGAACGGAATGATCAGCGACAGGCTGAGGAAGCCGTGGGCGATCGGGGCGCCGAACGGGCCGTCCTTGGCGCGCTCCGGATCGACGTGGATCCACTGGTGGTCGTTGGTCGCCTCGGCAAAGGTGTTGATCTGCTCCTGCGTGATCTCGATGTAGCTGGTGTAGCCGAGGTCTTGGCCGACCAGGCCTTGCAGTTCCTCGAACGTGGCGATGGTCTTGCTGGCGGTGCTCATGGGTTGCTCCTCGTGGTGCTTGCGGGTGGGTCCGGCGTTGGCCGGTCTAGCGGAAAGCCCCGGTGCCGGTGATAGCCCGGCCCACAATCAGGGCGTTGATTTCGTGCGTGCCTTCGTAGGAGTAGACGGCTTCGGCATCCGCGTGGAAACGTGCGACGTCTGTGTCCAGCGTGATCCCGTTGCCTCCTACCAGCTCGCGCGCCAGGGCGACGGTTTCCCGCATCCGGGCGCAGGTGAACATCTTGGCCAGCGCGGAGTTCTCGTCTTTGAAGATGCCGGCCTCCTGCTGCTGGGTCAGCCGGACCACCATGCCGAGCGAGGA
The DNA here is from genome assembly GCF_037144715.1 of Arthrobacter sp. USHLN218. Taxonomy (NCBI): domain Bacteria; kingdom Bacillati; phylum Actinomycetota; class Actinomycetes; order Micrococcales; family Micrococcaceae; genus Arthrobacter; species Arthrobacter sp. USHLN218. Next base: position 375,512 of record NZ_JBBCYT010000004.1, read on the forward strand.
CGTGACGTTGCCCAGCATCGTGGCAAGCTTGTCCTGCACCAGCTGGAAACTGGCCAGCGGCTTGCCGAACTGCTCGCGCCCCTTCACGTACCGCACGGCGGCCTCGTAGGCTCCGGCCTGCAGTCCGGCGGCGATCCAGGCAACGTCCGACCGCATGTTGCGCAGCAGGCCAGCGACGTCGGCGAAGGAATTGATCCGCTGCAGGCGCTCGGATTCCGGTACGCGGACGTCCGTCAGCGTGATGTCCGAGTTCTGCATCATGCGCAGCGCTGTCTTGCGGTGGATCTTGGAGAGCTCCACGCCCGGCGCGTCGGTGGGCACCAGGAACGCCTTGACCTGTCCGTCCGCCTCGTCGCGGGCAAACACGGCCAGCACGTCGGCCGAGACAGCCCCGCCGATCCAGCGCTTGTGCCCGTTGATGACCCACTCCCCGCCGTCGCGCCGCGCGCTGGTGGCCAGCCCGCCGGCAATGTCGGAGCCATGGTCCGGCTCGGTCAGCGAAAACACGCCCTTGTACTCGAAGGAGCGGATCAGCGGATCGAGCCGCGCCGCCTGCTCGTCACTGCCGCCGAGGTTGACCGCCGTGCGGAACAGGCCGGACTGGGCGTTGTAGAACGTCGCCACGGAGGCGTCGGTCCGCGCCAGTTCGAAGTTCCGGAAGCCGGTGTACAGGCCGCCGGGCACCGCTCCGCCGGCTGTCAGCTCCTCGGGGTCCATCAGCCGCAGGTCGAACAGCGGCCTGGTGATCTGGTAGGGAAACTCGCCCTGTTCCCAGTAGTCCGCCAGCAACGGCTTGACCTGCTGGTCCAGCACCGCCCGCAGCCGGCCCAGCACGGCCAGCTCGGCCTCGCTGAGCAGCGTCGAGAAGCCGTACTGGTCCGATGGATAGAACGCGGTCTGCTCCTGCACGCCGGCGGCGACGCTCATGGTCGCCCGCCAGTGCCCAGGCCCAGCAGGCGCATCGCGTTGTGCTTGAGGATCTTCGGCCGGACCTCGTCCTTCAGGGGCAGGTCGGCAAAGGCGCCCAGCCATTTCTGCGGCGTGATCAGCGGGAAATCCGTCCCGAAGAGGACCTTGTCCTGCAGCATCGAGTTCGAAGCCCTCACCAGCGACTCCGGGAAGTACTTCGGCGACCAGCCCGAGAGGTCGATCCAGACGTTGGACTTGTGCGTGGCGATCGAGTTGGCCTCGTCCTGCCACGGCACCGAAGGATGCGCCATGATGACCTGCAGCCCCGGGAAGTCCGCGGCGACGGCGTCCAGCAGCAGCGGATTGGAGTAGGCCAGCTTGATCCCGTAGCCGCCGGGCAGGCCGGCGCCCATGCCGTTCTGGCCGGTGTGGAAGATCGCCGGCAGGCCGATCTCCTGCAGCGCCTCCCAGAGCGGGTAGAACTCACCCTGGCTCGGGTCGAAACCCTGGAGGCTCGGGTGGAACTTGAAGCCCCGGACCCCGTAGTCCCCCGCCAGCCGCTTGGCCCGCACGATCGCTTCCGAGCCGGTCAGCGGGTCCACGGAGCCGAACGGGATCAGCACGTCATTGTTCCGCGCGGCCCCTTCGACGATGTCCTCGATGCTGTTCGGCTTGTGCGAAAGCTTGGTTCGCGCGTCGACGGTGAACACGACGGCGGCCATGTTCAGCGCCCGGTAGGTTTCGGCGATGCTGTCCAGGGACGGTGTCCGCTCCTCCGCCTTGAAGTACGCGCTGGACGCGTCCATCAGTGCCGGGGGCAGCGAACAATGCCCATGGCCGTCGATCTCCACATGCACGTGCATGTCGATCGCATCCAGCGCCGCCGCATCGACGCCGAGTTCGTACGCCTTGACCGCCATTACTTGCTCCCCGCCGTCTCAGGCTGCAGTTCCGCCGGCAGCGCCGGGAACTCCTCGCCGACGGTCTGCAGCCGCTGGCCGAACAGGTCGTCGAACCGCTCGCCCAGCGCCTCGTAGGTCCAGCCGCCGTCGCGGTACTCGGTCGCCACGGCCTCCGGGTGGGACCACAGCTGCAGGCGGTCGCCGCCGACGCCGATCGCCTGGCCTGTGACCTTGGCCGCCGCATCGGAGGCGAGGTACGCAACCAGCCCGGCAACGTCGTCGGCCGTTCCAAAACCAAGGTCCTTGCGGAAGAAGTCCGGCATGGCCTCCCCGCGCTCATCCGCCTCGACCGCCTTCTGGAAGAAGGGCACGGTCTTGGTCATCGCGGTTGCGGCAACCGGGATAATGGCGTTGGCAGTGACGCCGGCCTTCTTCATCTCCAGCGCCCAGGTGCGGACCATGCCCACGATCCCGGCCTTCGCGGCGGCATAGTTCGTCTGGCCGAAGTTGCCGCGCTGGCCCGTAGGCGAGCCGATCGTGATGATCCGGCCGGCGATGCCGTTCTCCTTGAAGTAGGCGTAGGCCTCGCGGACGCAGGTGAAGGTCCCGCGCAGGTGCACGTTGATGACCAGGTCGAAGTCCTCGTCCGTCATCTTCAGCAGCGACTTGTCGCGCAGCACGCCCGCGTTGGTGACCAGGATGTCCAGGCGGCCGAAATTATCGACGGCGGCAGCCACCAGCTGCTTCGCGGTCTCCGTCGAGCCCACGGGGGCCACCACGGCCACGGCCCGGCCGCCGGCTGCGGTGATGCTGGCAACGGCTTCGTCCGCGACCTGCTGGTCCACGTCGTTGATAACGACGGCGGCGCCCTGCTTCGCCAGTTCCTGCGCGTAGGCCAGGCCAAGCCCGCGGCCGCTGCCGGTGACGATGGCTGCTTTTCCTGCCAGTGACATAACGAAAGCTCCTTTGCTTAGGTCCCGGCCGACCGCCGGAACCAGCGTGCGACTGTTCCAAAATCAATGACAACGTATACCATTGATAAAGTCAACAGATTTTCGGCAAGACCTGCCCGAACCAGATGCGAGGAACCATGGCGGTACAGAAGACGGCAGAGCCCCGCTCCAGCCGCACAGCCCAGGCGGCGGAAGCGGACGAAGCGGCCACGGGTCCGGAACGGCTCATGGCCGCCGAACTCGCCGACGAAATCGAGTTCCTGACCGCCCGCGCCCGCTCCGTCGGCTCCGGCCGGGCGAACATCGCGCTCAAAGAGCTGGACCTCAGGGTGCGCTCCTACTCGGTGCTGTCGCTGGCCTGCAGCGACCTCAACCCCTCGCAGCGCGAACTGGCCGACTTCCTCAGCCTGGATCCCAGCCAGATCGTGGCACTTGTGGACGAGCTGGAACGCCGCGGAGCCGTCACCCGGGAAGCCGACCCCCGCGACCGCCGCTCCAAGGTCATCGCCGCCACCCCGGAGGGCCGACAGCTCTACAAGCAGGCCTTCGCCCTGGTGCGCACCTCCGAAGAGCACTCACTCGGCGAGCTCAGTCTCGAAGAACGCGGCCAGCTCCGCGCCCTGCTCAGGCGCATCGCCTTCAAGTCCGCCGATTGAGGCGCGGCGGCCGGGCCGGAGCCCGCCGGACCACGATCTTGAGGAACGCGGTCTTGAGGAACGCGGCCGCTGCCACTGGAGCTAACGCTACGATCGCTTGACCAGCAGGTTCGGATGCAGCTCCCGCCAGCCGTCCTGCTGCAGCTTGGACGAATCGAAGCCGTCCGTCACGAGCATGGCCTGCACGCCGTCGATGCCGGTCGCCACCGGCGCCTTCTCCGAGCAGCCCACGACCCAGGACGAGCCGTCGCGCTGCCCGTCGATCACAATGCATGCCGCCGACGCCGCCCCGTCGGCCGCCGGTTTCGCCGCATAGAAAGCGACCCCATCGGACTCTGCCAGGAGCCGGGAGCTCGCGGGGTCCAGCTCCGCCGCCTTCAGGTACCCCGGCAGGGCGTCGCGTGGAGTCGCCTCCTCCGCGAACGCGCCCACCCCCTCGGGACCACCGCAGGCCGCCAGCACCAGCACGGCCAGGCCGGTGACCGCGGCCAGAACTATCCGCCTCATATCCAGCCTCCCCTCGATTCCTCCAACCTAGGCGCAGCCCAAGTGCAGGGCGGAGCGATTCCGGGCTTCGTTTAGATAACGGTTCCGGTGCCCGCCCCTCCCCGGCCGAACCGGCCGGGCGTGAGCCGATCCGGCTGGCCCCGCCGAAGCGCCCTAACTGCCGTCGATCCGGATCGGAGCCGCCGCCGGCTTCACCACCGGCGCCCGCCTAGGCCCGGGCCGCCGGCCTGCCTCCGCGACCGCTGCCGCGTTTCCCGGCCGCAGACCGCCGTCGTTCTTTCCCCTGCACAAACGGCAGTTGCCCTCCCCTGAGGGAAGGGCAACTGCCTTCGGGATCCTGCTGGACCCCCTAAGAACGGCCGAAGGCCATCAGGCCTGCCGGGCGGCGGCGGGGCGGTGTCCGGCCTTGGCGAGCTGGATCTGCTCGTAGACGTGGTGGCGCAGTTCGGTGAACCTCGGGAGGGCTCGGGTGTTGAGCTGGTCGCGTTCGTCGGGCAGGTCGATGGTGATGTCTTCCTGGATGACGGTGGGCGAGGAGGAGAGGATGATGACGCGCTGGCCGAGGTAGACGGACTCGTCGATGTCGTGGGTGACGAACAGGACGGTCACGCCGAGCTTGCGCCAGACGGTGCGGATCAGGTCCTCGAGGTCGGCGCGGGTCTGCGCGTCGACCGCGGCGAACGGTTCGTCCATCAGCAGGACCTCGGGCTGGTAGGCCACGGCCCGGGCGATCGCGACGCGCTGCTGCATGCCGCCGGAAAGCTGCCACGGGTAGGACTGCGGCACGTGCGCCAGGCCCACGGCTTCCAGGGCGTCATCGACCAGGCGGTCGCGCTCGGCCCTGGGCACGCCCTGGTTCTTCAGCGGCAGTTCGACGTTCTCGCGGACCCGCATCCAGGGAAAGAGCGAGCGGCCGTATTCCTGGAACACCACGGCCATCTTCTTCGGCGGCCCGACGACCCGGGTGCCGTTGAGCAGCACCTCGCCCTCGGTCGGGGCCATCAGGCCGGCGATGCATTTGAGCAGCGTGGTCTTGCCGGACCCGGAGGGGCCGACCAGGCAAGCCAGCTCGCCGGCGCGCAGGTCGAAAGTGAGGTTGCGGACGGCCTCGATGTCGCCGCCGTCGGTCTTGTAGACCTTTTTCATGCCGCGGACCGAGAGCATGGCCTCGTTGGCGGGCAGGGTCTTGCCGGCCGGTGCCGGGGTCGTATCAGACTGCATTTTCTACCTCTCGCAGGCCGTGGTACCAGCGCAGGATCTTGCGCTCGGTGAATTGGAAGATGAACGACATGGCCACACCGATCAGGCCCAGCACCACGATGCCGGACCACATTTCCGGAATCGCGAACGAACGCTGGAACTGCACGATGGTGAAGCCGAGCCCCGACGAGGAGGCGAACATTTCGGAGATGACCATCAGGATCAGGCCGATCGACAGGCACTGGCGGACGCCGGCCATGATCTGCGGGCCCGCGGACGGCAGGACCAGGTACTTGATCCGGGCCCAGCCGCCGATGCCGTAGGTGTGGGCGCTGTCGGAGAGGACCGGGTCGATCGCCCGGACGCCCTCGATCGTGTTCAGCAGCACCGGCCAGACACAGCCGGAGATGATCACGACAACCTTCATGCCGTCCGTGATCCCCATCAGCAGCATCAGGACCGGCACCAGCACGGGCGGCGGGATGGCCCGGAAGAACTCCAGTACCGGCTCGGTCAGGTCCCGCAGCCACTTGAACGAGCCGATCAGCAGCCCGCCCACGATCCCGATAATGATCGCCGCGACCACGCCCACGAAAAGCCGGGCAATACTGGGCAGCACGTCGGAAATGATCCGCTCCCCGAACCAGGTCTCGCCGAACTTCTCCGCCAGCACACCGGGCGTGGGCACGAAGAAGTTGGTCTCGCCGAGGGTGGCGGCCCACCAGATCACGACCAGGATGACCGGCAGCGCCAGCGCGTACACGATCCCCTTCAGAATTTTCATACGATCACCTCGGAACGGATGGACGAATGCCAGGACAGGGTCTTGCGCTCGATCCAGCGCATCACCAGGTTGATCACGACGCCGATCAGGCCGGTCGCCAGGACCAGCGCGTACATGCCCGAGATCGCGCCGCCGGACTGTGCCAATGCGATTTCACGGCCCAAACCGGGCGAGCCGATAACCAGTTCGGCCGTGATCGCCAGGATCAGCGCCACCGACGCGGCCAGGCGCACCCCGGTCATCAGGTACGGCAGCGCGGTCGGGAAAACCACGTACCGGACCCGCGCCACCCGGCCCAGCCCGTAGGACCTGGCCGTATTCATGGCCACGTTGTCCACGTCCGCCACCCCGTAGAGCACCTGGATGAAGACCTGCCAGAAGGAGGCATAGACCACCAGCATCAGCGTGGACTCGATCTTCACCCCGAACAGCAGCACCGCCAGCGGGATCAGCGCCACCGACGGGATCGGCCGCAGGAACTCCACCGTGGAATTGGTCAGCTTCCGCAGGAACGACGACGAACCGATAATGAAGCCCAGCACCGTCGCCAGCACGATAGCGATCGCCAGGCCCAGCAGCCACGCCAGCATCGTCTCACCCACCGCGGCCCAGAAAGCCGTCAGCCCGAAATCCCGGGCCAGGGCCCCGATCACCTCGGACGCCGGCGGCAAAAACCGCGGCTCGACAATACCGATCCGGGGCACCATCTCCCAGATCAGCAGAAATGCCAGGATGCCCGCCAGCCCCAACAGCTGCTTACTGGGCAGCTTCCTGGGCGGACGCTTGCGTGCGGCGTGCGCGGCACCGCTCTTGTCAACCGCCTGCGCCGTCATACCGATGCGGTCCTCGGTCGTTTCATTTCCACTCCTTCGTGCCCCCTCAGCGAGCGGGATGCCGCGCCGGTGTTCGCTTATTGAACACCTGTTCACTAGCTAGTGTGAGATGACCCACTTCGCGGGGTCAAACACGACGTGATGATCGTTACACACAAGATATTCTGTGACGGCGGCCAACAAATCAAGTTGAAAATCTCAATTGTTTGTGTTTCCACGGAAATTGCTTCACCCTCGCGCGTCACAAAGGGCCACTGTCGCGCGGGGTCCCCCGCAACGCGCTCGGGCCGAGGCGACAGCCTGGTGGCGAACTACATGGAGCCGCCGACTACACCGGACGGGGTTCGCGAAGCGACGGAGGAACGCGCCACGACTCTCGAATCGAGGGCAAGCCGGGTCAGGCGGCAGCGACCGCTGCGGGGAGAGGGACGTCCGCGGCCCTGTCAACGGCGGCAGTATTGAGGAGCTGCTGAGCGGCGAGAGCGGCCGCTTCCCTTGGGGGCGATTGTTTCCGGACAGGCAACTGGCCGGAACCGTTGGGGGGAGTTCCGGCCAGTGGCCCTTAACTGGCCGGAACCGTTGGGGGGAGTTCCGGCCAGTGGCTTATGGAGTTATTGAGGGTGGAGGGTTACTGCCAGGCGTGGTCCGCCCAGGCCGCATCCCTCGAGTAGTCGCTTCCGGTCAGGTTCCACAGGTCGCCGTCCGGTCCGTGCGAGGCGAGCCCGCCCATCTCTTCCAGGGCTTCGGTGCTGGTCTGGTCAGTAGTTTCGGACGAGCGCAGGTAAACGGCGTTGGCCGACGTGAACGGGGTCATCTTCTTCTCTTCTCCAACAGAGCGGATTCAGTATCAGGCGTCCACGCGCGGGCGTAGATTCCCAAGGCTGCTTCTTCCCACATCGTGAAGCCAAGCCGGTTCATCATGTAGTGCGACTGGCTGAACATCAGGTTCTGGGCGCTGCGGCTCACTCGTGACTTGTCAGCCCGGTAGAGGTAAGCATCAATTGCCCGCTTCCAGCGGCGGCGCCAGTTCTGCACTGAGCCTTCGGCTGCTGTTGCTGCCATCAGCCGGTGCATTGGGGCCGTCCTCGGGGCAAGACTGGCAGCCAGGCCGGCGCGCGCCTTTGCAGCACCGCGCCCGAGCTCCAACGTCGAGACCCTCAAATGGTTGTCCCAGCAGTAGTTCCAGGACAGCCTGCGCCGATCGGGCCACTGGGCGGACTTCGGGCCGTTCATCATCGCCCAAGCGGCGTCCGAGAGCAACAGCGCTCCCAGGGCCGTCCGCCCCTGCGACTTGCTGAAGCGGCCGACCGCCCAGCTCGCCAATTCAGATGAAAGCTCGAAGACCTCCTCGGCCAGGATCAGGCCGTCGGCTCCGCCGAACCTGTCCAGCTCCGATTCGTGAACTGTCGACACTGGCTCCGGCCCGAGCAGGCCGGCCAGGTCCTCACAGTTCGGAGGCAGTACGTAGTTCTGCTGGATCCTGGCCGTGGGCACGGCTTCAAGGAGCCGGCCCCGGGCCGCCAACTCAAACCTCTGGAGGCTATCGAGGGCTGAGCGGTGGCCCAGGAACCGGACCTTTATGTGAGGCCCCACCTCGTCAACATGATGACCGAAGTACCAGCGGCCCACGCCTTCGCGGCGAGCGTGGGCCACCAGCGGCGTAACCAGTTCTCCTATGACGGCTTCGGCTACGTCCTGTCTACCCGTGTATATAGACAGGACCCACCAGTATGATTTGAGACTGAGCGTTTCCGAGGTGCGGATGGCTGTCAGCTGGCTCATGCGCTTCTCCTTGGTTAGCTCGCTGGTGGTTGGGGAGGAATAGCCGGGCCGTCCTGGTTACAGGATCAGCTTCATGCTTGGGGATGGGGCGGCTTTATTACCAGTCCCAGGCTGCGACCGGTGTGCTGTTGGGCTTGGGCCCTTGCTCGGCTACCACTGCAGGAGTGGCTGCCGAGATCGCACCGAAGGCAACCAGCAGACCTGCCGTGATGCTGGCGATCCTCTTGAACATGTCATTCCCCTTTTGGGTGTGAGTGGCAAACCATCGGGGAATGCCCCCCGACAACTTCAAGAGTTCCGTGTCAGCCCGGGTGGTGTCCAGCCGGAGGCGGGGCAGGAACCGGACATGCACACATTGGGACAGGCGCCAACGCGTGTCATTTTGATGCCATCGAGGGTCGGTCGGAAAGTCCCCTGAGATTCCAAGGATTTAGCACCAAAGGTATGATTTGAACGTGCCTACTTAAACCGATTGGCAACAACCGGACATGGCATTCACTTACCAGTCTCAAAACCAGCCGAGGGGGCAGCGGATGCTGAGCGGCACAGCCTTCGAACTTTACGAACATGCCGTAGCCAATCCGGAGTGGACGAAAGAGTCCGCCTCCAATGCGTTGGGCTACACGATACGCGACCTCAACGCCGCGATCGCGGAACTTGTGAGCCGCAAGCTGCTGCAGCAGCCGGCACCGCATGTCGAGGCCTTCGTCGCCATTCCCCCGGACGTCGCGCTCTCCCAGCTGGTGGACGCGGACGAGCGGCTGCTGATCGACCTGCGGGCCAAGATCAGCGCGCACCGCACCGACATGGCAACCCTGGTTCCCTCCTACCTCGCGGCGCGGAAGAATGTCGGCCTGGATACGACGGTTGAGGTGCTGGAGGACCCCGGAGTCATCCGCAAGCTGCTGATCGATTACGGCCGCGACGTCAGCGAGCAGGTCCTGATCAGCCAGCCTGGCACCGGCTCCACAGCGGAAGTGCACGAGGAGAGCATCCAGAAGGACTTGGAACTGCTCGACCGCGGCGTCGTCCGCAAGAACCTCTACAGCAACAGCACCTTGGACCATGTACCGACGCGCAAGGCCGTGGCGGCCACGGCTCCGGCCGGACTCGAGTACCGGACCCTGCCCTACGTGCCGCTGAAGGTGCTGATCTTCGACCGGAACCTGGCCCTCGTGGCCCGCCAGCTTTATCCCGACGACCGCGGGGCGCTCGTAGTGCGCGACCCGAAGCTGATCCACGTCTTCACCCACCTGTTCAACGTCGCATGGGAGCTGGCTACGCCCTACAACGCGGACGAGGCCGGCCACAGCGCGCAGCTGAACAGTGTCCAGCAGTCGATCCTGCGGGGCATGGCCGCCGGCCACTCCGATGAAGTGATCGCCCGCCGGCTCGACATCAGCGTCCGGACCTGCCGGCGGCACATCGCCTGGATGCTGGAGCAGCTCGGCGCCGAAAGCCGCTTCCAGGCGGCGCTTAGGGCCAAGGATGCCGGCTGGCTCTGACCCCGGCTGACCCTCCCGCGGACAGCCCGTTCACCAGCCGATAACCATCAGCGCCAAGTAAACAGGAGTTGCCCCCAGCGCAACACTGCGGGTTATCCTGTGTGAGTGACAGCACATCAGCCGACTGCGCCTGCCGACCTTTCCACCGAGACCGAGGTCGCCCTGGAGCGCGCCGCGACGTCCCACCGCCACCACGAACTGTTTTCCGCGCGGGCGTCCAAGATCAAGCAGTCCGCCGTCCGCGACGTCTTCGATATCTCGCTGCGGCCCGGGCTGGTCTCGCTGGCCGGCGGCAATCCGTTCCTGCAGTCGCTGCCGCTGGAAAAGATCGGCGGGATGGCCTACAAGCTCGTGACCGAACACGGCCTCACCGCGCTGCAGTACGGCGGCGGCCAGGGCATGGAAAAGCTGCGGGAACAGATCTGCGAGGTCATGGCCGAGGAAGGCATCACCGATGCCGACCCGGGCAACGTCGTCGTTACCGTAGGTTCCCAGAGCGCGCAGGACGTCGCCTGCAAGGTGTTCTGCAATCCCGGCGACACCGTCCTGTGCGAAGATCCGACCTACGTCGGGGCGCTGAATACCTTCGAGGCCTACGAGGTCAGCGTCGAAGCCGTCGCGATGGACGACCGCGGGCTCGTGCCGGATGAGCTGCGGCGGCGTATCGCCGAGGTCCGCGCCGCAGGTGGCAACATCAAGTTCCTCTACACGATCCCCAATTTCAACAATCCCTCGGGCATCACGCTGGCGGCCGAACGGCGGGAAGAGATCGTGCAGATCTGCCAGGAAGCGAACATCCTGATCATCGAGGACAACCCCTACGGGCTGCTGCGCTTCGACGGGCGGCCGATTCCGCCCCTGCGGGCGGGGCATCCTGCGGACGTGATCTACATGGGCTCGTTCTCCAAGATCCTGGCGCCGGGCCTGCGGATCGGCTGGGCGCTGGTGCCGGCCCACCTGCAGCGCCGGTTCTACCTGGCCAGCGAAGCCGTCACACTGTGCCCGCCCACGCTGAACCAGATGCTGGTGTCGGAGTACCTGGACGGGCACGACTGGCGGGGTCAGATCACCAACTACCGCGATCTTTATGCGGAGCGCTGCCTCGCGATGCTTTCCGCGTTGGCGGAATTCATGCCGCCCGGGGTGACCTGGACGCGTCCCGACGGCGGCTTCTTCGTCTGGGTGACGCTGCCGCCGGGGATCGATACGTACCCGCTGCTCCACCGCGCCATCGACGCCGGCGTCGTGTTCATCCCGGGGGCCGCCTTCACTCCCTCGGACGAGCCGTCGAACCGGCTCCGGCTGGCCTTCAGCGCCGTGGCAGGCGACCGGATCCGCGAGGGCGTCCGCCGGCTGGCCCCGGTCATCGCCGAAGCCATCGAGGCGGGGGCAGCCGAGCGGACTGGCTAGGCTGCTTAAGTGCTCCTAGCGCCGCTTCTTCAGGTACCGGTGGTACACGTACCGGCCGGCGAAGTAGAGGGCCAGCACCAGCACGATGCGCAGGATGGCGTGCATGCCCGGGAACAGCGCGATGAAGACGTAGCTGAGCAGGAAGACGAACAGCATCGCCCAGAGCGTGCCGCGCCAGTCGATGCGGGGGATGCCGGGATCGTCGCGGCGCGTGGGGCGGTTGCTGCTCATAGCTCCCAGTCTTTCACAGACGTGCTGCGCTCCCGGCTCAGCGCTCCACGAGGATGCCGTCGAGGTCCGCGAAGAGCATCGCGCCGGGGCGGAACCGCACGCCGGAGAACTCCACCGGCACGTCCACATTCCCGGCCGACTCCTTGGCGCTCTTGCGGGGGTTGCTGCCCAGCGCCTTGACTCCCAGCGGCAGGCCGGCCAGCACGCCACGGTCCCGGACGGCACCATTGATGACGACGCCGGCCCAGCCGTTCTCCACGGCAGCCGCGGCGATCAGGTCCCCCATCAGCGCCGTGTTGAGCGATCCGCCGCCGTCGACCACCAGGACGCAGCCGCCGCCCGGCGAATTCAGCACGGACTTCACCAGGCCGTTGTCCTCGTGGCAGCGGATCGTGCGGATCGGTCCGCTGAAGGCCGTATGCGCGCCAAGGTTCAGGAACTGCAGGGCAACAGATTGCAGTTCCTCGCCGCGCTCGTCGTAAAGGTCGGCAGTCTGCACAGCGGTTCCGGTCGTCTCGGTCATCGTTCGCTCCTCCTCGCCACTCCTGTCGATCATAGCGAACGACGGCGGGGCGCCGGATCGAGGGGCAGCCCGCCGCGGTCACCGGTACAGCAGGAGCCGCGGCTGGATGCTCCTTGACGCGGTGCACAGCAGTAGCGCCAGCGTTGGGCGGCTCAGTCGAGCAGCAGCGCCGGTTCCTCCATGATCGCCGCCACGTCCGCCATGAAGCGCGCGGAGAGGTCGCCATCTACCACGCGGTGGTCGAAGGAGCCCCCGAGGGTGGTGACCCAGCGGGGAATGACCTCGCCGTCGAGCACCCACGGCTTCTGCTTGATGGTGCCGAAGGCGACGATGGCAACCTCACCCGGGTTGATGATCGGGGTCCCGGTGTCGATGCCGAGCGCGCCGATGTTGGTGATGGTCAGCGTGCCGCCCTGCATCTCCGCCGGCTGGGTCTTGCCCTCGCGGGCCCTGGTGGCCAGCTGGTTCAGCGCGATGGCCAGTTCCTTCAGCGAGAGGTCCTGGGCGTCCTTGATGTTGGGCACCATCAGGCCGCGCGGGGTGGCCGCGGCGATGCCCAGGTTCATGAAGTGCTTGACCAGGATCGCGTCGTCCGTCCAGGTCGCGTTGACCGAGGGGTTGCGCGCTGCGGCCCAGATGACGGCCTTGGCCAGGATCAGCAGCGGAGAGACCTTGATCCCCTCGAAATCCCGGCTTGCCTTGAGCCGCTTGACGAACTCCATGGTCCGCGAGGCATCGACGTCCACGAAGATGCTCACGTGCGGTGCGGTGAAGGCGGAGTCGACCATGGCCTTCGCGGTGGCCTTACGGACGCCCTTGACGGGCAGGCGCTCGATCCGCTGCTCCTGCGGCTTCTTGGTAGGTGCCCAGAACGTCTCGGCCTGGTCCAGCTCGGCGTCCCGCTGGGCCTGGTAGCTGAGCAGGTCCTGCTTGGTGACTTCACCGCCGCGGCCCGTCGGCACGATGTCCGCCAGGTCGATCCCGAGATCCTTGGCGGCCTTGCGCACCGGCGGCTTGGCAAGCACGCGGTTCAGCAGCCGGGAGACGGCGGCCTGTGCGTCCGCCCGGCGGTGCTTCAGGCCGGCGGGCTCGGCGGAGGGCGCCGCGGGAACCGGCGGGACGTGCGGAGCGTGGTGGGCCGGGCTGGAGTCGGAGACGCCGTGGTGGTGGCCGGTGGGGGCGTTGGCAAGCGACGTGTCCTCCGGGGCTGCGCTTCCCCCGGCGGCGCCCGCCGTCGTCGTTACTGGACCGGCGACCCCGGTGCTGCGCCGCGGCCGCCGCTTGACCGCGTCCGCCTTTGGTCCCGACCCGACGAGCGGCTTCAGCTCCGGTTCCGGCGCCGCCGGTGCCTCGCCCGGTGCGGCGGGCAGCGCCTCGGCGAGGGCGTCGCCGGCGGGCTTCTCCGGCTCGGCCTGGGCCTCCGCCCCGGCCGGCCGGACAGCGATGATCGGGGCGCCCACTTCCACGGTCTGGCCTTCCTCGGCCAGCAGTTCCGCCACCACGCCGGCATACGGGCTGGGCAGCTCCACCAGGGACTTGGCCGTTTCGATCTCCACGATCACCTCGTTGATCGCCACCGTGTCCCCGGGCTTGACCTTCCAGGACACGATGTCCGCCTCGACGAGGCCTTCGCCGACGTCGGGCAGGTTGAAGATGAGTGTATTCGACATGGGAACTCCGGATCAGTAGGCGAGCGAGCGGTCGAGGGCCTCGAGGATGCGGTCGATGTCCGGCAGGTAGTGCTCCTCGACCTTGGCCACCGGGTACGGCATGTGGAAGCCGCCGACGCGGAGCACCGGGGCCTCCAGGCTCAGGAACGCGCGTTCGCTGACCCGCGCGGCGATTTCGCCGCCGATGCCGCCGAAGGTCGGGGCTTCGTGGGCAACGATGAGCCGGCCGGTCTTCTGCACCGATGCGGTGACCGTGTCGAAGTCGATCGGCGAGATGGAACGCAGGTCGATCACCTCGACGCTGTTGCCGTCCTCCTCGGCGGCCTGGGCGGCGGCGAGGGCCACGGGCACCAGCGGTCCGTAGGCGACGACCGTCGCGTCCGTGCCTTCCCGCAGGACGGCGGCGCTGAAGGCGTCCAGCCCGGCCTGCTCGGTGTCCACCTCGCCCTTGAGCCAGTACCGACGCTTGGGCTCGAAGAGGATCACCGGGTCATTCGAGGTCACCGCCTGCTGGGTCATCCAGTAGGCGTCGTGCGCGTTGGAGGGCGTGATGATGCGCAGGCCGGCGGTGTGGGCGAAGAGCGCCTCCGGGGATTCCGAGTGGTGCTCGATGGACCCGATGCCTCCGCCGTAGGGAATGCGTACGACGACGGGGGCGGAGATCTGCCCGCTGGTGCGCGCATGGATCTTCGCCAGTTGGGTGGTGATCTGGTTGAAGGCCGGGAACACGAATCCGTCGAACTGGATCTCGCAGATGGGGCGGTAGCCGCGCATGGCGAGGCCGATGGCGGTGCCGATGATGCCGGACTCCGCCAGCGGGCTGTCGACGACGCGGTCCTTCCCGAACTCCTCCTGCAGCCCTTCCGTCACGCGGTAGACCCCGCCGAGGGCGCCGATGTCCTCGCCCATCAGCAGCGTCTTCGGGTCCTCGGCCAGGGCGCGGCGCAGCCCGGCGGTGATCGCCTTGGCGATGGTCATCGTTGCCATTAGTTGCCCTCCCCCGGGCGGTCGGTGTCGGCGAAGCCCGCCTCGTACTTCCGATGCCAGGCCAGTTCCTCGGCGACCAGCGGATGCGGGTCCGCGTAGACCGTGTCGAAGCTCTGCTCGAACTCCGGCCCCTCCATGGCGAGCACCTCGGCGCGGACCGCGGAGGCCATAGCCTCGCCCCCGGCCGCCACCTCGTCAAAGAACGTGTCCCCCGTGCCGGCCCCACGCAGGTGCTTCGCCAGCCGGGCCAGCGGATCCCGCTGCCGCCAGTCCGCCTCTTCCGAGGACAGCCGGTACTTGGTGGGATCGTCCGCCGTCGTGTGGGCGCTCATCCGGTAGGTGAAGGCTTCGATCAGCACCGGCCCCTTCCCGGAGCGGGCATGCTCGAGGGCCCAGCGGGTCACGGCATGCACAGCCACCACGTCGTTGCCGTCCACGCGGACGCCGGGGAACCCGTAGCCGCTGGCGCGGTTGGACAGCGGGATCCTCGACTGCACTTCGGTGGGCACCGAGATCGCCCAGTGGTTGTTCTGGCAGAAGAACACCACCGGTGACTGGTTGGAGGCGGCGAAGACCATGGATTCGTGGACATCGCCCTCTGAGCTGGCACCGTCGCCGAAGTAGGCGACGCTGACGGCGTCCTCCTGGTCCCGCTGGATTCCCATCGCGTAGCCGACGGCGTGCAGCGTCTGCGCGGCGAGCACCAGCGTGTAGATGTGGAAGTTCTTCTCCCGGGGGTCCCAGCCGCCGTTGGTGATGCCGCGGAACAGCTTCAGCAGCGAGGACAGCTGCAGGCCGCGGGTGAGTGCGACGCCGTGTTCGCGGTAGGTGGGGAACACGTAGTCCTGCGGCTGCAGGGCGCGGCCGGAACCGATCTGGGCGGCTTCCTGCCCGAGCAGCGGCGGCCACAGGGCCAGCTGGCCCTGGCGCTGGAGCGCGGTCGCCTCCTGGTCGAAGCGGCGGATCAGGAACATGTCCCGGTACAGCCCGCGGAGCGCCCCCGTGTCCAGGTGCTCGGCGAAGGGGCTGAAGCGCGCATCGAACTGCAGGACGCCATCGGCGTCGAGCAGCTGAACCATGTCAGGCGCGTCAGCGGGATCGCTGGCGGCCAGGGACTGCTCCAGCTCCACAATCTCGAATTCCGAGGTGGGCAGGTGCTCAGCGCCCATACGAACTCCTCGCCGGCGGCCGCTTCGCAGCGCCGCCTGTGCTGTTATATTCCCCCGAAGGAATAGATGACCCGCGGGGCATATATCGGTCGTTTTCCGCTCCCTAGCCTACTGCCACCGGGCAGCGGCCCCGTTCCTATTACCGTTAGGAAACGCCGGGGCCCTTTGTATAGTTCGCACACAGGGCCAGGAACCGGGTGTTGGCCTCGACCTCTCCGATACTGACCCGCACCCCTTCTCCGGGGAAGGCACGCACGGAGAGCGCCTGTGTTCCCGCGAACTCGGCAAAGTCCTGGGAATCCGCACCCAGCGGCAGCCAGACGAAGTTGGCGTGGGTCACCGGGATCTTCCAGCCCAGGTCCTTCAGGCCGGCGACCACGCGCTCCCGCTCGTCCACCAGGCTTTGTACCCTTTCTACAACCTGGTCGTAGTGCTTGAGCGAGGCGATGGCCGCATCCTCAGCCAGGCTGGACACCGCGAACGGGGTGGCGGCCACCCGGAGGTGCTGGGTCAGCCCCTGGTTGGCCACGGAGTAGCCGACGCGCAGGTTCGCCAGACCGTGGGCCTTGGAGAAGGTCCGGAGCACGATGACATTCGGGTAGTTGCGGTAGAGCCGGATGCCGTCGACCGCCTCGGGGTCGCGCACGAACTCGGTGTACGCCTCGTCGATCACCACAACGACGTCGGAGGGAACCTTCACGAGGAAGTCCTCCACCTGTGCCGTGGTCAGCGCCGGCCCGGTCGGATTGTTCGGGGTGCACAGCAGGACGACGCGGGTCCGTTCGGTGAGGGCGGCGGCCATCGCGTTAAGGTCGTGCGCGCCGTCCGCCCGGTTGGGCACCTGGACGCCCTCCGCGCCGGCCAGTCCCACCATGATGGGGTAGGCCTCGAAGGAACGCCACGCATAGACCACTTGGTCCGCCGTGCCGTCCGGGTTGCGCCCGGCGAAGGTCTGCAGGATCTGCACCAGGGCGCCCAGGCTGCCGGCGCCGGTGACGATGTCCTCCGCAGGCACGTCCAGGAAACGGCTGAGTTCGGTGCGCAGCGCGGTGCTCAACGGGTCCGGGTAGCGCTGGATGCTGTGCTGGGAGTTGATCGCGGCCAGCACCTCCGGCAGCGGCGGCAGCGGATTCTCGTTCGACGAGAGCTTGTAGGGCTGCAGCCCCTCGATCACGGCGGGCGGCTTCCCGGCGGCGTACTTGGGCAGCTGGGCCACCACGGGACGGGGAGCGACGGCGGCGGCGCGGGGATCTTCCTGGACCGCAGCGTCATCGGTGAAGTTCCTTGCAGAAGTCATGGGTTAAAGAATACGTGGGCCAGGGCACAGCCCTGCTCCGTGTGCTCCGGCAGCGCGTATGACAGCATGAGGCCATGGGAAAGTTCATCGTGCGCGTCCTGATCAACGGCCTCGCGCTGTGGGTGGCCAGCTGGCTGCTCCCGGGCATTACCCTGGAGGCCAGCGCGGCAGCCGAAGCTTCCGGCGGAAACGAGACGGTCGGCATCGTCCTTGGCTACCTTTTCATCGGCCTGATCTTCGGGCTGGTCAATGCCTTCGTGCGCCCGATCGTCAGCCTGTTGTCGCTCCCGCTGACGATCCTGACCCTGGGATTGTTCACTATCGTCATCAATGCCCTCATGCTGATGCTCACGGCCTGGCTCTCCGGGTTCACTCCGGTGCACTTCATCGTGGACTCGTTCTTCTGGACCGCCGTGATCGGCTCCCTGATCATCAGCGTCGTCTCGCTGATTGCCGGAGCCATCACCAATACGCGGTGACCGGCGTGCAAGCCGCACCCGCACGCCCGGCCAGCCTGCCGGCGTCGTTCTCACCTTGCCTCAAGGCAGCCGTTAGGCACTTTTGATACGGCCGTAACGTCCCGCCGCAAGGGACGAAACACGCGGTTCCTACAGTCTTCTCCATCGGTGAAAACTGCTCCCCCTGGAGGACCGCGTGAGTATTGACCAGACTGAACTGAGGACGGGCCCGGCCGGCGCACCGGCCGCCGCGGCTTCCCGGCTGCGAATCCGCCCCGGACGCTGGGTGGACGGCTGGGACCCGGAGGACAAGCAGCTCTGGGAGACCGAGGGGCGGCCCCTCGCCACGGTCAACCTGCGCTGGTCCATCTTCTGCGAGTTCCTCGGCTTCGTGGTCTGGCAGCTCTGGTCCATCATGGCGGTGCAGCTGCCCGCGGCCGGTTTCGACTTCAGCACCTCGCAGATCTTCTGGCTGATCTCGATGCCCAGCCTGGTCGGGGCGACGTTGCGGATCCCCTACACCTTCATGGTCCCTCGG
The DNA here is from genome assembly GCF_037144715.1 of Arthrobacter sp. USHLN218. Lineage (NCBI taxonomy): Bacteria > Bacillati > Actinomycetota > Actinomycetes > Micrococcales > Micrococcaceae > Arthrobacter > Arthrobacter sp. USHLN218. Next base: position 393,826 of record NZ_JBBCYT010000004.1, read on the forward strand.
TTCGGCGGGCGGAACTGGACCGTCGTCTCGGCGCTGCTTCTGCTGATTCCGTCGATCGGGCTGGCCCTGTGCGTGGCCAGTCCGCAGACGCCGTTCGGCGTCATGCTGCTGGTGGCCGGCCTCGCCGGATTCGGCGGCGGCAACTTCGCCAGCTCGATGGCCAACATCACCTACTTCTACCCCGCCGCGGAAAAGGGCTACGCTTTGGGGCTCAACGCCGCCGGCGGCAACCTCGGGGCGGCGGTGGCGCAGCTGGTGGTCCCGCTGGCGATCACCGTGGGCGCGGCCGCGTCGCTGAACCTGCCGCTGGGCGGGCTCATCTGGGTGCCGCTGATCCTGGTCGCCGCGTGGGGCGCACGGAAGTACATGCACAACCTCTCGCACGCCAAGGGCGACGTGGCCGGTTCCGTGGCTGCGCTGCGCGAACCGCACCTGTGGATCATGGCGCTGCTGTACATCGGCACCTTCGGCTCCTTCATCGGCTTCTCCGGAGTCTTCCCGAAGCTGATCAAGGACATGTTCCCCGAGTTCTCCTCCTTCGCCGTGGGCACGGCGGCGCTCTCGCTGGCCTTCCTGGGCCCGCTGGTCGGTTCGCTGACCCGTCCGCTCGGCGGCAAGCTGGCCGACCGGTTCGGCGGGGCGCGGATGACGGTGGCGGCGTTCGCGACGATGGCGGTGATCGCCCTGGCCGTGGTCTGGACGCTTCCGCTGGGCAACTTCTGGCTCTTCCTGGCCCTGTTCCTCGCACTGTTCACGGCCAGCGGCTTCGGCAACGGCGCCACCTACCGGATGATCCCGCGCATCTTCTCGATTCGGGGGCAGCGCGAGTCCGTGGCCTTCGGCCGCAGCGAGGTGGACAGCCAGCGCAAGTCCTCCGCGGCGCTGGGCCTGATCTCCGCGATCGGCGCCTACGGCGGCTTCGTGATTCCTCAGGTGCTGAGCGCCTCGCATGCCGCCGGCGGCAACTACAACGCCGCGTTCTACGGCTTCGTGGCGGCCTACGTGCTCATGCTCGTGGTGACGTGGGCGTGCTACCTGCGGCCCGGTTCCGCCATGGCCAAGGGCGGCGTCTGATGGGTACCGCGACACACTGCCCGTACTGCGCGCTCCAGTGCGCCATGCGCCTGGCCCCGGCCGTGGAGGGCGTTTCCAAGAACGACGGCGGCGCGGCGGCTTCCGCGGGCACGCCCGGTGCGCTGGCCGGGCAAGGGCCCGGCCGGACCGAGGCGGCGGGCGCGGGACCGGCGGGCGCAGGACTGGCGGACACAGCACCCGCCCTCGCTGCGGCAGGAACCGGACTGGCGGTGGCCGGGCGGGATTTCCCGACCAACCGCGGCGGCTTGTGCCGCAAGGGCTGGTCGTCCAGCGCACTGCTGAATTCGCCGGAACGCCTGACCGCTCCCCTGCTGCGCGGTGACGACGGGAGCTTCCGGCCGATCGGCTGGGACGAAGCGCTCGACCTCGCCGCCGGCGCCGTCCGCAGCGCCCAGGCGATGCACGGGCAGGACGCGGTGGGCGTGTTCGGCAGCGGCGGCCTGACGAATGAGAAGGCCTACCAGCTCGGAAAGTTCGCGCGGCTGGCGCTGCGAACCTCGCGGATCGACTACAACGGCCGGTTCTGCATGTCGTCGGCGGCAGCCGCGGGGAACCGTGCCTTCGGCCTGGACCGCGGCCTGCCCTTTCCGCTGGAGGACCTGGACGATGCGGGCACCATCCTGCTGCTGGGCTCCAACATTGCCGACACCATGCCCCCGTTCGTGCAGCATCTCCAGGGCGCCCGCGATGCCGGCGGCCTGATCGTGGTCGATCCGCGGCGCTCCGCCACGGCCGCGCTGACCGGGTCCGGGGCCGGGCTGCACCTGGCACCGACGCCGGGAACCGACATGGTGCTGCTGATGGGCATCGCGCACGTGGTGCTGCAGGAGGGGCTCGCCGACACGGACTACATCGCCCGGCGCACCTCCGGATTCGAGGAGCTGCGCCGCGGACTCAACCGCTGGTGGCCCGCCCGGGTCCAGGAGGTCACCGGAGTGCCGGCAGCGCTGATCCGCGAGACGGCGCACCGGTTGGCCGCCGGCGCGCGCCAAGCCTCTGGCCAATCGGGGAACGGGACCGGCGGAACCTACATCCTCACCGGGCGCGGGGTGGAGCAGCACGTCGACGGCACCGACACCGCCACGGCGGCCATCAACCTGGCCCTGCTGCTCGGCCTGCCCGGCAGCCTCCATGGCGGATACGGAACGCTCACAGGCCAGGGCAACGGCCAGGGCGGGCGGGAGCACGGGCAGAAGGCCGACCAGCTGCCCGGCTACCGCAAGATCACGGATCCGGCGGCCCGCGAGCATGTCGCCGGAGTCTGGGGCGTGCGGCCCGAGGACCTGCCCGGCCCCGGCGTCCCCGCCGTCGAGATGCTGATGTCGCTCGGACGGCCCGGCGGTGTCCGCTGCCTCTTTGTCCATGGTTCCAACGTGGCCGTTTCCGCCCCCGATGCCAACGAGGTGATCGCCGGCCTGCGGCGCTTGGACTTCCTCGTGGTTGCCGATTTCTTCATGTCGGAGACCGCCGCCGAGGCGGACCTGGTCCTGCCGGTCCTGCAGTGGGCCGAGGAAGAGGGCACGATGACGAACCTCGAGGGCCGCGTGCTGCGCCGCCGCGCCGCCATCGAGCCGCCGGCGGGCGCCCGCTCCGAGCTGTGGATCATGTCCGAACTGGCACGGCGGCTGGAGGCGCCCTCGGACTTCAGCACCGATCCCGAGACCGTCTTCGACGAGCTCGCCCGGGCGTCGGCGGGCGGGCCGGCCGACTACTCCGGCCTCGCCTATTCCGCGCTGGACTCCGGCATCGAGGCCTACTGGCCGTACCCGAAAGGCTCGGCCGGCACCCGGAGGCTGTTCGCGGATTCCTTTGCCCATGCGGACGGACGCGCCCGGCTGATCGCAGTGGCTCCGGCCGTGCCGGCGGACGAGCTGCATCGGCCGGGCGAGCTCACCCTTGTCACCGGCCGCCTGCTGGAGCATTACCAGTCGGGCACCCAAACCCGCCGGGTCGCGGAGCTGGCCGCAGCGCAGCCCCGGCTGGCGCTGCAGATCCATCCGGTGACCGCGCACCGGCTGGGCATCGAGGCCGGAGACCGGCTCACGATCGGCAACGGGCGCGGTTCCGTCAGCGGCATCGCCGAGGTTACCCAGGACATCCGGCCGGACACCGTCTTCCTGCCCTTCCACTTTCCCGGCGGCCAAAGCGCCAACCGGCTCACGCCCGCCGCCACCGATCCGGTGTCCGGCATGCCCGAGTTCAAGACCAGCTCCGTGACTGTGCGCGTGCTGGAGAAAGCGGGTGCACTGTGACGCGCCAACCCGAGCGGATCGCCGTCGTCGGCTTCGGTCCCGTGGCCGCCCGCCTGGTGGACGAACTGCTCCCCGCCGCGGGCGAGGGGCTAATCAGGCTCACAGTGATCGGTGCGGAGACCGAGGCTGCCTACAACCGGGTGCTCGTCGCCGATGTTGGAGTCGGGCGGACCACGGCCGAGGCGATCTCGCTGGCGGACGAGTCCGGACTGCGCCGCCAGGGGACCGTCGTCCGCCTGGGCCGCACGGTGCGGCGCATCGACCGCCCGCGCCGGCAACTGCTGCTCGACGACGGCAGCATCGAGGCGTACGACCGGCTCGTGCTGGCCACCGGCGCCCGCCCGGTGGTCCCGACGCTGACCGGCCTCAACCCGGATCCTTCTGCCTTGCACCTGCTCCCGCCGGGCGTCACCGCGCTGCGCGACCTGGGCGACGCCGCCCGGCTGCGCAGCGTGGTCGCTGCGCGCGGAGAGGTCATTGTGCTTGGCGGAGGAATCCTGGGCATCGAGGCCGCCCTCGCTGCGGCCGACGAGGGCGCAGCCGTCACGGTGGTCCATCATGGTCCGCGGCCACTGGGACGGAGCATCGACACCGGGGGCGGAGCAGTCCTCGCCAGGGCGCTGCGGGGCCGTGGCATCCGGCTGGTCTCCGACGCCCGCTCGTCCGGCATCCGCTTCCGCAACCAGCCCGGCGGCCGGCACCGCTTCGACGCGCTTGTCCTCGACGACGGCAGCGAATTGCCGGCCGACCTGCTGCTGCTCTCCTGCGGCGTCCGGCCGCGAACCGCCCTCGCGGAAGGCTGCGGGCTCGCCGTCGACGCCGGCATCGTGGTCAACCACCGGCTCGAGGCCGACGTCGAAAGCCGGGTCTTCGCGATCGGCGACTGCGCCCAGGTCAATTGCGGGCAGGACAACTGCCCCGAGTGCGGTCCCGGCTCCGGTGCTCCGCTGGGACTGCTGGGCCCCGGCTGGCGCCAGGCCGAGTTCCTTGCCGGACGGCTGCTCGCCGCTGCCGCCGCAGGCGGCACCACGGCCGGAGGGAAACCGCAGGGGGCCGGCCTGCTGCCGCCCGGAACGGAACCGGGTGGCCCGGACCGGCTGCCCGCCGAGCGCCCGCCGGTGATCCTGCTCAAGGCGCGCGGAGTGGACATGGCGGCCGCGGGCGACGTGGGTGCCGAACTCTGGGATGACGATGTGCCGGACGAACCGGGCACCGACCCGCGGCACGTTTCCCAATGGGCGGACCCGGAACACGGCCGGTACGCCAAAATGGTCACCCGCGGCGGCGTGCTCGAGGGCCTCGTCTGCGTGGGCATGCCGAGGACCGCCGCTGAACTCGTGCTGCTCTTCGAGCGCGGAGCAGAACTGCCGGCCGACCGGACGGCGATGTTCCGGCTCGATGCGATCGAAGAACTGCCAGCCAGCGCCGGGCCTGCCGATCCCGACTCGACGCTGTGCCGGTGCACCGGGGCCACTCTCGGCAGCGTCGAGGACGCCATTGCGGACGGCTGCGCTACAACGGACGAGGTGTCCGCCTGTACGCGGGCCGGCACCGGCTGCGGCGGCTGCAAGTCCCGGATCCGGGAACTCATCGAGGCACACCGCGGACTGGAGGCCGCACCGGCGGGCTAGGCGGAGAGGGCAGTCGGAGCGGCCCGGCCTTCGGGGTGTTCTTCGGCGGGGACTGGCGCTGGAGGGTGACCAGGTACCTCCGGGCGGCGCCCCCGCCGGCGAGAGCGGTGCCGAGGGCGGCAGAGCTGGCGGCGACCGACGGGTCCCGGCTGCCTTCCAGCTGCCGCGCGCCTTGAACGTAGTTGGCGAAGTCGTGCCCGGGCCCCAGGCCGGCGCCTTCGCCCTTCGGGGTGGCCGCCCTGCCGGTCAGGGTCACGGTGACGCGGTCCCTGGTATCCGGGTTCGGCCGGCCGTCCGCCCCGGGAACCCAGTCCTGGACATGTTCGAGGTGGAGCCCGCCGGTTCCTTCCGGGATCGCCGTCCCGCCGACCGGCGAGCCGGCCGTCAGCACAAAGGCCACCTTGTGGCGGGCCCGGAACTCCTCGCTGGTGGCAAGGTTCGCCGCATGCATGCCGCCCTGGCTGTAGCCGACCAGCACCACCGGGTCCTCCGCGGCGGCACCGGCTTCGGCCAGGGCCCGGGAGACTGCGGCCGCGGTGTGCCGGCTGTTGCCTGCGAGCGCTTCGGCCACGCCGGTCTCGTCGAAAGGATTGGCCGTGGCCTCGGCCGAGCCCGCGGCCTGGGTTCCGGGCAGCGTGACCACCCAGCGGGTTCCCTCCGGCGTCCGGACCTCCAGGATCTCGACGGTCCCCGGTCCCGCAGCGGCAGCCGCTTCGGCCCTCTCCAGCAGGGCCGCGGCCTTCGGCTCAAGCCTGATTTCGCCGACGAGCCGGGACGTCTTCGCCACGGAGACCGGGGCCGCCCGCAGCAGCCCGAAGGAGTTGGCGGTGCCGACCAGCCCGGCCGCCGCTTCCCGTGGTGAAGCTGCGGCGGAAGACCTGCCGGCCAACGCCAGCAGCGACGGCGGCAGCCCCATCAGCGCGGCCAGGGTGGCCGGAACGTGGACGATCGCCAGCTCCGCGCCGTCACGGGTCGGCCGGCCCTCGTTTCCGACCATGCCGAGCGGGGTGCTGACCCACCAGGTGGCTCCGTGCACCTGGTCCATGCCCCATGCGGCCGCTTGTTCGGCGAGCCGGTAGGCGTCATGGGCAGCCACGACCTCCCCCGCCAAGTCCCTGATCTCCGCGATGGACTTGGCCAGCATCTCCGCCGCCTCCGCTACCGCCGATTGCGCCGCCACCCGCGAGGGCACCCAGGCCAGGCACGGGTCCTGGAGTGCCAGCTGGGCCAGCATCAGGTCTCCATAGATAGCGTCGGCGTCATCCGCCACCGCGGCCAGCCTGGCCGCGGCATCGGTGAGCTCCTGCCACTGGAACTGCATCCCGCCAACGCCGCCGCGGACGCTGAAGGCCCCGCCGGGATCCGGCGGCTTCGGCCACGCCGGGCCGCCGGGCGGGAACAGGATCCCAGTCACGTCCGGGGATCGACCGGGGAGGCTTCGGCGGCTTGGCCGAACGCGCTCACCGCCGCCGCGGCCTCCGCCACCTCGGCTGCCGCCCGGTCGAGCCGCAGCCTGCGCAGCTGCAGGCTGTCCCGGAAGGCGCGGCCGGCAGGCGAAACCCACGCGCCCAGTTCCAGCCCGCCCAGCTCGCCGTTCAGCCTCAGCAGCGCCTCCTCGCAGCCGAACAGCTTTCGCGCCGCCGCCCTCACGCCGTCCGCACCGCCCGGTAGCCCCGTCGTCGTACTCGCCCAGAGACTGCACATGATGGCTCCTTTCCGATGCCACCACGCTAGGCAGCGGGTTCCAGGCGCACAGGAGGCCTGTTCGGCTATGTCGATAACCCGCCGCTGACGCCTCCTGTGGAGGCCTGGTCATCGATCCGCCCGTAAGCCACGGTCGTGGAAGAATGAAGAGCATGTCTGAAACTCCCCGCGTCTCCCTGGCCGAACTCACCCCCGGCATCATGCTCGGCCCGCTGGACGGCCGCTACCGCTCGGCCGTCGCCCCGCTGGTCGACTACCTGTCCGAGGCCGCCCTGAACCGGGACCGTGTGCATGTGGAGGTCGAGTGGCTGATCCACCTCACCGACCAGTCCGTGCTGCCCGGCACGAGCCCGCTGACCGCGGACCAGAAGTCGGCGCTGCGCCAAATCGTCTCCGGGTTCGATGCCGATTCCATCAAGGAACTCGCGGAGACCGAGGCCATCACCGTCCACGACGTGAAGGCCGTCGAGTACTTCATCGGCAACCGCCTGCCGGACATCGGGATCGGCAACCTGAAGTCGCTCGTGCACTTCGGCTGCACCTCGGAAGACATCAACAACCTCTCCTACGCCGTGGGGATCAAGGGCGCCGTCGAGCAGGTCTGGCTGCCCGCGGCCCGCGCCCTGGTCGGCCAGTTCGCGGCCATGGCCGACGAGCACCGGGACGTGCCGATGCTCTCCCGTACGCACGGCCAGCCCGCCACGCCCACCAGCCTCGGCAAGGAGCTCGCCGTTATCGCCCACCGGCTCGACCGCCAGCTGGACCGGATCGCGCGCACCGAGTACCTGGGCAAGATCAACGGCGCCACCGGCACCTACGCGGCGCACTACGCCTCGGTCCCCGGCGCGGACTGGCAGGCCGTTTCCCGCAGCTTCGTCGAGGGCCTGGGCCTGACCTGGAACCCGCTGACCACGCAGATCGAGTCGCACGACTGGCAGGCCGAGCTGTACGCCGACATGGCGCGCTTCAACCGCATCCTGCACAACGCCTGCACGGACATCTGGAGCTACATCTCCATCGGCTACTTCGCGCAGGTTCCGGTGGAGGGCGCCACGGGCTCCTCCACCATGCCGCACAAGGTCAACCCGATCCGGTTCGAGAACGCCGAGGCCAACCTCGAAATCTCCTGCGGGCTGCTGGACACCCTCGCCGCCACGCTGGTCACCTCCCGCTGGCAGCGCGACCTGACGGACTCTTCCTCGCAGCGCAACATCGGCGTTGCCTTCGGCCACTCGCTGCTGGCCATCTCCAACGTGGCCAAGGGGCTGGAGCGGCTCAACGTCCCGGCCGACGTGCTGGCGGCGGACCTGGACCAGAACTGGGAGGTCCTCGGCGAAGCCATCCAGATGGTCATGCGCGCCGAGGCCATCGCCGGCGTCGAGGGCATGGAGAACCCGTACGAGCGGCTGAAGGAGCTGACCCGCGGGCACCAAGTGGACGCCGAACGCATGAAGGAATTCGTCTCCGGGCTGGGCCTCAGCGCCGACGCCGAGGCCCGCCTGCTCGCGCTGACCCCGGCCACCTACAACGGCATCGCCGGCCAGCTGGTGGACCACCTCAAGTAGCCCAAGCCAGAGGGAAAGTACGACGCCGGAACGCGACTTCCGGCGTCGTACTTTTGTTTGCGAATCGTTCAACCAGGCGGCAACCTTCCGCCATCTTCGGTATCTACGGTCGGAACTCCGGCCTGCGGTCCTTCCCCCGGCCCCGCCGCAGCGCGGCTCACGGCCGGATGCACGAAAGGCACCGAAGATGACCAACTCCCCCAACCTCGGCCGCCGCGGCCTGATCGCCGGCGGCTCCGCTGCCATCCTCGCCGGCATGCTGGCCTCGGCACCCGGAGCCAACGCCGCCGCACCTGCCCGGCGGCAGGGCTCCGCCGGCATGCCGCTGGCGTTCGGCAGCGACGGAAAGTTCCGCATCGTCCAGTTCAACGACACCCAGGACGGCCCGCACACGGACCGCCGGACCATCGAGTTCATGGGCAAGGTACTGGATGCCGAGAAGCCTGGCTTCGCCCTCATCAACGGCGACGTGATCAACGGCTCGCCCAAGAGCGCCCTGGAAGTGCGCCAGGCGATCAACAACGTGGTCCAGCCAATGGAGTCCCGCGGCGTGAAGTGGGCGCTCACCTTCGGCAACCACGACGAGGATTCGATGGAGAACGGCACCGGGATGACCGAGGCCAGGATGCTCGAGTTCGTCCGCGGCTACAAGCACAACGTCAACGCCGGGCCGGAAAAGGGCGTCGAAGGCTCCTCGAACGCGCAGCTCCTGGTCCGCTCGGGCAGCAGCAACAAGCCGGCGTTCGGCATCTGGCTGCTTGACTCCGGCCGCTACGCCCCGGACACGGTCGGCGGGCAGAACTTCGAGGGGCTGATGGGCTACGACTGGATCCGCCCGAGCCAGATCCAGTGGTACCGGGAAGCCTCCGTCGCCGCGGAGCAGAAGTACGGCAAGGTCCAGTCCCTCATGTTCTTCCACATCCCGCTCTTCGAGCACCATCACATGTGGTTCGGCTCCCAATTCAGCTCGGACGACGCCGGCCATGCTGCCGCGGTGGAGAAGCACGGCATCGTCGGGGTCAAGAACGAAGGCGTCTACACGGGCGCCTTCAACTCCGGGCTCTACGCCGCCCTGCAGGAACGCGGGGACGTCCGCGGCGTGTTCGTCGGCCACGACCACATCAACACGTATTCGGGCAACTACTTCGGCATCGAGCTGGGATACGGACCCGGAACCGGCTTCGGCACCTACGGCCTGGGCGGGGACCTGGAGCACCACCTGCGCGGCGCGCGGGTATTCGAGCTGGACGAGAGGGCCGAGCAGGTTTACACGGCCACCCGGACGGTCTTCGCCAAGGACCTCGGGATCGACATGGATCCCAAGAAGCAGCCGCTGGACGAGCCGCTCCCGCTGCCCTAGGCGTGAGTCTGCTCACTCGATTCGCCAGATGGACACCCCGCGCGCTAATGTTGATACCACGCCGCGGGGTGGAGCAGTTCGGTAGCTCGCCGGGCTCATAACCCGGAGGTCACAGGTTCAAATCCTGTCCCCGCAACTTCCACGACAGAACCCCGGCCCGGGATCCCGGGCCGGGGTTCTGTTGTTTCCAATGCTTGCCCGATGGCGGATTGGCCGCCACAGAAAATCAGCACTGCCGGCTGGGTCCGGCGCCCGGGCCGCCGAAGCGGCCCCCGAGCCGGCTGGGGCAAGGCCTGGTTCGCCGCACCGCACCTGTGCTGCGCCAAGGAGCGCGGCCTTTCCTTCAGCAATGCGGCCTTGAATTCGAGGACCGCGGGCACGCCCGCGAGAGATGGAGCATGTATGGCTAAGGCCGACCAAACACCGACTCCGGACAATGAGCCATCGAAGGCGCTCGTTGAACGCGAGCGTTTCGGCGGAACCGACCGGCGCAGGAACCACGACCCGGAGATCGAGGCCAGGCGTCCTCCGATTTCCAGCACCGAGCTGAGCAAGGGTCCCACCGAACTTGCCGAGAGCCCCGGCCCGCGGGTCAACTGGCGCGTCTTCATCATTTCCTCGATCATCGTCGTCCTGTTCTCGCTCTGGGCGATGCTTGCGCCGACGACGGCGGCGGGCACCATGCAGTCCGTGGTCGGCTGGATCGCCACCAACCTCGGCTGGTACTACGTCGTCACCGTCACCCTCGTCATCATTTTCGTGCTGTGGGTAGCCCTCTCCAAGGAGGGCAGCGTCCGGCTCGGCCCGGACCACTCGCGCCCGCAGTACCGCCTGTTCACGTGGGTCGCCATGCTGTTCGCCGCAGGCGTGGGCATCGACATGCTCTTCTACTCCGTGACCGGCCCCATCACCCAATACATCACTCCGCCGACGGCCAGCCCGGAGTCCGCGGCGGCCGCCCAGGACGCGGTCGTCTGGACCATGTTCCACTACGGCGTGGCCGGCTGGTCGATGTATGCACTGCTCGGAATGGCGATGGGTTACTTCGCCTACCGGTGGGGCATGCCCTTGTCCATCCGGGCAGCCCTCTACCCGCTCCTCGGGCGGCGCGTCCGCGGTGCGACGGGCGACGTGATCGATATTTTCGCCCTGGTCGGCACCGTGTTCGGCGTCGCCACTTCGATGGGCATCGGCGTCGTCCTGCTCAACGTCGGGTTCAGCTGGCTGTTCGGGCTGCCCGAGGGCCTGGCCCTGCAGATCGCCCTCGTGCTCGTCGCCGTGGTCATGACGATCGCCGCCTGCACCTCCGGCGTGGATAAGGGAATCCGGCTGATCTCCGAGCTGAACCTCTGGTCCGCCGGCGCGATGATGCTCTACATCCTCGTCACCGGAAAGACATCCTTCCTGCTCAACGCGATGGTCGAAAACATCGGCCGCTTCGTCTTCTCCCTCCCCGAGCGGACGCTGCAGACCTTGGCCTATGAGGAAGGCGGCTCGGAGTGGATGGCCGGCTGGACCTTGTTCTTCTGGGCGTTCTGGCTGGCCTGGGGACCCTTCGTCGGGCTCTTCCTGGCGCGCATTTCGCGCGGCCGGACGCTGCGCGAGTTCGTCATCGCCGCCATTACCGCTCCGGTCCTCTGCGACTTCTTCATCGTCTCGATCTTCGGCAACAGCGCCATGAGCGAGGTGCTCGGCGGCAACAAGGAATTCGCCCAGCTCGCCATCGACAGCCCGGAACACGGCTGGTACGCGCTCCTGGAGATGTTCCCGGGAGCCCCGTTCCTGATCGGGCTGGCCACGCTGTCCGGCCTGCTGTTCTACCTCACCAGCGCCAACTCCGGTGCCATGGTGATGTCGAACTTCTCCTCCTCGATCCCCGACCCCTCGGTGGACGGCGCCAAGTGGCTGCGCATCTTCTGGGCGCTGGTCACGGCCTTCCTCACCGTCGCCATGCTCGTGGCCGGCGGCGTGACGACCATGGAATACGCCACGCTGATCTTCGCCCTCCCGGTCACGGTCATCGCATATTTGGTGATGGCCTCCTTCTCGAAGGTGCTCCGGATGGAGCGTGCCGAGCGCGAAGGCCACGTGCTGCGCAGGCGTTCGGCCGCCGCCCACGGCGGCCACGCTCCCGAGAAGACCTGGCGGCAGCGACTCGCCGGCCTGCGCTCCTACCCGTCGAACAAGTCCGTCGCGCAGTTCGCCGCCCGTGTCGTGCAGCCCGCACTGCAGGACGTGGCCAGGGAGTTCACGGAATTGGGCTATGAGGCCGAGCTGGCGACGGCACCCAACGCGGAAACCGGCGTCGAGGAGCACACCTTGGTGGTCAACATGGCAGACCACCGGAACTTCCACTATCAGGTGGCGGCCGTGGAGGCACCGGTGCCGATGTTCGGCGCCCGCAGCATGTCGCGCGAAATCGACACCTACTACCGGCTCGAGGTGTTCACCCAGACAGGCACCGAGGGATACGACCTCATGGGCCTGAGCCGGCAGCAGATCATCGACGACGTCCTCGACCGCTACGAGGCGCACCTGTCGTTCCTCAAGTACTCCAGCGAGCATTCCTACGCCTCGGTGCTCACCCCGGCGGTACCGCCGGCGACCGGGTCGATTCCGCATGTGGAGGCGGAGGACGACCCGGAGCGGCCCGAGGTTTAAGCACTCTCCATCTGCCCGAAACAACGGCGAAACCCGGGCCGCCTAGCGTTGTCTCATCACATCCCCTACGGGCTGGAGGACAGGATGCACGGCAGCAGGCGGCTCATATTCCGGCAGGTCCCCTGGGAGAACCCGGTGGGCGCGGAGCTGCGCAGGGCGCAGCAGGCGGAACTGGCCGCGCGCTTCGGTACCCCTGATCACGAAGCCGGCCCGCCGCCGTCGGAAGCGGACGTGGCGGTCTTCCTCATCGCGTATGAGCGCTGCAGCGGCCAGCCGCTGGGCTGCGGCGGCATCCGCCAACTGGACGAGGCAGCGGGGGAAATCAAGCGTGTGTACGTCCTCCCCTATGCCCGGGGCTCCGAGGTGGCCTCCTCGGTCCTCGCTGAACTCGAGGAGTGCGCGGCAGAGCTTGGGTACTCGGAGCTGCGGGCCGAGGCGGGCTCCGTCCAGGCCGATGGCATCCGGCTATACGAAAGTGCCGGCTACGCGCGCGTCCCCAACTTCGGCCCCTACGCAGACTCACCAGCGTCCCGCTGCTTCGCCAAGGCTATCGGGACCCGGGCTCTGGCGGCCTGCGCCGCTTCATAGGCAGGAATCCGCCGGACGTTCCGCTACTGTCGTCCCTATGGAGAACGGCGACATCACCTTCCACACCCGCAAGTGGGTGCGGCCCGAAGACCTCAATGCCAACGGCACGCTGTTCGGCGGCAGCTTGCTGCGCTGGATCGACGAAGAGGCCGCCATCTACGCCATCGTCCAGCTGGGCAACGGGATGGCCGTCACCAAGTACATGTCCGAAATCAACTTCGTCAGCTCGGCCCAGCAGGGAGACCTGATCGAAATGGGGCTGACGGCCACACACTTCGGCCGGACCTCGCTGACGATGCGTGCGGAGGTGCGGAACATGTTCACCCGCCAGTCGATCCTAACGATCGAGAAAATCGTCTTCGTCAATCTCGGCGAGGACGGCAAGCCTGCCCCGCACGGCTACACCGAGATCACCTACTCCCGGGACCGCGTGCCGCGCCAGCACCTGGATCGCATGCCGCCGCGCTGAACCCACCGAACGCCGGCAGGGAAGGGACCGCGGCCTAGCCCGGGCAAATACTAGACGCGGATGTAGGCGGCGCCGCCGAATTGCCGTTGGGCGAGATGGGCGACGGCTGCGGGGACCACGGTGATACCAGCCGGCAGGGACGTTTCATCGATCCCGGCCGAGCGGAGGCTGTTGCGGCACGCCGTCACCTTGGTGCCGTTTTCGGCGGCGAGGGCTCCGGCTTCTACAGCCGCCGGGCCGGAGCCAGCCAGCTGGGTGACAATCGGCCCCTGGACCACGAGTTCAATCGTGGCCTCGGGCAACTCGGCGCGCGCATTACGCGCGACACGCAGGGCTGCGGCGAGGTCGGGGAATGGTTGAGTCCCCGGGCCGGCGAGGTGCAGGACAAGATCGGCGTTCTCCATGCCGGCCACCTTAACAGGCACGCGGGTCAGTGCCCGAAAAGCTTCCTGAACCAGTCAGGGCCGCTACCCCTGCGCCCTGGAACGCCCTGCCGTCCCGCCGCCCGGGAGAACGTGCAGTGCCGGGACTGCGGAACTTTGCGCATCATCTGCTCCACATGGGTTGCCGCAGCCGGCCCACCTCGCTTTTGCGCAGCGCCCGCACGTCGCCACTGGCGCACATAAAAGTCCTCCATCACGGCTCATGAGGGGGCGAGCGCACTCGATCGCCCTCTCACTTGCACATACCCCTATGGGCATTTGAAACGACAAGAGCCACACTTGCGCGATACCCCCGGAGGTATTATCGTTGATCGCGATTGGATACCCCAGTGGGTATCCGAGCGGACGACAAGGAGACGAGATGCTGCTCGAGCGAATCTATGACGAAGACCTGGCGCAGGCCGGCTACTTCATCGGCTGCCAGCGCAAGGGCGAGGCCGTGGTGGTCGATGCCCGCCGCGACATCGATGTGTACCTCGACCTGGCCAAGGCCAACGGGATGAAGATCGTCGCCGTGACCGAGACCCATATCCACGCCGACTACCTCTCCGGCACCCGCGAGCTCGCCGCCGCTACCGGCGCGGACATCTACGTCTCGGGTGAGGGCGGGACGGACTGGCAGTACGGTTTCGACGCCGCACGCCTCAACGACGGCGATGTCGTCTCGATCGGCAACATCAGCGTGCAGGCCGTGCACACTCCGGGGCACACCCCGGAGCACCTGTCCTTCCTCGTCACCGACGGCGCGTTCAGCGACCAGCCCGGCTACCTGCTCTCCGGCGACTTCGTCTTCGCCGGCGACCTGGGCCGGCCGGACCTGCTGGACGAGGCCGCGGGCGGCATCGACACCAGGTTCGAGGGCGCGAAGCAGCTCTTCGCCAGCCTGCGCACCAAGTTCCTAACCCTGCCCGACCACGTCCAGGTCTACCCCGGCCACGGCTCCGGCAGCGCCTGCGGCAAGGCCCTGGGAGCGATCCCGTCCACCACGGTCGGCTACGAACGCCTCTACTCCTGGTGGGGCAAGTACCTCGAAGCCAACGACGAGCAGGGCTTCATTGACGAACTCCTCGACGGCCAGCCCGACGCGCACGCCTACTTCGGCCGGATGAAGCGCCAGAACCGCCTCGGCCCGTCCATCATGGGCGAGCGCGAACCGCTGCCCGAACTGGAGAACCGGACCATCGCCGCGGGCCTGGACGCCGACAAGATCACCTTCGTCGACACCCGCCCCAATGCGCAGGTCCACGAAGGCACCGTGCGCGGCGCGCTGAACATCCCGGCCGGAAACAAGGCCGCCAGCGTCGGCGCTTGGGCCTACGACCCGGAGACGGACGACCGGCCCCTGGTCCTGCTCGCCCCGGACCAGGACGCGGCCCGGACCATGTGGGACCACCTAGTGCGGGTCGGCATCGACCACGTCGCCGGCTACACGACGAATCTGGATGAGCTGCCCACCACGGTCCCGACCTTGATCCAGCCCGAGGAACTCGACGGATTCGACGCCGCCCTGGTCCTGGATGTGCGGAACAAGACCGAACACGCCGCCGGCCATATCCCCGGCTCCGACCAGCTCAGCGCCGGCCGCGTGCTCTGGAACCTGGACAAGCTACCCGCCGACGGCACCATCGTGACCTACTGCCAGAGCGGCGTGCGCAACTCCGTGGCCGCCAGCACTCTGCGCCGCGCCGGCTACAACGTCGTCGAACTCGACGGCAGCTATGCAGCCTGGGAAAACTTCCAGGCTGCCCGGGAAACGGCCGCCATCCGCTGACCGGCGAACTCCGCCGCAAAAGCGGCAGGCGGCCCTGGCCCGCATGGATCCAGGGCCGCGTGCCGCATTGCCTGTCGCCGGCTCAGGCCAGCGAGAGGAAGAGTTTTTCGAGCTCCTTCTTGTCGATGGAGCTGTCCTGCTTGGCCAGGCACTGCTCCAGGCCGGTCGAGATAATCACGAACCCAGCGCGGTCCAGGGCCTTGGACACGGCAGCCAGCTGGGTGACCACATCCTTGCAGTCGCGACCTTCCTCCAGCATGCGCGTCACCGCGGCAAGCTGGCCCTGCGCACGCTTGAGCCGGTTGATGACCGGCGTGAGCTCGGTGGCATCGAGTTGCATGTCTTCTCCTCGCGATGAAAGTCTCCCCTAGAGTATACCCCCTAGGGTGTATTGCATACCCCCTAGGGTATGTGGAAGACTTCTGCGTGACACACCTGCCAATCCTGAAAGGAAACGTCCCTTGAATTCCCAGACCTCCACCGCGACCGCCCTCGACGCACCGACCCTCCGCGAGTGGCTGGAGAAGCACGAAGACCTGATCGTGATCGACGTCCGCTCCGCCGCAGAATTTGAATCGCAGCACATCCGCGGCTCCTACAACGTGCCGCTGCCGCTGCTCTCCGAGCACACCGACGAACTCGCCGAACGCCTCGGCAAGCGCGTGGTCCTGGTCTGCCAGTCCGGCGTCCGCGCCGAGCAGGCCCGCCAGCGCCTGGGCACCGCCGGGCTCGAATCGGCCCGGGTGCTCACCGGCGGCGTACCGGCCTTCGCCGCGGCGGGAGGCAACGTCGTCCGAGGTGCCCAGCGCTGGGACCTCGAGCGCCAGGTCCGGATGGCGGCAGGCACCCTCGTGGTCGGCGGCCTGCTGGCCGGCAAGTTCGTCTCCCCTAAGCTGCGCCTGCTCGCCGGCGCAATCGGCGCCGGCCTGACCTTCTCGGCCGCGACCAACACCTGCGCCATGGGCAACATGCTCTCCAAGATGCCCTGGAACAGGACCGCCGCCGAGCCCACGGCCGAGAGCGCGATCCGGCAGCTGCCCGGCGCCTGAGCGCGCTGTCCCCTCAAGCCGGTGCCCGCCCGGGTCTCCCCACCCGGGCGGGACCCCTCCCCACCGGCCTTCCTCCAAGGAGCACGCCATGGCCGGCGGCATGATCGCCTGGCAGCGCGCCGGCCTTCCCACCCGCTGACCAGCCGCCGGCTGCACCCTACCCGCAAAGGACCGACCACATGACCGTCGCCCTCACGGCCACACTGCTGCTCTCCGTTGTCATCGGACTCTCCCTCGGCCTGCTGGGCGGCGGAGGCTCCATCCTTACCGTCCCCATCCTCACCTATGTCGCCGGGCTTGACCCCAAGGAGGCGATCGCCGCGTCGCTGTTCGTGGTCGGCGCAACCTCGGCCGTGAGCGCCATCGCCCACGCCCGGAACGGCCGCGTCAAATGGCGCACCGGCCTCATCTTCGGCGCCGCCGGCATGGCCGGAGCCTTCCTCGGCGGCCTGCTCGGCGGACACATCCCCGGCACCATCCTCATGATCGCCTTCGCCCTCATGATGGTCGCCACCTCCATCGCCATGATCCGCGGCCGCAAAAACAAGGCCCAGGGCGCCACCACGCACAACGACGAACTGCCCGTCCTCAAGGTCATCCTCGAAGGCCTCGTCGTCGGCCTCGTCACCGGGCTCGTCGGCGCCGGCGGCGGATTCCTGGTGGTCCCCGCCCTCGCCCTCCTCGGCGGGCTCGCGATGCCCGTCGCCGTCGGAACCTCCCTGGTGGTCATCGCACTGAAGTCCTTCGCCGGACTCGGCGGCTACCTCACCAGCGTGAGCCTCGACTGGGGCCTCGTCGGCGCCGTCACCGCGGCAGCGATCGCGGGCTCCGTGCTCGGCTCCCGCCTGGCCGGCCGGATCCCCGAAGCGGCGCTCCGCAAGGGCTTCGGCATCTTCGTGCTCGTGATGGGCGTCTTCGTCCTCGTCCAGGAACTCCCCGCACCGGCCAACGCCATCCTCGCCGGCGCCGCAGCCGTCCTGGCAGCAGCCGTCCTCGCCTGCCGCTACGCTATCCCCGGCTGCCCGCTGCGCAGGTCCCCTGCCCAACCTGCCGAGGCTGCAGCCCGCTAGCTGCCAGATGCCTTGGCCACTCACCACCAGCGATAAATCCGTCCGCCGGGCGGGCGCCAGCGCGGCCGCCAGAGCCGGCACGGCTGCGTGGAGCCAAGGCGCACCTGCTGGCACGGCGGGAGCGGACCCGGCTGGTGCTCCTCGCAGTAACCGCGGGGGTCCCACAGATCCGCGTTGGGCTCGTAGCCGTTGGCGAAGATTTCACAATCGCAGTAGCCGCCTTTTGCCGCCAGCCTGGCTTCCAGCGCCGTGGCCCGAGGTGCCGCCACGTCCCGGTAGCGCCTGGCCCAGACCAGGCCGTTGCAGCCGAACTCCAGCATCCGGTACGTGTAGCAGAGCAGGCATTCGCCCGGCTTGGGCAGCGTCAGTTCGTCGGACAGCAGCCGCAGCTGGTCCTCGATGTCGGGGACGGGTTGTTGGTCCATGGATGTTCGCCCTTTCGTTAGTGAAAAGGCTTCCAGCGGCCGCCTGCCCGGCGGCAGTGCTTGACGCCCAGCTGTGGACAAGGGCGGCCGCGGCTTCGCACTGGAGGAGAAGTGAGCCAGCGAGGCTCCGTCTGCGGGCAACGCCGAACAGCAAACGGCGACTTAGGTCCTAAAACTAAGCCGCCGCCGTCGTTGGCCGGAAAAGACTATTCCGCCGCGGCGAGCTGGCCGCAGGCGCCGTCGATCTCCTTGCCGCGGGTATCGCGCAGCGTCGTGGGAATGCCGGCATCGTTGAGCCGGTCGACGAATTCCCGGGTGACGTCCGCATCCGAGCTGGTCCAGATGGAGCCGGGGGTCGGGTTCAGCGGGATCGGGTTCACGTGCACCCAGCCGCGACCGCGCTTGTTCAGCTTCTTGGCCAGCAGGTCCGCGCGCCAGGCGTGGTCGTTCATGTCCTTGATCAGCGCGTACTCGATGGAAACGCGGCGGCCGGTGCGCTGGTAGTAGCCGTACGCCGCATCGAGCGCCTCGTCCACCTTCCAGCGGGAGTTGACCGGGATCAGCTCGTCGCGCAGCTCGTCGTCCGGCGCGTGCAGGCTCAGCGCGAAGGTGAACGGCAGGTTCTCGTCCGCCAGCTTGTTGATCGCCGGGACCAGGCCGACCGTGGATACCGTGATGCCGCGGGCGCTCATGCCCAGCCCTTCCGGGGCCTCGTCCACCATGCGGTGCACGGCGTTCATGACGCGCTTGTAGTTCGCCAGGGGCTCGCCCATGCCCATGAAAACGATGTTGGTGACGCGCTCCGCGTCGGCACCTTCGCCGGCGTCCTTGTTCCGGCGCTTGCCGCCGAGCCCGCCCTCGGCGATCACCCGGTTGGCCTGCACGATCTGGTCCAGGATCTCCGCCGTCGACATGTTGCGCGTCAGCCCGGCCTGGCCGGTGGCGCAGAACGGGCAGTTCATGCCGCAGCCGCACTGGCTGGAGACGCACAGCGTGATCCGGCCCGTGTAGCGCATCAGCACGGACTCCACGAGCGAACCGTCGAAGAGCCGCCACAGGAACTTGATGGTGTCGCCCTTGTCCGTGGTCAGCCGCTTGACCTCGGTCAGCAGCTTCGGGAAGAACGCCTCGGCCAGCTCGGCGCGGCGTTCCTTGGGCAGGTCGCTCATCCGCTCCGGGTCGGTGGTGTAGTGCTGGAAGTAGTGCGTGGAGAGCTGCTTCGCGCGGAAGGCGGGCAGCCCCAGCTCCTTCATCTTTTCCTGCCGCTCGGCCAGAGTCAGGTCGGCCAGGTGGACCGGCGGCTGCTTGACCCGCGGGGATTTAAACTGCAGCAGCGGCCGTCCCTCGGCGGTGACGGCCTGGTTCCAACCCTCGGTCGCGGGGCGCACCTGTGGCCGGTCTGAAATGACTTGGGGGGAAGTTTTCTGCGAAGACATTGGCACTATTGTCTCACACGGACTACAGTTCTCCCTTTCGCCTAGAGTATCCAGCATGCGCTTGTGGAGCCTGCACCCCCGGTACCTGGACCAGAAAGGGTTGGTCGCCTGCTGGCGCGAGAGCCTGTTGGCGCAGAAAGTGCTGGCCGGGGCCACCAAGGGCTACCGCAACCATCCTCAGCTGGTGCGCTTCCGCGCCGCCGCGGACCCGGAAGCGGCCATCGGCGCCTACCTGGTCGGTCTGGCCGAAGAGGCCGAAGGCCGCGGCTACCGTTTCAACACCGCGCTGGTGCTCTCAGCGGAGCCCGCGTCGGCCGCCCCCATCCTGGTCACCGAGGGACAACTGAACTTCGAACGGCAGCACCTGCTGGCGAAGCTGGCCACCCGCGACCCCGACCGGCGGCACCAGCTCTCGACCGCGCTGGCCGGGAGCGTCCCGGACGCGCACCCGCTGTTCCGGGTCATCGGCG
This sequence comes from Arthrobacter sp. USHLN218, assembly GCF_037144715.1. NCBI lineage: Bacteria > Bacillati > Actinomycetota > Actinomycetes > Micrococcales > Micrococcaceae > Arthrobacter > Arthrobacter sp. USHLN218. Next base: position 413,815 of record NZ_JBBCYT010000004.1, read on the forward strand.
GGCCGGTCGAGGACTGGGAACGGGCGATCTGAGACCTCGCGGCCGCTGTCCGCGCGCCGCGGCACTCAGCGGCGGCGGGCCTGGAAGCGGACGATCCGCTCCACGGCCTCGGCCACGGCGTCCTTGCCCGCGGCAAAGGACAGCCGCACCGAACGGCGGCCGTTGACGGCGTCGAAGTCGGAGCCCGGCACCAGCGCCACGCCCTCGTCTTCCAGCAGCGCGCGGCAGTAGTCCGCGGAATCGGCGAAGCCCGCCAGCTGGCCGCCCAGGTCCGCGTAGAGGTAGAAGGCGCCGTCCGCCGGAGCAGCCGTCCCCCACTCCAGCCGGCCCAGGTTGTCCAGCAGCACCTGCCTGATCCCGGCGAACTCGGCCACCGCGGCGTCCGCTTCGGCATAGGAGGCGGCGCTGAAAGCCTCCACCGCGGCCAGCTGCGCGGGGGTAGGCGGGCAGAGCGCCACGTTGCCGGCGAGCGCGTCCATGGCCGGCGCGAGGTCGCGCGGCATCAGCGCCCAGCCCAGGCGCCAGCCGGTCATTCCCCAGTATTTGGAGAAGGAGGAAACAACGACGCCGGTCCGGTCCAGTTCCCACGCGCACACGCCTTTGGCGTCGGGTGCCTGCGGGTCCGTGTAGGTGATGCCGTGATAGATCTCGTCGCTGACCAGCCGCGCGCCGTTTGCGCGGCACCAGCCGGTCAGCGCGGCGAGTTCGGCACGGGAGACCATGGTGCCGGTCGGGTTCGCGGGCGAGGCCAGGACCAGCCCGGACAGCTGGCCGTGGGTCGCCGCCGCCGCGTCCAGCAGGGCCGGGGTCGGCTGGTACCGTTCGTCCGGGCCGCAGTCGATCTCGACCACCTCGCAGCCCACCGCGGTCAGGATGTTGCGGTAGGCGGGGTAGCCGGGGCGGGCGAGCGCCACCCGGTCGCCGGGATTGAACGCCGCGAGGAACGCGAGCATGAAGGCGCCGGACGATCCCGTGGTGACGGCGACGTCGTCGTCAGTGATCTCCAGCCCGTACCAGCGGCGGTAGTGCCCCGCGATCGCCTCCCGGAGTTCCCGGACGCCAAGCGCGCTCGTGTAGGTCAGCGGCAGCGCGAGGCGGTGGATCTCCGCAGCCCTGGCCGACACCGCGCTCGGCGCGCCGGCGGACGGCTCGCCCGCGCACAGCGAGATGACGTCCCGGCCTGCGGCGCGCATATCGGCCACGCGCTGCAGGATGTTCATGACTTCGAAGTGCGGCACCCGGGCGCGGTCGGCGACCTTGAGGCTCACGTGGCGGCTCCTTACGGACGTAGGGCTGGGCTGGAGCCACCAGCTTCGCACATCCGCAGCAGGCCCGGGCAGCCGTCGGCCGGCGGCATGGCCGGAGGCGTGGCCAGCGGGCGGTTGAGCCCCTGCTCAGCTTTCGGGAGGCAGCAGCACGATCTGCTCGAAGCTGACCAGCAGCTGCCAGCGCGGTTCGCCGGCACGGGCGGTGGGAGCCGGCACGAACCGGTCCACCGCAACCAGCTGCTCCAGCCCCAGACCGGTCAGGTCCTGGACGTCCGCGACCGGAACCTGGAAGGTCCGGTAGGGACCCAGCGGAGGGGTGGCGCCCTCCGCGGCGCGCAGGGCCGTGAGCCGCTCCTCCTCCAGCTCGCCCAGCAGCGGCGACTGATCGAGGATGTAGGCCGTGCTGGCCAGGCCGTCGGCCCCCTGCCACGCGACGACCTTCCAGAACAGCAGCGGGATGGCGAACCCCCGGTACGGCGGGTCCTTCGGGTCGAGGACAGGTCCGGTGAACACGCTCAGCCGGGCGTCGTACTGGTCCGCATGGTTGAGCACGTAGTCCTCCAGCCCGTGCCAGAGCAGCTTCGACTGGTTGAAGGTGTCCACCTGCGGGGCCGCGTTGGTGTAGAAGAAGGTCTCGATGTTGGCCTTCGCCGCGTCCGACGGCGGGCCCCACACCGGATCCCGCCGGCGCACCAGGTGCCCGCGGTCCAGGTTGTTGTTGCGGTACAGCTCCTCCCCGGCCTGCAGCGTCGAGGCAACCCGAGGGTCCAGCCGCCACGTGTCCTCACGGCCCACGTCACGCAGCTGCCCGCCGTCGAGATTGACCGCCGTCAGCTCGGCGAACCGGCGGGAGGTATTGAGGAGGATGGTGAAGTGCGTGTAGTCCAGCACCTTGGCCGCGGTGGCCGCACGCGGCAGCTCAACGGCGGTCTGCAGGAAATCAGCGTCGTAGCCCAAAGTCATGCCTCACACTATCCGCCGGCGGTTGAACAGCCGCCTGCCCTTCCGTCAAACAGCAGTTGAAATCCGCGACAACCGCCAAGGAACCGGCCCCGGAGCACCGCTCAGTCGACGAACTCTGATTGCGTCTCAATGAAGTCCCAGTCCCGCCGGGACAGCGACTGCTCCTTGAGGTCCGGGCCGCCGGAGTCGTAGACATCCAGGGCTGCGTCCGGATCGATCTCTTCGGCCCCGTAGTGCGCGCGGAACCATTGCTTGGTCGCCGTGTGCAGCTCCGGCCACCACTGTTCAATGCTCTTCTCGGCCATGATGGGCACCTTCCGTGGTCGTCTTGGTTCAACCGTAGGCGCGGCCCACACTCCCTTCAAGGGTGCGGCGGGATCCGGGCACGGTTCCCGCCGCCCGCCTGCCCCGCCCGATTGCGCCGGCCTACTTGACGGCACCCATGGACAGGCCGCGGACCAGCTGCTTCTGCGCGATCCAGCCGGCCAGCACCACGGGCAGCGACGCCAGCACCGACGCCGCGGAGAGCTTGGCCAGGAACAGCCCCTCGCTGGTCATCTGCGAGACGAGGAACACCGGCACCGTGGCGGACTTGGCCGCAGTCAGGTTCAGCGCGAAGAAGAACTCGTTCCACGCGAAGATGACGCAGATCAGCGCCGTGGCGGCTAGGCCGGGGGCGACCATCGGCATCAGCACCGAGCGCAGGGTCTTGAGCAGCCCGGCACCGTCCATCTGGGCGGCCTCCAGCACCTCGGCCGGAACCTCCTGGAAGAAGGAGCGCATCATCCAGACGGCGATCGGCAGGTTCATCGCCGTGTAGAGGATAACGAGGGTCCAGATGTTGTCCAGCATGTTGAGCTGCCCGGCGATGACGTAGATCGGCATGATGACCGCGACGACGGGCAGCATCTTGGTGGAGATGAAGAAGAACAGCACGTCCTGGGTCTTCTTCACCGGCCGGATGCTCAGCGCGTAGGACGCCGGGACGGCGAGGACGACCACCAGGACCGTGGAGACACCGGTGGCGATCACCGAGTTCAGGAAGTAAGGACCGGCGCCGGCAGCCAGGACCGCGCGGTACTGGTCCAGCGTCGGCTCGAAGAAGAACGTGGGCGGGCTCGACGCGGCCGCTGCCTCCTGCTTGAAGGACGTCAGGACCATCCAGATCACGGGCGAGAAGAAGCCGAGTGCCAGGATCCAGGTCAGCACGGTAAGGAGCGACGACGGATTCCCGCCTCCCTTGCGGCGCCCCTGGGGCGCCTCGGTTGGCCTGGCGGGTGCGGGCGCAGTATCGATAGCCACGTCTTCAGTCCTTTACGTCGAAGCTGCGGAAGAGCAGGCGGAGCGCGAAGGTCGCGATGATGATGGTGGCAATCACGACGACGACGCCCATGGCAGCTGCCTGTCCGATGTCGAAGCCGAGGAATGCCCGCTGGTAGATATAGAAGGGCAGGTTGGCGCTTGCCGTGCCGGGGCCGCCCGCGGTCATGATGTAGATCTGGTCGAAGGTGTTGACCACGTAAATCGCGCCAAGCAGGATGCCCAGCTCGATGTAGCGGCGCAGCTGCGGCAGGGTGATCGAGGTGAACGTGCGCCACCATCCCGCGCCGTCCATCTGCGCCGCCTCCAGGACATCGCGCGGCTGGGCCTGCAGCCCGGCCAGGACCAGCAGCATCATGAACGGGGTCCACTGCCAGACCAGCGCCATCAGGACCGAAAGCACCGGGTAGGACGAGGTCCAGTCGACGGCGGGGATGCCGAACAGGCTGAGGATCCAGTTCACCAGGCCATAGCTCGGGTTGAGCATGGACACCGACCACAGGATGGCGCTGGCGACGGGCATGATCAGGAAGGGCGTGATCAGCAGCGTCCGGACGAGCCCGCGTCCGCGGAATTCACGGTCCAGCAGGAGCGCGAAGATGATGCCGAGGACCATCGCGGCGGTGACGCAGCCCACCGTATAGATGACGCTGTTCAGCGCCGCCTGGCGGAAGGTGGAGTCCGCGAAGATGTCCGCGTAGTTCTGCAGGCCGACAAATTCCGTGCCGTTTGGGCGGAGCAGGTTCCAGTTGAGCAGCGAGTACCAGAGCGTGAACACGAACGGAAGCTGCGTCACGATGATCGCGAAGATCAGGGCGGGCAGCAGCGGTCCGCGCCGGCGCCAGCCCTCGGCCCTGTCGCGTCCGCGGTCGGCCCGCCGCGCCCGCTCCCGGCGGTTGTGGGTATCCACCAGAGTTGCCATCAGCTTCCTCCTGCCTGGTAGCTTTCCGCCACGGTGCGGGCATATCGTTGCGCTTGGTCGAGGGCCTCGTCCACGGACTTCTGTCCGGCGATGGCCGCCGAGATCTGCTGGGCGACCCGCGTACCCAGGTCCTGGAACTCAGGAATGCCGACGAACTGCAGCCCGGTGTAGGGAACCGGAAGGACCATCGAGGTCTCCTGGGATGCGCCGGCCATGGCGCTCAGGGTGGGCTTGGCATAGGCCTCGGAAACCTCGGCGTACCCGGGGAGCTGGTAGGTGGAGAGCCGGCTGCCCGGGGGAACCCGTTCCCAGCCGACCTTTTCGCCGACCAGCTTCATGTAGTCGGGGCTGGTCATCCAGGAGATGAAGTCCCAGGCCGCGTCCTTGTGCTCGCTCGTTTGGGGGATCGCCAGCGACCAGCTGTACAGCCAGCCCGCATCCTCGGTTTCCTTGACCGGAGCCGGGGCGTACTTGGTCTTGCCGACCACCAGCGAGGACTTCGGATCCTCGACACTCGAAACCATGGCGGTGGCGTCGTACCACATCGCCGCGTTGCCCTGCGCGTAGCGGGTGAGGCAGTCGCCGTAACCGCTGGTGGCCGCGCCGGGCTGGCCGTAGCTGCGGACCAGGTCGACATAGTCCGTGACCGCGGCCTTCACCTGGGGCGTATCGAGGGTAGCGTTCCAGTCCTCGTCGAACCACCGGCCGCCGTAGGTGTTGATCATCGTGTCGAGCGGGGCCATGACCTCGCCCCAGCCAGCCAGGCCGCGCAGGCAGACCCCGGACATTCCCTTCTCCGGGTCGTTCAGCTCCTTTGCGAACCCGCGGATGTCGTCCCAGGTCGGCTTCTCCGGCATGGTCAGCCCGGCCTGCTCGAAGAGGTCGGACCGGTAGGCCAGGAAGGAAGACTCCCCGTAGAACGGTACGGAGTAGAGGTCTCCCTCATAGCTGAGGGCCTCGCGGATCGTGGGGATGAAGTCATCGGGGTTGTAGCCCTGGGTCTTGTCTGCGTAGTCCTGCAGGTTGGTGAGCCACCCGTTGGCAGCCCACATCGGCGTCTCGTAGTTGGAGATCATCACGACGTCGAACTCTCCGCCGCCGGTGGCCACCGAGGCCGTGATCTTGGCCCGGGCTTCGTTCTCCGGAAGCGAGACGAAGCGGACGTCCACGTCCGGGTACTTGGCGGTGAACTCGTCCTGCAGGGAAATCGCATCCTGCATCTGCGGGTTCGACACGATCGCGACGACGATTTCTTCCTTGCCGGACGCTGACGAATCCCCGCCGCAACCCGTTAGGACGAGGAGGAAGGCGCTAAGCGCCGAGAGGATGCCGACCCTGCGGCGCTGCCGCAGACTGGTCCGGCGAGCCGGCTTGAATTGGATTTTCACGAGGCCACCTTTGCTCATCTGAGAACCAGTCCGCGCTCATTTGGTATGTGACTCTAGTCATATATACTCATTTGAGCAATAGGGGTTGCTCAGACGTGAGATCGGAGGTCCTAGCCCGTTGGCCAAGCCATCCGATGATGAAACACTCGCTCTGATCGGCCGGGACTATTACCTCGGGAACATGTCCAAGGTGGAAATTGCCACGAGCTACGGGATCTCGCGCTTCCAGGTGGCCCGCATGCTCGAAGAGGCCCGCACGAAAGGCATCGTCCGGATCGAGGTCGTCTTCCCCAACAGCCACACTGCCGCGGACCCGCGCCGCCTCAGGGACGCGCTGGGGGTCGAAGCCGTCATCGTGACTCCGACCGGCGCCGACGGCGCCAGGACGCGCGACCGCCTGGCCCAGGCGGCCGCTAAGGAGCTCACGAAGCGGACCCGCCCCGGCTTCACCGTCGGCATCGCCTGGTCGCGCACGCTCGACCTGGCGGCGCGGCACATCGACAAGCTGCCGCCGTGCGACCTGGTCCAGCTCGGCGGCGCCCTTCCCGTTCCCGGCAGCGGCAACTCCATGGAGCTCCTCCGCGTGCTCGGCCACGCCACCACCGGCCGCACCTGGCCCATCTGGGCCCCGCTCGTCGTCGAAAATACCGCAACCGCCGAAAGCCTGAAGCGGCAGCCGGAGATCTCGCAGGCACTGACCAAGGCGGACACCCTGGACCTTGCCGTCGTCGCGCTGGGCAGCTGGCAGCCCGGAGCCTCGACCGTCTGGGACCGGGTGGACAACGCCACGCGGCTGGCCTGCACGAAGGCGGGCGCGGTGGCCGAGTGCTCCGGCCGCCTGCTCGACGCGGACGGCAACCCCGTCCTGACGGACCTGGACGACCGGGTCATCGCCGTGACGATCGGGCAGCTGCGGCATACCCCGCACGTCGTCGTCGTGGCCCAAGGTGCGGACCGGACGGACGCGGTCCGCGCCGCGGCACGGGCCGGCATCATCGGGACGCTCATCGTCGACGAGGAGCTGGCCGAAATTCTGGAAGAGCAGGAATCCTACGAGCATAGGCAGGCACCGGCTACATGAGCATCGCGATCGGCATCGACTCCTCCACCCAATCCTGCAAGGTCCTCGCCGTCGACGTCGAGACGGGCGCCATCCGCTCCTCGGGGTCCGCCCCGCATCCGGACGGGACGTCCGTGGACCCGGCCCACTGGGACCGGGCGCTGGCCAAGGCATGGAACGACGCCGGCATCCGCGGTTCCGCGGAGGTCGCGGGGGTGAGCGTGGCGGCCCAGCAGCACGGCATGGTGGCGCTCGACGCCGACAACCGGCCGGTCCATGACGCCCTGCTGTGGAACGACACCCGCAGCGCGGGCGCGGCCGAAGACATGGTCGCCGAGCTGGGCGCCGAGGCGTGGGCCGATGCCGTCAACGTGGTGCCGGTGGCGTCGTTCACCCTCACCAAGCTGGCCTGGCTGGCCCGGAACCGGCCCGAACTCGCGGCCAAGGTGGAGCGGGTAGTCCTGCCGCACGACTACCTGAACTACCGCCTCACCGGTAGATTCTTCACCGACCGCAGCGACGCCTCGGGCACCGCCTACTACTCCGCCGCGGAGGACGCCTACCGGTCCGACCTGCTCCGGAAATACTTCGGCAGGCTGCCCGAACTGCCGCCGGTGCTCGGCCCGCAGGAGTCCGGCGGCATGCTCCTTCCGGACTGGGACGCCGGCGGCGTGCCGGTCGGCGCCGGAGCGGGCGACAACGCGGGGGCGGCGCTGGGCCTGGGCATCAGCCCCGGAGACGTGGTGGTCTCCGTCGGCACGTCGGGCACCGTGTTCACCTCCGCCCGCGAACCGGTGAACGATCCCAGCGGCGCGGTCGCCGGCTTCGCGGACGCCACCGGCGCCTACCTGCCGCTGCTGGCGATGATCAACTCGGCACGGGTCATGGCGGCCACGGCCGCAATGCTCGGCGTGGACCTGCCGGAGCTGGACCGGCTCGCGCTCTCCGCCGCTCCGGACGCCGCCGGCCTGACCCTGCTGCCCTACCTTGACGGCGAGCGCACGCCCAACCTGCCCTACGCCAATGGCAGCCTGGTCGGCCTGACGCGCGGCAATATGACGCCGGAGAACCTGGCCCGGGCCGCGGTGCTGGCCGTGCTCAACTCGCTGGCGGACGCCCAGGAACTGCTGCGGGTCCGGGGGATCCCGGTGGAAAAGGTGCTGCTGATCGGCGGCGGATCCAAGTCACGGGCGCTGCGCGAGGCCGCCGCCGACGTCTTCGGCGTGCCGGTCGAGGTCCCCGCGGCGGCGGAATACGTCGCCCTGGGTGCGGCGCGCCAGGCGGCGTGGGCCGCCACCGGCTCGCTGCCCGAATGGAAGCCGGCGCTCGACGCCGCCTACGAACCGGCGCCGGGGGCAGACTGGGGCGCCGAGGTCCGCCAGCGCTTCATCGCGGCCCGCACGTCGCTCTACGGCGTCTAGCTTCCGGGGCGTCTAGCTTCCGGCCACCAGTTCCTCGACGGTGGCGCGGGCGCCGCGCTGGTGCAGGGTATCCAGCGCCTGGGTATAGGCCTCGACGAACCGCTCGTTGTCGGCGAGGTCGCCGAACACCTCCCGCTGGGCGATGAAGGCCAGCTTGTCCTCGCGGTTCCGGGCCGCGGCGGCCATCAGCGAGTCCTTCAACCGGTCGACGACGGCGATCGGCTGACCTTGCTCGTCGACCCCTTCCGCGTACCGCGCCCACGAGGCGACGATCGCCGCGGAACGGTGGATCTCGCCGTCGTTCTTCAGGTTCTCCCGGATCACCGGCACCAGCCACTTGGGAATGCGGTCCGAGCTCTCCGCGCAGAGCCGGGCCAGGGTGTCCCGGACGTACTCGTTGGAGAAGCGTGCGATCAGCTTGTGCTTGTAGGCGTCCAGGTCGATCCCGGGCACGGGCCGGAGGGTGGGCGTGGCCTCCCGGTCCATGTAGTCGAGCAGGAACCGGGCGAACGTCGGGTCCTGGCAGACCTCGTGGGCGTAGCGGTAGCCGGCCAGGTAGCCGAAGTAGCACTGGCCCTGGTGGCTGGCGTTGAGCAGGCGCAGTTTCATCAGCTCGTACGGCTCCACGTCCTCCACCAGCTGGACGCCGGCCTCGTCGAAGGGCGGCCGGCCATCGGTGAAATGGTCCTCCAGCGCCCACTGCTCGAAGTCCTCGCAGACCACCGGCCAGGCGTCCTCCACGCCGAATTCCTTGGCGATGGAGGCCCGGTCCTCGTCCGTGGTCACGGGGGTGATCCGGTCCACCATGGAGTTGGGGAAGGAGACGTTGGCGTCCATCCACTCCCCCAGCTCCGGGTCCTTCAGGCGGGCGAAGGCGGTGAACATCCTGCGGGCCATGTCCCCGTTGCCCTGGATGTTGTCGCAGGACATGATGGTCAGCGGCGGCAGGCCCCGCTGCCGCCTCCGGGCCACGGCCTCGGTGACCAGCCCGAAGGTGGTCGACGGCGCGGCCCCCGGCGCGAGGTCCGCGGCCACGGCGGGGGTGGCGGCATTGAACTCGCCGGTAACGTGGTGGAAGTTGTAGCCGCCCTCGGTGATGGTCAGCGAGACGATCCTGGTCTGCTCCGAGGCCATCTTCTCGATCACGGCCTCCGGGTCCTCCGGCGCCAGCAGGTACTCGATGATCGAACCGATCACGCGCGCCTCGCGGGTGCCGTCCGGGTTCTTGACGACGAGGGTGTAGAGGCAGTCCTGGTCCTCCATGACCTTCTTCATCGCCGCGTCCGAGGGCATAACGCCCACCCCGCAGATCGCCCAATCGAGGGCCTTGCCGGCGTTCATCAGGCGGTCCAGGTACATCGCCTGGTGGGCCCGGTGGAAACCGCCGACGCCGAAATGCACGATTCCGGCTCTTAGCGCGCTTCGGTCGTAGGAGGGGATGGCCAGCTGGGAGGCCACCTGCGGCAGGGTTACGGCGTTGAGCGCGGACATGCTACCACCTTGTGAGCCGGGTTACTTTTCGCACAATCTAGCATATGAGCCTGCGTTGTTGCTCAGATGAGCGGACCCAATGTGCACACCCGGCCCCGGAACTCTTGGCAGGACCGCGGACCAGTGCCAAGGTGAACAATGTCCGCAGTTATCCGCGCAACCGATTCCGTGAGGACCGCCCATGCCACGCATGATCTTTCCGAACCTGCCCGTGACCGACCTGGCCAAGGCCACCAGCTTCTACACGGGCCTGGGCTTCGAGCAGAACCCGCAGTACAGCAATGACGTCGCGTCAGCCATCGTCATTTCGGACAGCATCGTGGTGATGCTGCTGCAGCAGGATTTCTTCAAGGGCTTCCTGGCCGACGGAGACACGCCGCACCTGACGTCGGACGCCAAGGAGGTGCTCAACTGCCTCAGCTGCGACTCGCGCGAGGAGGTGGACAGCCTGGTGCAGAAAGCGAGGGACAGCGGCGGGACGGTCTACCACCCGGCGGAGGAGGGCACGCCCGGCATGTACGCGGCCTCGGTGGCCGACCCGGACGGGCACATCTGGGAGCTGCTCTACATGCCACCGGAGGCTACGGGACAGGAAGGCTGACCTCCCTGCTGTCGGTACCCGGCGGCGCCTGTTCGGCGTCGCCTATTCCGTCGTGAGCTCCCCGTAGAGGCGGTGGACCCGGGCGTCGATCTCGTCGCGGACAAGCCGCATCCGTTCCATGCCGTGGATGTCGCGGAGGCTCGGCTCGTCGATGTCCCAGCGCTCGTAGCGCGTCCCGGGCACCTCATCCAGGCGGGCGTTCGTGCCGAGGATGACAACGACGTCGGCGGCGCGCTGCGCTTCCTCCGTCACCGCGGTGGGGGTGTCCGCGCTGATGTCGATGCCCTTTTCCAGCAGCGCCGCGGCCGATTCCGGGTTGACCGCCGCCCCCGGCTTGGTGCCGCAGGAGTGCACCTCGACCGTTCCGCCGGCCAGCTTCTCCATCAGGCCCGCGGCCATCGGGGACTTGCCGCTGTTGGACGAGCAGACGAAGAGAACACTGGGTTTGCCGGTGGAAGTAGCCATGGTGCGCAGTTCCTCTCGCGGGCCGGGAAGTCGGGGTCGGTGCGTCCGTCCGCGGCCTGGCGGCCGGATGCCGCGGACCCCTTGATAGTAGCCGCCGTTCTTGCTGGACTGTTCTTGAGCGCACGCGGCTGCACCCTGCGACGCCGCAGAAAGAGGGAACCGCCATGATCGAGCCCAGCAGCCACACGCCCACCGTCCTCTTTGTCTGCGACCATAACGCCGGCCGCTCGCAGATCGCCGCGGCCTACCTGAACCATCTTGGCCGCGGCGCCATCGTGGCCAAGTCGGCCGGTTCGCGGCCCTCCGCCGCGGTTCATCCCGGCGTCGTGGAGGCCATGGCCGAGGACGGGCTCGACATTTCCGCCGAGACGCCCAAGGTGCTCACCGACGAGGCGCTCCAGGACGCCAACATGGTCATCACGCTGGCCGGCAGCGAGGCCGTGCGCGTGATCCCGGGGCGCAAGTACGAGGACTGGCAGCTCCGGCATCCCGACAACGATTCGCTGGCGCACGTCAGGCCGCTGCGCGACGACATCAAGGCCCGCATCCAGGAGCTGCTCTCCGAGCTGCTTCCGGCCGTCCACCCAGACGCCAACTAAGACCCGCAAGGACCCCGCCATGGACACTGACAAGCTCATCATCATCGGATCCGGCCCGGCGGGCTACACCGCCGCCGTCTATGCCGCGCGGGCCGGGCTCGCGCCGCGGGTGATCGCCGGCGCGGTCACGGCCGGCGGCGCGCTGATGAACACGACCGAGGTGGAGAACTTCCCCGGTTTCCCGGAGGGCATCCAGGGGCCGGAACTGATGGAGCAGATCCGCGCCCAGGCGGAGAAATTCGGTGCCGTGATTGAGTACGACGACGTTTCCAGCGTCTCGCTCAAGGGACACCTCAAGGAGGTGGCCACCATGGGCGGGAACACCTACACCGCGCCGGCCGTCATCCTTGCCACCGGCTCGGCGTACAAGGAACTGGGGCTGCCGGAGGAGAAGATGCTCTCCGGCCACGGCGTGTCCTGGTGCGCCACCTGCGACGGGTTCTTCTTCCGCGACCAGGACATCATCGTGGTCGGCGGCGGCGACTCCGCGATGGAGGAGGCCCTCTTCCTGACCCGTTTCGGCAAGAGCGTCACGGTCGTGGTCCGCCGCGACGCCCTGAGGGCGTCGAAGATCATGGCCATGCGGGCCCGCGACAACGAGAAGATCCGCTTCGCCTACAACAGCGCCGTCACCGCCATCCACGGGGACACCAAGGTCACCGGCGTGACCCTGACGGACACCGTCAGCGGCGCCACCCGCGAGCTGCCCGCCGCGGGCCTGTTCGTCGCGATCGGCCACCTGCCGCGGACCGAGCTGGTCAAGGACCAGGTCGACCTGGACGACGACGGCTACATCAAGGTGGACTCCCCCACCACGTGCACCAACCTGGACGGCGTCTTCGCCTGCGGCGACGCCGTGGACCACCGCTACCGCCAGGCCATCACCGCCGCCGGCACGGGGTGCTCTGCGGCCCTGGATGCCGAACGCTACCTTGCGGCGCTGGACGATGCCGACAGCATCGCCACCGCCCTCGTCGAAGCCGAGACCCATGCCTGACCGGCCCGCCGAGGCCGAACGACGGCCCTAGTTCACGCGCGCCGAGGACCGCCCGGCGCCCACCCGGGGCTGCCGGATGAGCGGACTCCGGTCAGTTGCGCGCCACGAGCGCGTCGACCTGCTCGAGCAGGGCTTCCATTTCACCCTCGGTGACGTCGGCCGGCTGGGCGTTGCCGGAGAAGAACGTGGCGCTGTAGTAGAGCCCGTCCCCCATCAGCTTGACTGCCTGGGCCAGGGGCCGGCTGCCCAGGGCTTCCTCAAGCGCCTTCAGCCACAGGTCCTGCGTCCTTGCGAATGCCTGTGCCGCCGCGGGGTGCCCCTGCTGCACCAGCCGGGCGACGGCCACGATGGCCCGGTCCAGGGGCGAGTCGACGTAGTGCGAAGTCCGCACGTAGTAGCGCGCTGCCCCTTCCGGCGCGGCGCCGATCTTCATGGCGTCGTCTTCGGTCAGCGCCTCGAGCCGCTGGCACAGCCCTTCCACCATCGCCTCCTTGGACGGGAAGTGGTAGAGCAGTCCGCCCTTGGAGACTCCGGCTGCGGCGGCCACCGCGTCCATGGTGGCGGCCCGCTCACCCTCTTTGATGAGGATGTCTTCAAAGCTGTCGAGGATCCGGTCTTTCGCGCTGGCCATGACCCCATCCTACGGGTCCCCGAATTGTTTCTAAACCGTCCAGACGGTACAGTATTGTCGTTCCCATTCGCACCCAGGAGGTGCAGCATGCTCACAACCACCCAACGCGCCGGCCGCAAGGAGTGGACCGCATTGGCGGTGCTCATGCTGCCCGTCCTGCTGGTCGCCGTCGACAATACGGTCCTGAGCTTCGCCCTGCCGGCCATCTCCCTGGACTTCAACACCAGCGGCACCACGCTGCTGTGGATCATCGATATCTACCCGCTGGTCCTGGCCGGACTGCTCGTGGCCATGGGCAGCCTGGGCGACCGCTTCGGCCGGCGGCGGATGCTGATGATCGGCGCGGCGGGTTTCGCGGCTTTGTCGGCGGCCGCCGCCTTCTCCCCCAGCGCCGAGCTCCTCGTTGCGGCGCGCGCCGGGCTGGGCATCTTCGGCTCCATGCTGATGCCGGCCACGCTCTCGCTGATCCGCAACATTTTCGACGACCGCGGCCAGCGCCGGCTGGCCATCGCCATCTGGGCGGCCGGCTTCTCCGCCGGCGCCGCCCTGGGCCCGCTGCTCGGCGGCGTCCTGCTGGAACACTTCCACTGGGGCTCGGTCTTCCTGCTCGCCGTGCCCGTGCTGGTGCCCATGCTCGCACTGACCCCGGCATTCGTGCCCGAATCCCACGACCCGTCGCCGGGCGGCGTGGACGTGGTCAGCATCGTGTTGTCCATTGCCACCATGGTGCCGGTCGTTTACGCCATCAAGAACCTGGCCAACGACGGCGGCTTGCCGGTAACGGCGGCGAGCGCCGCCGTCGGACTGGGCGCCGGCTGGCTGTTCGCCCGGCGCCAGCTCTCCCGCACTAGTCCGATGCTGGACGTGCGCCTCTTTGCGGTGCGGCCGTTCACCGGCGCGGTGCTGGTCAACCTGCTGGCCATCTTCTCGCTGGTGGGCTTCCTCTACTTTGTCTCGCAGCACCTGCAGCTGGTGCTCGGACTCGGACCGCTGGAGGCGGGGCTGGTACTGCTGCCCGGCCTCGCGGTGACGATCGCGGCCGGCCTGCTCGCCGTGCCGCTGGTCCGGCGGGTCCAGCCGCACCTGGTGGTCTCCGGCGCCCTGCTGCTCTCGGCCGCTGCCTACTGGATGGTCGCCTCCTCGGAGGACGGCTCGGCCGGCTGGCTGATGCTGGCCTTCGTCGTGCTGGGGGCGGGTGTCGGCGCCTCCGAAACCCTGTCGAACGACCTGATCCTCTCCAGCGTGCCGGCAGCCAAGTCCGGCGCCGCCTCCGCGGTCTCCGAGACGGCCTACGAGGTCGGCTCCGTCTTCGGGACGGCGCTGCTGGGCAGCATCCTGGTGTCCTCATACCGCGACAACGTCGAGCTGCCGGCCGGCCTGGACCCGGAGCAGGCGGCGGCCGCCGGCGAAACACTGGGCGGCGCGATCAACACGGCGGCCGGCCTCCCGGCACGGAGCGCAGACGCCCTGCTGGACTCGGCCTTCCGTGCCTTCGACAGCGGCGTGTCGATCACCGCGGGCATCGCCGCCGTGCTGATGGTGGCCGCGGCCTGGCTGGCCTTCCGGACCCTGCGGGGCGTCCAGGCCTAAGCCGTATCGCCGTCGACGGAACCGGCCCTCCCCGTTGCCCCATACCCCAAGGGGGTATAAGCTGTGCGGGAAGGACACGGAAGGAGCAGCCATGAACCCGGAACCGGCCGCCGTCGACACCAATACGGAAACCCTCGCGCCCGCGGAGGCGTCCGCCGTCGACCCCCATGTCGGCCATGCCTACACGACGGACAAGGCGGCATACCAGCGCCGGCTGAAGCGGATCGAGGGCCAGGTGCGCGGCATCGCGCGGATGGTCGATGAGGACAAGTACTGCATCGACATCCTGACGCAGGTGGCCGCCGTCAACAAGGCGCTGCACGCCGTAAGCATCGGGCTGCTCGAAGACCACATCTCGCACTGCGTGGTCGGCGCGGCCAAGGAATCCGAGGCCTCCTCGGACCCCGCGATCGTGCAGGACAAGGTCAAGGAAGCCACCGACGCCATCGGCCGCCTGCTCCGCTGAAACGCCCATTTCCCCAAGGAGAGCACCATGAGCACCATCACCAAAGTCAGCATCGACGGAATGACCTGCGGCCACTGCATCGCCGCCGTTACCGAGGAACTCACCGCGATCGAGGGCGTCCAGGACGTTGCGATCGAGCTGAACAAGGGCGGGATTTCCACCGCTACCGTTCAGTCCGCGGGCCGGCTGGATCCGGAACAGGTCGGCGAGGCCGTCGCCGAGGCCGGCTACCTCGTGGTCGCGGACGAGGCGTAGCGAAACACGGCACTTCGGCGCGGCACGGCACTGGCGGTGCCCTGCCGCGCCCCATCAGACTTGGCAGGAGGGAACGGGGCAGCGATGACCCAGGGTACGGACACATCGGTGGCGGGCGAGGCGGTGCCGGCGCGCCTGGTCGAGCTCGAGATCGAGGGCATGACCTGCGCCTCCTGCGTGAACCGCGTGGAACGCAAGCTCGGCAAGATCGAGGGCGTGCACGCGAGCGTGAACCTGCCGCTTGAATCGGCGCAGGTGACCGTGCCTGCGGGGGTCACGGACCAGCAGCTGGTCGAGACCGTGAACGCCACGGGTTACCGGGCACGGGTCAAGGCCGCACCGGGTCTTCGGGCCAGCGCAGCACCCGGTGCGGGCGGCCGCGGCCGGGACGGCGGGGTTGGGCCCGATGACCGGGTCGGCGCCGCTGGTTCCGCAGGTGCCGCCGAACAGGCAGAGCACGCCGCACACGAAGACCACATGGCCCACGGCGGCACCGCCCGGCAGCTCCGCCCGCGGCTCTGGGTCGCAGCGGCGCTGACCGTGCCCATCGTCATCATCTCCATGGTGCCCGGCGCGCAGTTCCCGCATTGGGGCTGGGCGGCCCTGGTGCTCTCCGCTCCGGTGGTGTTCTGGGCCGCCTGGCCGTTCCACCGCGCTGCAGCGGTCAATGCCCGCCACCTTGCCTCCACCATGGACACGCTGGTTTCCATCGGTGTGCTGGCCGCATTCCTCTTCTCTGCGTGGCAGCTGGCCATGGATCCGATGATGACCGCGCAGCCGCATGCCGGCATGGCGGAGGGAACGCTGTACTTCGAGACCGCCGCCGTCATCATTACCTTCCTCCTGCTGGGCCGCTATCTGGAGGCGAACGCGAAGCAGAAGGCCGGCGATGCGCTGAAGGCGCTGCTCAGTCTGGGCGCCAAGGAGGCAACTGTGCTGCGCGACGGCGCGGAGGTCCAGATCGCCGCGGAGCAGCTGGTGCCGGGCGACCTGATCGTGGTCCGGCCGGGCGAGAAGATCGCGACGGACGGCTACGTGGTGGAGGGGCGCTCCGCCGTCGACACGTCGCTCATCACCGGCGAATCCGTTCCGGTGGACGTGGAGGTGGACGACGCCGTCACGGGCGCGACCATCAACACCTCCGGCCGGCTGCTGGTGCGGGCCACCCGCGTCGGCTCGGACACCACGCTGGCGCAGATGGGGCGGCTGGTGAGCCAGGCGCAGGCGGGCAAGGCGCCGATCGCGCGGCTGGCGGACCGGATCAGCTCGGTGTTCGTGCCGATCGTGCTGGTCATCGCCGCGCTCACGTTCGTGCTGTGGATGGTCTTCGCGGGCGAGCTGCAGCCAGCCTTTACGGCCGCCGTCACGGTCCTGGTCATCGCCTGCCCGTGCGCGCTGGGGCTGGCCACGCCGACCGCGCTGCTGACCGGCACGGGCCGGGCGTCGCAGCTGGGCATCCTGATAAAGGGCCCGCAGATCCTCGAAGACACCCGGCATGTGGACACAATCCTGCTGGACAAGACCGGCACTGTCACTACCGGCAAGCAGGCGGTCAGTTCCGTGGCGGCGCTGAACGGGCATGCCGAGGCGGACGTGCTGCGGTTCGGTGCCGCGGTCGAGGCGGGGTCGGAGCATCCGATCGCCCGCGCGGTGGTTGCCGCGGCACAGGATCGCGGGGACGTGCTGCCGGTGCTCTCCGATTTCCACAGCGCGGCCGGCGGCGGCGTGCGGGGCACCGTTTCCGCGCACGACGGCGGCAGCGGGGACGGCGGCAGCGTCACCGTGGTGGCGGGCCGGAGCACGTGGCTCGAGGAGAACGGCATCGCCGCGGACGAGGAGCAGCTCGCGGCCTTCCGTGCGCAGCAGGAGGCGGGCGCGACGGCCATCTGGGTTGCCATGGACGGCGCGGTGGCCGGCATCATCAGCCTGAAGGACACCGTCAAGCCCGGTTCGCCCGCCGCCGTCGCGCGGCTCAAGGAGCTCGGCCTGCGGCCGGTCCTGCTGACCGGTGACAACGCCGCAGTGGCCGCACAGGTTGCTGCCGCCGTCGGTATTGCGCCCGAAGACGTGCAGGCCGACGTCCTGCCGGAAGGCAAGGTCGCCGCGGTGAAGCAACTGCAGGGCGGAGGCCGGACCGTGGCGATGGTGGGCGACGGCGTGAACGACGCGGCGGCGCTGGCGCAGGCGGACCTCGGGATCGCCATGGGCGCGGGGACGGACGTGGCGATCGAGGCCGCCGACATCACCGTGATGGGCAGCGAGCTCGGCCAGGTGGTGCAGTCCATCGAACTCAGCCGCAGGACGCTGTCCACGATCAAGGGCAACCTGTTCTGGGCCTTCGCCTACAACACGCTCGGCATCCCCGTGGCGGCGCTGGGGCTGCTCAACCCGATGATCGCCGGGGCCGCCATGGCCGCCAGTTCGGTCCTCGTGGTGGCAAACTCGCTGCGGCTGCGCCGGTTCGCGCGGTAGCCGCCGCTTCCCCGGGAGCCCCCGCTTCCCCGGGACCCGCCGCTTCCCCGGGAGCCCCCGGTTCGCGCGGTAGCCGCCGCTTCACGCAAACGACGCGTTCCGCTGCGTTCTGGAATTCCCCCTATGGTTCAGAACGGCGGCAGAATTCCAGAACGCGGCGGAATCCGTGCGGAAGCAGGCGGAGCCCGGCCAGGCGGCGGACCCTCGGGGTTCAGTGGCGGGAGTCCGCCTAGGTGCCGTAGCGGACGGCGGCGCGGGCTTTGGCCTTTGCCGCCTCGTCATCCCGGTTCTTCGGCGGCGCTGACGTGACGAGCGAGTCGAGCAGGTGCGCCGTGATGTGGGCGATCTCGTGGACGGCCTCGTTGAAGGCTTGCTCGTTCGCCTTGGAGGGCTTGTTGCTGCCGCTGACCTTGCGCACAAACTGCAGGGCGGCGGCTTCAATCTCGGCGTTGGTGGCGGCAGGCTCGAAGTTGTGGAGCTGGCGGATGTTGCGGCACATGTTGCCTCCTCGGCGGGAACGGGCTCAGGCTGGCTCCTTCCAGTCTGCCCCGCCCGGTTGCCGCACGCTACCGTGCCGGCGGAGCGAATCCGGCGCGCTCCCGCAGCAGGGCCCGGGCCGCGCACACGAAAACGGGGCCCGGCTGGTTAAACCGGGCCCCGCCGTCGTTAGGGGAAAGCCGGGCGGACAGCGCTTGTGGCACCGCCCGCCCCGGCGGGATCAGCGGCTTGCGCTGAGTTCGTGGTCGGCGCGCTCGGGTTCGCCGGCCGGGGCCGCGGCGGCCAGCACCGGCTTGCCCAGCATCGAGATGAATGCAGCGCCGAGCAGCATCGGGACGATGAACAGGAAGTACAGATCCGTCGGCTGCCAGCCCCCGTCCATCAGCGCGCCGGCGATGATCGGCGAGGCAATGGAGCCAACCCGGCCCATACCGATGACCAGGCCCAGCGCGGTGCCGCGGACCTCGGAGGAGTAGTAGGTCGGGCTGATGGCCAGCATGCCGGCGATCGGGGCGTTGGAGCCGAAGCCCACGAGGAACGCCGCCAGCAGGGCGCCGGCCAGGGACCCGGTGGACAGAGAGAACGCGCCGAAGGTCAGGCCGCCGAGGATGAAGAAGACGGCCAGGACCTTGCGCATCGGGAAGCGCGCACCGAAGAAGCCAAGGGTCACGGCGCCGACAATCGCGCCGACGCTGAAGAGGACGCCGGCGTTGATGCCGTCCTGCTGGCTGAACCCGCTGGCGGTGACCAGCTTCGGAGTCCAGGAGTTGGCGAAGTAGAAGCTGGCCATCAGGACGAAGTAGCTGAGCGAAATCAGGATGGTGCGGCGGGCGTTGCTGCCGGTGAGCACGTCGGCGAAGCGGGACTTCTTCTTCGCGGGGGCCGGGGCGGCGTCGGGCAGTACGGAGACGGCCGGCTGCTCGATGCGGGCGAGTACCTTGTTGACGCGCTCTAGGGCGTTGGCCGGGCGGCGGACCAGCAGGTAGTCGATCGATTCCGGCACGGCGCGCCAGATGATCGGAATCATGACCAGGGTGATGATGGCGCCGAACATGAAGGCCGCGCGCCAGCCGTAGGCCTGGATCAGGACGCCGGTGATCAGGCCGCCGACCACGCCGCCGATGGGCTGGCCGATGCTGACCAGGGCCAGCGAGGTGGAGCGGCGCTTGGCGTTCGCGAACTCGGAGGCGAGCACGTTGGCGGTGGCCTGCAGGGTTCCCACGGCCAGGCCGGTGACGAAGCGCAGCACGACCAGCAGGCCGTAGCTCGGCACGAAGGCGGAGGCCAGCATGCCGAGCGCGACGACGGTGGCGCCCAGCAGGAGGGTCTTCCGGCGGCCGATGATGTCCGCAATCGTGGAAACGAAGATCGAGCCGAGAGCCATGCCGACCAGGGCGGAGCTGAGCAGCATGCCCAGCTGTCCTGCGCTCAGGCCCCAGTGCTC
Organism: Arthrobacter sp. USHLN218; assembly: GCF_037144715.1. Taxonomy (NCBI): domain Bacteria; kingdom Bacillati; phylum Actinomycetota; class Actinomycetes; order Micrococcales; family Micrococcaceae; genus Arthrobacter; species Arthrobacter sp. USHLN218. The sequence goes on from NZ_JBBCYT010000004.1 coordinate 433,666, forward strand.
GGAGACGGCGTTGGCGCTGAACGCCATGACGAGCACGTCGAAGCCGTCGATCATGTACAGGGCGGCACAGACGGCGATGATGCCGATCTGCGTCCGCTTCATGGGGGCGGCTTCGATCCGCGACTTGATATCCATTCGGGGCCTAACTCTTGCTGATGCTGGACCGACCGTGCGACTCGGGAAGAAGTCTGTTCGACAGGTGAACGAACGTTCGGTATCAGTGAAAAAGTATATGGCCCCGGGCACGCACTCCCGTGTCGACCGCCACACATTGTGAGCAAGCTCACCGCGGCGGTCGGCGTGGCGGCGTTCGGCCGCCCCGGGAGCCGGAACGGACGCGCGACGTCCAGGTAAGCGGGGTCAGTGCAGGTGGAACTGAATTACGACGGCGTTGCCCGCCTAGACTCCGGCGCCGCCCCGCTCCTGAACGGGGATCGGCTCCACGGATTTGATCCTGCGCGGCTGCGACCGCAGTTCGTCCAGGCGGACCAGCACGACGCCGGCGACAATCAGGACCCCGCCGAGCAACTGGATGGCCGCGGGCAGTTCGCCCAGGAGCAGCCAGGCCCAGAGCACTGCGAAGAGCACCTCCGTCAGCGACACGAAGGATGCCACCTTGGAACCCAAAATCCGCGCCGCCATGATCCCCGTGACATAGGAGAGGACCGTGGAGAACAGCACGAGTCCGAGCATCGGGACCCACCATGAGGTGCTCCAGCCGGCCAGCGAGACGTCGGCGGTGCTGAACTCCATGGGCACGGCACGGACGGCGCCGAGCAGCAGCATCACCGCCCCGCCCACCAGCAGTCCACCGGCAGCAAGCACCAGCGGCGGCAGCGAATCGTTCTGTTTGGCGGTGATGAAGAAGTAGATGACCAGGCAGACGGCCGCCCCCAGGCCCCAGAGCACCCCGGCGGGGTCCATGCGCACGGAGCCGAACACATCCAGCACCAGCACCAGCCCGGCAACGGACAGCACCGCCCCGGCCAGCGTCGCCGGCCTGGGCATGCGCCGGCTGGTCAGCCACAACCACAGCACGATCAGCACCGGCGCGAGGAACTCCAGCAGCAGCGCGACGCCCACCGAGAGGGTCATCACCGCATTGAAGTAGAAGAGCTGGCAGCCCGCCACGCCGATCAGGCCGAAGAGCACGATCGTCCTCCAGTTATGCTGCACCTGGTGCCAGCGTCCATGCAGGGCCAGCGTGGCGGGGATGGCAAGCACCAGCGCGGCGCCGATCATGCGGACGGCGACGGCGGCGCCCGGCGTCCACCCCGCCTCCAGCAGCGACTTGGCGAAGGAACCGGAGAGCCCGAATACGGCGGACGAAAACAGCGCAATGCCCACGCCGGAGGCAGCCGCGGAAGTAACTGCGCGGGCAGCCGGAACGGAGGCGGATTTGCCGGCCATGGTGACCTCGTCTATCGGAGTGGGAGCCCTGTCCTCGGCGCGCGTCGACGCAGCGGAGTGTCAGGAGCTAAGGCGGGTATAGTGCTGACAGTACTTATGTTCCCGTTCAGGAGTCAAGATGGTTTTTGCGCATGACACCGAGGCGTCGCTGATCCACGCGGCAAAGCTCATCAATACCGCCGAGCAGGAAGTCGACCAGCTCAAAACCGGGGCCGACCTGGACGAGTTCCTCAGGGTGAACGGGTTCACCGGGTCGCGCACGCACACCCTGCACGAACTCCGCGCCGTCCGCCACCTGCGGCCCCAACTGCGCGCCGTCTGGACCGCGGAGGAGGACGAGGCCGTGCGGCTGGTCAACAACATCCTGCGGAACGGGCGGGCACTCCCCCAACTCGTCAAACATGACCATTGGGAGTACCACCTGCACGCCACCACGCCCGAGGCGCCGCTGGAGGTCCGGATGGCCGTCGAGGCCGCGATGGCCTTCGTCGACGTGATCCGCGAGCAGGAACTCGAGCGCCTGCGGGTGTGTGAGGCCGAAGACTGCAACGCCGTCCTGGTCGACCTGTCGCGCAACCGCTCGAAGCGCTTCTGCGACACCGGCAACTGCGCCAACCGGACGCATGTCGCCGCCTACCGGGCCCGCAAAGCTGCCGCCGACCCGTTGCGAATCCGCGAATCATCAGTAGGCTGAGGAATGGAGCAGTAACGCCCACCTACGAACTGGAGGAACGGCCATGATGAAGAAAGCGGTATTTTTGGCAGGCGTCGGCGTCGGATTCCTGCTCGGCTCACGCTCCGGGCGGGAGAGCTACGAAAAGGTCAAGACGGAGGCCCAGAAGCTCTGGAACGATCCGAAGGTCCAGAACAAGGTCTCCGAGGGCACCGAGTGGGCCAAGCAGAAGGCCCCGCAGGTGCAGGAAAAGGTCAGCGAAAAGGCCAAGGAAGTGTTCCACAAGAACGACGACGGCCACGGGGCCGGGCACGCGGCGACCGGCGCGGCCGGCACCACCAGCCCGGGCGTCACCGGAACCACCAGCCCCAACGCAACCGGCGAGTTCCTGCGTGATCCGTCCCGGCCGGACCAGGATCCGCTCGCGTAGCCTGGCGGGACCGCTACATCCGCCCGTACCGGGCCCTGATCATCGCGAATATGCCGTAGCAGACCAGCCCCAGGGCGATCGCCAGCAGTGCCGGAACACCGAAAGGGTGTTCCGGTAGTGCTTTAAGGCTCCCATCCAGGCCGGTCGACTCCGCCGGGTCATGCTTGAGCGTGGCGATGACGATCAGCAGCCCCATCAGCATCAAGGCCACGCCCTTGGCGATGTGCCCGAAGACGCCGAGGCCGCTAACGGTACGGCCGCGCTTGGTCACGCCGAGATTGAGTTCTTCCTTGAACTTCCGCCGCAGCGCCTTGACCACGAAGTAGACGCCGATGCCGAAGACCGTGCCGCCCGCCGCCACCAGGAGGGCGACGCCCGGCCCGGTGGCCAGCAGCGCGGCGGTCAGATCCTTGGTGGACTCCCCCGAGTCTGCATGGCCGCCGAAGGCGTAGCGGGCGAACGTCAGCGAAAACAGCCCGTAGGCAATGCTCAGCGATCCCGAGGAGATGGCCTTGGACACCCGCTCGCGCTTCCGCGGCAGGTGCCGGGCCCGCAGGGTCGCCTCGCTGAACTGCCACAGAGCGAGGCCGGCACAGCCCAGGAAGCAGCTCCACATCACGATCGGCCCGAACGGGGCGCTGGCCGCCAGCACGTCCACAGCACCGGCGGGGTCCGCCTCGCCGTAGCCGCCGAAGGCGATCCGGACGGCGATGGCGCCGATAAGGATGTGCACCAGGCCGAGCACGGCGAAACCGAACCTCGCGAGCACGTCCAGCGTCCTGGTGTTGGAGAGTTCCTCGGCGACGTCGGCCGTGCGCGCCGCCAGCGAATCGGCTTGGTCCTCGCCGCTGAAATCCTGCACCGCAGCCCCTAGCACACGGTACGCGGGTCAGGCGCTTCGGGGCGTCCCGCCGTCGTCGTTATTGTCCGGATCCGGTTCCTTGGCGGCCGGTGTCCCCGACCGGTGGCCCTCCGGCTTGCTCCGCGGGTGGCCCACGCTGCCGGCCCCGCCCGGAATCTTCGAGGAGACGCGGTGGATACCCGAGCCCTCGCTCAGGTGGTCCGGATTCTCCTTGCTGGCCATCGTCAGCACGGCCACCAGGAGCAGCGATGCGATGAACGCGATGCCCGCGGCGGTGATGCCCAGGTCCCAGCGCAGCTCGTGGCCGGCGCCGCCGGTGGAGAAGATCATCGTGAAGAAGCCCGCGATGACGGCGAGCACCGCCGAGAAGATCAGCGGCCCCTTGACGGACATCCGTGCCTCATTGGATGCTCCGGACGGCTTGGTCCCCACGATGAATCCTCCTGAATACTGCAAAGCTTTCCACACAAGTCTACCGGCTGTAGAAGAAGCCGGCTTCGCGGGCAGCAAGCCCGCCTCCGGGACCGGGCGGGCGGGTCGGGCTGGAGCAGGCGGGGCGGGCGCGGGCGGACGGGCGGTGGCGGACCGGGGCGGACGGGCGGTGGCGGACCTAGGCGGCCGCAGCCTTCCGCGCATCGAACCGGTAGCTGAGCGCCGCGATGCCCAGCACGACGGCGATGATGATGGCCGAGCCGCCCAGCACGCCGAGCAGCGCATGCGCGCCAAGGTGCGTGAAGAAGGGCATGGCGACGCCGAACCCGACCGACACGGCGCCGGTAATGAGCCAGTCCTTGGCCAGCACGGAGCCCTGCTCCCCGCGGTTCTGCCACCAGAGCACCAGTTCCGCGCCGCCGCCGATCAGCAGGGCGGCGGTGGCCAGGATCGTGAAGGTCGGCGGGGCCTGCAGCGCCATGGCCAGCAGCCCGGCGACCGCGAAGGACCCGGCCTGGAGCGTCAGCAGCGTGCGGTATTCCGCCGCCTCGGACCTGCGCGAGAGCATCCACACGGCGGCGCCGCTGAGCAGCAGGTAGAGCCCGCCGGCCACGGCCATGACGGCCTCTCCCGGCTCCTGCCAGAAGATGGTCAGGGCCCCGAAGACCGCGGCCACGAGGGCCCTCAGCATAATGGGTTGCCAGTAGGCTGCGGCCTGGGCTGCTCTGTTGGTGCTCACCCCTACGAGTTTAGTGCGCCCCCGTGGCCATCCATGCATCGTTGCGCACGCGCCAGCCGAGGGTCAGTGCGCGGGCGGCCATATAGCCGAGCCCGAAGGCCGCCCACAACCAGACCAGCCCCGCGGCACCGGACAGCCGTCCGGCGTCGACCACGGCCAGCAGCGGCAGGTACATCAGGAGATTCACGACGCCGGAAATCGCCAGGTATTTAGCGTCGCCCGCCCCGATCAGCACCCCGTCCAGCACGAAGACGAAGCCGCAGATCGGCTGGCTGAGGGCCAGCAGCAGCACGCCGACGGCGAAGGCCTCCTGCACGGCCGGATCGGAGGTGAACATCCAGCCGATATGCGGGCCCGCGAGCCCCAGGATGGCGCCGGTGAGCACCCCGAAGCCGACGCCCCAAATGATCATCCGGCGGGTCAGCGAATGGGCCAGCGGCCTGTTCCCGGCGCCGAGTTCCTTCCCGATCAGCGCCTGCGCGGCGATGGCGATGGCGTCCAAGGCGAAGGCCAGGAAGGTGAAGGCCGTCATGACGAGCTGGTGCCCCGCCAGGCTCACCGGCCCCTGCGAGGTGGCGACGAAGACGGTGGCCAGGATGGCGATCCGCAGGCTCAGGGTGCGCAGCATCAGCCACGAGCCCACGTGCGTGGTGGACTTGATGCCGGCCCAGGTCGGCGCCAGCGGAATGCGGTACTTAACGGCGGCCCGGTAGACGATGACCAGGTAGACCGCGGCCATGCCCCACTGCGCCAGGCTGGTGCCCAGCGCCGAACCGGCCACCGACAAGTCCAGCCCGTACACGAGCGCGAAGTTCAACCCGATGTTGACCATGAACCCGATGCCCGCCACGAGCAGGGGCGTTTTGGTGTCCTGCAGGCCGCGCAGCACGCCGGTGGCGGCGAGGACGATCAGCATCGCCGTCAGGCCGGGCATCGACCAGCGCAGGTAGTCGACGGCGTACTCGTGGACTTCGCCCGCGGCGCCCATGGCCGAGGCCAGCGCCGGCGCGCTGAACCATCCCGCCGCGGAGAGGAGGAGGCCCAGCAGTACGGCCAGCCAGATGCCGTCGCGCCCGATCGCCAACGCGTCCGCGATCCGGCCGGCGCCGAGCATGCGGGCCACCGCGGGGGTGGTGGAGTAGGCCAGGAAGACCATGAGACCGACGGCGGTCTGCACCACGGTGGCGGCCAGCCCCACGCCCGCCAGCTGTGCCACTCCCAGGTGCCCCACGATCGCCGAGTCCGCCAGGAGGAACAGCGGCTCGGCCACCAGGGCCCCGAAGGCAGGCAGGGCCAGGGCGAGGATGGTGCGGTTCAGGCCTTGCTGGGGACGGACCGCCGTTTGTCGTGAAGTCACGCCTCCCAGCTTAAGGCCGGTCCGGCGCTGCCTGCCGGATAGCCGTAGGCCGTGCGACAGGATCCGGGGCCCCGCGACCGTGTGCTACCGGAAGCGCCGGCCCTGGTCCCGCCGGTTCGCCCACAGGGCCAGGCCGCCCAGCAGCACCGTCCAGACCGCGAGGCACAAGACCGAGCCGGCCTCCAGCCCCTCGCCGGTGAGGGCGAAGACCGACACGTCGCGGGCTGCGCGCGACGGCAGGAAGAGCGAGAGCGTGTTGAGCCACTCCGGGAACGCCGCCGGCGGAAGCATCATCCCGCCGGCGAAGGCCATCGGAAAGAACACCACCTGTGTCACGGCCACGGCCACCTTGGAGGTGCACAGGTAGCCGATGAACAGCCCGAGCGCCAGGAACGGCAGCCCGCAGACCAGCCAGACCGCCACGGCCAGCGGCACCCGCCACCAGGACAGGCCGCCGCCGGCAAATGCCTCCGGCGCCGACGTCAGCAGGGCCCCGATCGCCAGCACCGGGACCAGCGCAAACAATGCGAACAGCATGGCTGGCAGCGCCCGGGCGACCGTCGGCGGCACAGGACCCACCGGCAGCGTCCGCAGGTAGCTGCTCCACGGGTTGGCCCGCTCCTCCGCGATGCCGATGCCGTAATTGAACAAGAACGAGCTCATCACCCCGAAGACCGCCAGCTGCGCCACCGCGGTCAGCGACGCCATCGGATCCGAAGTCACCAGCTCCTGCGGGACCACGAAGAACAGCAGTACCAGCGCGGGGAAGACGGTAGAGGAGATGACCGCCACCGGAATCCGCAGCTGCTCGAGGATCTGCGCCTTCGAGTGCGCCAGGACCAGCGAGGCCTGGCTCGGCGCCGGTCGGGCTGCGGTAGGGTCCACGGCCGGAACGGGCCGGGCGGGCTGGGTCAGGGCGCTCATGCTGATTCCTTTTCGATTGCGGCGGCTGCGTGGGCATGGCGGGTGAGGGCCACGAAGGCTTCCTCGAGCGTGGCGGCGTGGACTTCGAGGCCGCTGAAGCCGATCCCCTCCTCCACGAGCCGGCGCACCGTGGCGTCGGCGTCCTGCGTGACAATGGTCGTCGCCCCGGAAGCGGCAAGGGAGGAGCCGACCGTGTGCGGCCAGGTGCCAAAGTACGACGGCGGCAGCGGGCTGCGGAACGTGACCCGGCTAATTGCCACGTGGCTGCGGACCTGTTCCACGGTGCCATCCGCGATGACGGCGCCGCGGTCGACGACCACGACCCGGCTGGCCAAGGCCTGGATCTCTTCGAGGTAGTGGCTGGTGATCAGCAGCGTGCCGCCCCCGGCGCGGTAGTCCCGCAGTTGCTGCCACAGCGTCTCGCGGGCGTCCACGTCCAGGCCGGTGGTCGGCTCGTCGAGGATGACCAGCCGGGGACGCCCGACCAGGGCCAGCGCCACGAGCAGCCGGCGCTGTTGCCCGCCGGAGAGGGCGCCGCACTGCCGGTCCGCCATGTCCGACAAGCCAAAACGGTCCAGCAGTTCGGCGGAGGGAACCGGGTCCGCATAGTGGGCGGCCACGAAGTCGACCGTCTCGCGCAGCTTGAGCGTCTGGGGGACGGAGGTGGCCTGCGGGGTGATGCCCAGCTGCAGCCGGGCCGTCGGGTCCAGCGGATTCCGGCCGAACAGTTCGACGGAGCCGGCATCCGGGCGGCGCAGCCCGCAGAGCAAACTGATCAGCGTGGACTTGCCCGCGCCGTTCGGCCCGAGGAGTCCCACCGCCTCGCCCGCGTTGATCGCGAGGCTGAGCCCGTCCAGGGCCTTTACCTGGCCGAAGCTCTTGGCGACTTCTGTGGCCGAGGCGAGGACCGACGTCGTACTTTCAGTACTTACTGTGGATAGTGCCAGGGATGGCGCAGGGACTGACATGTGTGCTCCTCAGGTTGGCGCAGTACAGCTCCGCCCGCGGGGCGCGGACGGTGGGTGCGGCTTGGTTTCAGCCGCCGAGCAGTTCCTTGAGCGCGTCGCGGTAGGCGGCATAGGCGGCGCGGCCCTTGGGTGTGATGCCCACATAGGTTGCGGGAGTGCGGCCCTCGATGGTCTTGGTGACCTCGATGTAGCCGGCTTCTTCGAGCTTGCGCAGGTGGGTGGAGAGGTTGCCCGCGGTCATCTCCAGGATCTTGCGGAGCTTGGTGAAAGCGATTTTGTCCCGCTCCCCCACCTGGTTGAGCACCGTGATGGTGCGCAGCCGGGACTCGGCGTGGATTACGGGGTCGAGCTCCGGCATGTTCACGCCCCTGCCAGGAGGCGACGGCGGCGGACGCTGCCCGCGAGGGCCGCCGCGAAGAAGCCGATCGGCCCGAGGACGGCCAGCACGCTCAGGAAGTGCACTGGGCCGGCGAGTAGCGAAACGATGTTCACTACCAGGAACCAGACGCCCAGGACGGCCTGGTTCCGGTCGTTGAACATCGCGCCGCCAGCCATGTACATCAGCCCGACGATCAGGATGGCGATGCCGTTGAAGGCCATGCTGCGCAGCCAGTAATCGTTGGTCATCGCGATGACGACGCTTCCGAGCGCGCCCATGGTCATGAAGCCAAGCACCCATCCGCCTCCGTATATTGCGCCCAGGAAAGACGAGTGCCCGCGGATTCCGCGGCTCTGTCGGGTGATGATGACGACCGTGGAGACCAGCGCCACCAGGATGCAGGCTGCGAAGACCAGCATGGCCCGTTCCGGTTCCAGCGGCAGCCAGCCGAAGCGGGCGCCGTGCAGGCTGCCGTAGCCGACAAGCCAGGCCAAACCCCAGATGAGGTAGACCAGCCAGTCATTGCCATGCAGCTCGCGCCGGGCCCGGGTCTCTGCGTCATTGACCAGGCGGAGCGCGGCATGCAGGTCCAGCGGTGCCTCTTCCGGTTCCCCACGCTCGGCGGGACGTTCCTGGGCTTGCGGCGTCACGGCTCCCCTGCTTTCCCGGCGGTGCTAGTGTTCATGCAAACCAGTTTGCAGTGCAAAGTGGTTTGCCGCAAGTAGGAAACCGGCGGGTTCGAATATTTAGTTGCCCTAGGTAAATACATAAGATATAGTTGCCTTAGTAAACGAACTACTTGAGGTATCCCATGGCTGTAGAATCCGGCACTGCCGAACAACTCATCAGAAGGATCTACTCCTTCCAGCGGGCAATGCGCTGCGCCCACCACGTTGCGGTGGATCCCGCCGGCCCGGGCGTCGCGCTGCAAGGCGTGATGCGCCTGATCGGAGACGCCGGCGAGGTGCGGGCCACGGATCTCGCGGACCGGCTTGGGATCGGGGCGGCCGCCTTGAGCCGCCACATCGCCGATCTGGAAGCCTCCGGCCATTTGAAGCGGCGGCAGGATCCGGCAGACGGCCGGGCGTTCCTGCTCTCCCTCACCGACGAAGGTCAGACGAGCCTGCGGGCCGCTGCGGTGCGCCGGGCCGGCCTGCTGCAGGAAATGCTCGTCGGCTGGAGCGACGAGGACGCCGCGTCGGCCGCAGCGATGATGGAGCGCCTGGCTGCAACCCTCGAGAATTCACTCCGCGCAAAGAAGCCGGGCCAGCACAATCAGCAGAGCATGGCAGGAGCGGCCAAATGACAGCAACCCGCACGCACATAGAACCAGTCGAATCCCCGGTGCCGAAGCCGGCCCCGAGCGGGATGAGCCACCGGCAGATCCTGCAGGCCCTCACCGGCTTGCTGGCTGCCCTGTTTACCGCGATGGTCAGCAGCACCATCGTGGCGAATGCGCTGCCCACCATCATGGCGGACCTGCACGGAACCCAGACCGATTTCGCGTGGGTCGTGACGGCCGCGCTGCTGGCGAACGCGGTCACGACGCCGATCTGGGGAAAACTCGCGGACCTGTTCAGCAAGAAGCTTCTGGTCCAGCTGAGCATCATCATCTTCGTGGCCGGCTCCGTGCTGGCCGGCCTGTCCCAGGACATGCCCACGCTGCTGACCGCCCGCGTCATCCAGGGCGCGGCCATGGGCGGGCTGACCGCGCTGGCGCAGGCCATCATCGGCTCGATCATCCCGCCGCGCGAACGCGGCCGTTACGCCGGCTACATGGGTGCAGTCATGGCGGTTGCCACCGCCGGCGGCCCGCTGCTGGGCGGCTTCATCGTGGACAGCCCGCTGGGCTGGCGCTGGACCTTCTTTGTCTGCGTGCCCCTGGCCGTCGTCTCGCTCATCATGCTCCAACTGACGCTGAAGATCAGCCACATGCGCCGTCCGGCCAAGATCGACTGGCTCGGGTCCGTCCTGCTGACCGCCGGAGTCTCGATCCTGCTCATCTGGGTTTCCTTCGCCGGCAAGGCCGGCTACTACGAGTGGATCTCGGGACAATCCGCGCTCATGGTGGGCACCGGCGTCGTTCTCCTGGCTTTGCTGGTGTTCGTCGAATCCAAGGTGGCCCAGCCGATCATCCCGCTGAAGATCATCACGGAACGCACCACGGCCCTGTCCATCATCGCGTCGGTTTCCGTCGGTATCGCGATGTTCGGTTCGACGACGTTCCTCGGCCAGTACTTCCAGGTGGCGCGCGGCGCGACGCCCACCCATGCCGGCCTGCTCATGCTGCCGATGATCGCCGGCAACCTGATCGGTTCCACGGTTTCCGGCCAGCTGATCACCCGTTACGGCAAATGGAAGCGCTACCTGATCCTCGGCGCAGTCCTGGTCATCGGCGGAACCGGCCTGGCCGGCACCCTGGACCACCTGACCGCGTTCTGGATCGTCAGCATCTACATCTTCCTGCTGGGACTCGGCATGGGCATGCTGATGCAGAACCTCGTCCTTGCCGTCCAGAACACGGTCAATGTGAAAGACATCGGCTCCGCCAGCGCCTCGGTGGCGTTCTTCCGGTCCGTCGGCGGCGCGATCGGCGTCTCCGTCCTGGGCGCCGTCCTGTCCAACGAAGTTGGTTCCACCGCGGCAGCGGAGCTGGAGAAGGCCGGCATTCCCGTCTCGGGTGACGCCAGCGGAGCGTCGCTTGATCTAACCGCGATGCCGCCCCAGGTGCGGGACATCATGCGTGCTGCCTACGGAGACGGCACCGCGACCATCTTCCTGATTTCCGCCGCCATTGCCGTCATAGCGCTCGTTGCCGTGCTGTTCATCAGGGAAATCCCGCTGCGGCGCACCATTGAGCTGAAGCCGACGACGGAGCACCCGGTCGAACCGGGACTGGCCGGAGGCACGGAACCGGCCTCCACCGGCATGGTTCCGACCATGCGCCGTCACGCCGCTCCCGCCGGCGCCGCATCGGGTGCGGCATCCGGTGAAGAGGCGGCATCCGGGCGGGAAGGGCAGCCGCAAAGACGGTGATAGTGGCCCGCTCCGGGGCCGGCAATCCGCGGGCTAGATGCAGGAGTAGTCGTAGTCGAAGCCGCGGGAGACGAACTGCGTCAGCGTCACCCGGCCGCCGGGAGTCAGCGGAGCGGAAGCGCAGTTGTTCTTGGCTCCGTTCAGCGTGCGGGCGCCGGCGAGCCAGCTCGGCAGGGGGTTGAGGTTGCTCCCGGCCGGCACCTGGCCGACGATCTGGCCCCACTGTGAAGAGGTCGAGTACAGGCCGACGCGGGCCCCGATGCTCTGGAAGTAGGCGGTCATACCTTCGAGGTCCGCCCTGTTTGCGACCTGGTCGTCTGACCAGGTGTTCCCGGTTTCCACGTCCAGCCACCACAGGTAGACGGTCGGGTTGCCGACTCCGCGGAGATGGACGTCGTCATAGGCCTTCGCATAGCCGTACATGTAGGCGCAGGCCTCGTCAGGAGCACCCTCACAGGTGCCGTAGGGGTTGTTGACGGTCGTGCCGCCGTACTGGTTGCTGATCGGCCACCACGAACCGGCGGTGCCCGGGTTCGCAGTGTTGACGTAGAGCGCGACCAGCGGCTGGCCCGTGCCACCCGACGACTGCTGCGCCCAGGCCAGCTGGTCGGCCAAGCAGGGGTTGGTGTTGTTGGCCAGGCCGCCGTTGACGCCGACGATCCCGAAGGCCTGCCCGGTCGGCAGCAGCTTATTGCACTGCGGCCAGGAGACATCGTTGCCGACCGGCGTGGCGCTGCCTCCCTTCGCCGGGGCCGCGGCGGCACCCGGAGCGCCGGCCAGGCCGACAATCGCGGCGAACGCCCAACAGGCCAGGAGTACTAACATCCGGCGGAGGCCGCGCCGGCTCCTCGGAAAATCCCTGCGGGCGGGTCGGGCTGGCGCGGCACAAATATCTGCAGGCATGCGGGGCCTCTCGTCCGGACGGGCAAAGCTGACCGCCAGCTTCCTACCGCAGGAAGCCGGAGGTCAAGGTTTCGGCCGCAGATTTCGCCAACATGTGCCCGCGCGCGAACGCGTCGAAACCCGTCCCTCCCATCCCTCCGGCTGTGCAGCTGATGCCCCTTTCCGGCAGGAAAAGGGCATCAGCTGCTTCCTCGATGGCGGGATTGGCTACCCCGCCGCGCGTCAGGCCGGATCCGCCGCCGCCGCGAACTGCGACATGTACAGCCGGTAGTACGCGCCCTGGGCTTCGAGCAGCTCGGCATGGTTGCCCTGCTCCACGATCTGCCCCTCCTCCATCACCAGGATGACGTCCGCATCCCGGATGGTGGAGAGCCGGTGCGCGATCACGAACGAGGTCCGGTCGGTGCGCAGCGCGGCCATGGCGTGCTGCACCAGCAGCTCGGTGCGCGTGTCCACCGAGCTGGTCGCCTCGTCCAGGATCAGCAGCGACGGATTCGCGAGGAACGCCCGCGCGATCGTGATCAGCTGCTTCTCGCCCGCCGAGACGTTGTTGCCCTCCTCATCGATCACCGTGTCGTAGCCGTCCGGCAGCGCCCGCACGAAACGGTCCACGTAGGTGGCCTTGGCGGCGGCCAGCACCTGCTCCTCGGTGGCGTCCAGGTTGCCGTAGCGGATGTTGTCGAAGATGGACCCGCCGAAGAGCCAGGCGTCCTGCAGGACCATGGCCACCTTGGAGCGCAGCTCGGCCCGGCTCAGGTGCGTGATGTCCACGCCGTCCAGCGTGATCCGGCCGGAGTCCAGCTCGTAGAAGCGCATCACCAGGTTCACCAGCGTGGTCTTGCCGGCGCCGGTGGGCCCGACGATGGCCACCGTCTCCCCCGGCCGCGCGGCAAAGGAGAGGTCCTCGATCAGCGGCTTCTCCGGCGTGTAGCTGAAGCTGACGCGCTCGAACTCCACATGCCCGTCCGTCTTCGCCGGCAGCGTGCCGATCGCCGTATCCGGCTCCTGCTCCTCCGCGTCCAGCAGCTCGAACACGCGCTCGGCGGAAGCAACGCCGGACTGCAGCATGTTGGCCATGCCGGCCATCTGGCTCAGCGGCTGGTTGAACTCGCGCGAGTACTGGATGAACGCGGTCGCGTCGCCCAGCGTCATCGAGCCCGAAGCCACCCGCAGGCCGCCCACCACGGCGATGCCGACGTAGGACAGGTAGGAGATGAACTGCATGATCGGCATGATCATGCCGGAGACGAACTGCGCCCCGAAGGACGCCTTGTAGAGCTCCTCGTTCTTCTTCTCGAACTCGGCCATCGATTCCTGCTCGCGGCCGAAGACGCGGACCAGGTCGTGCCCGCTGAAGGACTCCTCGATGTGGCCGTTCAGCGCGCCCGTGTTCTTCCACTGGGCGGCGAAGAGCTTCTGGCTGCGCACGCCGATCAGGCCAGCGCCCACCGCGGACAGCGGAAGAGCAATCAGCGCGATCAGCGCCAGCTGCCAGGACACGATGAACATCATCACCGTGATGCCGATCAGGCTCAGGGCGGACATAATCAGCTGCGCGAAAGCCTGCTGCAGCGCCTGCTGGACGTTGTCGACGTCGTTCGTCACCCGGGAGAGCAGGTCGCCGCGCTGCCGGGTGTCGAAGTAGTTCAGCGGCAGCCGGTTCAGCTTGGCCTCCACGTCGCGGCGCAGGTTGAACACCACGCGCATCACGATCCGGTTCAGCACGTAACCCTGGAGCCACATGAAGAGCGAGGAGACCAGGTACATGCCGAGCACGATCAGGATCAGCCGTCCCAGCAGGGTGAAATCGATCCCGGCGCCCGGAGTGAGCGTCATTCCGGAGAGCATGTCCGCGAACTGGTCCTGCCCCTGCGCGCGCAGGCCGGCGATAACCTGGTCCTGGCTCACGCCGGCGGGCAGGTTCTTGCTCACCACACCGTTGAAGATCACGTCCATGGCATTGCCCAGGACCTTCGGCGCTATGACGTTAAGAACGACGGCGACCAGCACCATCGCGAGCACCGCGAAGATCCCAACCTTCTCGGGTTTCAGCAGGCCGAAGAGCCGCTTCGCCGAGGGCCAGAAATGCTGGGCCTTCTTAGCCGGCGTGCCGGTCATCCAGTCGCCGTCCGCCTCGGAGGGCTGGTACTCCTCCTCGTCGAATGTCCCGGCGAGAGCCTCGGCCTGTGCCTCCGCGGCAGCCCCCGGCGTGGGTGCGGCCACCGGTTCAATGGCCTGCGCGGTGGCCGGATCGGCGGCAGGCACGGCCTCGGCGTCCCCCAGCGTTGCCCGGTTGTCCTTGTCCATGCTCAGGCCACCTCCTCGGCTGCGATCTGCGATTCAACGATTTCCTGGTACGTGGGCGAGGTCTCGAGCAGTTCCTCGTGTGTGCCCCGGTCCACGATCTGGCCGTGCTCCATCACCAGGATCTGGTCCGCATCGCGGATCGTGGCCACCCGCTGGGCGACGATGATGACGGTGGCATCCTTGGTCCGGGCCTTCAGCGCCGCCCGGAGGCGCGCATCGGTGGCCACGTCCAGTGCGGAGAACGAGTCGTCGAACAGGTAGACCTTGGGCTTGGCGACCAGCGCGCGGGCGATGCAGAGCCGCTGCCGCTGCCCGCCGGACACGTTGGTGCCGCCCTGGGAGACCCGTGACTGAAGCCCGTCCTCCCCCTCCAGCACGAAGTCCGCCTGGGCCACGGCCAGCGCCTCCTGGAGTTCCTCGTCAGGGGCATCCGGGTCGCCGAAGCGCAGGTTGTGCGCGATGGTTCCGGAGAACAGGTAGGGCCGCTGCGGCACAATCGCCACGCGCCGGGTGATCTCCTGGCGCGCAAGCTCGGTGACGGGAACGCCGTCGAGCAAGACCTCGCCGCTGCCGGCGTCGAACAGCCGCGGCAGCATGGAGACCAGCGTGCTCTTGCCGGAGCCGGTACTGCCCACAATTGCCGTCGTCTGGCCCGGCCGCGCGGTGAAGCTTACATTGCTCAGCACCGGAGCCTCGGCCCCGGGGTAGGCGAAGGAGACGTTGCGGAATTCGACCGCGCCGGCCGCCTCCGCGGGTACCGTCGGCCGCTCGGGTTCGTGGATCGAAGCGGCCGCCTTGAGCACCTCGCCGATCCGCTCCGCGCACACGGCGGCGCGCGGGATCATCATCGCCATGAAGGTGCCCATCATGACCGCCACCAGGATCTGCAGCAGGTACTGCAGGAACGCGGTCAGCGCGCCGACCTGCATCTGTCCGGCATCGACCCGCAGGCCGCCGAACCACAGCACGGCGGCCGTCGCCAGGTGCAGGATCATGCCGATCGCCGGGAACATCAGCACGAACAGCGCTCCGACCGCCAGGGACACGTCGGTCAGTTCACGGTTCGACTTGTCGAAGCGCCGGGCCTCGTACGGTTCCCGCACGAAAGCCCGGACCACGCGGATGCCGGTGATCTGTTCCCGCAGCACCCCGTTGATGCCGTCGATCTTGGTCTGCATGGTGCGGAACAGCGGCATCAGCTTCCAGACCAGGAAACCGACGACGACGAAAAGCGCCGGCACCGAGACCCAGACCAGCCAGGACAGCTGCAGGTCCTCGCGCACCGCCATAATGATGCCGCCCACGCACATGATCGGCGCCGACACCATGAAGTTCAGGCCCATCAGCACCAGCATCTGCACCTGCTGCACGTCATTGGTGCCGCGGGTGATCAGGCTCGGCGCGCCGAACTCGTTGACCTCGCGCGCGGAGAACCCGGCCACCTTGTGGAAGACGCCCTTGCGCAGGTCCCGGCCGACTGCCATGGCCGCCTTCGAACCGAAGTAGACGCCCGCGATGGCGGTGGCCACCTGGACGAAGGCGACCCCCAGCATCACCGCTCCGGTGTTCCAGATGTAGTCGGTATCGCCCCGTGAGACGCCCTCGTCGATGATCTGGGCGTTCAGGCTGGGCAGGTAGAGGGCCGCGATGGTGGACGCCAGCTGCAGCACCACCACCGCCAGGACATACGGAAGATAAGGCCGCGCATAATGGCGGACCAGTTTGATCAGCATGAGCCGCTTTCTGGGACGTTTCGGAAGACGATGTTCCCGAAGACAACAAGGTGGAGTGACGGCGCCCTCGGTGTGGCGTTCCGGCGCAGGAATCGGGCGCCGCTCGAAGAGACCGCAATTCAGATTAAGCCCCTGCCCGGGCCGCGTCTATCCGTCCAAAGGCGTATTCCGGACAGCTACCGCCCTGATCATGCGGCCCCCTCCCCGCGCGGCTCCTGCGCGGAGTACCCTGAGGGCAGCGTGGCCGCTTCCGGTATGGGGCAAGACCGGAGCAGCGTTCAGGGCGCGGCCAACGGGCATCTTGAGGCGGGGGTCGGATCATGGCATTCATCAAGGACCTGGCGGACGTCGGCCGGACGGATCTCGCCTCCGCGGGAGGGAAGGGCGCCAACCTGGGTGAACTCGTCCGGGCCGGCTTCCCGGTGCCGCCCGGCTTCATCGTGGAAACCGCGGCCTATGTTGCCTTCGTGGCGGCCAACGGCTTCGGCCCCCGGATCCTGGCCGCGGCCGACCTCCCGGCCGACGCGCCGCCACAGGCCTACGAGGAGGCCTCCGCCCGCATCCGCACCCTGTTCACCGGCGGCACCGTTCCCGCGGACATCGCTGCGGAGCTGGCCGAGGCACTCAGCCGGCTCGGCGCCGACACGGCGGTGGCGGTCCGGTCCTCCGCCACCGCCGAAGACCTGCCGGGCGCCAGCTTCGCCGGGCAGCAGGAGACCTACCTCAACGTGCGCGGGCAGCGGGAGGTGGCCGCCGCCGTCGTTAATTGCTGGAGCTCGCTCTGGACGCCGCGGGCGATGGCCTACCGTGCCCGCGAGCGCATTGCGCCGTCCGACGTCCGCCTGGCGGTGGTGGTGCAGAGCATGGTCGACGCCGACGCGAGCGGCGTGCTGTTCACCGCCAACCCGGCGGATGGGCGCCGCGACCGGCTTGCCATCAGCGCGGCCTGGGGACTGGGCGAGGCGGTCGTCGGGGGCACCGTGGGCACCGATGAACTGATTGTCGACGCCGGAACGCGGCGGGTGCTGTCGCGGCACGCGGGCGGGCAGCAGGCGAGGACCGTACCGGCCGGCAGCGGGGTGCGGAGCGAGGAGCTGCCGGAGGCGCTCCGCGGCAAGCCCGTGCTCGATGACGCAGCGGCGGCCGGGCTGGCGGACCTGGGGGCGCGCATCGCCGGGCTGTTCGGCCCGCCCCAGGACATTGAATGGTCGCTGGCCGGCGGCCAGCCGTGGATCCTGCAGGCACGGCCGATCACCGCCCTGCCGGAACCGGGCGCCGCACCGCCGACGGACTGGGGCGTCCCCTACCCCGGCGGCATGTACTTCCGGGCCAGCATCGTGGAGCAAATGCCGGATCCGCTCACGCCCTTGTTCGCGGACATGGTCGACGGTTCGGTGACCCGCTCGCTGGGAGCCCTGATGGAGCGGGTCATGGGGCGCCAGCTGCTGAACGACGGCGATGTCCGCTTTCCGACCGTGAACGGCTACGCCTATTACTACTACCGGAATTCGGCGATGCTGCGGATGACGGCCAGGACACTGCCGGCGATGCTGAAGCTGGCGCGCGGCGGGGCCAACATGGGCCTCAAGGGCTGGCACGAGTACGGCCACCCGCGCTACGTGGCGACGGTCCGGGACTGGGCCGGGAAGCGGCCGGAGGAGCTCGACGGCGGGGAGCTGCTGGACGGCGTCGGGACGCTGCTGGACGCCGGCACCGAGTACTACACGGCCGTGCAGTCCGTCATTCCGGCCGCCGCCTCCAGCGAGATGGCCTTCACCGCCTTCTATAACAAGCTGGTGCGCCGGGACGGGGATCCGCCCGCTTCCGCGTTCCTGCTGGGCTTCGACAGCGCCCCCATCCGGGCCGAGAAGTCGCTCTACGACCTGGCCGAGTGGTCGCACCGGCAGCCCGGGCTGGCCGAGGCACTCCTGGCGGTTCCAGTGTCCGAGCTGGCGCGGGCGCTGGCAGACGGGACCGCCCCTGCGGGCATTTCCGCGAACCTGTGGGATTCCTGGCAGGAGCGCTTCGCCGGGCACCTGGACCGCTTCGGGCATGCCGTCTATAACCTCGACTTCGCCGTGCCGGTGCCGGCAGACGACCCGGCCCCGCACCTGGAAACCGTGCGGTTCTACCTGGGCGGCCGGGGCCGGGACCCGCACCGGCGGCAGCAGCTCTCGGCCGCCCGGCGGGACGAGCTGACCGCCGCGGTGCTGGCCCGGCTCGGGTTGGCGCGACGCCGCAGTTTCCTAAGGCTGCTGCGCTGGGCCCAGGCGGCCGCCCCGGTGCGGGAGGACGCGCTGGCCGATGTCGGGCTGGCCTGGCCGCTGCTGCGCCGGATGCTGCGCGAGCTCGGCCGGCGCCTGGCCGCCTCCGGCGTGATCGCCGAAGCGGAAGATATTTTCTGGCTCCGCCACAGCGAGCTGCGCGCGGCGGTGGACTTCGGCCTGGCGGACGCGGCCGACAGCGGCGGACCCGCCATCACCGGGGCCGCAGTACCGGTCCGGGCGGGCGCCGTCGAACAGCGCAGGATGCTCTGGCGCGCCCGGCGGCGGGCCACCGCGCCCCAGATGCTTCCGCAACGGCCCTGGATGAACCGGCTCTTCGGCTCCATGATGCCCGCCGGCGCCCAGGACCAGCAGGGGGAAACCATCCGCGGCATCGGCGCCAGCCCCGGCCAGGTGACGGCCGCGGCCAACGTGCTGGGCGGCCCGGAGGACTTCGGCCGGATGCGCGCGGGGGACGTCCTCGTCGCGCGGATGACCACGCCGGCCTGGACCTCGCTGTTCGCCATGGCTTCTGCCGTGGTGACCGACGTCGGGGGTCCGCTCAGCCACAGCTCCATCGTCGCCCGCGAGTACGGCATCCCCGCTGTGCTCGCCACCGGCGTCGCCACGCAGCAGCTCGCCGTCGGCGACCTCGTCCGCGTGGACGGCGACGCCGGCACCGTCGCCGTCGTCAAACGCTCCGGCGAGTAGACCTCCCCTGCCCAGGCACCGCCTCCGGGAACCAAGCGAACCGGCCGCGGAAATGCGCCCCTCAAGCCGAAGCGCAAGCGGTCTCGGAAGCGTGGTTGGAAAAACGTTCTGACTGGCAAATATGTCCCGAATCACTTATATTTCTGCCTAAGTCCGGACGATGCCGGACGCGGGGCACGGAATTCACCGGATTGGCGCGGTGGCTGCCCTGCCTGCACAGCCAAGTTGGGGACAGGACTTCCACGTGACATCACGACTGCGCTCTGCGCTGCTCACCGGCACCGTTGCCGCCGCTCTCGCCCTCGGTGCCGCGCCGGCCCAGGCCATCGGCACGGATGCCGCCGGACAGCCGGCCCAGGCGGGCGAATCCGCGCCCGCAGCCACCTCGGACGTGAACGTCGCCGAGGCCCTTGCCCCGGAAGCAGCGCCCATCGACGCGGCCGCACCGGCTGACGCTTTGTCGGCTCCGGAATTGGTTCCCGCCGGGACCGAAGAGGCCGTCGCGGACGCCGTGATTCCCTTGCTGGTCGAGGACTCCCCTGCCGCCAGCAACGGCGAAGCACCGGACGAAACCGGTGGCGAGGCCGCAGGCGAGGTTATCGGCGAAGCCGCTGAAGAGGAAGCCCCGGCAGAAGACGGCAATGGGGGAGAATCCGTTCCCGCACCTGCCCCGGCCGTGCCCGGGACGGATCCGTCGTCCGGTGCCGGCACCGACCCCGCACCGGAGACCGGCGCCGCCGCTCCCGAGACCGCGCCGACCACCCCTGCAGAGGAGCCCACGGCGCAACCGGCGCCGACTCCCCCGGCCGCGAACCCCGGGATGGTCGAATCCGTCGTGGTGGGCGGACGCACTCTGACCCATGCCGACTTCAATATCCCCGATGACGTCGCCGCCGGCGACGAGGAAACGATCACCCGCTGGATGGAGGAGAACATCGAACTGGTGCTCGAGTCCGACGGCATGCAATACCTCGTTGACCTCATGCTCGGCTACCTCATGGCGGGCGACCTGAACGGCCTGGCCGACCTGATCCGCGAAATGAGCGTGTCCGACCCGGCCGCCGGCGAAGAACTGATCCAGTGGATGTACGAGCTGTTCCAGGACTTCGGTGAATGGCCGGTTGACTTTGAGGACTGGCCCGGTGACGCAGAGCCCGGATTCGCGCAGGCTCCGAGCAGCGAGCCCGCGCCAGTCGTCAGCCCGGCCAGCCTGGATGTAGCTCCGGCCGACGGCCTGGCGCCGGAAGCACCCGCTACGGACCTTGCGTTCGTGGGCGCCCCGGCCACCGAGTTGGCGCGGACCGGCACCTCCGGCGGCACCCTGTGGCTCGCCTCCGGCGGAGCAGGGCTCTTGCTGCTCGGCGGCGCCCTCCTCGGCTGGCGCCGCCGCAGCATCAGCGCTGCCGCGATTCGGTAATCGGCCCGGCCGGCCAGCAGGCAATAGCGCAGGGGCCCTCCCCTGCGCAGCCCGCTCGTGGTCAAATGGGAGGGTTAGACCCGGCTGTCCGAGTCCGACCACGGCCTCGGCCATATGGAAGGAAACTCATGACCGATCGCCAGGACCACCCCCCGATCCCCACTCCGGGTAGCGCCCAAGGCCTGGATCGCAAGGTCGAGGGCGGGTGCCCGGTCGCCCCCGAGAGTGTGACCTCGCACGGCAGCGAGAGCGAGAATCCGGCGATCGACTCGCCGCAGCCCAAGGCCCACCGCCCGCGGACCGTCGCGGACTGGTGGCCGAACCAGCTCGACCTCTCCGTGCTCCACGCCAACCACCCGGCAGGCAACCCGCTCGGCCCCGCGTTCAGTTACCGCGAGGAGTTCCAGAAGCTCGACGTCGAGGCGCTCAAGCAGGACATTATCCAAGTCCTGACCACTTCCCAGGACTGGTGGCCGGCGGACTTCAACCACTACGGCGGCCTGATGATCCGGATGAGCTGGCATGCTGCCGGCACCTACCGCGTCCACGACGGCCGCGGCGGCGCGGGGGACGGCACTCAGCGGTTCGCGCCGCTGAACAGCTGGCCCGACAACGCCAACCTGGACAAGGCCCGGCGGCTGCTGTGGCCGGTGAAGCAGAAATACGGCCAGAAGCTCTCCTGGGCCGACCTTCTCGTCCTCGCCGGCAACGTCGCCCTCGAGTCGATGGGCTTCAAGACCTTCGGCTTTGCCTTCGGCCGCGAGGACGTGTGGGAACCCGAGGAGATCTTCTGGGGCCCGGAGGACACGTGGCTGGGCGACGAACGCTACATCGGTGAGGGCACGATGGCCCCCGAAGTCGGCTCGACGGAAATGGGCCTGATCTACGTCAACCCCGAGGGTCCCATGGGCAACCCGGATCCCGAACTGGCAGCGTCGTTCATCCGCGAGACCTTCAAACGGATGGCGATGAACGACGAGGAGACCTTCGCACTCATCGCCGGGGGCCACACCTTCGGCAAGACGCACGGCGCAGCCGACGCCGACGAACACGTGGGCCCCGAGCCCGAGGCCGCGAACCTGGAAGACCAGGGTCTCGGCTGGCTCAGCACCTACGGGACGGGCAAGGGCAACGACACGATCACCTCCGGCCTCGAGGTCACCTGGACGGACCGGCCGACGGAGTGGAGCAACCGCTTCCTGGAGATCCTGTTCGAGCACGAGTGGGAGCTGGTCAAGAGCCCCGCCGGCGCCCACCAATGGGTTGCCAAGGATGCGCCGGAGATCATCCCGGATGCCCACGACCCGGAGAAGAAGCACCGCCCCACGATGCTCACCACGGACCTGTCGCTCCGCTTCGACCCGGTCTACGAACAGATCGGCAGGCGTTTCCTCGAGAACCCGGACGAGTTTGCGCTGGCATTCGCCAAAGCCTGGTACAAACTGCTGCACCGCGACATGGGTCCTGTGGGCCCGCACATGCTCGGCCCGTGGGTCCCGGAACCGCAGCTGTGGCAGGACCCGGTCCCCGCGGTGGACCACGACCTGATCGACGAGCAGGACATCTCCTCGCTCAAGACCCAGCTCCTGGATGCCCTCTCCGTCCCGGAGCTTGTCAGCACTGCCTGGGCATCGGCGTCCACCTTCCGCAAGACCGACAAGCGAGGCGGCGCCAACGGAGCCCGCATCCGGCTCGAGCCGCAGCGCGGCTGGGAAGTCAACCAGCCCGAGCAGCTGGCCGGCGCCCTGAAGGCGCTGGAGAGCGTGCAGCAGCAGTTCAATGCCGCACAGGCCGGGGGCACGAAGGTGTCGCTGGCGGACCTGATTGTCCTCGGCGGTTGCGCGGCGGTGGAGAAGGCAGCCCGGGACGCCGGCTTCGACGTCACGGTCCCCTTCCGCCCCGGCCGTACCGATGCATCGCAGGAGCAGACCGACGTCGAGTCTGTCCAGTACCTGGAGCCGCGGGCGGACGGATTCCGCAACTATGT
Source organism: Arthrobacter sp. USHLN218 (assembly GCF_037144715.1). Taxonomy (NCBI): domain Bacteria; kingdom Bacillati; phylum Actinomycetota; class Actinomycetes; order Micrococcales; family Micrococcaceae; genus Arthrobacter; species Arthrobacter sp. USHLN218. The sequence goes on from NZ_JBBCYT010000004.1 coordinate 456,198, forward strand.
CCGTCCGGGCGAGAAGCTCCAGCCGGAGACCCTTCTGGTCGACAAGGCGTACCTGCTGGACCTCTCCGCTCCGGAAATGACGGCGCTCGTCGGCGGCATGCGAGCCCTGGGCGCCAACGTCGGCGGTACCGCCCACGGCGTCCTGACGGACAGGCCCCAGGTCCTGACGAATGACTTCTTCGTCAATCTGCTCTCCCCGGGCACCCGGTGGAAGGCGTCGGAGGCCGAGAACGTCTACGAGATCAGCGACGTCGCCACCGGCGAGCTGAAGTGGACCGCCACGGCGGTCGACCTGGTCTTCGGCTCGAACTCCCAGCTCCGCGCTTTGGCCGAGGTTTACGCGAGCGAGGACGCCGGAGAGAAGTTCGCCAACGACTTCGTCGCGGCTTGGGTGAAGGTCATGGAGCTCGACCGCTTCGACCTGCGCTAAACCGGGCCTCCCGGTCCGGACGCCGCCGCGGCCGGACCGGGAGCACGCACTTCGCAACCGCGGCCCGGCACCGCCGCTTGTCTTCAAGTACTTGAAGTTCCTATCGTTAATGGAGTGAGTGCAACAAGCATCCAGCACACCTACTCGATCAAGGAGGCGTCGGCGCTGACCGGGCTGCCGGCCAGCACGCTGCGCTACTACGAATCCATCGGCGTCATCACCCCGATCCGCCGCGGCGCGAGCAGCAAGCACCGCGTCTACACCAACGAAGACCTGGACCTCCTGACCTGGGTATCGTGCCTCAGCGCGACAGGCATGTCGGTCGCCGATATGCGCCGCTACCTCGCGAACGGTGCCCTCGGTCCCGCCGCCGCCCCGGAGCAGATCGAGCTGCTCAAAGGGCAGCAGGAGCAACTGGCGGCGGAGGCAAAGGCCATCGCCCTGCGCGAACGGTACGTCGCACTGAAAATCGGCTACTGGCAAGCTGTCCACGCCGGCGACGGCGCTCGGGCCGAGCAGCTCTCGGACGAGGCACGCACGCTGGCCGACGATCTCAAGAAAACCAGGAAACAGTAAACAACACGTCCATCTGATCGCGGGCCCAATGGTCCGCCGGTCCGGCGTGCCCAAAAGCAGGAAGGAACAGCTGTGAAGTTCACCCAAAGCGGGGGCCAGACCGCCAGCGGCCCGGAATCATGGTTCACCGGCACCGTCTTTATCGACGGAATACGCAACCCAGACGGGCAGTCGGCTGTCGGCTGCGCGCATGTCCGCTTCACGCCGGGCGCCCGCACCGCCTGGCACACCCACCCCAAAGGCCAGACCCTGTACGTCACGGACGGCATCGGCTACGTCGCCAGCCGCGGCGGCCGGGTGCAGGAAATCCGGCCCGGCGACGTTATCTACATCGAACCCGGCGAGGAACACTGGCACGGCGCCACCGCAGACCGGTTCATGGCGCACATCGCCATCCAGGAAGCCGACGACCAGGGCCAGGTCGTGATGTGGGGCGAACACGTCACCGACCACGAATACGGCCAGCCCGCCACCGCGACCAACTGACCACCCCTAAAAGGAGACAAACACATGACCACCACCGTCCACGCCTACGCCTCCCCCTCGGCCGACGAGGACCTTGTCCCCACGACCATCGAACGCCGCGAAGTCGGCCCCCACGACGTCCTGATCGAGATCAAGTACGCCGGCATCTGCCACTCCGACATCCACACCGTCCGCGGTGACTGGGGGCCCCAGCCGTTCCCGCTGGTGCCGGGGCACGAGATCGCGGGCATCGTCGCCGAGGTCGGGTCCGCGGTGACCAAGCACGCCGTCGGTGACCGGGTCGGCGTCGGCTGCATGGTCAACTCGTGCGGGGAATGCAGGAACTGCAAGGCGGGCGACGAGCAGTACTGCCTCAACGGCATGGTGGGCACCTACGGCGCCACCGACCGCGACGGGACCATCACCCAGGGCGGGTACTCGACCCACGTCGTCGTCACCGAGGACTTCGTGCTCCGGATCCCCGAGGGCATCGACCTCGACGTCGCAGCTCCCCTCCTCTGTGCCGGCATCACCACCTATTCGCCCCTGAACCGCTGGGCCGCCGGGCCCGGCAAGAAGGTCGCCGTCGTGGGCCTCGGCGGCCTGGGCCACATGGCCGTCAAGATCGCACACGCCATGGGGGCCGAGGTCACCGTGCTCTCCCAGTCCCTCAAGAAGCGTGAGGACGGCCTGCGCCTGGGCGCCGACCACTACTACGCGACGAGCGACGAAGCCACGTTCACCGAACTGGCCGGTTCCTTCGACCTGATCATCAACACGGTCAGCGCCGCGATCGACGTCAGCGCCTTCCTGGGACTCGTGACGGTCGGCGGTGCCATGGTCAACGTGGGCGCGCCCGCGGAGCCGCTGCCGGTGAACGCGATGGCACTCATCGGCGGCCGCCGTTCATTCGCCGGATCGATGATCGGCGGCATCCCCGAGACCCAGCAGATGCTGGACTTCTGCGCCGAACACGGCATCGGCGCGGAGATCGAGGTCATTTCCGCCGGCAAGATCAACGATGCCTACGAACGCGTCCTCGCCTCGGACGTGCGCTACCGCTTCGTCATCGACACGGCCACCCTCAGCTAGCGGCCGGTAAAACCGGGGCGCGGCGGTTCCGTACCGCCACGCCCCGGTATGCCGTGCGGTTACGGCAGGCCGGGCCGGCTACCCGCGGTCCGCACCCCGGAAGGCGAGCACCGCCGTCGTCCCCGCAAGCACGGCCAGCGCGCCGGCGAAAACCGCCAGCCCGGTCCAGCCGAACTGCACGAAGAACAGCCCGCCGGCCCAGCCGAACAGGCTCGAGCCGGCGTAGTAGAAGAGGTTGTACAGGCTGGAGGCCTGGGACCGCCCCACCTCAGCCAGCCGTGGGGTCCAGCCGGAGGCCACCGAATGGGCCGCGAAGAAGCCGGCGGTGAACACCAGCAGGCCCAGCAGCACCACGGGCAGCCAGTCGGAGAGCGTGATGGCGAGCCCGCCGAGGATCACCGGGATACTGGCCAGCAGCACGCGCAGCCGCCCGAACCGCACGGTCAGGCCGCCGGCCAGGCGCGAGGAGACGGTGCCGGCGAGGTAGGCGAGGAACAGCAGGCTCGCCAGCGAGGGCGGCAGGTTGAACGGCGGCGCCTCCAGCCGGAAGCCGAGGTAGTTGTAGACGGCCACGAACCCGCCCATCAGCAGGAAGCCCTGCGCGTACAGCGCCAGTAGCCGCGGGGAGCGCAGGTTGGCGAGGATGCGGGCCGGCAGCCCGGGTCCCTCGCCGCGGACCAGCGGCCGGAAGCCGCGCGGCGCCGGGGCCAGCCGGACGAAGGCCAGCGCGGCCAGCGCGGCGAGGATGCTGACGGCGAGCACGCCGGCGCGCCAGTCCCAAAGTTCGGCCAGCGGCCCGGCCACCAGGCGCCCGGTCAGTCCGCCGATCGTGGTGCCGGCGACGTAGGTCCCGGCGGCCACCGCCGCGTGCAGGCGCTGGACCTCCTCGTTCAGGTACACCAGCGCCACGGCCGGAATCCCGCCGAGCGCGGCGCCTTCCAGGAACCGCAGCCCGAGCATCGCGGGGAACCCGGGCGCCAGCGGGAGCAGCAAACCGAGAACGACGGCGGCAGTGATCGCCCAGGTCATCGCGCGTTTGCGTCCGCACCGGTCCGCGATCGCCGACCATGGGATGACCGCGAGCGCCAAGCCGATGGTGGCGGCGGAGACACTGAGGGCGGCGTCCGCGGCGCTGATCCCGAATTCGCGCGCAATGCCCGGCAGCACGGCCTGCACGGAATACAGTTGGGCGAACGTCGCGAGCCCGCCGAACAGCAGCGCCAGCAGCATATTCCGGTAGCCCTGGCTGCCTTTGGGATGCCCCTGCCAGGGCCGCTGGTCTGCTGAAGTCACGCCTTCGATGCTAGCTTTCGCGGCGCCCGGCTCCTCAACGGCGCACAGCGCAGGCGGAACTTCGGCTGCGCGTCACACTACGCGGTGGCGGAGCGCTCGGGCAGGTCTGCACCGACCGGCCCGCTGCCGGCCGCGGTGTCCCAGCGTTGGGACCCGAGGGTATCGACCAGTTCGGTGAGGCTTTCCCGCAGCCCCTCGACGCCGATCCCGGCCTCGGCTTCCAGCTCGGCTTCGAGGCCTGCGGCCCGGGCGAAGGCGGCCTTGCCCTGGGCGCTCATGCTGACGAGGATCGTCCTGCCGTCGGAGGCGTCCTGCTCGCGGAGGACGAGCCCCTGCCCCTCCATCCTGTTCAGGGTGGATCCCAGGGTCTGCGGCTGCAGGCGGAGGTTCTTCGCGAGACCGGCCTGCGTCTTCCGGCCGAGCTGGTCCAAGGCGGCCAAAATCCGCATGCTGGCGTGCGTAAGGCCGAGTTCCCGCAATCGCTCGTTGTAGCGGTTCTCCATGAGGCGGGCGGCCGTCAGGAGCATCTCCGCACATGATCTGTCCAAACCGGACGTCGGGGCCATGACTGTCTTCGCTCCTTTACGCTGTTCGTCTGCTGAACTTTCTTCCATTATCCGCCACTCGTCCCCGCGATCGGGCAATTTGCCAAAAAATAAGACTACTTAGCTTCTCGGAGGGCAGGGATTGGCGGAGAACACGCACTGGACCTGCCCACCGGAGTCAGATACCGTTATGCAATAGTTTAATTCCGCATTACGAAAAAGGAGATATCGTGACCCAGCTTCGTCCCGGCGACCCCGCCCCCACCTTCACCCTCGAGGACGCCGCAGGCGGCAAGGTGTCGCTGGCGGACTACGCCGGCCGGAGCGTCGTCGTCTACTTCTATCCCAAGGCTGCGACCCCGGGCTGCACCACGGAGGCCTGCGACTTCCGCGACAACCTGAACTCGCTCCAGGCGGCCGGCTTCGACGTGGTCGGCATTTCGCCGGACGAGCCGGCGGCCCAGCAGGACTTCAGCGCGGCGGAATCCCTGACGTTCCCGCTGCTCTCGGACCCGGACTTTGCCGTCGCCACGGCGTACGGTTCCTACGGCGACAAGGAGTTCAACGGCAGGACCTTCACCGGGACGCTGCGCAGCACCGTCGTCGTCGATCCGGAAGGCAAGGTTCGCCTCGCGGAGTACAACGTGGACGCCAAGGGCCATGTGGCCCGCCTGCGCGAAGAGCTGAAAGTAACCGCGTAAACTAGTCAGCGCACTCGCACGCGTTTGAGGCCCCTCCCACTGTCGGGAGGGGCCTCATTCAGTTGGACGGGCGTGCCGATCCGGGTCCGCTTGAAACGATTGGGAAACGAGATGCCGCGGACTCTGGCCAGTCCGGGAGCGACGATCTAATCTTCTCTTTATCGACTCCAACTCGGCGAAGGAGGGGTGCGGGAATCCAGCGGCGGACAGGGGTGCGCCCGAAGCTCCCGACGCCGCCCTACGGTCGGGTGGGCACGATGCGCAGGCGGCCGCGGCATCTCCGCGCGACGGCATGATGAGCCTTTTTGCAAAGCCCGAACCGGTCCCCTTCTCTGTGCTGATGACCTCGGCGCGTCCCGACCGGAGCCGCGCCAGGCGCCGCAGCGTCTCCCGGCGGCTGAACTCCTGGATCGTGTGGGTGGCGACCGCCGCCCTTGGCGCCGGGCTGATCGTCGCGCCCGCCTCCGTCGGGCTCTCGTTCGTCGGCAGCGCCGCGCTGGACGCGTGGGAGGGCCTGCCGACCAGCCTGCCGATGAACGTCCCGCTGGCCCAGCAGACGGTGATGCTCGACAAGAACGGCAAAGAGTTCGCCCGCCTCTACAACGTGAACCGGATCGACGTCGAACTGAACCAGGTGTCCCCGGCGTTCCAGCAGACCCTGCTGTCCACCGAGGACGCGCGGTTCTACGAACACGGCGGGGTGGATCCCTACGGCATCACCCGGGCACTGATCCACAACGTGTCCAGCAGCGACGTCCAGGGCGCCTCCACCATTACCCAGCAGCTGGTCCAGAACATCCTGGTCAACAATGCCCGCGACGAGGTTGAGCTGTCCGTGGCCGCCGGGGACACCTACAACGCCAAGATCCGCGAGGCGAAGTACGCCGTCGCGCTCGAGAAGCAGCTGTCCAAGGACGAGATCCTCAAGCGGTACATGAATGCCGTCTACTTCGGCAACGGCGCCTACGGGGTCGAGGCCGCCGCCCGCGTCTACTTCAGCACCACCGCGGCCAAGCTGAACCACGTCCAGTCCGCGCTGCTGGTCGGCATGCTCAAGGCCCCGGTGAGCCTCGATCCCTTCACCCATCCCGAGGCAGCGACCGAGCGGCGGAACACGGTGCTCGGCATCCTCGAGCAGCGGAAGGTCCTGACTGCGCAGGAGGCCCAGTCCGCGCGGGAGTCCGGGCTGGGCGTGAAGCGCGGCTCCGTGCCCTCGAGCTGCGGCGGCTCGAAGTACCCGTTCTACTGCGAGGTGGTCCGCGAGGAGCTGCTGACCAACCCGGCGTTCGGCAAGACGGCCGAGGCGCGCCAGCAACGCTTCAACCAGGGCGGCCTGACGCTGACCACCGGGCTGGATCCGAAGGCGGCGGATGCTGCGCAGGCCGCCGTCGAGAAGGCGCTCGGCAACCGGAACCGCGTCGCGCTGGGGACCGCCGTCGTCGTGCCCGGAAAGGGCCACATCGCCGCCATCGCGGAGAACCGCGATTGGGGCAAGGGCGGCGGCAAGACCCAGGTGGTCTACGCGGAGAATGCCTTCCAGGTGGGCTCGGCCATGAAGCCGATCGTGCTGGCGACCGCGCTCAGCCAGGGCATTCGGCCGTCCCTGCGGCTGAGGGCGGACGGCCCGTACCGCACGGCGGCCCTGGACAACCCGCGCGGCGGCTACATCAACTACAACAACCGGAACTACGGCGTGATCAACGCCTACCAGGCGATCAGGAACTCGGTGAACATCTACTTCATCCGGCTGATCGAGCGCGTCGGCGTCGTCAACACCGCCAAGATGGCGGAGAAGCTGGGGATCACCACGATTCCGGCCGACCGGCTGACCGGGCGGGAGGCCTCGCTGGCACTGGGCGCCTACGAGGTCCCGCCGCTGCAGATGGCCAACGCCTACGCCGCCTTCATGAGCGGCGGCGTGGTCTGCAAGCCGGTGGCGATCATCAAGGCGCAGCGCACCGACACCAAGAAGAACCTTGCGGTGCCGGACCCCGACTGCCATAGGGCGATCGACAAGGACGTAGCCGACACCGTCGCCCACGCCCTGAAGGAGCCGTTCAAGTCGACCGGCACACTGGGCCAGCTGAAGGGACTCAAGGGCCGGGAGGCCGGCGCCAAGACCGGCACCACCAACAGCTTTGCCGCCAACTGGATCGTCGGCGGCACCCCGCAGCTGCTGGCCGCCGTCTGGCTGGGCGACCCGCGCGGCGGCGCCCAGCATCCGCTCAAGCGGGTCGAGGCGTACGGCCGGACCTTCAAGGACCTGACCGGCGCCGAGGTGGCCGGCCCGGTCTGGAAAGCGACCATGGAAGGCGCGCTCAAGGGGGTCAAGCCCGTCCGGCTGCCGGACGCCCCGTGAACCGTAACCCGGGGCGGGCTACGCGGCGCCGCGGCGCAGCAGCCGGCCGGTGGGTTCTGCGCCGTCGATCTCCCCGCCGCGCAGGAAGGTTTTGCGTACGACGCCGGAGAGCACCTTTCCGTCGTACGGCGTGATCGGGTTCTTGTGCTTGAGTTTCTTCGCGTCCACCACGAAGGACTCGTCCGCGGCGAAGATGGAGAAGTCCGCGTCGAAGCCGAGCGCCAGCTGGCCCTTGTGCGCCATGCCGGCGAGCTGTGCGGGCTTGCGGGACATCCAGTCCACCACCTGCTCCAGCTGCAGTCCGCGGCGGCGGCCCTCGGTCCAGATCAGCGACAGCCCCAGCTGCAGCGAGGCGACGCCGCCCCAGGCCACGCCGAAGTCGCCGTTCTCCAGGTCTTTGAGGTCCAGGGTGCTGGGCGAGTGGTCGGAGACGATGCAGTCGATCACGCCCGCCTCGAGGCCCTGCCAGAGCAGCTCGCGGTTGGAGGCCTCGCGGATCGGCGGGCAGCATTTGAATGCCGTCGCCCCGTTGGGAATCTCTTCGGCCAGCAGCGTCAGGTAGTGCGGGCAGGTTTCCACCGTGATCCGGACACCGTCGCGCTTGGCGCTGGCAAGCATCGGCAGCGCGTCCGATGACGACAGGTGCAGGATGTGCGCGCGGGCGCCGGTCCAGCGGGCCCGCTCGATCACCTCGGCGATCGCGACGTTTTCCGCGCCGCGCGGGCGGGAAGCCAGGAACCGGGCGTACTGGTCCCCCTCGGCGTGCGGCGCCCGCTCGATGGCCCGCGAGTCCTCGGCGTGGACAATCATCAGCGAGTCGAAGCCCTTCAGCTCCGCCATGTCCTTTTCCATCTCGTCCGCGTCCAGCGGCGGGAACTCGTCCACCCCGGAGTGCAGCAGGAAGCACTTGAAGCCGAACACGCCCTCGTCGTGCAGCGGCCTCAGGTCCCCGAGATTGCCGGGCACGGCACCGCCCCAGAAGCCGACGTCCACGAACGCCTGGTCCTGCGCGGCGGCGCGCTTCTCCTCCAGCGCGGGCACGTTGACCGTAGGCGGGATGCTGTTCAGCGGCATGTCGAGGATGGTGGTCACGCCGCCGGCCGCCGCGGCGCGGGTGGCCGAGGCAAAGCCTTCCCACTCGGTGCGGCCCGGCTCGTTGACGTGCACATGCGTGTCCACGAGCCCGGGAATCAGCGTCTCTTCCGCGGCGAGCTCGATGGTCCGCCGGCCGCGCAGCCCGTTGCCGAGCGGCTCGAGCGCACGGATGGTCCCGTCAATCACGCCCACCTCGCGGGCGGCGATTCCCGCCGTCGTCAGGATCCGCTCTCCGCGGATGACCAGGTCAAACTCAGGCTCGGCGGCCATGGTCAGGCTCCCTTCATGGTGCTCAGCAGGCCGGCCTCCGCGGGCCGGCGCTTCCCCGGCAGGGCCGCGGCGGCCGTGCCTTCCTTCAGTATTGCGGCGATCGCCGCTCCTGTCTGCTCCAGCAGCTCCGGCGCGGACGCCATGCACCGCTGCACGTCGGGCTCCAGCTCGAGCAGCTCGAACGTGGCGGAAATACCGGCCGCGCGGAGGCGGTCCTCGGTCAGCAGGTTCCGGCCGCAGACCGCGAAGACCTGCGCGCCGGCGGCAGCGGCGGCCTCGGCAACGCCCACCGGCGCCTTGCCCTCCAGCGACTGCGTATCCAGGCTGCCTTCGCCGGTGACCACCAGCCGGGCGCCGTCCAGTTTGCGGCGGAGCCCGGTCAGTCCCATGACGACGTCGATCCCGCGTTCGCGCCGTGCGTTGAGGACGGCGAGGGCGGCGAAGCCCACTCCCCCGGCGGCGCCGGCACCGGGGAACACGGCGGCGGCCCGGGTGCCCGGCCCCAGCTCCCCGGCCAGCACCTGGACGAAACGGCCCAGCGCGGCGTCCAGCAGCTCCACCTGCTCCGGCGAGGCGCCCTTCTGCGGGCCGAAGACTGCCGCGGCACCGTCGGATCCCAGCAGCGGGTTGTCCACATCGGACGCCAGCACGATGGATGCCCGGTCCAGCCGCCCGTCCAGGCCGGACAGGTCCACCGCGGCGAGCCGCACCAGCGCCTCGCCGCCGTGCGGAAGGTCGGCGCCGCCGTCGTCCAGCAATCTGGCGCCGAGCCCCTGCAGCAGCCCCGCACCGCCGTCGGTGCAGGCGCTGCCGCCCACGCCGAGGACGATCTCGGTGCAGCCGGTATCCAGCGCCGCCCGGATCAGCTCGCCGGTGCCGCGGCTGGTGGCGGCCAGCGGTTCCAGCCGGCCGCCGGGCAGCACATCCAGTCCGGACGCTGCCGCCAGCTCGACCACTGCCCGCAGGCCGTCCACCGCGAACGCGGCCTCGAGCGGCCTGCCGGTCGGACCGGTGACGATGGCCCGGTGCCGGCGGTAGCCCGCGCTGATGGCGGCTTCGACCGTGCCCTCGCCGCCGTCCGCCACCGGAACCTTCACGATCTCCAGGTCCGGGGCGGCGGCCAGCAGCCCGCGCTCGAGGGCCGCGGCGACTTCGGGTGCCGGCAGCGAGCCCTTGAACTTGTCCGGTGCGAGCACGACCTTCACGGCCGCCTCCTTGGTTGCCTCCATCGCCTAGTCCAGCAGGGCCGTAATGGCGGTCGGGGCATCGGCGCCGCGGGCCGCGAGCTCCTCGAACTCGGTCACGTTGTCCAGCTCGGTGCCCATCGAAATGTTGGTCACGCGCTCCAGGATGACCTCCACGATGACTGGCACCTTGTACTCGGCCATCAGCGCGCGGGCCTTCTCGAACGCCGCGGCCAGGTCCTCGGGGTCCTCCACCCGGATGGCCTTGCAGCCCAGGCCCTCGGCCACCTTGACGTGGTCCACGCCGTACCCGGCCGCGGTGGCGGACAGGCCGGTCGAGTTGACGTTCTCGAAGGCCAGCGACACGTGGTAGTCCATCTCGAAGCCGCGCTGGGACTGGCGGATCAGGCCCAGGTAGGAGTTGTTGACCACCACGTGGATGTAGGGCAGCTGGAACTGCGCGCCGACGGCCAGCTCCTCGATCATGAACTGGAAATCGTAGTCTCCGGAGAGCGCCACGACGGTCTGCTCCGGCTTGCCGCGGACCACGCCCAGCGCGGCGGGAGCGGTCCAGCCCAGCGGTCCGGCCTGGCCGGCGTTGATCCACTTGCGGGGCCCGAAGACGTGCAGCAGCTGGGCGCCGGCGATCTGCGACAGGCCGATGGTGGAGACGTAAGTGGTGTCTTCGCCGAAGGCCGCGTTCATTTCCTCGTAGACGCGCTGCGGCTTGATCGGCGCCTGGGTGAAGTGGGTCTTGCGCTGCAGCCGGCCCTTGCGGCGGGCACACTCCGCGGTCCAGGCACGATAGTCCGGCAGCCGGTCCGCGGCCTTGCGCTCCCGGGCGACCTCCAGCAGGACGTCCAGCGCGGCGCCGGCGTCCGAGGTGATGCCCAGGTCCGGCGCGAAAACGCGGCCGATCTGGGTGGGCTCGATGTCGATGTGCACGAACTTCCGCCCGGCGGTGTACTTCTCCACGGAGCCGGTGTGGCGGTTGGCCCAGCGGTTGCCGATGCCGATCACGAAGTCCGAGGCCAGCATCGTCTCGTTGCCGTAGCGGTGCGACGTCTGCAGGCCGACCATGCCGGCCATCAGCCGGTGGCTGTCCGGAATGGCGCCCCAGCCCATCAGGGTCGGGATGACCGGGACGTTCAGCAGCTCGGCCAGCTCCACCAGCCGGGCGGACGCGCCCGCGTTGATGATGCCGCCGCCGGCCACGATCAGCGGACGCTCCGCGGCGGTGAGCAGGTCCAGCGCCTTCTCGGCCTGCCTGCGGGTGGCCTTGGGCTTCTCGACCGGCAGCGGCTCGTAGGCGTCGATGTCGAACTCGATCTGCGCCTGCTGCACGTCGAACGGCAGGTCCAGCAGCACCGGTCCGGGCCGGCCGGAGCGCATCAGCTGGAACGCCTTCTGGAAGGCCCCGGGGACCTGGGCCGGCTCCAGCACGGTCATCGCCATCTTGGTCACCGGCTTGGCGATGGACTCGATGTCGACGGCCTGGAAGTCCTCCTTGTGCAGCTTCGCAACCGGCGCCTGCCCGGTGATGCAGAGGATCGGGACCGAATCGGCCCACGCGGCGTAGAGGCCGGTGATCATGTCGGTGCCCGCGGGGCCGGAGGTGCCCACGCAGATGCCGATGTTGCCGTCGGCCGCGCGGGAGTAGCCGTCCGCCATGTGCGAGGCGCCCTCGACGTGGCGGGCCAGCGTGTGCCGAATGCCACCGTGGGCGCGCATGGCGGAGTAGAACGGGTTGATGGCCGCGCCCGGCAGGCCGAACGCCTCGGTGGCGCCCTCCTTGGCCAGGATCGCGATGGCAGCGTCAACGGTGCGCATCTTAGGCATGGGAGTCTCCTTGGAAAGCTTCGAGTGCCCGCGGTGGGGCGGTTTTTGGGTGTGGCTGGCCGGGCCGGCGCCGTTGATTACGACGCCGGCCTGGCGGCTTATGGTGGTGTCCCGCCTTGGCGCGGGGGTGCTTGCCGGGCGGGTTGCCTTACTTGCGCCCGGAAAGCTGCAGGACCTGCTTGAACAGGCCGGAGTGGTCCAGCCCGCCGTCGCCCTGGTTGACGGTCGCGGCGACGAGCTGGGCTACGGCCGCGCCCAGCGTCACGGCGACGCCGGCTTCGCGGGCCGCGGCGGTGACGATGCCCAGGTCCTTGTGGTGAAGGGCCAGCCGGAAGCCCGGGTCGAAGTTGCGGTCCAGCATCTTCTGCCCCTTCTGGTCCAGCACCTTGGAGCCGGCGAGGCCGCCGCCAAGGACCTTCAGGGCGGCGTCGGTATCCACGCCGTAGGCCTCGAGGAAGGCGATGGCCTCGCTGAGCGCCTCGATGTTGACCGCGACGATCAGCTGGTTGGCTGCCTTCACGGTCTGCCCGGAACCGGACGGGCCGACGTGGACGATGGTCTTGCCCACGGCGTCCAGGACCTCACGGGCGGCCGCGAAGTCTTCGGCGGCGCCGCCGACCATGATGGAGAGGGCGCCGTCGATCGCGCCCTGCTCGCCGCCGGACACCGGGGCATCCAGCGGGCGGAGGCCGGCGGCACGGGCGTCTTCAGCGAGGCGCGAGGCTACGTCGGGGCGGATGCTGCTGGCATCGATCCACAGGGCGCCCTTCTTCGCGTTGGCGAAAACGCCGTCGTCCCCGGAAACCACGGCCTCGACGTCCGGCGAGTCCGGCACCATGGTGATGACGACGTCGGCCTCCTTCACGGCTGCCGCGACGCTCGCCGCCCCGCGGCCGCCGTCGGCGACAAGCTTGTCGATCTTCTCCTGGCTGCGGTTGAAGCCGGTGACGGCGTGGCCCGCCTTGACCAGGTTGACGGCCATCGGCAGGCCCATGATTCCGAGTCCGATTACTGCAACGTTCGTCATGATGAAGTCCTTCGTGCGTAGGTTCTGTAGGTCTTAGCGGATCAGCCAGCCGAAGGCCTCGGCCTGCGGCGCCTTGTACTCCAGGCCGATCGGGCCTGCATAGCCGAGCTCGCGGCTGCGGGAGATCCATTCGCCCAGCGGAAGCTCCCCGGTCCCCGGAGCCCCGCGGCCCGGATTGTCGGCGATCTGGATGTGGCCGAAATCCTTGGCGTGGTTTTCGATGACGGCCCCGACGTTGTCCCCGTTGACCGCCAGGTGGTAGAAGTCGGCGAGCAGCTTGATGTTCTGCGGGCCCTCGGCATGGACCTTGCCGATGACGTCCAGCGCGTCCTGCGCGGTCTTCAGCGGGTAGCGCTCGGCCCCCGACACCGGCTCCAGCAGGACGGTTCCGCCGATCCGGGCGACGCCCTCCGCCGCGGCCACGAGGTTCTTCAGCGCCAGCTCGTCCTGCGCTTCCGCGGAATGCTCGTCCATCCGGTTGCCGTAGAGCGCGTTGAAGGCCTTGCAGCCCAGCCGCTCCCCGATTCCGGCCACGACGTCGATGTTGTCCTTGAACTCGGAGCAGCGGCCCTTCCAGGACACCAGGCCCCTGTCACCGGCCGGCATGTCGCCGGCGTTGAAGTTGAGCCCGGTCAGCTGCACCCCGGCGTCCTTGATGGCGGTTTCGAAAGCGTCCACATCCTTGTCCGCGGGGACGGAGTCGGCAAACGGCCACCAGAACTCCACTGCGTCAAAACCGGCCGCGGCGGCGGCAGCGGGTCGCTCCAGCAGCGGCAGTTCAGTCAGGAGGATCGAGCAGTTCACGGTGTAGGTCATGACGGCTTTCCTTAGGCTCATTCCATATTGCGGAAGTTGGCTATTGCGTTACGAAAAGCGTAGTGGATCACCAATGGGGTGGTCAAGAGTTTTTTCGCTTTGTGGAATAAAGTTTTCAAGAAAGACAACAAGCCAGGCACAGCTCCGCCCCCGGGACTCTCGGACCGGGGGCGGAGGGTTTGCGGGCGGCGTGCGGCCGCGGTGCGGACTAGAGCAGCACCTGGCGGTTGACGTCCTTGTAGAGCAGGTAGCGGAAGTTGGACGGCCCGCCGGCGTAGCAGGCCTGGGGGCAGAAGGCGCGCAGGGACATGTAGTCGCCCTCCTGGACCTCGACCCAGTCACCGTTGAGCCGGTAGACGGCCTTGCCTTCCAGCACGTACAGGCCGTGTTCCATCACGTGGGTTTCGGCGAACGGGATGGAGGCGCCGGGTTCGAAGGTGACGACATTGATGTGCATGTCGTAGGCGAGGTCGTCGGCCGGAAGCATCCGGGTGGTGCGCCATTTGCCGTCGGTGTCGGGCATCGGGGAGGGTTCAAGGTCCTGCTCGTTGCCGAACACGGCCTTGGCGGTATACCCCTCCAGCGGCTGGTAGGCCTTCCGGATCCAGTGGAACTGGGCGGGAGCACCGCCGTCGTTCTTCACCTGCCACTGCGCCCCGGCCGGCGCGTATGCGAAGCCGCCGGGCGCCAGGACGCGGTTCTCGCCTTCGATGGTGACGCTCAGCTCGCCCTGGACCACGAAGACAAAGCCCTCGACGCTTTCCTGGGCCTCGGGCTTGTCCGAGCCTCCGCCCGGGGCCACCTCCATCAGGTACTGGGCGAACGTCGTCGCTCCCCCGGCCACCGGACGGTTCAGGACCCAGACGCGGGTATCGGACCAGTCCGGCAGCACGCTGGTGACGATGTCGCGCAGCACGCCGCGCGGGATGACCGTGTAGGCCTCGGTGACGATGGCGCGGTCCGTCAGCAGGTCCGTCTGCGGGGGCAGGCCAGCGGGATTGGTGTAGTAGTGCCGTGGATTCATCGTTGATCCTCAAGGGTGGGAGTGGAGTTGGGATGGGCGAGGGCCGCCAGCTGCCCGGTGCCGATGTCGGCGAGCCGGACGAACTCGGCTTCCTCGACGGCCCCGCAGGCCAGGCCGCGGTGGATGAACCGGGCCAGGGCGCGGGCGGTGGCGGGTTCGTCCAGGATGGTGCTGTCGATCTTGTGGACGTAGTTCTTCAGCCTGACGGCAGCGGCCTCGAAACCCTCCCGGTAGAAGGCATAGGTGGCCAGGAAGCGGGTGGGCAGCTGTGCCGGGTGCAGGTCCCAGCCCTGGTAGATGCCGCGTTCCAGGTGGCGCCGCACCAGGCGGGCGTGCAGTGCCCAGGCCGCCGCGACGTTGTCCGCGTCGCCGAGCGGCAGGATGTTGGTCGAGCCGTCCGAGAGGTGCACGCCCGTGCCGGCGACGGCGACCTGCATGACTGACTTCGCGTAGTCCGCGGCCGGGTGTTCCATCGACTGGTAGGCCGCGGCGATGCCGAGCGAGGCGCTGTAGTCGTACGTGCCGTAGTGCAGCGACGAGACTCGACCGGCTCCCGCGTGGATCAGCTGCGCCACCGGGACCGTGCCGTCCGCGGCCAGGATCAGCTGGGGCGTTTCCATCTGCACCTCGAAGCGCAGCCGGTCGGCGGGGAGCCCGTGGACGCGCTCGAGCTGCTCGCAGGCCGCCACCATGGCGCCGACCTGTGCGACGGTGCTGACCTTGGGCAGCGTCAGCACCAGCCCCTCGGGCAGGCCCCGTGCCCCGGAGTGCTCGAGGAGCGAGGAGAGGAAGAGGTCCAGCGTGCGCAGGCCGCGGGCCCGGGTGGGCGCTTCGAAGCACTTGAAGCGGATGCCGATGAACGGCGGTGCGGTTCCGGCGGCCACGGCCTCGGCGACCAGCCGGCCGGCCGATTCCGCGGCGGCATCCTCCTCGTCCTCCGGGCGGTTGCCGTAGCCGTCTTCGAAATCCAGCCGCAGGTCCTCGATCGGCTCGCTTTCCAGCTTGCGGCGCGCGAGTTCCGCCAGCTGCTCCGGCTGGCCCAGGCCCAGCGTTGCGGCCAGCTGCTCCAGGCCGCCGTGTTCCTTCACCGCGGCCAGAGCTTCGGCGCCCCAGCGCGCGGCCAGGTCCGCGGTGAACGAATCCGCGGGCACGTAGACCGTGTGGACGGGCTGCCGGCCGGCGCCCTCGCCGGGATAGGCGGTGGCCAGCAGCTCGTCGGTGGCGGCGAGTTCCGCGTCGATCCGGGCGAGGGTGTCCGCCCCAAGTGCGAGCTCACGCATCAGGGCACCAGCTCGTAGGCGGGCACGGTCAGGAATTCGACGAAGTCTCCCTCGCCCAGGGTCAGGTCGGCGATGAGCTTTGCCGCCGGAACGTAGAACCGGTTGAAGCGGTCGTCGTCGCCGACTTCGCCGCGCAGCCGCTGGGTCTCCTCGTCCAGCAGATGCCGCACGAGTTCGGGGGTGACGGTATGGCCGGTGTCCGCGAGCTTGACCTGGTTGTGCAGCTGCTGCCAGACCTGCGTCCGGGAGATCTCCGCGGTCGCGGCGTCTTCCATAAGGTTGTGGATGGCGACCGCGCCGTTGCCGGAGAGCCAGACCGCGGTGTAGGCCACGGCCACGTACAGGTTCAGCCGGAGCCCGGCCTCGGTCACTTCGCCCTGGGCCGAGGAGATGTCGAGCAGCTGTTCGGGCGTCACCTCGACCTCCTCGCGGAGCCGGTCCACCTGGTTCGGCTTGTCCCCGAGCACGGAATCGAAGACTTCGCGGCAGGTGTCCACCAGGTCCGGGTGCGCCACCCAGGACCCGTCGAAGCCGTCGTTTGCCTCGCGTGTCTTGTCCGCGCGGACCTTCTCGAAAGCGGCGGCGGTGACTTCCGGCTCGCGCCGGTTGGGAATGACGGCGGCCATCCCGCCCATCGCGAACGCTCTGCGCCGGTGGCAGGTCTTGACCAGCAGCTCGGTGTAGGCGCGCATGAACGGCGCGGTCATCGCCACGGACGCCCGGTCCGGCATGATGAACGAGTCCCCGGCTTCGCGGAAGTACTTGATGATGCTGAACAGATAGTCCCAGCGGCCGGCATTCAGGCCGGAGGCATGGTCGCGCAGTTCGTAGAGGATCTCCTCCATCTGGAAGGCCGCCGGAATGGTCTCGATCAGCACCGTGGCCCGCACCGAACCCTGCGGCAGCCCGAGCTCATCCTGAGCGAATACGAACACGTCGTTCCAGAGGCGTGCCTCCAGGTAGCTCTCCATCTTCGGCAGGTAGTAGAACGGGCCGTCGCCGCGCTCGAGCAGGTACTTGCCGTTATGGAAGAAGTGCAGGCCGAAGTCCACCAGCGCACCCACGGCGGGAGCTCCGTCGAACAAGATGTGCTTCTCCGGCAGGTGCCAGCCGCGCGGACGCACCACCACCGTGGCCAGCGGCGCGTCCGTGCGCAGCGCGTACTCCTTGCCCTCCGGCGAGGTGTAGGAGAGCTTGCCGCGGGCCGCGGCGGTCAGGTTGACGAGCGAGTCGACCACGTTGTTCCACGACGGCGAGCTGGCGTCCTCCAGGTCAGCCAGCCAGACCTTGGCGCCGGAGTTGAGCGCGTTGATGGCCATCTTCACCGGCGAGGCGGGGCCGGTCATTTCCACCCGGCGGTCGCGCAGCTTCTCCGGCGCCGGGGCCACCTTCCAGTCGCCCTCGCGGATCTCGCGGGTCTCGTCCAGGAAGTGGAGGCCGCCGGTTTCGGCGGCGCGGCGCCGGGCGGCCACCCGGTCGGCCAGCAGCCCGTCCCGGGGAGCGGCAAATTTGCGGTGGAGCTTCTCCACGAAGTCCAGCGCCTCGGGGGTCAGGATGCGGTCGGCGCCGGGGACCGGCGAGCTGTGGGTCACGGTGAGAGTCATGGTGTTCGCCTTCCGTTTAGCGGGTTGCTGCAGCGTTGACGACGGCGGACGCAACGTCCGCTGCCACGTGCGGGTCAAAAACACTGGGGATGATGAAGCTGGGGTTGAGTTCTTCGTCCGAAACGCGCTCGGCGATGGCGGTCGCCGCTGCTACCAGCATCTCATCGGTGATCTCGGATGTCCCGGCATCGAGGAGCCCGCGGAAGAAGCCCGGGAACGCCAGCACGTTGTTGATCTGGTTCGGGAAGTCGCTGCGTCCGGTGGCGACGACCGCGGCATATTTGGCCGCGATGCCGGGCTCCACTTCCGGATCCGGGTTGGCCATGGCGAAGATGATGGAATCCGGCGCCATGGTGCGCACCTGCGCCTCACCCAGGACGTTCGGCCCGCTGACGCCGATGAACACATCGGCCCCGGCCACGGCGTCGTGCAGGCTGCCGGTGAAGTTCTCCGGGTTGGTGTTCTCGGCCAGCCAGGCGCGGTGCGGATCGCTGTACGACTCGCCGCGGTTGATGGCGCCGCTGCGGCCGCAGGCCACAATGTTGAGCGCACCCTGCGCCTGGAGCAGCTGGATGATGGCGTTGCCCGCGGCACCGACGCCGGCGACGACAATCTTCACGTCGTCGATTTTCTTGTTGACGACCTTCAGCGCGTTCTGCAGGGCCGCGAGCGTCACGATCGCGGTGCCGTGCTGGTCATCGTGGAACACCGGGATGTCCAGTTCCTCGCGCAGCCGCCGCTCGATCTCGAAGCAGCGCGGGGCGGCGATGTCCTCCAGGTTCACGCCGCCGTAGACCGGCGCCAGCGCCTTGACGATGCTGATGATCTCCTCGGTGTCCTGCGTATCGAGGCAGACCGGCCAGGCGTCCACGCCGGCGAACTGCTTGAACAGCGCCGCCTTGCCCTCCATCACGGGCAGCGCGGCGGCCGGCCCGATGTTGCCCAGCCCCAGCACCGCGGAGCCGTCGGTCACCACGGCAACGGTGTTCCGCTTGACCGTCAGACGGCGGGCGTCGTCCGGGTTCTCCGCGATCGCCTTGCAGACGCGTGCGACGCCGGGGGTATAGGCGCGGGAGAGATCGTCGCGGTTGCGCAGGGGCACCTTGGGGACGACTTCGAGCTTGCCGCCCAGGTGCATCAGGAAGGTGCGGTCGCTGAGCTTGCGCACGGCTACGCCTTGCAGCGCGTCAAGCGCCGCGCGGACCCGCTCGCCGTGGTCGGCGTCCGTGGTGTCGCAGCTGACGTCGACCACCAGGCGGTCGTGGTGGGATTCCGTGACGTCCAGCGCCGTGACCGAGGCGCCGGCGCCTGCGACGGCGGCGGCCAGTTCGCTGGTCGCGGTGAAGTTCGCGGGGGTTTCCACACGCAAGGTGATCGAATACCCGGGGCTCGGAGTCGCCATTGATTCTCCTCCTGTCGGGGCCCCGCCGCCCTCCTGCGCCGGCCGCACCGGCCGGCGAGGACGAAACGGCCGGGCCATCGTCTTTTCCGTATTATGGATATTATTCTTTGCTGAATGGAAATACAAGGCTTCTACGGCCTCGTATTCCGAACCGCGGAAATTTTCTTCGTTCCAGCGATATTCTGGGAGGGAGAGCAGCGCCGTTCCGGCGCCGCGGGAAACCCGCGCAACCTTCGAGGAGCACATCATGCCCGCAAAGCCCGCCGGCGGCGTCCAGTCCGTGGAGCGCGCCTTCGACCTGCTGGAACTCATCGCCCGGGCCGGCGGCGAAGTCGCCCTGACCGAGCTCGCCGCGGAGACCCCGCTTCCGCTCCCCACCATCCACCGCCTGCTGCGCACCCTGGTCGGCATCGGCTATGTGCGGCAGCTGCCCAATCGCCGCTATGCCCTGGGGCCGCGCCTGATCCGGCTTGGCGAAGTGGCGAACCGCCAGCTCGGGGCCCTGGCCATGCCGCTGCTCAAGGACCTGGTCACCAATCTGGGCGAAACGGCCAACATGGCAGTGCTCGACGGCGACATGGTCACCTACCTCGCGCAGGTCCCGTCGCCCCACGCGATGCGCATGTTCACCGAGGTCGGCCGCCAGGCCAACCTCCACGACAGCGGGGTCGGCAAGGCGATTCTGTCCGTGCTGGATGACGAACGCGTCACCCGCCTGGTCAAGCAGGCGGGCATGCCGACGCCTACCGCCAAGTCCATCTCCACCCTGGACGACCTTTTCGCCGACCTCGCGCGCATCCGCAAGGACGGCTACGCCATCGACGATGAAGAGCAGGAAACCGGAGTGCGCTGCTTCGCGATGGCGGTCCCGGGCGCCCCGACGCCGATGGCGCTGTCCATCTCCGGCCCCGTTTCCCGTGTGGATGACGCCTTCCGCGACCGCGCCGTACCGGAACTGCGGAAGGCCACGGACGCCATTGCCGCCGCCCTGACCCTCGCGGGGGACTGAACCCGGCAGCGGCGCAGATTCCCGCAAGCCGGAAATTCCCTTCCGAAAGGGGTGGCGGGCATCACATTCTGCTGCTAACGTTCTTCTTGCCAATGGCGGGCTCCGCTTCCGGAGCTATCTACCGGGCGCTACTAACCTAATCAGCCATCGTTGAAGCTGAGGTCATGCCGCCCGCGCCTTGAGCGTCCCTGGTCCGTGGCCAGCTTCCCCGATCACAGGAAGTCGCCGACCATGAAACCCTCCCTCGCCAGCACTGAGTGCACGCAATACCTGGCCATGGCAATCGACCTGGCCTCCGCCAATGTCCGCAACTCCGGCGGACCGTTCGGCGCCGTCGTCGTTTCCGCCGACGGCCGGATCTTCGAAGGCGCCAACCGGGTCACCGCCACCAACGACCCCACCGCCCATGCCGAAGTCACCGCGATCCGCACGGCCGCGGCAGCCCTCGGCACGTTCGACCTGTCCGGCGCCGTGCTCTACACCAGCTGCGAGCCTTGCCCCATGTGCCTGGCTTCCTCGCTCTGGGCCCGGATCAGCCGGGTTGTCTACGCGGCAGACCGCCATGACGCCGCGCGCTCCGGCTTCGACGACGCGGTGTTCTACAACTACTTCGACGCCGCGGGAGACCGGCAGCTGATGCCCGTGGTCCGCGACGGCCACCAGGACACCGACTACCTGCAGCCGTTCCAGCTCTGGGACCGGCTGGACGCCAGGATCGACTACTGAGGCGGCAGCCATGGCTATTTCGATCCTTCCCAAGGGCGGCCCGCGCCTGTCCAGCGGCCTGCTGGACCGGTACTTCCAGATCACCGAGCGCGGCTCGAGCGTGGGCCGCGAGTTCCGCGGCGGCCTGGTCACCTTCTTCACGATGGCTTACATCGTCATCCTCAATCCGCTCATCCTCGGTGGTTTCGGCCAGGACTCGGCCCCGGTCGACGTCGCCGGCAACTGGCTACCCGCCGCGCAGGTCGGAGCGGTCACCGGGCTGACCGCCGGCGTGATGACCATCCTCTTCGGGCTGGTCGCCAACCTGCCGTTCGGCCTGGCCGCGGGCCTGGGCATCAACTCCTTCCTCGCGGTTTCGGTGATCCAGGACGTCACGTGGCCCGAGGCGATGGGCCTGGTGGTGATCAACGGCATCCTGATCGTCGTCTTCGGCATGACCGGCGCGCGGACCGCGATCTTCCGGGCCATTCCACAGGACCTGAAGGCCGCCATCACGGTGGGCATCGGCCTGTTCATCACGTTCATCGGCTTCGTGGACTCCGGCTTCGTCCGCCGCACCGAGGGCGGTCCGCCGGTCCAGCTGGGCAACGACGGCTCCATCACGTCGCTGCCCACGGTCGTGTTCGTCGCAGGGCTGCTGGTCATGGGCGCCCTGGTGGCCCGGAAGGTCCAGGGCGGGCTGCTCATCGGCATCGTTGCCACCACGGTGCTGGCCGCAGTGCTGGAGGCGGTCCTGAAGCTCGGTCCCGCGTCCGACGGCAATCCCGGCGGCTGGCACCTGAACACCCCGGTGCTCGAGGGACACATCGTCTCGGTTCCCGACCTCAGCCTGGTCGGCCAGTTCGACCTGTTCGGCTCCTTCGGCCGGATCGGCGCGCTGGCGGCGACCATGCTGGTGTTCACCCTGGTCTTCACCAACTTCTTCGACGCGATGGGCACCATGACCGGGCTGGCCAAGAGCGCCGGAGTCGCGCACGCCGACGGAACCTTTCCGCGCCTGAAGTCCGCCTTCATCATCGAGGGTTTCGGCGCGGTGGCCGGCGGCGTCTCTTCCGGATCCTCCAACACGGTCTACGTCGACTCGGCCGCCGGCATCGGCGAGGGCGCCCGCACGGGCCTGGCCTCGGTGGTCACCGGCGCCCTGTTCCTCGGGGCCATGTTCCTGACGCCGCTGACCTCGGTAGTGCCCATCGAAGTGGCCGCCGCGGCGCTCGTCGTCGTCGGTACCCTCATGGCTGCGCAGATCCGCGAAATCGATTTCAGCCGGTTCTCCATCGGCATGCCGGCCTTCCTGACCATGATCACCATGCCGCTGACCTACTCGATCGCCAACGGGATCGGCGTCGGCTTCATCGTCTGGGTGCTCGTGCATTCCGCGACCGGCAAGGCCCGCAGCATCCACCCGCTGATGTGGCTGGTCGCCGCGGGCTTCCTCGTGTATTTCGCCCGGGGACCGATCAGCACCCTGCTCGGCGGCTAGCACTTCCCGGTGGCGCCCGCAGTACAACGGGCGCCACCGCCCGGAAAGGACAAGCATCATGTTGAATTTTGGATCCGAGCTGCGCCCGTGGCTCGATTCCGGCCGGCAGTTGGCAGTGGCCACGGTGGTTGCCGCCAGCGGCTCGGTGCCGCGCCCGGTGGGCACGTCCATGCTGGTCGCGTCCGACGGCGCGGTGCTCGGCTCGCTGTCCGGCGGCTGCGTCGAGGGAGCGGTGATCGAGTCCGCGCTGGACGCCCTTGCCACGGGGCGTCCCCGCCGCGAGCACTTCGGCTTCAGCCGCGAGGACGCCTTCGCCGCGGGCCTCACCTGCGGCGGCGAGCTGGAGGTGCACATCGCGCCGGCCGGCGGGGACGGCGACGACGGCGGCCTGCCGCCCGCGCTGCTGTCCCGCCTTGCGGCCATCGGACCGCAGGAACCGGTGGCCCTGGTGCGCCGCATCGATGAAGGCGGCTGGGGGACGCTGCTGGTTCCCGACCCGCAGCAGTTCCACGCCGCCGGCTGGCTGCCCGAACTGTGCCGCCTGGCCGGTTCCGGCGCGGCTGCCCGGTCGGCGGCGGCACAGCTTTCGGTCCTGCTGCCCTCCGGCGGCAGCGGCGTGCTGCGCCTTCCCTCGGACGTGGACGGCTGCACCGGTGAACCGCCGACCCTGCTGGTCGAAACCCGGCTGCCCGCGCCGAGGCTGCTGGTGTTCGGCGCCAACGATTTCGGCGCGGCGCTGCTGCCGCAGGCCAGGCTGCTCGGCTACCACGTGACGCTGTGCGACGCCCGGCCCGTGTTCGCCCGCCAGCCGCGCTTCGCCGCAGCGGACGAGGTGGCCATCGACTGGCCGCACCGCTACCTGGCAGCGGAGGCAGCCGCGGGCCGGATCGACAGCCGCACCGTGGTCTGCATCCTCACGCACGATCCCAAGTTCGACCTCCCGCTGCTGCGCACGGCACTGGACCTCGAGCTGGCGTACCTGGGCGCCATGGGCTCGCAGCGCAGCCACCGCCAGCGCGTCCGGGACCTGCTGGCCGAAGGCGTCCGCCCGGAGGACCTCGAGCGGCTGCATGCGCCGATCGGCCTGGACCTGCAGGCGGCCACCCCCGCCGAGGTCGGGGTCTCGATCATCGCCCAGGTCATCGCGTCCCGGAACAGCGCCGCCACCGGCCAGCCGCTGTCCGCGCGGAGCGGACCGATCCACACTCCCGCGGCCGGTGCGGCTGCACACCGCAGCCGGCCACCCGCCGTCGTACTTTCCCGCCCGGCCGGCGAAAACCTGGCCCTCACCCGCGCATAGGAGGCACCCATGGACATGAACACCATCGAAGCCGTGCTGCCGACCGCCGACCCCGCACACTGGCAGCCCGGCGATGCCTGGCTGGGCGGCGGCACCGTCCTGTTCTCGTACGGCAGCACCACGCTGCGCCGGCTCCTCGACCTCGGACCGGCGGGCTGGGAGCCCGTGGCCGTCTACGGCGACGGCCTCGAGCTCGCCGCCACCTGCACCATCGCCACCCTCTACCGGGTGCCGGACTCCCCCGGCCTCGCCGCGCTGTGGCCCGCGCTGGAGCTCGTGCGGCCCTGCTGCGATGCGTTCGTCGCGTCCTTCAAGATCTGGAACATGTCCACGGTGGGCGGGAACATCTGCACCTCGCTGCCGGCCGGACCGATGACCTCGCTCTGCGCCGCGCTGGATGGGGTGGCGGCCATCCTCTCCCCCGACGGCGGCAGCCGGACCCTGCCCGTGGCCGAACTCGTCACCGGGGACGGCACCAACGCGCTGGCGCCCGGAGAGCTGCTGCGCAGTGTCCATCTGCCGGCGCATGCGCTGTCCGCCCGAACCGCGTTCCGCCGCCTGTCGCTGAGCAACCTGGGCCGTTCCGGGGTCCTGCTCATCGGCCGCCAGGATGTGGACGGGGCCTTCGTGCTCACCGTGACCGCGGCGACCAAGCGCCCGGTCCAGCTGCGCTTCGACGCCGCCGGCCTGCCCGGCCCGCGGGAGCTGCAGGAGGCCCTGGACGCGGCCATCGAACCCGGACTGTACCACGACGACATCCACGGCCTGCCCGAGTGGCGCCGCGACATGACCTACCGGCTGGCGGAGGAGATCCGCGCCGAACTGCTGGCTGAGCCGGCGGAAAGGAGCGCCTGACATGGC
Organism: Arthrobacter sp. USHLN218; assembly: GCF_037144715.1. NCBI lineage: Bacteria > Bacillati > Actinomycetota > Actinomycetes > Micrococcales > Micrococcaceae > Arthrobacter > Arthrobacter sp. USHLN218. The sequence continues at coordinate 480,576 of NZ_JBBCYT010000004.1, forward strand.
GATCGAGATCAACGGCGAACTGCATGCCAACGCACCCCGGCCGGGCCAGTGCCTGCGCACCTTCCTGCGCGCGGAGGGCATGCTCGGCGTGAAGAAAGGGTGCGACGGCGGCGACTGCGGCGCCTGCACCGTGCACGTCGACGGCGAGCCCGTGCACAGCTGCATCTACCCCGCGGTGCGCGCCGAGGGCCGTTCCGTGACGACGATCGAGGGCCTGGCCGGCGAGGACGCGCTGCACCCGATGCAGCAGCAGTTCCTCGACGCCCAGGGCTTCCAGTGCGGCTTTTGCTCCGCCGGGATGATCATGACCGCGGCGACGCTCAGCGCGGAGCAGAAGCAGGACCTGCCGCGGAACCTGAAGGGCAACCTCTGCCGCTGCACCGGCTACCGGGCGATCGAGGACGCCGTCCTGGGCCGCGACGGCGGCGGCTGCTCCCATCCGGCCGAGGCCGCCTGCGCACTGGACGCGCCGGAGACGGACCCCGCTCCCAAAGCCGTGCAGCCGGCGCTCGGAGCGAATTCGGGCCCCTCGCGGCCCGCACCCGCAGCCGCCCCGGGCACTGCCCGCCGGGCAGCGGACGCCCCCCGCGCCGTCGGCGCGGACACCCCCGCACCCGCCGGCCCCGCCGTCGTCACCGGCACCGCCCGCTACACCCTGGACGTTCCGGCGGAGCAGCTGCCCGGCCTACTGCACCTCAAGCTGGCCCGCTCGCCGCACGCGCACGCACGGATCCTTGGCATCCGCACCGAGGGCGCTCTGGCCGTGCCGGGCGTCGTCGCCGTCTTCACGCACGAGGACGCCCCTGCGCAGCTGTTCTCCACGGCCCAGCACGAGCTTCACTCGGACGACCCGGACGACACCCGCGTGCTGGACGACGTGGTCCGGTTCAAGGGCCAGCGGGTCGCCGCCGTCGTCGCCGATTCCGTCGCCGCGGCCGAGGCGGGGGTGCGTGCCCTCGAGGTGGATTACGAGCTGCTGCCCGCGGTCTTCGACCCGGCCGCCGCGCTGGCGCCCGGCGCGCCGCTGCTGCATGCGGACAAGCCGGCGGAGTCGCGCATTGCCTCACCGGAGCGCAACACCGTGGCCGAGGTGCACACGGAGATCGGCGATACCGCAGCAGCCCTGGCCGCCGCGGACGCGGTCCACGAGGAAACCTACCGGACCCACCGCGTGCAGCACGTGGCGCTGGAGACGCACGCTGCCATCGCCTGGACCGAACCGGACGGCTCCCTCGCGGTGCGCTCCTCGACCCAGGTGCCGTTCCTGGTCCGCCGCACGCTCGCACGGATCTTCGCCCTGGACGAGGACCGGGTCCGGGTCACCGCCGGGCGGGTCGGCGGCGGATTCGGCGGGAAGCAGGAGGTCCTGGCCGAAGACGTCGTGGCGCTGGCCGCGCTGAAGCTGGGCCGGCCGGTGCAGCTGGAACTGACCCGAAGCGAGCAGTTCACCGCCACCACCACCCGGCATCCGTTCAGCATCGCCGTGCGGGCCGGTGCCCGGAAGGACGGCACGCTCACCGCGCTGGCGGTCGACGTCACCACGGATACCGGGGCCTACGGCAACCACGCGCCGGGCGTGATGTTCCACGGCTGCAGCGAATCCATCGCGGTCTACCGGTGCGCCGCGAAGAAGGTGGACGCCCGCGCCGTCTACACCAACACTGTGCCGGCCGGCGCTTTCCGCGGCTACGGCCTGAGCCAGATGATCTTCGCCGTCGAGTCCGCGATGGACGAACTCGCCCGCATGCTGGGGCTGGATCCGCTGGAGTTCAAACGCCGGAACATGGTTTCCGAGGGTGACGAACTGCTCTCGCTGCACGCGGAACCGGAAGAGGATGTCATCTGCGGCAGCTACGGGCTGGACCAGTGCGTCGAGCTGGTCCGCAGCGCGCTGGACCGCGGCCGCGAGCGCGGAGCCAGCGGGCATGACCTCGGCCCGGAGTGGCTGGTCGGCGAGGGCACCGCGCTGTCCATGATCGCCACGGTCCCTCCGCGCGGCCACTTCGCGCACAGCGTCATCCGGCTGGAGGCGGACGGCTACTTGCTGGACGTCGGCACCGCCGAGTTCGGCAACGGCACCACCACCGTGCACACCCAGCTGGCCGCCGAGGCGCTCGGGGTGGCGCCGTCCGCCGTGCGGATCCGGCAATCTGACACGGCCTTGACCGATCACGACACGGGCGCGTTCGGCTCCACCGGCACCGTCGTGGCCGGCAAGGCGACCCTCGCCGCGGCGCAGGAGCTGACCGCACGGCTGCGCACCCTCGCCGCCGAGCTGACCGGCATGCCGGCCCGGCACTGCGTCCCGGGTCCCGAGGGCGTGGACTGCGGGGACCGGGTTGTCGGCTTCGCGGAGCTGGCCGCGGCCGCCGCCCGGCAGGGCGTACCGCTGCAGGCCGAGGGCCGCTGGGGCGGCACTCCTCGCTCGATCGCCTTCAACGTCCAGGGCTTCCGGGTCGCCGTGCACTCCGGCACCGGGGAACTCGCGATCCTGCAAAGCGTGCAGGCGGCCGACGCCGGCGTCGTCGTCAATCCCCGCCAGTGCCGCGGCCAGATCGAAGGCGGCATCGCGCAGGCCCTCGGCGCCGCGCTCTACGAAGAAGTGAGGATAGACGACGGCGGCGCCGTCACCACGGATATCCTGCGGCAGTACCACATCCCTACCTTCGCGGACGTCCCGCGCAGCGAGGTCTACTTCGCCACGACCTCGGACAGCCTGGGCCCGCTCGGGGCGAAGTCGATGAGCGAAAGCCCGTACAACCCCATCGCTCCCGCGTTGGCCAACGCCTTACGGGACGCTACCGGCCTCCGCGTCACCTCGCTGCCGCTCGCCCGCGACCGCATCTACCTGGCACTCAAAGCCGCCGGCCGCGTCCCGGCAGTCAGCGCGATCGATTCGTTCTCGATGTCCGGATCGATGATAGCCGGCGCCGGATAACCGCTGCCGCCCACCAGGCGAAACAACCTGGGGTGCACTCCGATCGACTCCGGCCCGTCACGCCTCCCGGATTGTGTGGAGGGGCTGAAGAGACCGGATGCCCCGGGTTCCAAGCTCTTCGATGACTTGGCCGATCTCAAACCGGAAGAACGCGCAGATGCCGATCACGAGTAGCGGGGCGATAAACAAAACGACGACCATGGCCCGTTGCCCGAGGGAGATCATGTCCCCTGTTGGCTCGCCAGTAGGAGCTAACAAGGAGGCATACTGCATGGGGGAAAGCATGGCCGATCCGCCGGCGGCCGGTTGCGCACTAGCTCCGGCCGCCGGAGTTGCTCCGTCACTACCGTGGGAACGTTGAGTTCCATGCTGAAGAATCTTCTCCATCTCTGCGCTGCGCCCGGCCAGGTGCCAGCACTCTGGCGGTGCTCTGAATTTGCTGGGAAGCACATCCATTCTCCCAGTCCTTCCTGTCGTGGTCCGCTGCTACGGTGAAGGGGCTGCGGAAGGGGCACGGCTTGGTCTCACGGCGATCGAGCACCGCCTGCGCCACTGCGGAGTGCTCATGAGAGAAGCCTTTCCAGCGTGGCGGGGGATGTCGCGGCGGCTCGGGCTTCTTCGGCCGGGTTGCCGCCCCAGAGGGATCCCCGGGTGAGGGTCGTCCCCTTCATCACGAAGGAGTCCGTGGCTACAACGGCGCCATCTTCGACAGTGACGCCGTAGTGGACGAAGGCACCGACTCCGAGCGTGACGTCGTCGCCGATGACGTCGTAGTCGGACTTGAACATGCCGTCCTCCTGAGAATGGGACTGGATCGTGGTGCCGTTGTTCAGCGTGCAGCGTGAGCCGATCGTCACCAGGGTCCGCTCGATGATCCCGCAGCCGTCGTCGAAGACCCGGGAGCCGATCCGCACACCCAGCAGACGCCACACCAGCGGCTTGAACGGCGTCCCGTTGAAGACTGTCGCGTACCGGTGCTGCAGCGACATCTTCCAGTACCGCTCATGCCACCAGAAGTATGGGTGGTAGATGGAGCAGAGCTGGGGCTTCAGCCGCCGGAACCCGGTGGTGAGTCGCTCGATGCCGATGGGGACCAGCGAGCCAACCACAAGCGTCACGACGAAGCCCGCGCTGAGCGCAAGGAAACCTAGCAGGTCGGACAGCTCGAGGGCGGCAAACATGACCAGCATGGCCAGCGAGACGTTCAGCCATCGCACGAGCATCAGGAGGGCCATCGTGCGCAGATTGTGCCTGTTCTTGGCCGCGAGGTCACGGCGGAGCTTGGCCGGGTCGGCATGCTCCTCGGGAAGGGCGTCGCGCAGGACCGTGCGCGGAATCTCGAATGGCGGCGAACCGAGCAGGCCCACGTCGTGCCGGACCGGTCCGTCGAGGGGAACCATTACCTTGGTCGCGAGCAGGCAGTTGTCCCCGGTCCTGGCTTCCGCGGGGTATAGAACGGCATTGCCCAGGAAATTGCGCGCGCCGATCGCCACCCGGCTGACCTTGAACGACGTTGGCGAGTAGTCCGTGTTCATGAAGGAGACCCCGTCAGCGATCATCGTGCCGGTGCCGATCTCCGACAGGTACGGGTTGTCGTGCTTGAAGCCGGTACCAAGATTCGAGCCGGTCTGCTCGACCTGCGGCTGCTTGTAGCCAATGGCCGCTACGTAATCGACAACATACGAGCTGTCGCCGAACAACCCGGTCAACATGGGCCTGTTGGTCATCTTCGATATTGCCTGCTCCGCCGCGTGCCGCAGCCCGAACAGCGGATACACCGTGTCGGGTTTGACGGCGAGCTGGAGCACCCGCGGCACGGTAGTGACGATGAGCAATGACACGACCGTCCCGCCGAGGACGGAAAGGCCGGCGTAGAAGAGTGCGTCGCCGTAGAAGATCCAGCTGCCGAACGCCCACGCCTGCGGCTCCAGCAGCGCGGCCACGTTCGGGTCCGCGAGAACGAACAGGATGACGGCCTGACCCACCAGGATCCGGCCCAGTCCGAGCGTGGTGATGAGCTGGGTCGTAGCAAACACGGCCCGCCGCCAGGGACGGTAGGGGGTCCGTTCGACCCTGCTGTAGTCCACGTCGGTCCGCCTGCCCGGGGAGCCGTGCCAATGTTCGCCCGCGGGCACGGCCTGGCCGGTGTACAGGGTGGACCGGTGGCCCAGCTGTGAGCCGTCGCCCATCGAGGTGTTGATGTCCAGCACGCTGCCCTCACTGACCGTGACGTCGCGGCCCAGCGTCACCGCACCGATCTGGATGACGCCGCCGTGGGCGCGGTAGCCGTTGGCGAGCACGTCCTTGCGGATCACCGTCCCCTCCCCGATGGTCAGCAGGTCGGTGCAGATCGGCAGCCGGGTGGTCAGGATCGTGACGTTGCGGCCCACCTTGGCGCCCATCGCCCGCAGATAGAAAGTCATCACCGGGGAACCGGCCATCAGCGCAAGCGGCGAGGTGCGCATCAGCGTCTTGACCAGCCAGAAGCGGAAATAGGCCAGGCTCCAGATACGGATCTCCTGGGGACGGAAGCGCCCGACGATGATCCACTTCGCCGCCACCGGCAGGATGCACAGGCCCAGGAACGCCGCCGCCGCGTACGCGGTCGAGCGCAGGTAGATCTCCAGGAAGCTCAGGCCATGTTCCATCCATTGATGGTTGCCTGGTCCCGACTCCGGGAACACCCACTGATACCACACGACTGTCAGCAGGCCGCCGACCACGCAGTAGCCGAGGTAGACCAGCGTCTGCAACACGCCGCACAGAAAGTACTCCCACGTCCGTGCGTCCATGGGCGGTGGCGTCTCCGGGACGGAGGCTTGGGCCGGCGAGGGCGTCTGCGATGTGTTGTGCTGCAGGGGGGTTTCCAGAGCCGCCGCCAGGGCGGTGATGTTCGGGCTGCCGTAGATGTCCTTCATGGACACTTTGGGCAGGTCCGGTTGCTTGCGCACCCGGGCGCAGAACTGCGCCATCACCAGCGAATCCGCGCCCAGGTCCTGGAAGAAATCGCTGTCCGCCGGGACGTGATCGATGCCCAGCACGCCAGCCAGCACATCGGCCAGCCTGTCCTGCATCTGCGCGGACACCGGCGCCGTCGCCTCTTGCGCCGGTGCCAGGGCGGCGGCCAGCGCCGAGATCGAAGGGTACCGGTAGATGTCCTTGATCGACACGGCAGGCAGGTCCGGCTGCTTGCGCACCCGCGCGCAGAACTGCGCCATCACCAGCGAGTCAGCTCCCAACTCCTGGAAAAAGTCACTTTCCACCGAGACCTGATCAACGCCGAGTATTCCGGCCAGTACCTCGGCCAGCCGGTCCTGCATCTGCGCAGCCGCCGGCGCCGTCGTCTCTTGCGGCGGCGCCAGGGCGGCGGCCAGCGCCGAGATCGAAGGGTGCTGGTAGATGTCCTTGATCGACACGGCAGGCAGGTCCGGCTGCTTGCGCACCCGCGCGCAGAACTGCGCCATCACCAGCGAGTCGGCTCCCAACTCCTGGAAGAAGTCGGCGTCCAAGGGGACATCATCCTTTTTCACCACCAACGCGAGGACATTGGCCAGCCGGCGCTCAAGGTCACCGACAACACCTGTGGCCGGCAGGCCTGAAGAACCGTCGCCCGCCGGGGCCTCGGGAGCCGGGGGACGATGGTGGAAAGGGGGGTCAAGTCTTTCAAGGTTAGTTGTCATGTCCCCACCGTCCGGTCTGACCGTTGGCCCGTACTGTGGCGGAAGCCCGGTGCCGCACTTCACTGGTCTCGACGACGCGGCGGCCAACTCTCCTTATCGGTCCGGGGTCGGCAACGGATGACCCTCCGAATTTCTGCACAGCCATTCCCGGGTCGGCAAATCTGCGATGTGATTCCCCCGAGCTCGCCTGTTCTCCCAGGCCCATCGGAAGAGCCGCCAATTGCCGACGGCGAACAGGGCGACGGCCCATGATTCCCCCTCATTAGATGCGACACCTACAAGTGAATTTCCCTGTTACCGCCCTGCTTACTACCCCGTCATCGGGTACTACCGCTACCGAGATAATCCACGGACTTCTTGTAGGAACCTTGAGTCGGCCGAAAAGATGCTTGACACTGCCAGCGAGTGCGAAATGGTGAAACACATGGGATGAAGCGGGTTGGGGCTATCCGATGCGATCCATGACGATTACGGGTGCCGCAACGGGATTCAAGGGGGGCCGGGAACTACACCCTTCCCGGTCATCATTCCGGGGGAACGGGGTGGCAGTGTGCCGAGCCCGCCTGACCGCAACAACGGCATCCAGCACTTGCTGGACTCGCGAAGAAGGCGGAGGGCGCCCAAAGGATCATGCCTTCGGCAGGCCGTAGCAGGACATTAGGCCGGGTCCGAGGTCATGCCTGGCCTCGCAGGCCGAAGCACCTTCACGAGACCTGAACGCGCAAGCCGGCCATCAGCCAGCCCTGTGAGCAAAAATGACGTACAACCGCTGCAATTGTGGAACGCCGCGAATTGCCATGACGTCCGTTATCAGCGGGAAAGAAGCGGTTGGCCGGGACCATTCCCGGCCTGTGCAGGTGCAAGACAACCCGGACAGTGAAGGCACAGGGAGGCGTCGTCGCGGCCGTCACCGCACGGCCTGAAGAGATGACTGAAGTCCTAACTGGAGGTCCGGACGCTCAGGGTCGTTCCTGAGCGTCCGGTCCACTCACTTTATGGGGCTCAAGGCCGCCCCTGACAGCCCGGAGGCCACAGGCTGCTCTTCGCACGATTGTGCCTCAAGCAGGGTCGCTTCGAGGTCCACCCCTTCCCGCTGCGCCGCCTCGAGGGCGTTCGGGTCGTCGAGCGGCAGCTGCGCCGCCGCGCCGTCGCGCCTCACGGCGACGGGAACGTCGGTGAGCGGCATGCTCTCGAGATCGATGCGCGGGTCGTCCTCCTGATGGGCGACGATGGCGCGTGCCTCGTCGAGCGTGTCGACGCTCGGCATCGACCCGGGGAGGTGGCGACCCGCTGACTCGCGCAGGAACAGCACTGCGACGGCGCCGACCAGCGAGGTGCCCATGAGGTAGTACGCCGGCATCATGTCGTTGCCCGTGGCCTGGATGAGGACATCAATGATCAGCGGGGTCGTGCCGCCGAAGACCGCCACAGCAAGGTTGTACGCGATGCCCATGCTGAAGTACCGGCAGCCGGTCGGGAACTGGGCCGGCAGTGTCGAGGCGAGGATGGGCACGTAGAACGCCACGGGGAACGCCAGCATCGCCAGCCCCGTGAGCGTGGCCGGAACGGTGCCGATGCCCACCAGCAGGAAGGCCGGCATCGCGAGGACGACCGTGCTTAGGGCGCCAATCCACAGAGCGGGCCGGCGTCCGATCCGGTCAGAGAGCCTGCCCGCGAACGGGATGCACAGGCTCATGGCAAGGAGGACCGGGATGGTCAGGAGGGTACCGTGAACCTCGTCGTAGCCTTTTGACTCGGTCAGGTAGGTAGGCATGTAGGACGTCAGAGCATAGCCGACGGTGTTCGCGGCCGCCACGACGATGATCGCTACCAGGATCGGCTTCCAGGTGGCGCGCAGGACGGCGAGCGGCCCCCGCGCCGCGGTCTCATCCTTGGCAATGCGCTCGTTCGCCAGCCGCTCCTGGGCGTCGAGGGCCGCTTGGAAGGTAGGGCTCTCCTCGATCCGGAGGCGGAAGTAGATGGCAATCGCTCCCAACGGTCCCGCCACGAGGAACGGGATGCGCCAGCCGAACTCTTCCATTGCAGCCTGGTCGAGCGTGAGCTGGAGGACCGAGACGAGGGCGGCACCGGCCGCGAATCCCAGGTACGAGCCCATGTCGAGGAAGCTCGTGAAGTAGCCCCGGCGCTTGTCCGCGGCGTACTCACTCACGAAGGTCGTGGCCCCGGCGTACTCGCCGCCCGCCGAGAAACCCTGGAGGAGCTTGATCGCGATCAGCAGCACCGCGGCCCAAACTCCGATCGTCGCGTAGCTAGGCAGGAGGCCGAGGAAGAACGTCGCGGCGGACATCAAGGTGAGCGTCGCTACGAGGACCTTTTGCCGGCCTACCCGGTCGCCGAGCCATCCGAAGAAGATGCCTCCGAGGGGCCGCGCAACGAACGTCGCGGCGAAGGTCCCGAACAGGAAGAGGGTCTGGACCACTCTGTCCGCCTCCGGCAGGAAGACCGGGCCCATCGTGGTGATGAGGTAGCCGAAGATACCCACGTCGTACCACTCCATCGTGTTGCCGACGACGGTTCCCCCGACCGCCCGACGCAGCATGGGCTTGTCCACGACGTTGACGTCGCCGACCCTTAGGCGGCGCTTTCGAAACGTGATGCGGGTGCGGCCGGAGGCCGCTCCCTGGGCGTTGGGCTCGGCCACTTCCTGTCCAGGTTCAGCGTTCATAGTTTTCGCTCCTGTTCAGGCGCGGCCGTCCACCGTGTTGCCAGGCAGGAGGTTCGACGTATGCCGAGCCCGGCAGGGTCGCGATGAAGCTGTCGAAGATCTGCACTCCGCCCTTGGCGGCCTCGGTCTTCCTAGGTGCAGTGGTCATTTCTTCTCCTATTCGGGTGGGGATGAAAGGGGAAAGGTCAGGATGGTGGCGAGGGCAGCGCCTAGTTCAGGGGCGCGCCGTGTGTCTCCGTGCCGCGGGCGCACTGGGAGCGCTCGACATCGCGGCGCCGCTTGGCGAAGAGCCTCGCCGGGGCGCCGTTGACCATCCCCACGGGGCCGTCCCCGCGGTGGTAGACGGTGAAGCTGTGGCCCTCGGCGAACTTTCCGTTCAGGAAATCTTTGCTCAGCGGGAGGCTGCCGCAGGGACGGTGGGGCTCGTCGGCGGCCAGGACGAGTGTGCCTTCTAACCTCTCGAAGCGGGCCCCGCGGGCGGCTGAGAGGACCGCAAGGGACGAACCGACAAAGGCAAAGGTCTTCATCATGCTCCTGACATGAACTGGCGGCTCGAGGGGGCAGTTGCGCTTGGCGCAACACGATTCGCCCTACACAACGGTGAGCCACGCCACAGAGTGATGTCAAGCGTGTGAAGACCGGGCGCATGAACCGGCGGCCCGGAAAAGTCCGGTGCAGCGGCACTTATCGGCGCCTAATTTTTCGGACAGATACGGCATCGCAAAGGCAAGATAGGTTTACACATTCCCTCGCGTCCAAACTGCCGGAGAGCAATGCCGCGAAAAAACCGTTGACAGCTAGAGGGCGGAACACTACCGTCCCTTATATATCAGTTGTATGTTCAGTCGGACCGGACCGCCGGGCTCCACTATGGCTGGCGCCTCGCTGCCGGGCAACAACGCCGTCACGACTTCGCCCTGATCCCCAAGGAGGAACCACACGCCATGAGCACTTCCCTCACCCTCCCCCGCCCGGCCGCACAGGCGGCCGGCAGCCCGCCCCGGCCGGCGGGGGTTCTGACCCTGTCCTGCCTGCAGCGCAGCGGTATTGTCCACGCCGTCTCCCGCTTCCTGGTGGAACACGGCTTCGACATCACCGAACACCAGCAGTTCGACGACACCGTGGACGGACGGCTGTTCCTGCGCACGGCTTTCTCCGCCGGGGAAGCGGTAGACGCCGGCGTCCTGGCGGATGAATTCGCGCCCGTCGCGGCCGAGTTCGGCATGGACTACACGTTCCATGACGGCACCCGGCCACGGGTCCTGGTCATGGTCTCGAAATTCGGGCACTGCCTGCACGATCTGATCTACCGCTGGCAGACCGGAAGCCTGGCCGCGGACCTGGTCGCAGTGGTTTCCAACCACGAAGACCTGCGCCCCATGGCCGAAGCGGCGGGCCTGCCCTTCGTCCACGTGCCGATCAGCGCGCAGACCAAGCCGGCCGCCGAAGCGCGGCTGCTCGAACTCGTCGGGGCGTACCAGGCCGACCTGGTGGTGCTGGCCCGCTACATGCAGGTACTCTCCGACGACCTGTGCCGCAAGCTCGCCGGGCGGGCAATCAACATCCACCATTCCTTCCTGCCCGGCTTCAAGGGCGCCCGCCCGTACCACCAGGCGTACGAGCGCGGGGTCAAGCAGATCGGCGCCACCGCGCACTACGTGACCGCGGACCTGGACGAAGGCCCGATCATTGAGCAGGAAGTCATCCGGGTGGACCACCGGCTCAGCCCCGATCAATTGGCCACCATCGGCCGGGATGCCGAGGCGCTGGCCCTGGCCCGGGCCGTGCGCTGGCACGCCGAAAAGCGCGTCCTGCTCAACGGCCACCGAACTATCCTCTTCACCTAACCATCCGCCCCGGCCCGTCCCGCCGCCAGCGGCTCTCGGGAACCCACGTACCCTCGAAAGGCCCCATCATGCAATCACCCCGCGTCGTGATCATCGGAGCCGGCATCGTCGGCGCCAACCTCGCCGACGAGCTGACCGAACGAGGCTGGACGGACATCACCGTCCTCGACCAAGGCCCTATCCCGCTGACCGGCGGTTCCACGTCGCACGCCCCTGGCCTGGTCTTCCAGACCAACGCGTCCAAAACCATGACTGAGCTGGCTGCCTACACCGGCAGCAAGCTGGCCTCACTGACCCGCGGCGGCGCCAGCGCCTTCAACCCGGTCGGCGGCCTGGAAGTTGCCACCAGTCCCGAACGCCTGGCCGAGCTCCATCGCCGCCGCGGCTTCGCCACTTCGTGGGGGCTGGACGCCCGGGTTGTGGATGCCGCCGAAGCCAAGGCCATGCACCCGCTCATCAACGAAGACCTCGTCCTCGGCGCCCTGTACGTTCCCACCGACGGACTCGCCTCGTCCCTGCTCGCCGTGGAGCTGCTGCGCGAACGAGCCGAGTCCCGCGGCGCCCGGTTCATCGGCGGCACCCCGGTCACCGGCGTCGAACGCGCCGCGGGCCGGGTCACCGGCGTGCGGTCCGGCGACACCGTGTTCCCCGCTGACATTGTCGTCTCGGCCGCCGGATTCTGGGGTCCGGCCGTCGGCGATCTGATCGGGATGCCCGTCCCGCTGGTGCCGCTGGCCCACCAGTACGTGACCACGACGCCGGTGCATGGACTGACCTGGGAATCCGGCCCGGTCCCCGGCACCGGCAACAACGCGTCGCTGCCCCTCCTGCGCCACCAGGATGAAGACCTCTACTTCCGCCAGCACGGCACGCAGCTCGGCATCGGCTCCTACGCCCACCGGCCCATTCCCGTCAGCTACGACGAACTTCCCTCAGCCGACCGGATCACCGAACACGCCATGCCCTCCCGGCTGGCTTTCACCGCCGAAGACTTCGAGCAGCCGTGGAAGGCCTGCCGCCAGCTGCTGCCGGCCCTGAACAACACGGAGATCGACGACGCGTTCAACGGCATCTTCTCCTTCACCCCCGACGGCGGATCGCTGGTCGGCGAGTCGCGGGACCTGAAGGGTTTCTTCATCGCCGAGGCCGTCTGGGTCACCCATTCGGCCGGCGTCGCCAAGTCCGTGGCCGAACTGCTGGTCACCGGCCGCTCCGAGACCGACCTGCACGAGCTCGACGTCGCCCGCTTCGAGGAGATCCAGGTGCAGGACGACTACGTGCTCGAGACCTCGCAGCAGAACTTCGTCGAAATCTACGACATCCGCCACCCGCTCGAACCCCGCCAGTCGCCGCGGAACCTGCGGGTCTCGCCGTTCCACCGGCGCCAGACCGAACTTGAGGCGTTCTTCCTGGAAAGCGGCGGGTGGGAGCGTCCGCACTGGTACGAAGCGAACGCACGCCTGTTGGACACGCTGCCGCAGGAGTGGCAGGCCCCGGCCCGGGACGCCTGGTCGGCGAAGTTCGATTCCCCGATCGCCGCGGTGGAGGCCTACGCGACCCGCACCAACGTGGCGATGTACGACATGACGGCGCTCAAACGGCTGGAGGTTTCCGGCCCCGGCGCGCTACCGCTGCTGCAGCGCCTGACAACCGGCCAGCTGGACAAGAGCATCGGGTCGGTCACCTACACCCTGATGCTGGACGATGCCGGCGGCATCAAGAGCGACCTGACCGTGGCCCGGATCGAGGACTCCCTCTTCCAGATCGGGGCCAACGGCGGACTGGACCTGGACTACATCACCCGGCAGGCAGCCGCGCAGGCCGAGGCGGACCCGCAGCAGTGGGTCCAGGTTCGGGACACCACCGGCGGCACCTGCTGCATCGGGGTCTGGGGCCCGCGCGCCCGCGACCTGGTCCAGCCGCTCACCCCGCAGGACCTGTCCAACGACGGCCTGAAATACTTCCGCGCCGCCAGCACAACGATCGCCGGCATCCCCGTTCGGGTGATGCGTCTGTCTTACGTGGGCGAGCTCGGCTGGGAAATCTACACCAGCGCCGAGTACGGCCAGCGGCTCTGGGACGCGCTGTGGGACGCCGGCGAACCACTGAACGTTATCGCGGCCGGGCGCAGCGCGTTCAACAGCCTGCGGCTGGAGAAGGGCTACCGCTCCTGGGGCACCGACATGGACACCGAACACGACCCGGTCCAGGCCGGCCTCGGCTTCGCCGTCCGGGCCAACAAGGAGGACTTTGTCGGCAAGCAGGCCCTGGAACAGCGCAGCGCCCAGCCCCCGGCCACCCGGCTGCGCTGCCTGACCGTCGACGACGGCACCTCCATGGTGCTGGGCAAGGAACCGGTGTACGTGGAGGGGCAGCCGGCCGGCTACATCACCAGCGCCGCCTATGGACACACCGTCCGCAAGCCGGTGGCCTACGCCTGGCTGCCCGGCACCGTGGCCGAGGGCGACACCGTGCAGATCGAGTACTTCGGCCGGCATATCGACGCCACCGTGGTGCCCGAGCCCCTGGTCGATCCGGAAATGAAGAAGATCCGCGCCTAAGCGGTGCAGCGGCTGCTTCCTTGGACCTGTGGTCCTGAGGCCGCAGCCGTTGCGGGGCTGGTACGCAGGCTACAGAGCGCTGCGTACCAGCCCTTCGAAGTGCGTGACGTGTTCCTCGGCCAAGGACGCGGCCCGATCCGCGTCGCCGTCGATGATGGCCTGCAGCAGCGCCTCGTGTTCCCGCACGTGCCCGGTGATGGGCGCCAGCCCGGCGAGGACGAAATTCCACATCCGCTGCGAGAGGCTGAAGTACTGGATCAGCGTCGCTTCCACATAGCTGTTGCGCATGACCGCATACACGGTGCGGTGGATCTGCTCGTCCAGGTGGATCGAGGTCCGGTTGGATTCCTCCGCGGTTGCCGCCAGCTCCCGCAGGCATTCCTTCAAGCGCTGCCGGTCCTCGTCCGTGGCGAGTTCGGCTGCCCGGCGCGCGGCGAAGGCCTCTAGCACCCGGCGGGCGTCCGAAATCGCCTTCAGGTCCCGGATGTTCACGTCGGCAATGATGGTGCCCCGGCGCGGGTAGACCGTGAGCATGCGATCGGACTCCAGCCGTTTGACGGCCTCGCGCATCGGCGTCCGTCCCACGCCCAGCTCGGTCATCAGGGCTTCTTCGTCCAAGGCCGCCCCCGGCGGCAGACGCATGTCGATAATCCGCTGGCGCAGTTCGAGATACGCATGTTCCGCCCGGGTCCGGCCGACGGTACTCATCGCTTCCACAGTGCCGGGCCTTTCCCTCAATCCAGCGGGCCGGTGACCGGTCGCATCCTAGATATATCAGACGTAGCACGAGTCCGCCCTCCCCGTGCCTTGGTCACGCGGTTGTGGAACCCAGCGCGTTCCTCCGCGCTCCGAGACTCAGCCTGGACGGCGGTGAGCTGCCGCTGCTTGGCGGAATCGCCATAACCTGAGTCCCTCTGATGGGGAGGGAAGTTGCGCCATTTAGCGTCCCATACTGTCGCACCTGCGCACACTGCAAAGTCAGGTATCTATCCGGCCTCGGAGCGCGTCATTAAAACCCTTGACACCTACCCGTGGGATACGTCACGCTGTTGCACATCATGATTGTCGTTGCGTAATACGCGTATGGAGGGTTGAGCATGGAGACGCTTGCGGTGAGAGCATCCCTGGGCGATGTTTCGGCAGCTATGCAGGCTGACCCCAAGTCTTCACCGCCCGCCTGCTCATACACCGGTTACCTCCGCTAATTCCGCAATCCCCACAAATCGCACACTTCCAGTCCTCCCGGGAGAAAAAATGTCCGCTCCAGTGAACGTGCCCCTCAACTCACGTGGAAAACTCGCTTCATCATTGCCTGCCGACCAGCTGGCTGAGATCACCGAATTGTTTGAGTTCCGCCGCACGGGGTATTCCCTCGACGCCCCCTTCTACACCGACCCGACGATTTTCAAGATCGACATGGAGGCCATTTTTGGCCAGCACTGGATCTTTGCCGCCAGCGTCGCGGAACTGCCGGAGCCGGGCGACTACGTCACCGTCGACTACGGACCCTACTCCCTGATCGTGCTGCGCAACGACGACGGCGACGTCAACGTCCTGCACAACGTGTGCCGCCACCGCGGCGCCCGCGTCCTGACTGAGTCCGCCGGCTCAACCGGAAACCTGGTGTGCGGCTACCACTCCTGGACCTACTCGCCCAGCGGCGACTTGATCCACGCCTCGTCACCGGGAGAAGCGAAGTTCGACAAGAACTGTTTCGCCCTCAAGCGCGCCCACAGCCGCATGGTCGCCGGACTCATCTTTGTCTGCATTGCGGACGAACCGCCGGCGGACTTCGACGAAACCTCAAAGATCTTTGAGCCCTACCTCGCCCCCCACGATCTGTCGAAGACGAAAATCGCCTACCAGCAGAACATCATCGAAGAGGGCAACTGGAAGCTCGTCATGGAGAACAACCGTGAGTGCTACCACTGCGACGGCCACCCCGAACTCGCCTGCTCCCTCTTCCCGACGTGGGGCCTGACCGAGGGCCTGATTCCGCCCCACCTTGAGGAAGTGTGGGACCGCAACAAGGACGCCCAGTCCTCCCTTGAGGAGCGCTGCCGCCGCTATGGCCTGCCCTACGAGGTGGTCGAGGAGCTTGACACGCGCATCGCGGGAATCCGCATCTCACGTGAATCACTGGACGGAGAGGGCGAATCATTCTCGGCCGACGGGCGCCGGCTTTCCAAGAAGTTGCTCGGCGACCTGCCGGACTTCCGCCTTGGCCGCTGCTCGATGCACCTGCAGCCCAACAGCTGGTTCCATTTTCTCGGGGACCACGTCATCACGTTCGGCGTCTTCCCGATCAACGAACACCAGTCGCTGGTACGCACCACCTGGCTGGTGGCTGACGACGCCGAGGAAGGCGTCGATTACGACCTGGAGAAACTCACCTACACCTGGAAGCAGACAAACCTGCAGGACAAGGCGTTCGTGGAGCTGTGCCAGAAGGGTGCCGGCAGCCCCGCCTACGAGCCCGGCCCGTACATGAAGAGCGAATACCAGGTCGAGGCGTTCATCAACTGGTACGTGCAGCGCGTACAGGAGCACTTGGCATGACTGAGCTTCTCACCGAGACGGTAATCCCGGAACCACAGCGCATCCGTGGTCTTGAGATGCCGTGGAACAGGGTGATGGGCAGCACGGAAGGGCCTGCCAGCGCCGCCCGCGCCTTGGGTCCCTGGTATCCGCAGGAGTTCATGGCTGAGTGTGTCGAGACCGTTCCCGAGGCGGGCGGCATGATGACCTTCATATTCCGGCGCTGCGACGGTGCGCCCCTGGCGTTCCGTGCGGGCCAGTACGTGAACATCGCCTTTCCTGTGAGCGGCGAGGACAAGGATCCGGTGGACCGCAGCTACTCGCTGTCCAGTTCGCCCACGGAGCCGTGGACCTTCAACGTCACCGTGAAACGCGACCCCAGCGGGCTCGTCTCCCCGTGGGTTCATGAGAACGTCAAACCCGGCACGGTCCTGGACATGCTGGGGCCGGTCGGGGCTTTCCACCTGCCGGACGCCGACCGGCGGGCACGGTACCTCTTCCTGGCCGCCGGCGCCGGCATTACCCCTATCATGTCGATGCTGCGTACCATCCACTCCCTGCCCGGACACGCCGACGTGGTGGTGCTCTACCACGGAGCGGAGGCCGGAGGCTTTGCCTTCCACCGGGAGCTGGCCTACATCGCTTCCGTGGACTCGCGCGTCAAGGTTTTCTACTCACTGGGCGACCGCAGCAAACCCCAAGGGTGGGAAGGACTCAGCGGAAGGCTGACGGCAGCCATGATCGACGAGGTGGCTCCCGACGCCAATGGCCGCCAGGTTTATGCCTGCGGTCCGGAGGGTTACCTGAACAGCGCCACCGAGCTCCTCAAGAACGTCGGCGTCGACGACACCTCCATCTACATGGAGTTCTTCTCGGGAGATCGCCAGACACTTCTTGAGTACCAGGAAGAGATCGCGCTTGCAGCGGACATTGCCGAGGAAATCGCGGAGGAAATTGAAGATTCCGCCGAGGATTACTATGAAAGCCAGCCCAGCGCGTTCGGGCTCTACGAACCCGGCTACGACGCCGACGGAACCCTGAAGGCCACGGGGCTGCCGCTGGAAACCTTCGACCCGGACGCGCCCGGCTCCCAAGACGGCAGTTCGGATGCGGGAGAAGAGCCCGGTTCTTCTGATGCCTCGAGTTTTGACACCGTGGGAACGGGAAGCCTGACCCTGTCCTTCATGCGTACCGGCATCAATGTTCGGATTGACCCCGACGAGCACATCCTCGAGGTGGCCCAGCGCGCGGGCGTCAGGATCGGTGCGAACTGCAAGGAAGGCATGTGCGGCTCTTGCAAGGTCGTCAAGCTTTCCGGGGAAGTCGACATGAACCACCAGGGCGGAATCCGGGCACGCGAAATCGATGCGGGCAAGTTCCTGCCCTGCTGCTCGACCGCGCGCACCGATATGGTGATCGATGCCTAGCCGTTTGTAGCTGCTCTGGATCGAACAGCTAAGGAAAGGTTTCCACGGCGAGGAGGCAGGGGCCTGCGGGAATACAGCACGCGGTATTCCCGCAGGCCCCTGTCGGTCGTCCCCGACCACGTCGTACGTGCGGCTTGGCCCGCCGGAGCCGTACGGTAGCCGGATGGAACGCTTTACAGGGTTCATCGCGGGTCTGGGCACCGGCGCGGGTCGCCGGCTGGTGGTCGGGCACTGGATGGACTCGCCGCTCGGCGCCTTCACGGACGTCATGGCCGAGGACCGCGACGGGCTGAGGACGCTGCTGGCCCCCAATCGGGCGGTCGCCGACTATGTCTCCGCTACCTACCGCTTCGACGAGGTGGTGGTGGCGCCGCTGGACGCCAGCCTGGGCCCGGCCGGGGAACGGAGCGCGGAACCGGGGAACGAACCCGGGACCGCCGCACTGGTCCTCCGCGTATCCGGCGGCCCGCTGGAGCTGCGCGCCGACCTGGGCCCCGTGACAGCGCTGGGCTGGATGCTGCAGCTGGTCCCCGCCCGGATCGCCGTCCACCCGGCGTGGCTGACGGCCGTGAACCGCGCCGCGGGGATCGTGCTCCCGGGGGTGGCCACCGCCGGCTCCGCCGGAGGCGGACGTCGGGAGTACTATGGCGTGCGCTCCATCCGTGGCGTCGAGCGCGCCACGGCGAGCTGGAACGGGGCCGGCCTCGGGCCCCTCGCGCCGGTGGATCCGCCCGTGCACTTCGGCTTCAGTTCCGTCCCCCGCACGCCGCAGGCCGTGGCCGTCACGACGACGATCCTCCCCGCCCGCCGCTGAGGCGGGACCCGCTCGGTGCACGGCCACCAGCAGCGCACATGGGCCGCGTCCCGGGTGTCCCCGGAGCGCGGTCCTTCAGCAGTTGCTCCTGACACCGTCGCCGGCGCGACAACCGCCCACCGGGCTTCCAGAGAACACAAGGCCCGCCGGTCAGTTGGTGGCAATCATGAAGACGATCGTGGCCACGCCGACGGTAATGATCAAGGTGCGCAGGAGCCGCGGGGACAGCCGTTTGGCGAACCGCCCGCCGACCAGCCCGCCGCACGCTGCGCCGGCGGCGATGAGCCCTGCCAGCACCCAGTCGATCATGCCCGGCGAAACGATGGTGAACACGACCGCGGCGATCAGGTTGACGGCAAGGACAACCAGGTTCTTGATCCCGTTGAGCTCCTGGAGGTCGAGCTGCGAGAGCACTCCGAGTAGCCCGATCAACAGGATGCCCTGCGCCGCACCGAAGTAGCCGCCGTAGATGCCCAGCAGAAACGCACCAAAGACGGCAACGAGTAGAGCGGCCTTCGTCGCGAACACGGCGTGGAGCGGGCCGGCGACGGTTGTCCGTCTTGTATCCATCGCCTGTACAACCGGTCCCGCTCCGGGAGACGTGGGCAAAACGGACGCACGGACACCGGCCGGGGCGGGGTCGGTGACGGCGCGCTTCAGGGCCGGGCCAAGCAGCACGAGCCCGACGCCGATGCCGATCAGCCACGGGACGACGGCGGAAAACACCCCGGCGGGCAGGACCAGCAGGACAAGCGCACCGGCAATGCCTCCCACCGCAGAGGCGGGCAGCAGCACTCGGATCACGGCACTCCTCCTCAGAAGCTCTCTGCGGTAGGCGATCACGCCCGAGATGCTGCCCGGCACCAGACCGATCGTATTGGACATATTTGCCACCACCGGCGGATAGCCCAGCAGCACCAGCACCGGAAAAGACACCAGGGTGCCCGATCCCACCACGACGTTGATGGCGCCGGCAAAGAAACCGGCACCGAAGATGGCCAGCCATTCCCCGCCCTGCGTCATCAGGTCATCGAAGCCCACCGCAGCCCGCCTTTCCACTCACTGCCGTCCCAACAAGTCCGGCCATTCCTTCAATCATGTAGAAGCTACGGGGTCGATACTGACAGGAAACAGCGGACAGTGGGCTTGTAGAATCGAAAGAAACCTTCCAAAAATCCGAAGGCAGGGAACTGATGGCCGGAGACCTGGGCGACCTCGCGCTGTTCGTGGAAGTCATCGACTCGGGCTCGATCACGGCCGGGGCCCTCCGCCGCAATCTCTCCCTGCCGGCCGCCAGTACCCGGATCAGCGCTCTGGAACGCTGGCACGGCGTGGAGCTGCTGCACCGCAGCCGACGCGGAGTCTCCCCCACCGCCGCAGGGGAAGTACTGGCCGAGCATGCCCGGCGCGTGCTCGCCGAAGCGCGCGAGCTGGAACAAAGGATGGCCGCGCACAGCCGAGGGCTACGCCACGAAATCCGCCTGGCCAGCAACAGCTCGGCCGTGGACACCCTCACCGAGTTCCTGGCCGCCGCGCTAGCCCGCTTTCCCGACACCACCGTGGTCCTCACCGAGACCAGCAGCAACGCCGCCCTCGGACAGGTCGCCGCCGGCACGGCGGATATCGCCGTCGTCTCGGCAACGCCCCAGCGTGACAGATACCAGACACGCGAACTCTGGGACGACCGCCTCGTCGTCATCGGAGCCCCGACCCCCGGCACAAACAGCGACGACGGCGGGAATGCTAGCGGCCCGCACCTTGAGGAAGTGCTCCGCAGCCCGCTCATCGGGCTCACAGAAGGAAACCCGCTGCAGACCCTCATCGAAAGCCAAGCTTCCCGGCTGGACCTGGTTCCGTCCTACCGGGTCCGGCTGCCGTCCCTGGCTGCGGTCTGCGCCGTGGCAAGCACAGGCGCCGGACCGGCCATCGTTCCCAGCGGCACGGCACGGCGTCTGGGCATACCGGCCTCCGGAACACTTCCCCTCAACGAACCATGGGCTCAGCGCCAGGCCCTGCTCGTGGCCCGGGAATTCGACGCACTAAGCCAGCCGGCCGCGGATTTTGCCGAAGCGCTGATGCGCTATCGCCTGGAAATCACCGAGTAGCCGCCCCGTCCTGCTAAGGCAGATATTGCGAGAAGGCCAAGGAGTCCTCGAAGCAGCGAGGTATTAGAAGCGCCCGTCTGTCTAGCTGAATGTCAGCGCGAGGCCGAGCATGGCCAGGGCGAGTATCGGGAACAGCCAGTTTGTCACCTGCAGCATTACCGCCGCACTTCTTCCGGTGCTGTCCGTCGTCCCGGAGAGCGGATCGGTGATGTCGTTGTCGTCTTCCGAGTGGGACGACCGGATCGTATTCATGATTGAAAGAACGACCATGACCAGGGCGCTGCCGACGAGCCACGGCAGCGGGTCGATCGCCAGCCATGCTTCGGCCCGGCTGGCAGGGGTCGCGACGGCGGAGAGGAGGCCTGCCAGCGCGCAGACGGCACTGATTCCGATGCAGACCCAAATGCGCCGGATGACCGCCTCCAGATAAAGCGGGAGGAAGGCCACGAGCACGGCGGGGGTAGCGAGGAGGACCAGCTGCGCAGGTGAGACCAGCAGCGGTTCGGATCGCACCCAGGACACCACCGCCTGGTTGAAGAGCAAGAAGGCCAGAAGTCCAAGCAGGGACGGCCAGAGTGCTTTTCGTACCCAGTCACGTTTTGGTGCCGACGCGAGGTCAAGCGCGGCAGCGTAGTCCCGGGCGGGCCCGAACGCTTCCTCGGCCTGTTGGCCGGTATCACCGAGGAGCTCGCGGGCACTGGCGACGGCGTCACCGATGGCGCTCCCGTGCACTTGGCGCAGGCGAAGCTCCATGACGAGTTCATCGAACCACTTCTTATCGCTGGTTTGCTGCATCATGCGGAGATCTCCTTCGTGGGCCGTTTGGCGTCGAGGTAGCGGGTGCTGGTGTCGGCGAAACGGAGCCAGTCAGCGCTCAGACGGGTGAGTTCGGCGCGGCCCCCATCGGTCAGTGCGAAGTACTTGCGGCCCGGACCGCCGTCCCCGGCCCGCCATTCCGTGGTCACCAGGCCGGCAGTCTCGTAACGGGTGAGGAGCGGGTACAAGGTCCCGCCCTTGATGGTGCCGAACCCATGGCGCTCGAGTTCGCTGATGATCGCGTATCCATAGGAAGGCCCGGCGGAGAGCGCGCGGAGGGCAAGGAACCCGAGTGTGGCCCGGAGCCAGTCGCTTGGCCAGTCCGCTCTTGTAGAGGTTGGCGGATCAGAAGCCGAAATATTCATAACTAGATTGTCTATCTAAGTAGTTAGCCTGTAAAGACCCTCTACAAAATGGGCGTTGCTATGGATCCGACGCGACACGGGTGTGCGACCGCATAAGCCGGTGCCGTAACGCGACGGCAAAACCGGAGAACTTACGCATGGGCCCGCACGAGGTACTGGGCCCCTGAGTTCCAGTCGTACCGCATCTCGTTGCTGTCCCCTTTGAGTATTCCCGAACGCTCCGCCCCGCCACCCATGTTGGTGCGGCCAGGAATTACCCGGGTCGACATAGTCACAATTATCGGCTTTTGAATGTGACTAGCCGCAGCAGCCGTCTCAAATAAGAGCCTGCGCGTCTGAGAAAGTTCTGGCCCTCCGGGTACGCATCTCACAGAGGCCGGCCGTTGCGGCCTCGTAGGTCTTGTTTCATTCCCCTTGTAGTTTCCGAGCGCCCGCACAGCACGTACAGACTTCCAGAGTTCGGAAGCCTGTACGTTTGCGCTTGCTCCGCGAGTTCGACTTTCCAGGTCGATCACTGCCCTACGACGGATGGTCGGGCTTTAGAGGGCCTCCGCCGGTTGATTTCGTAGCCGACGGTGATGGCGGCCAGCAGGATCGCGGTTCCGGTCAGGCTCAGCCACCAGGTTTCACTGCTGCCGGGCAGCACCATGGACAGGAAGACGGCGGCTAAGGCGAGGATGCCGATCCAGGATGTCAGTGGAGCGCCTGGCATTCGGAAGTCCACGGAGGGCAGCCTGCCGGTGTCCTGGTGTTGCCGCAATCGCAACTGGCAGGCGAAGATGGTGATCCACAGGATAAGGATGCACACCGCGCAGGCGCCGAGCGCCAGTTCGAAGACGGAGGCACCGCCAAAGAGTGCTGTCATGAGCACACCAAGGAAGTAAAAACCGCCGATGCCGGCGAGAGCGCCGACAGGAACTCCCCTGCGGTTGACCTTCTCCGCAAAGCGCGGGGCCTCGCCGTTGGCAGCCAACGTCCGCAAGGCACGAACGGTCGCATATAGCGTGGCGTTGATGCCGGAGACCGCGGCGGTGAGGACGACGAAATTCATCACGGCTCCCAGCCAGGGGATGTCGAACGCGGCCAGCGCGGTAACGAACGGCGACTCCTCGGCGCTGTACCTGCTGGTCGGCAGCAGCATGGACAGGACCAGTACGGATCCCAGGTAGAACACGACGATGCGGAAGACGATGCTGCGGATGGCCTTGGGCATCACCTTGCGGGCGTCCTTGGCCTCGCCGGCGGCTACAGCCGAGAGTTCGACTCCGGAGTAGGAGAAGACGACGCCCTGACTGACCAGGGCTACGACCAGTACGCCATTGGTAAAGAACCCGTCGTTGAACAGGTTCGTGACGCTGGCCTCGGTCGGCAGGCCCATGGGTCCGCCGACGAGAACGAGCAGGATTCCTGCGCCAATGAAGAGGAGGAGCGCAATGATTTTGATGGAGCTCGCGCCGACCTCGATGAAACCGAACATCCGGGCGGAGAAGAGGTTGGATCCGACAATGAGGCACCAGGCCACCAGCGCGGGGATCCAGGCGGGAATTTCCGGCCACCAGTACTGGACGTAGACGGAGACGGCGGCGACCTCCACGATGCCGAGCAGCGAGCCGAGGATCACCATGATCCAACCTGTCAGGTGGGCCAGGCGGTCCCCGAAGAACTCCCGTGCCCAGGATACGAAGGATCCGGTGGTGGGCCGGTGCATGACCAGTTCCCCGATGGCGCGCATCAGCAGGTAGGCCACGGCGCCCGTGGCCGCGTAGGCCAGCAACAGCGCCGGCCCCGCGGCGTGAAGCCGTGACCCCAGGCCCAGGAACAGGCCGGTTCCGATGGCGCCGCCGATCGAGATCATTTGGATCTGGAAGTTGGACATGGTCTTGCGGTAGCCGTCGTCACCGCGCTCGACGTAGGCAGTGGTTTGCGTCGCTGCGGGCTTCACGGCGGTTGCGGGCTGGTTTTCGGATTGGCTCATGGAGGTCTCCTGGTGAGCTAGGGCTGACTGCTAGTTGAGGCTGATGCCCTTGGTTTCAGGCAGGCGGATGATGACGAGCAGAGAGATCACCAGCAGGATCACGGTGTAGATACCGAAGGCCGCGGGCATCGCCAGGCTGGCGAAGAGTGTCTGCAGGTAGGGAGCGGTGCCGCCGAAGATCGCGACGACGAAGGCGTAGGGAACCGCGACGCCCAGGGTCCGCACGCTGGTGGGAAACAGTTCTGCGTAGACAGCCGGGCTGATGGCGGCGCCGGCGGCCAGGAAGACCAGCTCGATGAGGGAGGGCACGAACAGCGACCAGAAGTCACCGGCGATCATCGCCTGCATCGGGAAGTGCAGCACCGCCGGGGCGATCGCGCCCATGATCAGGACCGGCTTGCGTCCGATCCGGTCCGACAGCTTTCCCCAGAGCGGCAGGACGGCGATGAATACGACATTTGCTGCCAGACTCGCCCACAGGGCGGTGCCGCGGTCCATCCCGTGCAGCGTGACGGCCTGCAGCGGGGCGGTGACGGCCCAGGAGTAGTAGCAGACGGTGAGGCCCACGGTAAGGCCGATGATCTGCAGCGATTGACGGCGGACGCGGACCATCTGCTGCCACAAGGATTCGTGCCGGACGCCGGATGCCGCTTCCTGTGCCTGGGCCTGTTCGAAGGCCGGGGTTTCACGCATGCGGATCCGCATAATGAGCGCGTACAGGCCGAACACTGCGCCAAGGGCGAACGGGATGCGCCAGCCCCACGCGAGCATGTCCTGCTGGGACAGGACTAGGGTGAGGACGGCGCCGAGCAGCATGCCAAAGAGGATGCCGGTGGTGCCGGAGAAATAGATCAGGCTGGACCACAGGCCGCGGTGCTGCCGCGGTGCTGCTTCGGAGACGTAGGTCTGGGCGGCGGGCATCTCGCCGCCGTGGGCGAGGCCCTGGATCAGGCGGGTCATCAGCAGCATTACGGACGCGAAGATTCCGACGGCGGCGAAGGTCGGTGCAAGCGCCAGCATCAGGCTGCCGAGCGAGGCCAGGCCGACGGACAGCGTCATTGCGAGTTTGCGACCCCTGCGGTCGGCCAGCCAGCCGAAGAAGAACCCGCCGACGGGCCGGGCGACGAATCCGACGGCGAAGACAGCCAGTGTCGCCAGCATCGCGGACACCGGGTTCGAGTTGTCGAAGATCTGCCCGGCGAAGAAGGGCGCGAAGGAGGCATAGATGGCCCAGTCGTACCATTCCAGGGCGTTGCCGACGCCGATGCCGAAGAGGGTGCGGGCCGGGCTGGATTTGGTCTGGACCGCCTGAGCGGCGGAGGTAGTAGAGCTGTGTGCGGGCATGGGTGAGCCTCGTTCCTTCGGTGAGAGGAATGCGGAGGGAGTTGGTGAAGACGAAGAAGGTCAGCGCGCCAGCAGCCGGTTGCGCTGCTGCGGGTCGGTTGCCAGGTCGATGCAGGTGAAGGCCATGGACAGGGCGCCGTCGCGGACTGCCAGGTCGCCGGAGGGTGAGGCGGCGAAGCGGGCGAAGGCCTCGTTATGGATGGGTGGACATCCGTCGCCGAGGCTGATCATCGGGTGGATGGAGGGAAAGGCGTGGGAGACGTTGGCCATGTCGGTGGATCCGGCACGCTTGTTGTTGTGTCGCATCGTCCGGCCCAGCCGGGCTGCGTTGGCCGTGAACAGGTCGACCATGGCGGGGTCGTTGCGCATGTCGGCATAGGTGCGGCCCACCTGTTCCATCTTCAGTGTGGCCCCGGTGGCGACTGCCCCGGCGTCCAGGCACCGGTGCAGCACGGCGGTGACCCTCTGAAGCGAAGCCACGTCGTGTGCGCGTACCATCCACTTGCCGGAAGCGGTCTCCGGAATGATGTTCGGGGCGGTGCCGGCGCTGTCCACGCTGCCGTGGATCTGCTGTCCCGGTTCCAGCTGCTGGCGGGCCAGCCCGATGGCGGTCAGCGCCACGGTCAGGGCGTCCAGGGCGTTGATGCCTTCATGCGGGCTCGCGGATGCGTGGGCGGCGCGGCCCTGATAGCTGACCTGGAATCCGGAGCAGGCGAAGGGGTGCATTTCCGATTCGTCGACGTTGCCGGGGTGGACCATCATGGCGGCATGGGTTCCGTCGAAGTCGCCCTGCTCGAGCATGACGATTTTGCCGCCGCCGTTCTCTTCGGCGGGGGTGCCCAGCAGCCGGACGGTGATGTCCAGTTCGTCCGCGATCGGGGCCAGCGCCGTGAAGGCGGCCAGGGCGGCGGAGGCGATGATGTTGTGGCCGCAGACGTGCCCGACCCCGGGCAGGGCGTCGTATTCGGCGCAGACGGTCAGGACGAGTTCGCCGGTTCCGGCTTCCGCACGTACCGCGGTCGGCAGCGCGCCCAGGCCGTGGGTGACGCGTGCGTTGGGGATTGCGCGAAGTTCTTCGGCGAGCCAGGTCGAGGCTTTGACTTCTTCCCAGCCGGCTTCGGGGTTTTCGTGCAGCCGGTGGCTGAAGGACAGGATGCGCTCCAGCGTGAGGTCCAGCGCTGCCTCGGCCCTGGCTTTGTAGTCGGTCATCCTGCAGCAACCTTCGTCGCGGCGGCGGATCCTGCCGCCGCGGTGAACAGTTCTCCCATGAGGGCCGCGCCCTCGCGGATCTCGTCGACGGTCGGCAGGCAGAAAGACAGCCGCAGTTCATTGCGGCCCCTGCCGTCGGTGTAGAAGGCGGTCCCGGGAACGTAGACCACGCCGCGCTCGATGCACTCGTAGACCAGCGCTTCGGCGTCGATGCCGTCAGGCAGGGTTACCCAGAGGTAGAAGCCGCCGGTCGGACGGTTCCAGCTGGTGCCGTCCGGCATGACGCGTTCCAGGGTCTCGACCAGCGCAGTGAACTTCTCCCGGTAAATGTTTCGGTATTCGTTCAGTTTGTCCTGCCATGCCGGGTCGTCCAGGTAAGTGCTGAGCAGCTGCTGGTTGTACACCGGCGGGTTGAGCAGCGTGGTCTCCGAAGTGTTGACGAAGTGATGGTGGAGGGCTGCCGGGGGCAGGACCCAGCCAAGCCGCAGGCCGGGGGCGATCATCTTGGAGAAGGACCCGAAATACATGGTGATGTCGGGAAAATCCGGCTGGATCGCCGGCAGGGTGGCCCCGTCGAAGCCCAGCAAACCGTAGGGGTTGTCCTCGAAAATCAACAGTCCGTTGTCCCGACAGATCTCCCCCACCCGGCGCCGGCGCTCCACCGACAAATTCACGCCCCCGGGATTCTGGAAGTTGGGGATGGTGTAGAGGCCCTTGGCTGTGCGGCCGGAGGCCCGGACCTCAGCGATCGCCCGTTCCAGTTCCTCCGGAATCAGCCCGTCGGCATCCATGGGAACGTGCACAATCTGCGCCTGGTACCCGGTGAAGACCGCCATGCCGCCCGCGTAGGAGGGGGCCTCGGCGAAGATGACATCGTCCGGGTTGACCAGGATACGTGCCGCCAGGTCCAGGGCCTGCTGGCTTCCGGAGGTGACAATGACGTCATCCGGAGCGGCAACGATTCCTTCCAGCTTCATCAGGGTGCAGATGTGCCGGCGCAGTTCCGCGATGCCCTGGCTGGCACCGTACTGGAGCGACACGGGACCGTTGTCGGACAGGATGCGCTGGGCAGCAGCCGCCAACTGTTCGAAGGGCAGCGCTCCCAAATAGGGTGCACCATTGGCGAAGGAGATGATGCCCGGCTTCTGGGCTGCACGGAAGACCTTCCGCACCTCGGAGGGCCGTGCGGTGCGCACGCGGTCAGCCAAGAGGTTTTCGGTGCTGGCTAGGTCCGCAGATAGAGGCATGCGGGTTCCTTTCGGTGGTCGGTGGGCGAGGGAAGTTTCGTTCCTTCGAGTATGGCGTCCCTCACATATGCTGTCTAAGACCTAAAAGGAGGGAAAGCCATGCCAACAGGGCATAGGAAGTGGCGTGGAAAAGCATGACGGCGGCAGGCCGGGTTCCGTTGGACCCCGCCCGCCGCCGTCGAAGCGTCGCGCCCGGGAAGGTCAGGCAGGAAGCTTGACCAGTTTGCGGTTGACGAACTCCTCCATGCCGTACTTGCCGAGTTCCCGGCCGACGCCGGAGCGCTTGATCCCGCCGAAGGGAAGTTCTGCCGCGGTGCCGGGTGCCTCGTTGATGTAAACCATTCCGGTTTCGAGGCGCGCGGCGACCGCCTGCGCCCGCTCCATGTCGCGGGCCTGGATGACGGCACCGAGGCCGTAGGCCGAATTGTTGGCCAGAGTCACTGCCTCCTGCTCGGACGAGACCTTGTAGAGCACCGCGACCGGGCCGAAAAGCTCTTCCGAGAAGGCCCGCATCTGCTCGGTGATTCCGGTCAGGACAGTCGGCTGAAACCAGGCCCCGGGCTTGTCCATCCGGGTGCCCCCGACGAGCACCGTGGCGCCCTTGGCGACGGCGTCGTCCACCTGGGCGGAAAGCCCCTCGGCGGCGGCGACGGAAGACAGCGGCCCCATGAAGGTGTCCGGCTTGGCCGGGTCGTCCACAACAACGCCGGAGACGGCAGCGGTGAATTTCTCCACGAACTCGTCATGCACGGCCTCGGTGAGGATGATGCGCTTGGCGGCGTTGCACGCCTGCCCGGCATTGCCGAACCGGCCGAAGAGCGCTTGCTGCACGGCCAGATCCACATCCGCGGAGTCCAGCACCAGGAACGGATCGGAGCCGCCGAGCTCCAGCACGACCTTCTTCAGGTGGCGTCCTGCGATCTCAGCCACGGCGGAACCGGCGCGTTCGGATCCGGTCAGGGAGACGCCCTGCACCCGGGAGTCGGCGATGATGTCGGCGACCTGCCCGTTAGTGGCGAAAAGGTTCACATACGCGCCCTCGGGCGCGCCGGCGTCGAGGAAGATCTGTTCCATGGCCAGAGCCGACTCGGGGCACTGGGGGGCATGCTTGAGCAGAATGGTGTTGCCGTTCATCAGGTTCGGTGCGGCGAAGCGGGCCACCTGGTAGTACGGGAAGTTCCAGGGCATGATGCCCAGCAGCACGCCCAGTCCCTCCTTGCGGACCAGCGCCCTGCCGCCGACAGCGACCTCAAGTTCCTCATCTTTCAGGAACTTCGGGCCGTTCTCCGCATAGTAGCGGTAAATCGACACGACAATGTCGACCTCAATCTGCGCCTGAACGATGGGCTTTCCCATTTCCCGGGTGATGATGGCAGCCAAATCATCGCGTCGCTTCGCGTACAGGTCGGCGACGCGGCCGAGCAGCCGGGCACGGTCTGGCACGGGACTGGTGCGCCATAGATTGAATGCTTTGTAGGCGGCGGCGAGGCCTTCCTGGATCTGCACATCAGTGGCCGCGGGGTATTCCTCGACCAGTTCGCCGGTGGCGGGATTGATGACGGTGTAAGCAGTCACACTTTCTCCTTGTTGTTCGTGCGTTGAATACGGCTACGGCAGGGCGATCGTCTGGTCGGTCACCACGTGGATGACGGCCGGCCGGCGCTGTTCCTGCACTGCCTTCAGCGCACGTTCGACGGCGCCGGCGGCCTGATCGTCGTTGGTCACGGTTTCACCGTGGCCGCCGAAGGCGCGGGCGTAGGCGGCGAAGTCCGGGTTGGCCAGCTGCGTGCCGCTGACCCTGCCCGGGAAGTGTGCCTCCTGGTGCGATCGGATGGTGCCGTACTGCCCGTTGTCCATCACGATCGCCAGGAGCGGAGCCCCGTACTGCGCGGCGGTGGCCAGTTCCTGGCCGTTCATCAGGAACTCCCCGTCGCCGCACACGGCAACGGCCAGGCGCTCCGGGCTTTCCAGCGCGGCGGCCACTGCGGACGGGATGGAGTAACCCATGGAGCCGTTGCGGGTACCCAGCTGTGAGGGGTACCCGTTGGTGGGAATGTAGTACTGGGCCCAGGCGCAGTGGTTGCCGGCGCCGAAAGTGCTAACCACGTCCCGGGGCAGCCGCCGGACCAGTTCGGAGACGACCACGGACATGTGCGCCGTCCCCTCGGAGGTGGCTGGCAGGGATCCGAAGTCAGGAAGCCTGGAGAGTTTGCTCTGTGCGTCACGGCCGGCGGTACGCCATGCGTCCCACGCCGCTGCCCGGCCCAGGTCGAGCCCGTCCACGGTCTCGGCGAAGGCCACGGGGGAAGCGAGGATATGGGCGGTCACAGCGCCGGAGCGGCCGCGCAGGGTGGTGTCGACGGTGACCAGGAAGTTAACGGCGTCCGGGTATTGGCGGAGTGTAAATCCGTCCGTGGGCACGTCACCGGGCACCGCGCCGACCGCCAGCAGCACATCGGCCTCGTCGAACATCCGGGCCGCGGTCTCGGTCCTGCCGTATCCGAGCCAGCCGGCGTTGACCGGCGAGTCGAAGGGAATGCGGTCGGCGGCGTGCCAGTCCTGGATGACCGGGATGCCGTTGATTTCCGCAAACCGGGTGAGCCCCGCGGCCGCATCGGGTGTCCAGCGTTGTCCGCCGACAAAAATCAGTGGCTTCTCCGCCTCGGCCAGCGCCGAGGCGAGCTGCTCCAGCTCGCGGCCGGACACCGCGCCTTCGCCAACAGTGATGGGCCGGTGCAGGGAACCGGAGAATTCGTGGGTGATGACGTCTTCGGGCAGCCCCACGATAACGGGGCCGGGGCGGCCAGATTTGGCCGCGTAGAACGCTTCGGCGACGATTTCGGAGGCACGTTCGGCCTCGTCCAGGACGAAAACGCGCTTGGCTTGGGTGCCGAACCAGGCGTTCGGGTCGAACTCCTGAAAGGACTCGCGCATCCGGTCCGCAATGGGAATCAGACCGACAAACAACACCAGCGGCGTGCCGTCCTGCCACGCGCTGTGTACCGCTACATAGGCGTTGGCTGCACCGGGGCCCCGGGTCACCATCGCCACGCCGGGCTCGCCGGTGAACTTGCCGTGAGCCTCCGCCATGTACGCTGCCCCGCCTTCCTGACGGCAGACGACAGTGTCGATGGAGGCCCCGTGCAGCCCGTCGAGGACGGCGAGGTAACTTTCGCCCGGGACGGCGAAGACGCGCTTGACTCCATGCAGCGCCAGCGAATCGACAATGGCCTGGCCTGCGTGCTTCTTCTCCACGTAAAGCTCCTTGGATCGGTTCCACAACGGCCGAAGCCGTACTGCGGGTCATGGGATGGGGTTGTTTGGCGGGTAGCTCAGAAAGCTCCGTGGACGGGGCTTCCGGC
This sequence comes from Arthrobacter sp. USHLN218, assembly GCF_037144715.1. Lineage (NCBI taxonomy): Bacteria > Bacillati > Actinomycetota > Actinomycetes > Micrococcales > Micrococcaceae > Arthrobacter > Arthrobacter sp. USHLN218. The sequence continues at coordinate 511,490 of NZ_JBBCYT010000004.1, forward strand.
AATCACCGTGCCCGTGACCTTGACGTCCTGAATGTTCTCCGGCGCGACCGCGTAAAGGTCCTCGGAGAGAGTGACGAAGTCGGCGAGCATCCCACGGGACAGGCTCCCCTTGTACGTCTCCTCGCGGGCCGCGTACGCGCTGCCCACGGTATAGGCGCGGACGGCCTCGGCCACGCTGATCCGTTCCTGCGGTCCGAACTCTGCTCCGGAGGATGTGCGGCGGTTGACCAGGTCATGGATGTTCAGGATCGGATCCGCATCGACAACGGGCGCATCGGTGCTGGCAGCCACGGCCATGCCGGCCTCCAGCAGCCCTCTGACGCGGTAGGTGAACCGGACGCGGTCCTCCCCCACTGCCCGGGCAACACCGTCACCGAGTTCGGAAATGAACCGCCCCTGAGGGATCCCGACCAGGCCCAGCGACGCCGCTCGCTTGAGTTGCTCGTCACGGGCACTGCTCAGATGCTCGATCCGGTGCCGTGCATCAGGACGCGGCGAGCGGCGCTGTGCCTCCTCCATGATGTCCATGACCACGTCGAGTGCGGCATCGCCGATGGCATGCACCGCCAGTTGCCAGCCAGCCTCGTGGGCGCCGGTCAGCCATGTGCGCAGATCATGTTCGGGAAACTGCAGCAGGCCGCGGTTGCTCTTCCCCGTGGCGGCATCCGCCGGGTAGTCGCAGCACATGAACGCGCTGCGCCCGATCAGCGAGCCGTCGGAGAGAACCTTGGTCGGGCCAATCCGCAGCCACTCGTCCCCAAACCCGCTGCTCAGTCCAAGGTCCAAACCGAATCGAGCATCGCCGTCGTTGCCGCCCAGGCGATGCAGGGTGGTCAGGTACGGCATGACGGTGGCGCGCACCCCCAGTCGGCCGGTGTCCCTGGCCAATTGGTAACCGGCGAGGTCACTGGTGCTGTGGCCAATGTGGGCCGGGGCGCCAATGCCGGGTTCGGTGATGCTGGTGATGCCCATCTGCTGTACCAGGCGGCTGCCCGCGCCGACCATCGCGGCAATATCCTCCACAGTAGGCGTCGGGATGGCATCCGTGACTAGGGCGCGCGCGGTCTCCTGCAGCAAACCGATGGCGCAGCCGCCGCCGTCCTTCGGCACGGCACCTCCCTCAGGCACAGGAACGCTGCGCCGGCCCGGATACCCCGCCCGCTCAAAGGCCGCGGTATTGGCGACACCCATGTGGCGGGAGTTGTGCATCAGCCACACCGGACGACCGTGGCTGATCCGGTCCAACTGTTCTGCGGTCGGATGCCGGTTGTCCAGGTGGTTTTGGTCGTAGCCGGCCCCGACAACCCACTCCCCCTCCCGCGCGGCGGCGCATGCGGCTTCGACTGCGGCCAGAAGCTCGTCCATGGTGCGGCAGACGGCGGGCCGCAGGTCGACCTGCAGCTGGGCCAGGCCCAGGTACGACAGATGCAGGTGGGCGTCGTTGAAGCCGGGAATGACGCAGGCACCACCCAAATCGTGCACCTCGCGGAAGGCAGAGGCGGGCAGCTCATCATCGAGGCTGATGATGCGCCCGGCATGGACGCCCAGACTGTGGGCGCGGGGACGGGCTGCGTCCTGGGTGTGGATGTCGCCATTGATGTACATCGCGTCGAAAAGCATCCGGCCTCCGGTCTTTGAGCGTGGTGGAAATCTCGCCATTCAAGTACAGCCGGAGCATGATCATGCTGTCTAATACATAAAAAGTCGTCTTCCCATGCCGGATAGTTATGGTCCTACAGGCTGCGCTCGGCCGGTTCCCGCAGGTAGACGGCGCCTTGAGCATCAAGGAAGACCCGCAGCCGCTGAGCCAAACCGCGGATAGTCGCCCCCGCATAGTGGCTGGGCTGCCACGCCGCATGCAGAGGCAGGAGAAGTGCCTTCTCAATGGCATCGTCCCCGCGCGTCGAATGACTCCTCACGATTAGTGGATGAACACCGTAATGGGGCAGGTCCGTCGTGACTCCGACCCCGTGTCCCGCCGCCGCCAGTGCCTGGATCGAGAGTCCGTCGTCGCACTCGTGGATGCCCGCCGGCTTCAGCCGCTGCTGATTGAGGGCGTCGTCGAGCATGTACCGGCTGACGCTGGCATGGGACGGAAGGATCAACGTTCCGGCACACAATTCCTCAAGCGTGATGTCGGACCGCCCTTGCCGTGCCCACTCATGCTCCCGAGCTACATAGGCCTTCAGCGCAATGCTTCCCAGGTCCACGGACTCGAGGTCCGGCTTCTGCGGAGCCGGCGAAACGACGAAATCGGCACCATGCAGGAGCGCGTCGTAGATCCCGAAGTGCGTGGTTTCGCGGGGCAACAGCACCGGGTCCTCCGCGGTGGTGACGGCGATGAACGGGGCCACGAAGCCCCGAATGGACGCAGCCGTGGCGGCCACCGTCAGCGTGGGCACCTGTCCGGTCCGCAGCGCAGTCACGGCTTCCTCCGCAGCCCGGGTCTCCTGCATGAGACGGCGGGCCAAGGGGACGAAGGCATACCCCGCCTGGGTAAGGACCAGGCGGTTACCCCGTGTCTCGAACAGGGACATTCTGATTTCCCGTTCGAGTGTCCGCAGCTGTCGACTCAGCGCAGGCTGGGCGATGCGCAGCTCTTCTGCCGCAGCGGTGACGGTGCCGGCGTCCACAACCGCCAGGAAGTATTCGAGCCGTCGGTAGTTCATGGAGCTAGCATGCCCGTTCGGCATGAAGAAGCACAAGAAAAAGTATTGGAAGGCATTGTCCGGGTGGCCCTAGTCTCATCGCAATCGTTCTTTTGAAAGGATCCCACCATGTCCACAGGTTCCACGTACGGCGGGCCAGGATTCGAAGCACCTGTACAGCCCGGCGGGCTAGACAGCCCACTGCACCAGCAGAGCCCCCGCAAGGTTGCAGCTGCGGCATTCATCGGCACGGCACTGGAGTGGTACGACTTCTTCCTTTTCGGCACCACGGCCGCCATCGTCTTTGCTCCGCTCTTCTTCCCGGGCAACGACCCAGCACTCTCCGCCATTTCCGCGTTCCTGAGCTTCAGCGTCGCGTTCGTGGCCCGCCCCATTGGAGCAGTTATTTTCGGTCATGTAGGGGACCGCTACGGGCGTCGGGGCGCCCTCGTCGCCACAGTGCTGATGATGGGTGCTGCTTCGACCCTCATGGGTTTGCTGCCCACCTACGCAACGGCCGGCGTCGTTGCCCCCCTGCTCCTGACTCTGCTGCGCGCTGTCCAAGGCATAGCCACCGGCGGCGAGTGGGGCGGCGCCACTCTGATGGCGGTCGAATACGCACCCGCCAAAAAGCGGGCCCTGTACGCCGCGCTTGTCCAGCTTGGCTCCCCTGTCGGCACGCTGCTCTCCACCGGCGCAATTGCCCTCGTGACGCTGCTACCGCAGGAGGACTTCATGGCCTGGGGCTGGCGCCTGCCCTACCTTGCCTCGATCATTCTGGTGGGCGTGGCACTGTGGATGCGCTGGAAGATCGAGGAAACCCCGGTCTTCCGCGAGATGGACGAGACAGAAGGCGCCCGGAAGGCCCCGCTGCTGGAACTGCTCAAGACCGCACCCGGGCGGCTGGCCATCGGAGTCGCCACCTACCTGGTCGGCAACGCCGGATTCTTCATCCTCACCACCTTCATGATCAGCTACGTGACCCGGGTTCTCGGCCTGCCGGCATCGACCATCCTCACCGCCATGACGATTGGCGCCGTCGCCCAAATGGCCGTGACCGTCCTCGCCGGCCGGGCGGCCGACCGCTTCGGCGCAGCCATGACCGCAATCGTCGGCTACGTGGTGTTCATCCTCATGGGCTTCCCGATCTTCGCCCTCGTCGACACGAGGGACCCCGGGCTGATCATCCTGGCCATGGTTCTGGCGTTCGGCCCCTGCGCCATCACCTACGCCATCATCGGAGCGCTCCTGGAACGCCTGTTCCCAGCACATGTCAAGTACTCCGGTATAGGCCTCTCTGCCAACCTCTCCGCCGTCATCGCCGGATTCATGCCCGCCTTGGCCACACTATTCCTGAGTGCCTCTGGCAACTCGTCCTGGGGCCCAGCCACCCTGCTGGTCGTCATCGGCACAATTTCCCTCGCCGGTGCCCTCGCCACGGCTCGAATCATCAGCCGTGATGAGGCAGAAAGCGGCCCGCAATCCTAGTCACCTGCTTCAAGAAGCGCAACAGCCCCATTGCCGGGATAGCTCTCCTCTAACCCGGCAATGCGCTTGCTTCGTTCACCAAAACCGGCGATAACGCGCATGTGGGCCCCCACTACCAATCGTTGATTGGTTCGGTGAATTCGAAGGGTGAGGAGTCCCCGCAGCCGTAAAGTGCCCGCGGCGGGAGCTACAGCACGGAGCCGCCGCAGAAGCCGTAGTGGAACCACCCATTCTGTGCCCGTTTTGGGTTCCACATGTTCGGGCTCGTGGTGTGCCTGACGCAATTGCAGACGGCAGCGGCCGAGTAGTCCACTGCGGCTGCTTCCCCTGCTGTTAGGACATAACGTGGGTTATCGACTGTCGATTTCGTCCCATTCCTGTCTGGCCAGAGCTGAAAGTCGAGGCCGGAATCTGTGACTCTGTAAGTGCGCGACGTACAGAGTCAGGTGCCGCGTGCTGAGAGTGCACTAGGGTCGTGCGCGACCGTCACCTAAACATATTCACGGTTATCAGCTTCTGATGGACGAGCGCCGGGACCGGCCGAACTCTTCAAGGTCCCCGGTCCCCGGTTCAGCCGGCCGACGGTTGTTGCCCTGTCGGCCGGCTGAAGTCCTGCGGTCCCTCGGGGTTGATTAGCGGATGCCCTGCTCGGCGAAGCTGAGGACCTCCTCGGCGTTGGACTGGTCTACTATGCTGGGGCCGGTGAGCACGGACTGGCCGCCGCCCAGCTCGAAGCCTCCCCGCTTGTTTTGCCAGAGGGCATCGATGGAACCGTAGCCCTGAAGCCACGGCTGTTGATCCACCGTGAACAGTACGCTGCCATCAGCGATTTTCTCCGCCAGCTCGGGGTTCAGGTCAAAGCTCGCGACCTTGGCCGAACTGCCGGCGCTCTCCACCGATTTCAGGAGGGTAAGAGTGATTGGTGCTCCGAGTCCGATGATGTAGTCGGCGTCCTTGGCGGCTTGGAGTTTGGCTGTAACGGTCGATTCGACTGAGGTCATGTCGGTTCCGTTGACATAGAGGATCTCTGCGCCGGGTACTTTCTCCTTGACGCCGGCGCATCTGGCTTCCAGGCCCACGTGACCCTGCGCCTGGATCACGCAGATGGGATTTTTGGCGCCCTGTTCGGCGAGCCTTTCCCCCACTGCCTCGCCGGCCAACTGCTCATTGGAGCCGAAGTGGGTGAAGGCGCCGAACTCCTTTGAGACGGATTCGCCGGCATTGAGGCTGACCACGGGGATACCGGCATCGGTAGCCTGTTTCAGCGAGTCCTTCAGCGCTTCCGGGGCGGCCAGTGTCACCGCGATGCCGTCAACTTTCTGGTCGATGGCCTGCTGGATCAGCTGGGCCTGTCTGCCGGCTTCCGGATCGTTGGTGTAGAGCAGTTCGACGTTGTCTTTCGCCGCGGCTTCCTCCGCTCCCTTGCGTACGGTGTCCCAGAAGGTATCCCCGGCGGGAGCGTGGGTGATGAGGGCGACCTTCATACGCTCCGTGGAGGCAACCTGGCCCCCGCTGCCGGCGTTCTCCGCTTCCGGAGCGCGTCCGCCCTGGCTGGAACATCCCGTTGCGGCCAGCAGCGGAATCGTGATGGCGGCGATGGCTGCGCGTCGCCATAGATACTTCTTCATGGGTGATCTCCTTTGATCGCGACCGGTAAGAGGATTTTGCGGTGCCTGGCCGCCCTGGCTGAAGGCCCGGCACCGGTTTCAGGCGTGGACGGTGAGAGCGGTGTCGGCTTCTTTGAGTACTCTGGCGGCCACCTCCAGGCCCTCGATGCGGCCCAGTTCAACGTCTTCGTGTTCGATGTTGACCAGCATGTCGGGGTCGACGTCGCGCAGTGCCCGCAGGAACTCGGTCCAGTATTCCGTGCCGTGGCCTTTGCCGAGGGCGACGAAGTCCCAGGCCGCGTTCCTGGGCCATTCGTTGGCCCATTCGTCGCCGCCAAGATTGGTTCGGTGTTCCTCGGGGGACAGCCGGCGGAAGCGGTTGTCGAGGACCCCGTAGATGGCTGCGGCTTCCGGGTTGACGCGCACGTCCTTCGCCGCGGCCTGCAGCACGAGGGGTCCCAGTTCGCGGATCACCGCGACCGGGTCCATCTGCTGCCAGAACAGGTGGGACGCGTCGAGTTCGACGCCGAGGTGGGTTGCCTTGGTCAGTTCCAGAAGCTTGTACACGTCGGCCGGGTTGAAGACGAGGTTCTGCGGGTGGAGTTCCAGGGCTACTTTGACGTCAAGGTCGCTGGCCAGCCGGTCAGTCTCCTTCCAGAACGCGGCCGCTATCCCCCACTGGTAGTCCAGCACATCCAGAGCTGCGGAGTTCCAGGCGTTGACGATCCAATTGGGGACAGTGGCTCCGGCTTCCCCTCCGGGCAGGCCGGACATAGTGACGACGCGGTGCTGGCCGAGGCGGTTGGCGAGGCGGATGGAGCGGCGGACGTCCTCGGCGTGCTTCTCTCCGATGCGCCGGTTGGGGTGCAGGGGGTTGCCGTTGCAGTTCAGGCCGGCAATGGACACCCCGGTCCCCTCGAAGAGGCCCAGGTAGTCATCGCGGGCCGCGTCGCTGGAAAGGATGTCATCGAAGGTCGGGATGTGGGTCGCGGGCAGGAAACCGCCGGAGTTGATCTCGATTCCAGTCAGTCCGAGGTCGGCGATGACCTTCAGCGCGTCCGGCAGAGGACGGTCGTGCAGGATCGCGTTGTAGACACCGAGTTTCACAGAGATACCTTCTTTCCGGATGCAAGCGCCGATTCCGCGACGGCCTGCAGCAGTTCCATGTTGTGCACGCCCTCGTCGAAGCTTGCGCAGCGTGGGAGGGATGATGCTTCGTCCAGGCCGACGACCTCCTCGAGGAAGGCGCGGGCCTGGTAGCCGAAGGCGTCGTTCTGGCCGAATCCCACGCTGGGTGCGTCCATGGCCAGGCCGCCTGCGATGTAGGGATGTTCCGGGCCCAGGACAACCTGCCGGTAACCATTGTCGGCCGAGGGTCCGGAGTTGAGGAAGAGTTCGATTTCGGCCGGACGGCGCTGGTCGAAGCGTGCCGCCCCGTTTTCACAGAAGACTTCGAAGGTGAGGCTGTTGGCGTGCCCGGCGGCGACTCGCGAAACCTCGAAGCCGCCGGAGCCGTGTTCGAACTCTGCGGAGAAGGCCGCGTAGTCGTCGTTTTCCACGACCTCGAAGACGTCACTGACGGCAGCGTGGTCATGGCCCGTCACAGCCCCCAGCGGGACCGGCCGCTTGCCGATCGCCGTACTAAAGCGCCCGCCGCTCACTGAGTGGATGCGGCCGCAGAGGAACTCCGCGACGTAGGCCAGGTGCGATCCGACGTCCGCCAAAGCGCCGGAACCCGGTGCCCCCTTGTAGCGCCAGCTCATCGGCGCACCGGGGCTGAAGCCGTAGTCAGTCCAGTACCGGCCGCTGAAGTGCAGTACGTTGCCCAAGGTGCCGGACATGATCAGTTCCCGGATGTAGGCTATGCCCGGCGTACGGCGGAAGGTAAACCCGATCCGGGCAATGGACGCAGCGGTGCGGGACGCAGCGGTGCGGGCCGCGGCGGCCATGGCCTGGGCATCTTCGAGGGTGTCGCTCAACGGCTTCTCGCACAGCACATGTTTTCCCGCGGCGAGCAGTCCCTCAACCACCTCCCGGTGCAGGGAATTGGCAATAACGACACTCACGACGTCAATATCGTCGGCTTCGGCGATTGCCTGCCAGGACGTGTCGCTGCGTTCGTAACCGAAACGCCGTGCCGCGATGGAGCCAAACTGCGCATTGACGTCACCGATGGATACCAGCCTGACCGGTGGAAGAACCGGGTCGTACAGGGTTGCCGCCGTGCGGAAGGCCGCGGCATGCGCCTTGCCAGCCATCCCTGCCCCGATGACAGCAACACCGATGTCTTTGGGCATCGTTTCTCCTATGAAAGTTCGGCGGGATAAGCGCCGAGGCGGAAAAGAGGAAAATGGAGCGCTCCAAAGAAACAATAGAATCAGCAGTTTGTCCTGTCAATAGTCCAAATGGAGCAGCATGAGGAGGAATGGGCCACAATGGCAGGGTGAAACAGGAACTCGTAGGGCGACGTCCGACCATCTACGACGTTGCCTCAGCCGCGGGGGTTTCGAAGTCTCTGGTCTCGCTGGTCCTTCGGGGCGCCCCGGGCGTATCCCCGGCGCGGCGTGCGGCCGTCGAAGATGCCATTCAGCGGCTCAACTACCGTCCGAGCCGAGCAGCCGCAACCTTGGCAGCCAACCGATCCCGCACAGTTGGCGTCGTCCTGGACGACTACCGGAATCTGTGGTTCGTGGAGCTGCTGGCAGGACTGCACCGCGAACTCGCGCCCCGCGGGTTCCGAGTGGCGGTTGCTGACCCGTCCTTCAACATGGAAACCGACCGATCAGTCGTGGACGGGTTGATGTCACTGCCGGTGGATGCCATCGTGATCGCAACCGAAACGCCGGAGGAAACGCTTGGCGCCATAGACGTTCCCGCCGTCGTTGCCGGCAACAGGGACATCGATATCCCGGGCGCGGACATCGTCGCCAACGACGACCTGGCCGGCGCCCGGCTCGCGACCGAACACCTCATCGAACAGGGCCACCGCGAAATCGGTCATGTCACCGGTAGCGGAGGGGCCGCGCGCCTCCGAGCCCAAGGATTCGAAGAGGTCATGCACGAACAGGGGCTCCGCGCCAGGATAGAGCGGCAGCAACTAACCATGGAACCTGACGGGTACAACGCTGCCCTGAGACTGCTGGATAGGAACCCATCCCTTACGGCAATATTTGCAGCGAACGACACCATGGCATTAGGCGTCGCGGGAGCGGCCAAGGACCGGGGACGGCGCATACCGGAAGACCTGTCCCTCATCGGCTACGACAACTCGCCCCTGGCATCGTCCAACCTCCTGCGACTGACCACCATCAACGACCGCAGCAAAACGGTCGGCGTCGAAGCGGCCAAAGCGCTGCTCTGGCGAATGGAGAACCCGTCAGCCCCTTCGCACACCAAGCTGATCCAGCCCGAACTCGTCGTGCGGGCATCCACGCAGCACCATGGCTAGCTCGTATTTGGGCCCGTATTAGTCCTCGGCATTCAAATCACTCCACCCACCTTGATCACGAACGTGCCCTGCCGTTCGCTGCCCCCCGTTACATTTTTATCCTCCCCACTCATCGGGCTCAGGGAAAGAAACCCGCTGCAGGCCCTGATCGAGCGCCAGGGCGTCCCAGCTGGGCTTGGTGCCTCCTACCGGTCCGGTTGCCTGCCTGGGTGCGGTCTGCGCCGTGGCAAGCACGGACGCCGGCCTCGTCATCGTTCCCCATGGCGCGGCACGCGAGCTGCACGCACCAGCCTCGACAACGCATCCCCGCGTGAAGCCATGGCGCAACGCCATGCCCTGCTGGTGGCCCGGGACTTCAGCACCCTGAGCCGGCCGGCCTCGGCATTTCCTGCAGCGCTAATGCGTTACAGGCGGGAGAGCAGCGGATAACCCACGCCCCGCAAGACAGGTGGCGGCGGTCAAAGGGGTTCTCGAAGCAGCATCGGTATTGAAAAGCGACTTTCGTCCGGACAAGCTCGCCCAAGATGCCCCCAAAGCCGCGTCCCATAAGCCGGCCCCTTACCGGGACGCTAGAACTTCAGAAATTATGCATTGGCCTGAATGGTCAGCGTGCAGGTCAGGAGCGTCTATCCGACGACGGACTGACTCGGGGACGCGGGAGTCGGAATTGCTGCGCTCAGAGCTTTTGGCCGGCGGGGCGGAGGAGGACTTCGTGGATTGCGAGCCGCCTGGGTCGGCTTACCACGAACTCGATGACCTCCGCGATGTCTTCGGCGGTGACCTCGACCTGGTTGTACGCGTCCTGCACTCCCTTCTTGGTGGCCTGATAGGTGATGTGGTTGGGCAGTTCGGTTGCGACGGCGCCCGGTTCGATGAGCGTCACACGCACGTCGGGGAGCAGTTCCTGCCGCATCGACTCGGACCACCCGTGGATACCCCACTTGGTAGCTGCGTACACCCCGTTTCCGGCACGGGCCGTGCGGCCGGCGACGGAGGAGATATTAATGAGATCGCCGCTGCCGTTCTTGAGCTGGTTGAGGAACACTTCGGTGGCGGTGATCGTACCGAGGAGGTTGGTCTCGATCATGGTGCGGTAGTCGTCGCGCTGGTCGGAACCGAAAGGGCCGAGGAGCATGATGCCGGCGTTGTTCACGAGCACGTCGACGCCGCCCAGTTCGGTGCGGATACGCTCGGCGGCGGCCACGAGAGCAGCCCGATCGGTGACATCGGCCGCGATGGCGATGGAGCCGTTGCCGAGTTCACTAGCCAGGGCGGAAATGCGGTCGAGGCGGCGGGCGAGGAGGGCCACGGCGTGGCCTTTGGCCGCAAGGGCCCGGGCGGTGGCTTCGCCGATGCCGGAGGATGCGCCGGTGATGACGGCGACAGGATTCCGGGTGTCAGTCATTTTTGGTTCCAATCGTGATGGTTTTGGTCTTGTTCGACGGGGGTGATGGTGTCGTTGGCGGCGGTCAGCGGATGCCCGCGTCGCTCAGCCAGCGGTTGAGTTGGGCACCGCAGTCAGGGACTGTTTCCCCGCGGACGGCGAGGCCCGGCCCGATGACCGCGGACGGTGCGGCAGCCCGATAGACGTCGGGCGAGCTGCCCAAGCCGCTGACCGCATAGGTGACGACGGGAAGGAGGGACTTCCCTGTGACGTCCAGCCCGTCGACGAAGGTGCTCATGATCATGGGCGGCCGGACATTCCAGATGGGTGAGGCGAGGATCAGGGTGCCGTACCCCCGTATGTCGGGGAGCGGCTGCGCGATGCCGGGCCGGGCGTCAGCATCCTGTTCCCGAACGTTTCGTGCCACGGTGTCGTCATAGTTGCCCGAGTAGGGGTCGGACGCTTCGATCCGGTACAGGTCGCAGCCGGTCCGGTCGGCGATCGTGCGGGCAAGGATCTCGGTGTTGCCTGTTTCCAGGTGGCGGGGGGTCATTGTGCTGTCCGTTGCGGTGGCGGTCGGGCCGGAGGGTCGCTGTGCCGCGCAGCCGGCGAGGGCCGCTGTGCCAGCGAGGCCGGCCCCGCCGCAGCCAAGCCGCAGCAGTGTCCGGCGGGACAGGTGTCGTTCGGACGGCGGGACGGGCATCGCCAACGGGGTTAACCGAGGCGGCGGGCGCTGAGCCAGCGGACCATGTCGGGGTCGGCATGGTCGAAGAACTGCGTTGCGCCGGTGTGGAGGTCGGCGATGCGCGCCATCTCGTCGTCGGTGAGCTCGAAGCCGAACACGTCGATGTTCTGTGCCATCCGGTCCGGGTTGACGGACTTTGGAATGACGACGACCTCGCGCTGGATCATCCAGCGCAGCACGACCTGCGCCACGGACTTGCCGTGAGCCTCACCGATCGCGGCAAGGACCTCGTTCGTGAACAGGCCGTTCTTTCCTTCTGCGAACGGGCCCCACGACTCAAGCTGCACGCCCTCGCCCTTCATCAGTTCCTGGTAGTCGGCGTTCTGACGGAACGGGTGGGTCTCAATCTGGTTCACGGCAGGGACGATCTCATTGTTGATGATGAGATCAAGCAGCTGGTCGGGGGCGAAGTTCGACACACCGATGGCCCGGGCACGACCCTCCTTATTGATCTGCTGCATGGCACGCCACTGGCCGTAGTAGTCACCGAACGGCTGGTGGATCAGGTAAAATCGACATGGTCCAGGCCGAGCTTGCCCAGGGACTCCTCAAACGCCCGGACGGTGTTCTCTTCGGCCGGGGCGTCCTGGATCCAGAGCTTGGTGGTGACGAACAGCTCCTCTCGCGGAATGCCCGATGCCTTGATGGCGGCACCGACGGCTTCCTCATTGCCGTAGGCGGCGGCGGTGTCAATCGACCCGTAACCGGCGGCGAGGGCGGCCTCGACGGCCTGCTGGGTCCGGTCGTTCTCGACCTGGAACACGCCGAAGCCGAGGATCGGCATCTCGACGCCGTTGTTCAGGGTCACGTTCATCATGGGTGATTCCTTTCGAGGGTTGGGTCAGTTGCGGGCCCGGCGGCGTGCCGCCAGGTCCGCAGGAAGGATGAAAACGAGGGTGGCGGCGAGGGCGATCGCGATCAGGACCGCACCGCCGGTGTAGGCTTCGGCGACACGGCCGGCCAGGGTGCCGGCGCCGGCACCGACGGCCGTAAGGACCGCGACGCCAAGAGTGCTGCCGAGCTGATGGGCGGTGTTGACCAGCCCGGAGGCAGCGCCGGCGTCCTCAGCCGGAGCACCGGCGATGCCGGCGGCGGTCAGGGGGCCGAAGCACAGGCCCTGGCCGATCCCGAACAGGGCGAGCGGTCCGGCGAAACCGGCCAGGTAGCTGGTATCCGGAGTGATCCGGCTAAGCCAAATCAGGCCAGCGAGGATGATCGCAACGCCGACCGCGACGAGCACGGCGTTGCCGAAGCGACGCGTCAGGCGCGCCACGAACAAGGAGACGCCGAACTGCAGCAGGCTCATTGGCAGGAACGCGAAGCCGGCCTGCAGCGGGGCCAGTCATAGACGCCCTGCAGGAACTGAGTGGTGAAGAAGAACGCGATCCCGGTTCCAGCGAACAGAAGTCTTGCAACCGCGGCACCGGACCGTGCCCGGCTGGCGAACAGGCGCAGCGGCATGATCGGCTGCCGCGCCCGCCACTCGTTCAGCACGAACACCGCGAGCACCACGGCACCACGGCACCACGGCACCACGGCACCACGGCACCACGGCACCGACGATGATCGGCACCACCGTCCGGTTGAGAGCCAACTGTGGTCTCCCCCGTTCACGATCCCGTAGACCAGCGCGCCCATCCCGATGGTCGAGGTGATCGCTCCCGCGAGGTCGAAGCGGCCGCGGATGACCGGCATTTCGGGAAAGAAGCGGAGCGCGAGGACGATCATCCCTATCGCGATCGGCACGTTAATGAAGAACCCGGGCCGCCAGGACACCAGGTACGCCAGTGCCCCGCCAACGACGAGGCCGAGGCTTGCGCCGATGCCGGCAGTCGTACCGTATGCGGCGACCGCCCGGGTGCGTGCGGGACCTGCCGGGAACGTTGCCGTGATCAGTGACAGGGATGACGGGGCGACGATCGCCGCACCGATGCCCTGAAACGCCCGGGCGGCGATGATCCACGTCTCGGACTGGGCCGTGCCAACCAGCAGCGACGCCAGCCCGAACAGACCGAGTCCGGCCACGAACACCTTCCGTCGTCCCAGGAGATCACCGGCGCGTGCACCCAGCAGCAGCAGCAGCCCGCCGAAGACGAGCGTGTATGCGTTCTGCACCCATGACAACGACGCCGGCGACAGCTCCATCGACTTCTGGATCTGCGGCAGACCGGTGAATCGTGAAGTAGCTGACCAGCACGATCGCCAGCACTGCCCGCCGACGCACGGCCGTCCGGGAGGTCGCCTCGAGGGCGGTCTGGGTGTCGATGTTCGCTGTCATGCACCCAGTTCAACATCGTTCTTTTGCGCGAGGGAGTGACGGTTTATCCTTGGCGGCGCCGGCCCATCCCTACGCCCGGTGAACGGAAATCGGAGCACAACGAGATGAAATCACCCATGCATAAACTTGCCTCCGGCATGCCAGCAGCGGCTTTGCAGCGCGGCGCCTACATTCAGGCCAGCTCTTACGACAGACGTTCCAGTCACCAGGGTTTCGTCCTGGACACAGTCCCCGACCAAGGTGTGCTGTGGATCAGGGACGAAATAACCGGGCTGCGCAAGCTGATCGACAGCAGCGAGCACGCCATTGTCGTCTACAGGAAATCATCCGAGCTAGCTTAGGATTCAGCCGCTGGGCCTCGACCGACAGCAGCTTCTGGCGCGGACTCGACGGATGAGCTACCACGTCCTCACGCCGGCCCGCCCAGAGCAAGCAACCTGTCGCGCAAGTTGGTGCCGTAACGCGACGGCAAAACCTGAGAACTTATGCATGGACCTGCATGAACGCTGGCGTCCTGAGTTGCGCACCTACCGCATCTCGCCACTGACCCGTTTAGGCATCCCTCACCACGACACCTCATCGCCACTCCGCCATGGACGAAAGTCCCTGTGTGAATCGTGCCTAAACGGCGTCATTCTGTGATTGCCAAGTGGTGTGGCACCCCCGCTACTCGGACTGTCAGCGGGTGATGCGGTTGGCGAGTTTTCCTATGCCTTCGATCGAGACTTCAAAGGTGTCTCCGGCTTCTATTTGCCCGATTCCGCTGGGAGTTCCGGTCATGATCACGTCTCCGGGCAGCAGCGTAAATCCGTGGGATATGGCAGAGATCAGTTCGTAGACGCCGTGGATCATGAGAGCGGTACTGCCATTCTGGCGCAGTTCACCGTTATGCCGGCCTTGAACAGGAAGGTCCGTATGTCGAGATCGGTTTCGATCCACGGGCCCAAGGGTGCGGAGGTATCAAAGCCCTTGGCCCTGGTCCATTGCCCGTCGGTGTTTTGTGCGTCTTTGGCGGTGAGATCGTTTCCGCAGGTATAGCCGAAGACGAAGTCCTTGACGTCCTCAGGCTCTACTTCTTTGCAGGGCCGCCCTATGACGGCACAGAGTTCCGCTTCGAACGTCACGTGCGTGGAGAATTTCGGGAGAACGACGTCTTCACCCGGTCCGACGACGGCCGTGTAGGGCTTCATGAAGAGCAGCGGGTGGCCTGCGTCTGCATCCTTGTCGAGGTCTTCTGCGGTCGCGGCGAAGTTCCTGGCAGCACCGATGATTTTGCTGCGGGCAGTGACGGGCGCGAGCAGCCGGACGTCGGCCAGGTTGTAGGTCTTGTTGGTGAGGTTGATGCCGTCCAGGAACGGGTCCCCGTTGATGGCGGTGATTTCGTCGTGGCCTGGCCGGCCGTCGATGACACCGAAAAGGGTGTCGGTGCCAGCGGTGAATCGGGCGATGCGCATGGAGGTCCTACGGGGGTTAGGGCTGGGCTGCGCGGGCGTAGTGTACGGGCGCTCCGCTGGATTGGCGGGGGATCAGGCTGGGCGTCGCCTGCCGGATCCGCGGTTCGGTGCCGGGGTTGACGATGAGGTCGATGGCCGTGGCGGCGATCTGGTCCAGCGGCACGTGGACCGAGCTGAGCGGGGTGGGCAGGCGTGCCGACAGCGGTGTGTCGTTATAGCCAACCAGCGCGAGATCACCGGGAATGGTGATGCCGTTGTGCTGGGCTGCTGCCATGACACCCATGGCGATGTTGTCGTTCGCCGCGAAAATGGCCGTGGGCCGGTTTTCGGGTCCTGCGGAGAGAAGGGTTTGTCCTGCGGTGTAGCCGTTTTCGATGCCGTAGCCTGCGGCGATCATCCACTCGTCCCGGGCTGCGATGCCGGCTTCCTCCAACGCCCTGCGGGCACCGGCCAGGCGTGCCGTTCCGGTGGAAGTGAAGTCCGGGCCGGTGATAACGGCGATGTCCCGGTGCCCCAGGTCAACCAGGTGCCGGACGGCGAGGTAGCCGCCGACCTCGTCATCACCGATCGCGGACGGGCTTTCGCCGTCGGTACGCAGGACAAGCGCGTGCGCGACGTTGCGCTGACGCAGGAGTTTCGGAAGCTCATCGCCGATCCGGGCTGTGGCAAGGATCAGCCCATCGACGTTCCGGTCCAGCAGCGTCTCCGCGGCACGGCGTTCGTCCTCGGGGTCATCGCCGCTGCTGGCCACCATGGCAAAGTAGCCGCGCGCCGCTGCGGCACGTTCCACCGCTTCGAACATCAATGCCATGACCGTATCGCTGAGACGCGGTACCAGCACTCCCAAAGTCCTGGTTTCTCCCCGGCGAAGGCTGGAGGCGAACGAATTCCTGCGGTACCCAAGCTCTTCGGCGACCTTCCGCACATGGGCCGCTGCGGCCGAGCGTGAGGTGCTGCGCTCATCCAAGGCGCGGCTGGCCGTGGAGATGCTCACGCCGCTGGCCGCTGCGACATCTTTGAGCGTGACGACAGCTCCGGGGGTGACCGGCTCCATTGCGGTTCTCCTCTTCAGCAGGGGCGTTACAGACACTCTATTCCTCCTAGTTGCAAACGTTCTCTTGACAGTGAGTTGCGACACGTGCAGACTTGAAAACGTTCCCGCAAACGTTCTCACAGTTTAGCGGAATACCATCGAAGAAACAGAGGAAGTTCTCATGAGCATCGATCTCCGCGGACTCAGCCCCGCACCCGTCACCCCGTTCACCGAAGACGGCGCCGTCGACTTCGCTGCCATCCAGCGGCTGGGTTCCTGGCTCGGATCCATTGACGGCGTGAAGAGCCTCGTCGTCCTGGGGCACGCCGGCGAAGGCACGTTCCTTACCGAAGAGGAGCAGCTGGACGTCATCCGCGCGTTCGTGGCGTCGACCGACGGCCGCGTGCCGGTCGTGGCCGGCATCACGAAGGAGGGCAACAAGACCGCGGCGCTTGAGGCCAAGAAGGCCGTCGAAGCCGGCGCGGCCGCCGGTCTCGTCTACCCCTCGCACGGGTGGCTGCGCTTCGGCTACCAGCAGGGAGCGCCCCAGTCGCGCTACAAGGAGATCTACGAAGAGTCCGGTCTGCCTCTGATCCTGTTCCAGTACCCGGACAACACCAAGGCAACCTACGACCTCGATACCCAGTTGGAGATCGCGGGCCAGGAGGGCGTCTTCGCCACGAAGAACGGTGTCCGGAACATGCGCCGGTGGTACACCGAGATCCCCGCACTGCGCGCCGCGTACCCCGAGCTGCAGATACTGTCCTGCCATGACGAGTACCTCCTGCCGACGATGTTCGACGTCGACGGTCTGCTCGTCGGCTACGGCAACATCGCCCCCGAACTGCTCGTCGAACTGATCGAAGCCGGCAAGGCGCAGGACTACCCGCGCGCCCACGCCATTCACGAGCGGCTGCTCCCGGTGACCAAGAACGTCTACCACCGCGGGTCCCACATGGAGGGCACCGTCGCCTTGAAATGGGGCCTGGTGAACCGCGGCATCCTGGACCACGCCACAGTGCGCACCCCGCTCCTGCCCCTGCCCGAAGGCGCCGAGACCGAGATTGCGGAAGCCTTCGCCGCCGCCAACATCGGCAAGGTCACCGTCAGCGCCTAACCGGCAGCAGGGTGCGTGCGGGAGAAGCTGCACCGCACGCACCCTGGCACAAACACCGCTCGCGTTTACGCAAGCGATCGGCCACCTCGGTAGACCGCACATCCGACATCGAGGTCGAAAATCAGAAAGTCAAAGAAGACTGAGCGGGAAAATAGTCCCGTGAAAGGAGGGCGCGCTGTGACTGAGCACACCAAGACGCCTAGCACCTCGCGTGAGCCGCGAACCGGCTCCCGACGTCTGCCCACCAGCAGCGTCAAGGCCCAAAAGACCCGTCGGTCGTTCTGGGGCCAGCTTGCCCTGATCGGTCCGGCCTTCGTCGCCGGCGCCTGGCAGTTCGGACCCGGCAACCTCGCCACCGCCGTCCAGGCTGGTAGCGGCTACCAATACACCTTGATCTGGGTAATCATCGTCTCCACCATCCTGATGATCTTCCTCACCGACATGAGCGTGCGTCTGGGCATCAAATCGCCCGTCTCACTCATCCAGTCGATCAAGGACCACCTGGGAAAGAAGGTCGGCCTGATCGCCGGCATCGGCGTCTTCCTGGTCACCTTGTGCTTCTCGGTCGGCAACGCCGTCGGTCTCGGCCTCGGCGCGTCAATGCTGCTTGGCGGATCGCCGGTCATGTGGACGATTATCGGAACCATCCTGGTCGCCACCCTTCTTCTGTTCCGCAATGTCTATCGGGTTATCGAGAAGGTGCTCGTCGTGATGGTTGCGATCATGGCGATCGCCTTCGTCACATCGGCGTTCATCGCGAACCCCGACTGGGCCGCGGCCGCATCCGGGCTGATCCCGAGCGTTCCTAACGATGCCTGGCTGCTCGTCATCGCGCTGGTCGGCACGAACTTCTCCGTGAACGCCGCCTTCTACACCTCTTACGGCACGAAGGAACGCGCACGCAGCGAGGAAGACTACCGCGACATCACCATGGTCGATACGATCCCCGGCATCGTTGCCCCGGGCATCATGACATCGCTCGTCATCATCGTTGCGGCCTCCGTCCTCGGTGCCACGGGCCAGGTCGCCTCAACCATGGGACAACTCGGGAGCGTCTTCGAACCCCTCGCCGGCCCGATCGGCACCGCGATCTTCGCCGTTGGGTTCACGGGCGCCGCTTTCTCTGCCATGACCGCCAACTGCACCGCCGGTGGCACCATGCTCTCCGACGCACTCAACCGGCGTGGCACTAACGGCATCACTTCAGGCACTCAGAAACTGATCAGCGGGATCATCCTCGCGTTCGGCCTCACCATCACCGTCATCTTCCAAACCTCACCGATACAGGTCATCGTTATCGCCCAGGCACTAACGATCCTGGTCGCACCTCTGCTGGCAACCCTGATCGTGGTGATGGCGAACCGCCGCGACATGATGGGTTCGCTACGCAACAGGTGGTGGCAGAACCTCTTCGGCCTAGCAGGCCTCCTCGCAGTGCTCGCCCTGTCCATTCGACTGATCCTCAACTTCGCGGCCGGCGGCTAACCCGTCAAGTGATCAGGTGCGAAGATGTCCGACGTCGCTCGCACCGGATCACAACGCGATACCGGTCGCTCCGCCACCACACACAAGTATTGCCCTCACCCGAAAGGGTGGGGGCACTACTTGTAGCCTCCATCACCGCCACCTGAGCAAACACCTCCCATTCGCCCAACCCCAACAACGAGTCGCCAAGTTTGTTCATCGCCGCCTCACCGTAAAAGCGGCAAACCGTACGAGCGTCGCATATGCCGGTGCCGTTACGCGACGGCAAAACTCGAGAACTTATGCATGGGTCTGCATGCGAGGTTAGGCCCTGAGTTCTAGGCTTACCGCATCTCGTTGCTGTCCCATTGGAGCTTCCTTCAACGCTCCGCTCCCGCAAGCCTGTGTCGGTGCGACGAGGAATTGCCAGGCTGACATAGTCCCCGGCTGGGCTGTCTCGCAAGCTGGTCGGTCATGAGGTAGGCGGGGTGTGTCGCATCAGGGGGTTTCCTTCCGGGTCAGGCGGGTGCGGACGGCGAGTCCGGCGCAGAGGATCACGGCGGTGCTGCCAAGGATCGTGGGCCAGGTGAGCTGCTCGTGGAGGATAAGGGCTGCCCAGAGGATGCTCATCACTGGCTGGACGAGTTGGACTTGGCTGACCTGCGCCATCGGTCCGATGGCGAGACCGCGGTACCAGGCGAAGAAGCCGAGGAACATGCTGACGACGGCGAGGTAGGCCAAGGCCAGCCATTGGGCTGGAGTAGCGGCGGGCGGCTGCCCGTTCACCGAGACTGCCGTGAGGGCGATCATCAGGGGCGCGGCGAGGACGAGCGCCCAGGACACGGTCTGCCACGAGCCCAGTTCACGTGCCAGCAGTCCGCCTTCGGCATAGCCGATCGCCGCGGCGATGACCGCAGCGAACAGCAAGAGGTCTGCCCACTGCAGGCGGCCAAGGCCGCTGCCCTGGAGGGCTGCAAACACGCCTCCGCCGGCCGCGCCCAGGGCGGCGAAAATCCAGAACGAGCGTGCCGGACGTTCTTTGGTCCGGAGCACCGCCACCACTGCTGTCGCGGCTGGAAGGATCCCGATCACGACGGCGCCGTGGCTGGCCGGCGTCGTCGTCAACGCATAGGAGGTGAGCAGGGGAAACCCGATGACCACGCCGCCGGCGACAACCGAGAGCCGCGCCCACTGCACCCGGTTCGGCCGCTGCTGCCGGGTCAAGGTGAGCGCCGTGACAGCGAGGGCGGCGGCGCCGACGGCGCGGGCGGAGCCGATGAACAGCGGATCGAGCCCGCCCACCGCTACACGGGTGAAGGGAACCGTCAACGAGAACGCCGCGATACCCAGCAGACCCCACCAGAGCCCAGTCCGACTGGATAACGGTAGTGCCGTTTTCTCGATAACGCTACTATTGCTGTACATGAAAAATGATAGCACTGACCGTATCGCAGCGGATCTGCGGACGTGGATCGCATCGGCTCCTCCCGGCGCCCAGCTGCCGTCCAACCGCTCGCTGATGGCGAAGTACGGCGCGAGTCCGGTTACGGTCCAGAAAGCTGTACGCTCTCTTGCCGCATCGGGTCTGGTCGATAGCCGTCCCGGTGCGGGTACGTTCGTCCGCACGGTGCGCACTTCCCGTCCGGTCGATTACGGGTGGCAGACGGCCGCTCTCGGCACCCTTTCGTCCCGTTTCACTTCATTGTCGGCAACGCAGCGGACCGCGGCTCCCGACGCCATCGGACTGCATTCGGGCTACCCGGCCCCGGAGCTGTTGCCCGAGCGCCTCGTCCGGGCGGCCCTCGTCCGCGCGTCCCGCACCAGCACCGCGCTAACGCGTTCACCCGCTGCCGGACTGCCGGAACTGCAGGGTTGGTTCGCGAACGAACTTGCTGATGCCACCCCGGCCGGCGTGACACCCCCGACTGCCCGGGACGTGACCGTCCTGTCCGGCAGCCAGAGCGGATTGAGCTCGATTTTCCGGGCGGTGATCGGCCCCGGCCAGCCACTGCTGGTCGAGTCGCCGACCTATTGGGGGGCGATCCTCGCCGCCGCCCAGGCCGGTGTCCAACTCGTCCCGATCCCGGCCGGACCCAAGGGACCGGACCCCGTCGATCTCGCCCGCGCCTTCGACCAGACCGGCGCACGCGCCTTCTATGCGCAACCGACCTACGCCAACCCTACCGGCACGCAATGGCCTGTTGAACGGGCTCTGGCCGTGCTCGCCACCGTCCGCCGACACGGCGCATTCCTCATTGAGGATGACTGGGCCCACGACCTGGCCATCGACACCGAACCGCACCCCGTCGCCGCGCATGACGAGGACGGGCACGTCCTCTACCTTCGCTCCCTCACGAAAAGTGTTTCCCCCGCGCTGCGCATCGCCGCCGTCATCGCCCGCGGTCCAGTCCGTGACCGCATCCTCGCCGACCGCGCCGCCGAATCCATGTACGTCAGCGGACTGCTCCAGGCAGCGGCACTCGACGTCGTCACCCAACCCGGCTGGCGCACCCACCTCCGCGGCTTCCGCCGACAACTGCGCGCCAGGCGCGACCTGCTCACCAACGCCCTCCGTGAGCACGTACCCGACGCCCATATCGAACGCCCCCCGCTCGGCGGCCTGCATCTCTGGGCCCGCCTGCCCGATGGCACCGACGTTGAACAGCTCGCCCGCAACTGCGAGACGCGTGGGGTCATCATCGCCCCGGGAAACGAATGGTTCCCGGCCGAGCCCTCCGGCCCGTACATCCGGCTCAACTACTCCGGCCCCGATCCCGACCGGTTCAACGAGGCCGCGCGCATCATCGGCGAAACCCTGAAGGAAAACCATTGAATGCGTGCAGAATCGATCCGGGCCGTGTTCTGCGAAATCGGACCCGCCGAACGGGCACTGGTCAACGCGGTAGCCACGCGTGTCCGGCCGGCAGGGCCTGCGTCCCCGGACCAGGCAGCCGGGCAGAAGCCGCAGATCGCAGCCCGTGAGAACGACGGCTCGAGGCCCCTTTAGCCAGACTGGTGGTAGGCGCCAGGGGTGTAGCCGTAGGCCCGGCGGAAAACGTCGATAAATGCACTGGTCGAGGACCAGCCGCAGCGGCGGGCGACCGAGGTGACGCTCAGACCGTCTGCCAGCATCCTCAACGCATGGTAGAGACGCAGCTGGGTCCGCCATTGGGGAAACGTCATCCCGAACTCTGATTTGAACAGGCGGCTGAGCGTGCGTTCTCCCACCGCCGCTGCCGCCCCCAGCCCGGCGAGGGTTCGCCCGTCAGCGGGGTTGCGCTCAAGGATCCGGCAGACGGCGGCCAGGCGCCGGTCGTTGGCGGCCGGCAACCGGACGGGTTCCTTGGGTGAGGCCTTCAACTGGTCCAGCAGGACCTCCAGCAGCCGCTGCCTCTCCTCGCTCTTGTCGTCAGGGTCGCGTGTGTAGGCGATGATCAGTTCGCGCAGCAGGGGCCCGACGCCAATTACGGTGGGCTCGTCCAGGTTGAGCGGATTGACCTCGGCCGGCACCCCAAGCAGGTGCAGGTCGAGGTGGCCGTGTGCTCGGTGGGCGTGAACGGTCCCGGCAGGCACCCAGATAGCGCTCGTGCCCGGCGTGAACCAGGTTCCGGCCTCGGTGGTAATGGCGAGCACCCCCGAACCCGCATAGATGATCTGGTGCTCGTCATGGCGGTGAGCGTCGATGCCCTCGCCGGCTGCGAGAGCCTGGTTGCGGGTCGGCGCTTTGGGGGTGTGGCGGATATCCGACATATTTTGGAAGTTTATCGGAAGCGCGTCTCGGATTGGTCCCCCGACAATAGTGGGGTGCCTAAGAACCAACCCCTTTCCCGGCCGCGGACCATCACGTGGCTCTCGCTCGGACACGCCTGCGTTGACGTTTATCAAGGATCGGTTGCCGCCCTGGTGCCGTACTTCGTCCTCGAAAGGGAATACACCTACGCTGCGGCGTCAGGAATCGTCCTGGCCGCCTCACTGCTCTCCTCGGTGGTGCAGCCCCTGTTCGGTGCCCTCACGGACCGGTGGCCCATGCCGTGGCTGCTGCCCTTGAGCACCCTGATCGCAGGTGTGGGGGTTGCATTAAGCGGCATCACCGGCTCCTACGTCCTGACACTCATCGTCGTGGCGATATCAGGAATCGGTGTCGCAGCCTTTCACCCCGAGGCCGCCCGCGCCGCCCGCAAGGCCAGCCGGGGCAGCCACTCGGCCATGGGATGGTTCTCGCTCGGCGGCAACCTGGGCTTCGCCACCTCGCCGCTGCTGGTGTCCGCCGTGATTGCGACCGGCGGGCTGCAGGCCTCCCCGCTTCTGGTGGTCCCGGCGCTGGCCGGCGCCGCTCTATGTCTCTCCGCCGTCCGGTCGGCAAGGACTCCGGCGGCAGGAACCGCGTCTGCCGGGGCGAAGGCGGGCAGCGACGATTGGGTGTCCTTCGCCAGGCTCTCCGGGGCCGTCATCTGCCGGTCCATCGTGTTCGTCAGCCTCAGCGCCTTCGTCTCCCTCTACGCCCAGGAACGCACCGGCGGCAGCCCGGCCGCAGGCACCGCGGCCCTGTTCATCCTCTACATCGGGGGTGCCATCGGCACCGTCCTCGGCGCCTCACTGGCCAACCGGTTCGGCCGCATCCAGATTGTCCGCTGGTCCTATGCCCTGACGGTCCTGGCAGTCGCCGGCGTCGTCTTCGTCCCCGGCCCCCTCATCTACGTTTTTGTCGCGCTGGCCTCGGCCGGCCTGTACGTCCCGTTCTCCCTCCACATGACGCTCGGCCAGGACTATCTGCCCCAGCGGGTGGGCACCGCCAGCGGAGTCACCCTGGGCCTGACCGTCAGCATCGGCGGCCTCACGACACCCGTGATCGGCGCAATCGCCGACAACGCCTCGCTGCAGGTAGCCCTGATACCCCTGATCGTCATGCCCGCCATCGGATGGATTTTGGTCCACTCACTGCAGGAACCCAAGGCACCAGGCAGCTCCTCGGAGCCCCGCACGCAGAGCACTGCCGCCATCCGCAACGACGCGTGACAACGATCGCCACATGAACTATCGGCCTGCAGCCGACGGGTTCCTAGCCGGTTTCGAGACGGGCACGGTGCCGTCATGGTCGACGCGCGCCTGGCCACCACCGCCGAAGGCGTCTACGCGGTCGGAGACGTCAACGGCGGCCCGCAGTTCACCTACATCTCGCTGGACGACTACCGCATCGTCGCGGACCAGCTGACCGACACCGGCACCGGTACCCGCACCACGACCGACCGGGTGGCCGTGCCGTACACGATCTTCCTCACCCCTCCCCTGGCCAGGGTCGGTCTCA
>NZ_JBBCYT010000005.1:0-385042 GCF_037144715.1 Arthrobacter sp. USHLN218
GGATGGGGTGCCGGATTGGGCGTTGTCGCCGGCGCAGCGGGCGAAGCGGGAGCAGGCCAGGGAAGCAGCCAAGCCGAAGCCGCCGGCGCTGGTGGAGCACGGGCCGGTGGAATGGTTCCAAGCCTGGCGCGACATCACACCCGCGGACCTGGCCGCCGTGCTCGCCCGGCAGGACCCGGCGGGGCTGGCGGACGGGGTGCTGCTGGAGTACCTGGCCGCGGTGGAGAAGGTGACCGCGTCCTGGCACGCGCAGCGTGTCCGGGGTTTGGGCGAGTTCGCGTCCCGCCGCACCGAGCCCGGGTCCCCGCTGATGGGTGCGGAGGGCCATGACCGGGGCACGGTGCGCGAACTGGCCGCGCACCTGCACCAGTCGCAGAAATCCCTGGTCCCGGAACTGGCCGACGCGGTCCAGCTCTGCGCGCACTTCCCGGGTACGGTGGCGGCGTTGGGTGAGGGGCGGGTGGATCTGGGCCGGGCGACCGCGATCGTGCGCGGTTCCCGCGACCTGCCCGCCGCGGTATTGGGCGAGTTTGAGCAGGCGGTTCTGCCCGGCGCCGAGCACGTGGTCCGCGAGACCGTGCAGGACCGCGCCCGGGCGGCCCGGCACCGGCTGCACCCGCAGACCCTTCAGGAACGGCATGCGAGGGCGATGGAGCACCGCGGCCTGTGGTTCCGGCCGCAGGAGGACGGGATGGCCGAACTGTGCGTGCAGACCGGTGCGGATACCGCGATGAGTGTCTATAACCTGGTGCAGGAGCACGCGAAACACCTCAAAACCGTCGACGGGGAAACCCGTACCCTGGCCCAGCTGCGCGCCGACGTTTTCACCGACCTCTGCCTCCAACCCCCGGCCGCCGCCGCAACCGCTGCTGCCGACGCCGCCGGTTCTGCCTTCGGGCCCGCCGCCGGCGCGGCTTTCGGGCCGGCCGCCGGGTCTGCCATCAACGGCGTGAGCCAGGCTTTTGGGCCGGCGTTGGCCGGTGCTGCCGCTGTCGGGCAGGGCGGGCTTTTCGGCCCACCGGCCGACGGTGCTGCCGCTGCCGGGCAGGGCGGGCTTTTCGGCCCACCGGCCGACGGTGCTGCCGCTGCCGGGCAGGGCGGGCTTTTCGGCCCACCGGCCGACGGTGCTGCCGAAGCAGCGGGCCGGGGTGTCCATGAAATGTGGGGCGGCGGGAACGTGAAGGCGTTCGTCGCGGTGACGGTTCCGCTGGCCACCGCGGCGGGCGGGGACGAGCCGGGCGAGCTGGCCGGGTACGGGCCGATCCCGCCTGGCATGGCCCGCCGGCTGGCCGGCCTGGCGAAGTCCTGGCTGCCCGTCATCACCGACGAACACGACCAGGCAGTCATCGTGGCGCGCGAGATGCGGCATCCGCCCGAGTGGCTCAAACGCGAAGTCCGGTTACGCGATGAAACCTGCCGGGGGCTCGGCTGCCGCACGCGCTGGAAGCACTGCGAGCTCGACCACACCCAGGCGTGGGAACACGGCGGCAAAACCGAGCTCGATAACCTCGTCCTGCGCTGCAAACCCGACCATCTGGCCAAACACAACGACGGCTGGCACACCACCCAGCACCCCCACGGCGTGATCCGCCATCAGACGAGGACCGGGCAGACCTACACCAGCTACCCCGATGGATCCTGGATCTCCCACGGCATCACACCACCCCCGCCCCCGCCACCAGACCCCTTCAACGACACCACACCACCACCCTTCTAAGCGCGCCTGCAGGTGGCAGGTGGCAGGCGCCGGAGGCAGGTGTCAATCTGAAACCTGCAGGTGTCAACCTAAAGGCTGCAAGCCTCTCTCGCCTCCACGGGCGCGGCTGGTCTCCGGCCACTGACACGAGGGCAAGCCCGATAGCGGGGCCAGCGCGGCTCCAATGAGCGGAGACGCCTGCAAATCAGGCCTCTAATCCGGCCGGATTATCTGGAGGTTTAGGCGGGGCTGGAGGTTTAGGCAGGGCGGTCTGACTCGGCCAGCGATTACTCGGCCGCCGTTAATCTGGCCACCGATAAGGCAGTCTGCCCGGATCTCTTGGGGCCGGCTGGCGGGGTAAAGGCCGAAGCGCAGTAGGGAAGCAAAGTATGAATGGCCGGGACCACCGGCTGCCGAAGAAGGCAGAGAAGTGGGTCCCGCCGTCGTTAGTTGCTGCCGCCGTGCGAAAGCCGGAAGGGTGCCGCCGGGTAGACCCCGAGGATCTTTATCTTGGTGGTGAAGAACTCCAGTTCCTCGAAGGCGTGCACCATGGCCGGGTCCTCGGGATGGCCTTCGACGTCCACCATGAACTTCGTGGCGGCGAACTCGTTGCCCTCCATGTAGCTTTCCAGTCGCGTCATGTTGATGCCGTTGGTGGCAAACCCGCCCAGCGCCTTGTAGAGCGCGGCCGGCACGTTGCGGACCCGGAAGACGAAGCTGGTCACGGCCGGGCCGGGCAGTTCCGTGCGGGTGGGGATTGGGCTCTTGTCGGCCAGCAGGATGAAGCGGGTGGTGTTGGTCGGGTCGTCTTCGGCGTCGGTGGCCAGCACGTCCAGGCCGTACAGCTCCGCGGCCATCGGCGGGGCGAGGGAGACCTTGGTTGGATCCTGCCACTGGCTGACTTCGCGGGCGGAGCCGGCTGTGTCGCCGGCGATGACGGGCTTCAGGCCGTACTGGCGGATGAGCTTGCGGCATTGGCCGAGGGCGTGGATGTGGCTGTGCACTTCGCGGGCCTGTTCAATGCTGGATCCGGGGATGCCGAGCAGGCTGAAGCGGATGCGCAGGTAATGCTCGCCGATGATCTGGAGCGAGGTCTCCGGCAGCATGGCGTGGATGTCCGCCACCCGGCCGGCGATCGAGTTGTCGATCGGGATCATCGCCAGCTGGGCTTCTCCGCCGGCGACCTTGGCGAAGGTGTCCTCGAAGCTGGCGCACGGCACGGCCTCCCATTCCGGGCGCACTTCAGTGCAGGCCATGTGGGAATTGGAGCCGGGTTCTCCCTGGTAGGCGATCGCGAAGGTCATGGATCGAATTATCCCATCAGGTGTTCTCGTCGCTGACCACCTGGACCGCCGAGACCCTTTCCATGACGCACAGGCCCTCCACCAGCTCGTCGAGGGACCCGGCGGCGTGCTGGACCCGCAGGTCCGCGTGCAGCATGGCCTGGCCGTCGTCGCGGCGGAAGCGCCGCGTACGGCTCAGCGAGGCCTCGAAACCCAGTTCGGCGGCCCGCTCCACCACGCGCCGCAGCACGCCTTCTTCGTCCTGCACCTCCACGCTGAAGTCGCGGACCTTGTCGCCGGGGGAGACCCACCTTCCGACGGTCGCCAGGACGACGACGGTGGCCAGGTGCAGCAGGGTCGCCAGCACCGCGATGAGCGGCATGCCGGCCGCGCACGCCATGCCGATGGCGGCGGTCATCCAGATGGAGGCGGCGGTGGTCAGGCCGGACACGGCGTTGCGCCGGACGAAGATGACGCCGGCGCCGAGGAAGCCGATGCCGGTGACGATCTGCGCGGCGATGCGGGAGGGGTCCAGGACCACGTCGCTGCCGATCACGTTCTCGAAGCCGTAGGCGGAGACCAGGGTGAACAGCGCCGACCCCAGTCCCACGAGTGTGTGCGTGCGCAGCCCGGCGCTCTTGAGTTTGCGCTCACGCTCGATTCCCACGACCGCGGAGAGCACGAAGGCCAGCAGCAGCATGGCCGACTGGGTCACCATCGTGTCCGGCAGCAGGTCGATCGCAAGCAAGGCATACTCCTTCACGGTCCCAGGATTGGGTCCCATACAGACTATGTCCCGGCGCGTGGGGTCCGCTGCAGGGCCCTGCCGGCAGGAAAGAACGACGGCGGCGCAAATCCTAGAGGGCGAAAGTGAACTTTGCACAACATCGGCCGAATTCCGTCTCCGGGTCTCGGAAGGCGCGCAGTTAAACGATACATTCGACGAGACGGTGCAGTCCCGAGCTGTGCCGTTTTCCTTGCCCGAAGAACGATCGTATTGATTCCGATTCTGACACCCCCTAACTGAAGCGAGTATCAAGCTATGAAAAAGACCCTTTCAGCCGTGACGCTGGCCTTGGCCATCGCGTTCACCTCAGGAACGGCAGCGCACGCCAACACCGCCGACTACCCTGCACCCGAGCAGTCCGTCACCGTCTCCGATGCCCGCGTCGCCGCCGGCGAGAGCGTCGTGGTCACGGCAAGCGGCTTGGAAGCCAATGAAGAAGCCACCATCGACGTGGCCCAGAACCAGTCGGCCCAGAACACCAAGGGAGCGCAGTCCATCGAGACCGCGGCGAACGCGGAGGGCGTGGTCTCCGAAGAGGTCACGTTCGAGAAGCCGGGCCGGCACTGGGTGACCGTCACCGGTGACGAGACCGGCGTCGTCGGCACGGCCTCCATCGTGGTGACCGGCGGAGCAGGCGCTGCGGGCAAGGGCCCCCAGAAGCTGGACGTGGATCGTTCCGGCGCCACCACTGAGGCCGATGCCGCTGTCCTGTGGGGCATCGGCGGAGCGGGCCTGCTCCTGGTCGCCGGCGCTGCCGGAGCCGTCGCGCTCAAGCGCCGCAACAGCTAACCGCTGCAGCAAGCAAACCGCTGCAGCACTATAGAGCCGGTCGGTAGTCGGGGGGACTGCCGGCCGGCTCGGCTGTTAGAAGGGGTTGAGCAGCCGGTGCACGAACTGGCGGGTCCGCTCCTCGCGCGGATCGCGCAGCACCTGGTCCGGGTGGCCGCGCTCAACGACGACGCCGCCGTCCATAAAGACAACTTCGGTGGCCACCTCGCGGGCGAAGGCCAGCTCGTGGGTGACCATTACCATCGTCCAGCCTTCTTCGGCGAGCTCCTTGATGACGTGCAGCACGTCGCCCACCAGCTCCGGGTCCAGCGCCGAGGTGGGCTCGTCGAACAGGAGCAGGGCGGGCTTGAGCGCCAGCGCGCGGACGATGCCGACCCGCTGCTGCTGTCCGCCGGAAAGCTGGTGCGGGTACTGGTCCTTCTTGTCCTGCAGGCCCACCCGGCGCAGCAGGTCCTCTGCCTCCCGGACGGCCTCGGCCTTGGGCCGCTTCTGCACCTGGACGGGGCCCTCGATGATGTTCTCCAGCACGGTGCGGTGCGGGAACAGGTTGTAGTGCTGGAAGACCATGCCGGAGCGGTCGCGCAGGGCGGCCAGCTCGCGGCGGGGGACCTGCCGGCCGAACTCGACGGAAGGTCCGCCGCGGAAGGCGACCCGTCCGCCGTCGGGAATTTCCAGGCCGTTCAGGCAGCGCAGCACGGTGGTCTTGCCCGAACCCGACGGGCCGATCAGCGCCAGGACCTGGCCCTGCGCGACCGAAAGGTCGATCGATTTGAGCACCTGGTTCTCGCCGAAGGACTTGCGCAGCTCCTCGACGGTCACGACCGGGCCGTTGGCGCCGTTCTCGGGCGGGGTGCGGGAATCAGTGGGCGACATAGCGGCCCAGCCTCCTTTCAAGCCGGGTCTGTCCGCTGGAGAGGACCAGGCAGAACACCCAGTAGACCAAGGCGGCCTCCAGGTACAAGAGCATGAATTCCTGGCTGAATGCCGCGATCTCCTGCGCCTTCCGGAACAGCTCGGTCACCAGGATCAGTGACGCGAGCGAGGTGTCTTTGACCAGCGAAATGAATGTGTTGGACAGCGGGGGGACCGAGACCCGCGCGGCCTGCGGCAGGATGACCCGGCGCAGTGTCAGTCCCCGCGACATGCCGATCGTGTGCCCGGCCTCCCACTGGCCCTTGGGTACGGAGAGGATGGCGGCGCGGATGATTTCCGCGGCATAACCGCCGACATTGAGCGAGAACGCGATGATGGCGCTGGGCCACGGCGGGATCACGATGCCGATCGAGGGCAGCCCGTAGAAGATCACGAACAGCTGCACCAGCAGGGGTGTGCCGCGGATGACCGATACGTAGGCGCGGCCGAGGGCGGTCAGGACGGCGTTGCCGCTCAGCCGCATGAGGGCCACCACCAGAGCCAGTAGCAGCCCGAGGACGAAGCTGGCCAGGGACAGCGGTATGGTCCCGGTCAGGCCGCCCTGGACGATCGGCCAGAGCGACGTCCAGAACAGCTCCCAGTCCACGTTCATAGGTTCAGGCTAGTGCACCGGCGGAAGCGGACCGGCCCAGCCCTTCCCGCAGCACGCCGGAAGTGGTTGAATCAGCCCATCGCGCGTGACGGGAACCAGCCGAGGGGGACCGGATGGCTGAACATGAACTGGCATTCCTCGCTACCAATGACCTGTGCGCGATCACGCGGGGCCGGGCGATGCCCCTGGCCCGGCTCGATCCGGAAATCGGCTGCGGCTGGGTGCCGGCCAACCTCGGTGTGGGGGCCTTCGGGACCATCGTCGAGGGCAGCCCGTTTGACGCCACCGGCGACCTGCGCCTGGTGCCGGACCGGCGTTCGGCGACGCGGATCGATGGCATTCCCGGCCGGCCGCCGCTGACCGTGATGCTGGCGGACATTACCCAGACCGACGGCGGCGAATGGGAATGTTGTCCGCGCACCTTCCTGCGCCGGGCCGTGCGGGAGCTCGAAGAGGAAGCCGGGCTCCGGGTCTTCGGCGCCTTCGAGCACGAGTTCATGCTGGCCGGGGACGCACCGGCCGAGCCGCCGATGTCCCTGCAGGCCATGCTCCGGACCGAGCCGCTGGGCACCGAGCTGGTGGGGATCCTGGCCGGGGCCGGCCTGCAGCCGGAGAACTGGCTGGCCGAGTACGGCGTCCATCAGTGCGAGATCACGGTCGCGGCCGCGGACGCGCTCACCGCGGCGGACCGGGCCGTGCTGCTGCGCGACATCGTGCGGAACCTTGCCCACGCCCGCGGGCAGCAGGCGACCTTCGCGCCGTTGCTGGACCCGGAGGCCGTCGGCAACGGCGTGCACGTGCACTTCAGCCTGCGGGACACCGCGGACCAGCCGGTGACCTTCGACGCCGGCCGCCCCGGCCGGCTCTCGGCCGTTGCGGGTTCCTTCGCGGCGGGCATCGTCCGGCACGCCAGGGCGCTCCTGGCCTTCACCGCGGCGAGCGAAGTCTCCTACCTGAGGCTGGCGCCGCACCGGTGGTCCGCCACCCACGCCTTCCTCGGGCGGCACAACCGCGAGGCCATGCTCCGGCTCTGCCCCACGGTGGAAATCGGCGGGCGGGATCCGGCCGACCAGCTGAATCTTGAGTTCCGGGCCGGGGACGCCACCGGCAATCCGTGGCTGGTGATGGGGCTGCTGATCCGGGCCGGGCTCGAGGGCCTCCGGGCCAAGCTGGAACCCCCGGCCCTGGTTGATGGCCCTATCGAGGCCATGCCCGCAAAGGAGCTGCGCCGCGCCGGGATTCTCCGGCTGCCGGCCACGCTGGCGGAGGCCTTGGCCGCGCTCGAGGAAGACAAGACGGTGACAGGCTGGTTCTCCCCGGAGCTGCTGCAGGTCTACCGGGCGCTGAAGCAGGACGAATTGCGCCGATTGGAGGGCCTCGATGACGCCGCCAAGTGCCTGAGGTACGCGGGTGTCTACTGACCGGGTCGGGGCGTCCGTCATGGACGGGCTGGTGCTGACCGACCATCATTGCCACGGCGTCGCCCCGGCTGCGCTGGACCGGGCTGGCTTCGAGGCGCTGGCGACGGAGTCCAGCTGGCCGCCCCCGGCGGGCACCAGCACGTTCGACAGCCAGCTCGGTTTCGCGATCCGCCGCTGGTGCGCCCCGCTGCTGGACCTGGAACCGCACGCAGATCCGGAGGACTATCTTGCGCGCCGGCGGGAGCTCGGGCCGGCGGAAGTGAACCGGAGGCTGCTCCGCGCGGCCGGGATCGGCACCTTCCTCGTGGACACCGGCTGCCGCCCGGAGGAGCTGACCACGCCGAAGGAGACCGCGGAGCTGGCCGGGGGAGAGGCGCGGGAGGTCGTCCGGCTGGAACACGTGGCCGAACGGGTCGCCGCGAAGGGGACAGAGCCGCCGTCGTTCGCGGCAGACTTTGCCGAAGCCCTGGCCGAAGCCGCGCGCTCCGCCGCCGGGCTCAAATCCGTCGCGGCCTACCGCTGCGGCCTCGACTTCGACCCCTCGCCGCCGTCGGCCCGGGACGTGGAGCGTGCGGCCGCTCGTTGGCTGGGGGACGAAGCCAGGGCCGCTGGGACAGCGCCGCGGCTTGAGGACCCGGTGCTGGTGCGCCACTTGCTCTGGACGGCGGTGGAGCTGGGCAAGCCCCTTCAGTTCCACACGGGCTACGGGGACCCGGACGCCGACCTCCTCCGCTGCAACCCGCTGCACCTTGCCGGCTGGCTCCGGGCTACCCGGGGCACGGGCGTGCCGATGATGCTGCTGCACTGCTATCCGTACCACCGGGAGGCCGGCTACCTGGCGCAGGCCTTCCCGCAGGTGTACGTCGACGTGGGGCTCGCGGTCAACCACACGGGTGCCCGCTCCGCCGCGGTCATTGCCGAGTCGCTCGAGCTGACGCCGTTCCACAAGGCGCTTTTCTCCACGGACGCCCTGGGGCTGCCCGAGCTGCACTACCTGGGGGCGGTGCTGTTCCGCCGCGGGTTCGGCCGCGCGGCGGCCCGGTGGATTAACGACGGCGAGTGGTCGCGCCGGGACGCGGAACGGGTGGCCGGACTCATCGGGTTCCGCAACGCTGCGCGCGTATACGGGTTGGAGGGCCCATGATTCACTCTGCTCAGGAACTGTTCGAAGCGCTGAACAAGGCGCTGGACGGCGAGCTGGACGCCGCCGTCGCGCTCCGCCACAGTCTGCACCAGTACCCCTGCCTGTCCGGGAAGGAGGCACCGGCCGCGGCAACCCTGGCCACGGCGCTGGGCCTGCCGGTCAGGTCCATTGCGGGGACCGGCTTCATGGCGCGCACCGGTCCGGACTTCGGTCCGGCCGTGGGGATCCGGGCCGAGCTGGACGCGCTGCCGCTGTACGAGGACACCGGGGTCGAGTGGGCCGCGGAAAACGGCGTCATGCACGCCTGCGGGCACGATGTGCACCAGGCGGCGATGGTCGCGTTCGTGCGGGCCGCCGGCAGGGTCCGGCTGCCCGCCGCGGTGGTGGCGGTCGCCCAGCCGCGCGAGGAAGGCCACCCCTCCGGTGCGCGCGACATCGTGGACGAAGGGGGCCTGAAGGCGGCCGGGATCGGGGCGATGCTGGCGGTCCACGTGCACCACGCCCTGCCCGCGGGCTCCGTCAGCATCCTCGGCGGAAGCGTCAACGCCGCCTACGACGAGTTCACGATCACCGTGCACGGCCGGGGCGGGCACGGCGCCTACCCGCACCTGGCGATCGATCCCGTGCCGATCGCGGCCCGGATCACGCTCGCGCTTTATGATCTCGTCCGCAGCAGCGTCAACCCCGTGGAAGCCGCGACGCTCACCGTCGGCCTGCTGTCTGCGGGCACGGCCCGCAACGTCATTCCGGACATGGCGGTGCTTGCCGGCACGCTGCGGAGCATGACCGCCGAGGACCAGGAACGTTTGCACCGGGGGCTGCGCGAGGTAGCCGAGCACCAGGCGATGGCCTTCGGGGCCCGCGCCGCGGTAAGCATCGACCGCGGCGATCCGGTGCTGGTGAACGACGACGAAATGGCCCACCTCGGCGCCCGGTGGGTCCAGCGCGCGGGCCTGCCCCTGGGCGAGCCGCTTCGCAGTTGCGGCTCCGACGACTTCGCCTTCTTCACCCAGAAGGTGCCCGGGGTGATGGCTTTCCTGGGCGTGGACGGCCACGAGAGCGTGGTCGCTCCGGAGCATCCGCGGGCGCTGCACTCCAGTTCGTTCCTGCCGGCGGACTCGGCCGTGGAACAGACGGCCCGGGCGCTCGCGGGCATGTACGTGGGCGCGGCGCTGCGGCTCGGCGTCGTCTCCGAACCCTAAGGCCGGGACGGACCGGGCCGCAGCGTCCTACCGGGAGACGCCTACCGGGCCCTGCCTACTGGGAGCTGCCTACTGGGAGACGTCTTCGCCGAAGTACTTCTCGGAGATCTTGGCCAGGGTGCCGTCGGCGCGCAGCTCGTCCAGTGCCTTGTCGACGGCGTCCACCAGGTCGGTGCTGCCCTTCTGGAATGCCAGTCCCACCTTCGACTGGTCCTCCGTCGTGGCGGCGACCTTGATGTCCTTGTTGTCATTGGTGGACTGGTAGTCGAGGTAGGTGAGGTTGTCGTTGATGGTCGCGTCGACGCGGCCCTGCTCCAGGAGGGAGACGGCCTGGGCCCAGCCTTCGACGGACTGCACGTTGGCTCCCGAATCCTTGGCGAGGGTGTACCAGTTGCTGGTCAGCGACTGCGCTGTGGTCTTGCCCTCCAGGTCCGCGAAGGAGTTGATGTCAGAGTTGTCCGCCTTGGTGACGATGACGCCGTTGCTGACGGTGTACGGCTCCGAGAAGTCGTACTTCGCCTTGCGCTCGTCATTGATGGTCACCTGGTTAGCGATCACCTCGAAGCGGCCGGCCTCCAGGCCAGCGAAGATCGCGTCCCACTGGGTTTCCTCGAACTTCGGCTCCACGCCCAGTTTCTTCGCGACCTCGGTGATGACCTCGACGTCGTAACCCGTCAGCTCCCCGGCGCCGTCCTGGTGGAAGGAGAACGGGCGGTAGGTGCCTTCCGTGCCGACGGTCAGCACGCCGTCTTTCTTCACCTGTTCCAGGGTGACGGGGGCGGCGCTTGCCGAAGCGCTCGAGCCGTCCTGGGCGGGCTGGGAACTTCCGCAACCGGCCACTGCAAGCGTGAGGGCGGCGGCTGCTCCGAGCAGGGAAAGACGGCGACGATTCATGGTTGTGGATCCTTTGGGAAATGGCCTGGCCGGCGCCTGTTGGCGGCGGCGACGTTGAACGCTAACACGTACAACAAGCGCGCATCGGCCGATTGTTCCGAAGTGTGACAGGGCCGTGCGTGCTCCCGGTTCCGCCGCGAAACGGAGATCGGCCGGCGGTCCGGAACGCCGGCAGATCTCCGTTTCGCGGCAAAGCGGCCGGGCCTAGACCGGCCGGCCCGGAGGCAGGTCGTCGAGGCCGGTGGTTCCGGGGCCGCCGGTGCCCGGCAGGTCCGTGCTTTCCGGAACGCTGCCGGTTCCCGCCTGGCCCGCCGCGGCGCTGCCGGTGGGGCCGCCGTCGCTGACCTCGCCGCGCCACGCGCCGGTTTCGGCGCCGCGGGACTCGATGAACTCCTTGAACTTGCGCAGGTCCGACTTCACCCGGGCACTGTCGATGCCCAGGGCCGCGCCGGCCTTCTCCACGAAGGTCTCGGGATCCCACGCGAAGCGCACGTTCACCCGGGTGCTGCCTTCGGCCAACCGATCGAACGTGACGGTGCCGGCGTGGGACTTGCCGTCGATGCTGCGCCAGGCGATCCGCTGGTCGGGAACCTGCTCTACGATCTCGGCATCGAACTCGCGTTCAACGCCGCCAATCTTCGTGACCCAATGGTTGGTCGTATCCGTCAACTGGGCGACGGACTCAACGCCCGACATGAAGTTCGGGAAGGACTCGAACTGGGTCCACTGGTTGTAGGCCGTGCTGACCGGAACGGCCACATCGATGGTCTCTTCAACAGTTTCCATGGTGTCCTCCTTTGGCTGGGGATCAATCGAGCTTTGATCAATCGGTCCGCCGTCGCGGACCAGCCGTGGCCACTGGTCCCCACGCTACACATCGCCGCGGCCAGCCACAACGAAAAGCTAAGATTGCTGAGCAATGGCCTGCCTGTGGCATGAGCCTCGCCACCGGGCCCAATATATTGCATGCGAGGGCGGCTGGCTCCCGTAAAATCATGTGCTATGCCCATCCCGTTGAAACACGGCGTGCACCGCCGATCGCTGCTGCGCGACCACGTGTATGAATCCATCCGCGACGCCATCGTCGACGGCACCCTCGTGCCGGGGGAGCGGCTGCGCGACAGCGAACTCGAGGAATGGCTTGGCGTTAGCCGGACTCCAATCCGGGAGGCCCTGCTACGGCTGGAACGGGCTGGTCTGGTGATCGCCGAACCCGGCAAGGCCACCACAGTGGCCCCCTATGACCAGCAATCCACCGCCAGCGCCCAGCAGGTCGTGGCGGCCATGCATGAACTGGCCGCGCGCCTGGCGGTCCCGTCCGTGGGCGAAGCGCAGATCGCGGCGATGTCCGGCGCCAACGCCGAGTTCGCCGACGCATTGGAGAAACAGGATGTCGACCGCGCGCTGGCGGCCGACGACCAGTTGCACGGGGTGCTCGTGGCGGCCAGCGGAAACGCCGCCGTCGCCGCCGTGCTCGAACAATGGACGCCGGTGCTGCGCCGGGTGGAACGCAAGCGGTTCGGCAGCCTCGCCGCCCGCAACTCGGTGGAACAGCATGCCCGGATCATCAGCTGCGCTGAATCCGGGGACGCCGAGGGAGCCGCGCTCGCCAGCCGCGAGAACTGGCTCTCGCTGCGCTACTCCGACGATGAGCTGTCAGCGTGAAGGAAGAACCTATGGCCTCCAAGCCGGGCGCTGCGCCGGCCCTGACCCCCGAAGAACGCCAGTCGGTGCTGCGCACCCTGAAGTCCCCCCGGCTGCTCAAGACGGAGGTCCTTGGTGGCCTCGTCGTGGCGCTGGCGCTCATCCCCGAGGCCATCGCCTTCTCGATCATTGCGGGAGTCGACCCGCGGCTGGGACTCTTCGCGTCCTTCACGATGGCGGTCTCGATCGCCGTCCTGGGCGGGCGGCCGGCGATGATTTCCGCGGCCACCGGGGCCGTCGCCCTCGTGGTCGCCCCCTTGGTGGCATCCCACGGCATCGACTACTTCATCACCGCCGTGATCCTGGCCGGTGTCTTCCAGATTGCCCTCGCCGTGCTCGGCGTCGCCAGGCTGATGCGTTTCATCCCGCGCCAGGTCATGGTCGGGTTCGTCAATGCCCTGGCCATCCTGGTCTTCCTGGCCCAGGTGCCCGAACTCCTCGGCGTCCCGTGGCTGGTCTACCCGCTCACCGCGCTGGCACTGCTCATTGTCTTCGGCCTGCCGCGGCTGACCACGGCGGTGCCCGCGCCGCTGGTCGCCATCGTGGTGCTGACGCTCATCACCGTCCTGGCGTCCGTCACCGTGCCGACGGTCGGTGACAAGGGGCAGCTGCCGGACAGCCTGCCGACGCTCTTTATCCCGAACGTTCCGTGGAACCTGGACACCCTCCAGGTTGTCTTCCCGTACGCCCTCGCGATGGCCTTCGTGGGCCTGCTGGAATCCCTGATGACGGCCAAGCTGGTCGACGACATCACGGACACTCGTTCCAGCAAGACCCGCGAGTCCTGGGGCCAGGGCGCGGCGAACATCATCACGGGCTTCTTCGGCGGCATGGGCGGCTGCGCGATGATCGGCCAGACCATGATCAACGTGAAGGCCTCGGGCGCCCGCACCCGCATTTCGACCTTCCTCGCCGGAACGTTCCTGCTGGTCTTCGTGGTGGCGCTCGGGGACATCGTGGCGCTGATTCCGATGGCAGCGCTGGTCGCCGTCATGATCTTCGTGTCCATCGCGACCTTCGACTGGCACAGCATCCGCCCCTCGACCCTGAAGATGATGCCGAAGAGCGAAACCGCGGTCATGCTGGCCACGGTCGCCGTCACGGTGGCCACCCACAACCTCGCGGTCGGCGTCGGCGTCGGCGTGCTGACCGCGATGGTCCTCTTCGCCCGCCGGGTGGCCCACTTCGTCACGGTTGAACGCACCGTGCTCGAACTCAACGGGGAGCAGGTCGCCACCTACGTCGTCGACGGCGAGCTCTTCTTCGCCTCCTCCAACGACCTCTACACCCAGTTCGACTACGCCCGGGACCCCCGGAAGGTCGTCATCGACATGCACGCCTCGCATCTCTGGGACGCCTCCACCGTCGCCGCGCTCGATGCGGTGACCGAAAAGTACCGGGCGCACGGCACAGAGGTGGAGATCATCGGCCTCAACTCGGCCAGCGCGGTCATGCGGGAGCGGATGGCCGGCAAGCTCGCAGGCGGCTGAGCCGGCGGCTCCGGTACCCCTGCGGCGAACCTGGCGCACGGCCGGCCCCGTTCACCCCAAAAGGGTGATCCAAAACGGCGGCCCGCTTGGGAATATTCGAACAGGTCCAAATCGCCGCCGGAAATGAAAGGTACGGCCGTGGCAACTCTTTCAGTGTGGAAATTCGAAGACGAGAACGGCGCCGAGCAGGCAGAGCGGGTCCTGCTGGATCTGCAAACCAAGGGGCTCATCGAAGTCCGTGATGCGGCAATCGTGTCGTGGCCTGCGGGAGCGAAGAAACCAAAGACACGGCAAACCCATAACCTGGCCGGTGCCGGGGCCTTGGGCGGAACCTTCTGGGGGTTCCTGTTCGGTCTGCTCTTCTTCATCCCCTTGTTGGGCGCGGCGGTTGGTGCTGCCGTCGGCGGCCTCGCCGGTTCACTGGCCGACGTCGGTATTGACGATTCGTTCATCAGGCGCATCCGCGAAAAGGTCACGCCGGGTACCTCGGCGCTGTTCGTGCTGTCAGCCGGAGCGGTGATGGACAGGGTGGCCGAAGCGTTCACCGGAACCAAGGCCGAACTCCTGGAGACGAATCTCAGCCGGGAAGAAGAAGACCGGCTGCGCAGCGTCTTCGAACCCGAGTGATAACCCGAGTGCCAACGCTAACGACGGCGGCCGCGCGGCCGCCGTCGTTAGCTTAAGTTGCGTGCTACCAGCGGTGGGCGACGTCGATCACCAGCCTCGAGCGGGAGCCCGGCCCGGCGACGGTGAAGACGCGGAACGGCAGCTTGGCGCGGACGCCCAGGCCAATGGTGGTCTGTCCTTCGAAGCTGCCGGCCCAGGCAATCTGCCGGAACGTGCGGAAATCGGAGACATCGGCGAGGTTCTTGCGGTCCCGCGGGGTGTAGGTCGGCTGGCCCTTGCTGTTGTAGGCCGGGGCGCGGACGACGACCTGCAGGTCGGCGGCGCCGCGCAGCGGCACGATGAAGCCCGAGCCTTCGGATCGGACATGCTTGACGTAGCGGACGTCGAACCCGGCGCGTTTGCCCTTGATGTCGACGACCATCCGGTCGTAGCAGGCGTGCCTGCCGGCCCGGACGTTGGTGATCGGTGCGGTGGTCATGCGTGACGACGATTTGGCGAGTGATCCCCAGGTGATGCCGCAATAGGATGCCGCGGTGGCTGAGCTGGGAGCGACAAGGCCCAGTCCGACGATCATCAGGAGGACCGCCAGCCA
This sequence comes from Arthrobacter sp. USHLN218, assembly GCF_037144715.1. NCBI lineage: Bacteria > Bacillati > Actinomycetota > Actinomycetes > Micrococcales > Micrococcaceae > Arthrobacter > Arthrobacter sp. USHLN218. The sequence continues at coordinate 15,155 of NZ_JBBCYT010000005.1, forward strand.
CGCGTGCAATTTCTTCATGGCCGGAGCCTTTCAAAATAGCGCGAATGATGGACCAAGATTAGGCGCACCGGGACGAAAAGGATCCGGCGCCCGACGGACTGAATCCGAACCGTAGCGCGCGTTGCGGAACGGGGCGGGTTGGCCGCCGCGGCGGCCGGCGGCGGCTCGTTTCACCTGCCGCGGCGGTGGCTGTTCCGCAATGGGCGGTTACGGCGGATCACGCGCCGGACTCAGCCGTTGTTGGCCCGGATGCGCGCCCGCAGCCTCGCCGACAGAGCATCGCAGCCCGCGGCCAGCTCGTCCGCCTGCACCACCGCGTCCTGCAGCCGGCGGACGGCCTGCTCGTCGGCGAGGTGGACCGCGTTCGTCTCCAGGGTGGCGGCGGCGGTTCCGGCGGCCGAGCGGATGGATGCGGCGGCGGCCGCGATGTCGCTGAGCACGTTCGGATTGGCTTCCGGTTCCAGCTCCCGGGCCAGCCCGAGCAGCGTGCCGCCGAGTTCCACCAGCCCCAGCGGCGGTGTGGCGGCCTGGCGCAGGCCGTGCTGGACCTCACGGCTCCGGCGGGACGCGTCGGCCTCTGTATCCGCGGGAAGCTGGTAGGCCTCGGCGGCCTGGCCGAACGCCTGTTCGTCGTCGTCGGCAAGAGCCAGTGCCTGCGGGATGAGTTTCCGCGCGGCCGCTCCGAGGCGCTCTGCCTGCCGCCCGGTCTCGTTGCCTCCGGTGCTGAAGTTGGCCGCCATGGACAACAGTCCCGCGGCCTGGGCCAGCTGGACGGCTGCCGTGGCACCGCCGCCCGGCGTCGGCTCTCCGGATGCCAGCCGGTCCACATAGTCCTCGATGCGTTCTGCCCGGATCATGGTCCGATCGTACCCATGGCGCCGGACCTGAACGGCAAGGATCGACAGATCGGCCGGGCGGCGGATAGTTTCAGTAGGGACATTCGAGGACCGGGGGAAACATGCAGCGCGGCGTATTAGGGGCAGTACTCGCTTTGGCACTGATCGGCACGGCCACGGCCTGTGCTCCGGAGGACGACGGCCGCGGCACCGCGGACGCTCTGGCGGCGGCGCTGACCAAGGGGGATGTCTCCGGCCTGGCCTTCACCTCGGAGCCGGCCCAGGTCCAGGAAGAGCTGGCCGGCATCATGGCCGGCGCGGACCCGCTGAAGCCCACTGTGACGGTGTCTTCCCTCTCCGAACCCGAGGGGGACCAGGCCACGGTCACCCTCAACTACTTGTGGGACGTTCCGGACTCCGACCAGGACTGGACCTACACCTCCACCGCCGGCCTGGTCCGCTCCGGCAATGACGAAGTCCCGTGGCAGATCGAATGGAAGCCCTCCGTGGTGGAGCCCTCGCTGCAGGCCGGGGAAAAGCTCTCGCTCGACACGGCGGAGCCGGAACGCGGCGACATCCTGGACGCGGCCGGCAAGCCGATAGTCACCGAACGCCCGGTCCGCGTGGTCGGGATCAGCAAGAAAGGCCTGACGAAGGCGCAGGCCGCGGACTCTGCCAAGGCGCTCGCCGCCGTCGTCGATATTGACGCCGCGGACTACGCCGCCAAGGTCGAGGGCTACGGCGAGGAGGCCTTCGTGGACGCCATCACGCTGCGTGAGGCCGCCTTCGAAGACTTGGACCAAAAGAAGCTGGACGCGATCGACGGCTTCCTGGCCGTGGAGGACAAGCTGCCGCTGGCCCCGACCCGGGATTTCGCTTCGGCCGTGCTCGGAAGCGTCCGCGAGGCTACGGCGGAGGACATCGAAAAGTCCGACGGCGCCGTGGTCGCCGGGGAGACGATCGGTGCCTCGGGGATCCAGGCGGCGTTCAACAAGGAGCTCGCCGGCACTGCCGGACTGAGCTTCTCCGCGGTCGGGGAGACGGATGCCGAGGGTGCAGAAGAGCCGCGCCGCGAGCTGTTCAGCACCGACGTGGAGGCCGGCAAGGACGTACAGCTAACGCTGGAGCCGAAGCTGCAGTCCGCCGCCGAGAAGGTGCTGCAGGACACGGAATCCCCGAGCTCGATCGTCGCGCTGCGGCCGTCCACCGGCGAGATCCTCGCGGCGGCCAACGGCCCGGGCAGCGAGGGCTACAACACCGCCTTCCTCGGTCAGTACGCGCCGGGATCCACTTTCAAGATCGCCACCGCGCTGGGCCTGATGCGGCAGGGCCTGACGCCGGATTCCGCCGTCGACTGCGAGCCCAAGTTCACGGCGGACGGGCGGACCTTCGAGAACGTCGACGGCTACGACCCGGCCTTCCAAGGGGAGATCACGCTGACCCAGGCGATTGCCCATTCGTGCAACACGGCCTTCGTCTCGGAATACAAGAAACTCTCGCAGGACCAGTTGGCGGACGCAGCCGGAGCCCTCGGCGTCGGCATGACGGCGGACATCGGGCTCGAGGCGTTCTGGGGCGCCATCCCGCGCGAAGACAGCGAGGGTACCGCCCACGCGGCGTCCCTGATCGGCCAGAGCCGGGTGCAGACCTCGCCGCTCTCGCTCGCCGTCATGATGGCCAGTGTGGAGAAGGGCGAACTGGTCGTTCCGCGGCTGGTGGACGGGTACGACGGCGAGGCGAAGCCGGCCGAGGGCGCCGAGCTCACCGAGGAGGAGGCGCGGCAGCTGCGCACCATGATGCGTGCGGCCGTGACGGACGGCTACCTGTCCAACCTGGCGTCACTGCCCGGAGACCCGGTCATCGGCAAGACCGGCACCGCCGAATACGGCAACAAGGACCCGTTGCAGACCCACTCCTGGGTCATCGCCGCCCAGGGAGACCTGGCCGTCGCGGTGTTCGTCGAAGATGGCGACCTGGGAGCCGTCACCGGTGCCCCCATGGTCGAGGCCTTCCTGGAGGCCATTCGTTGACCGGCGCGGCCGGGTCCATAGACTGAAGACCGTACGTTCCGCTATGAAGGAGGAGACTTGGCCGAGACGACCCCGCACCAGAACCTGACTTTCCCGTCCGCCGGAGGTGAAGCCCACGGATACCTCGCCCTGCCCGAATCCGGCAAGGGACCCGGCGTCATCGTCATCCAGGAATGGTGGGGCCTCGTGGACCATATCCGCGATGTAGCCGACCGGTTGGCGGCCGAAGGCTTCGTGGCACTGGCCCCGGACCTCTACGGCGGCCGGATCGCCCATGACGGCAAGGAAGCGGCGGAGATGATGTCGAAGCTGCCGGAGGAGGAAGGCGCCCGGCTGCTGGCCGGCGCGGTGGACTACCTGCTCGGCAGCGAGGCGGTGACCAGCAAGACCGTGGGTGCGATCGGCTTCTGCATGGGCGGCGGATTCGTGCTCGCGCTCGCCGCACAGCAGGGCGAAAAGATCGGCGCCGCCGTGCCGTTCTACGGGGTAGGCCAGGGTGTTCCGGACTCCTACGCCGGCGTCCGCGCCGCCATCCAGGGCCACTACGGCAAGCAGGACTCGTCCTACCCCGTGGAAAAGGCCAAGGCACAGGCGGAGCAGATCAGGCGCGAGTCGGGCGCGGAGGTCGAGTACTTCTACTACGACGCCCCGCACGCCTTCCATAACGACGAGAACCCGCAGGGCAACTACCGCCCGGAGGAAGCCCAGCTGGCCTGGAAGCGCTCAGTAGCCTTCCTCAAGGACAAGGTGCGCTAGCCCCTGGACGACGGGTAGGCCCGCGGGCCTACCCGTTCCTTCGGCTGGCCGGCGAGCGGGACAGCCGGCCGGTCAGCCGTTCATCGGGCCTTCCGCGTGCAGCTTCTCGGCGCCCGGCCCGCTGACATGGACGGTGCAGCGGACCACGATGCGGCCGCGCGCCGCTTCGCCATGGTCGATCAGGGAGGCGTCGCCGTCCACCACGGTGTAGGCCGCGGTGGCGGCGTCGGCTTCCACGCCCTTGCGGCTGGCCTCCTGCAGCGCGTTCTCAAGGGCGCTGGCACGCAGCTCCTGCTGGTACGCCTCGTCCGCTTCGCGCCCCGGATCGCCGAAGGCCCAACCAAATACTGTGCTTGCTTCTGCCATGCCCGCCAGTCTAGCGGCGCATCGGCCGCTACGGTTCGGGACTGACCAGAACGGCCGGGTCCTTCGGGCCGTAGGGCATGCGCAGGCGCAGCGAGTTGGGGTAGACCCGCAGCAGCAGGTGCGTGCCCTTGCCGATGTAGTCGCCGTCGATCTCGATGTCCTGCGGCTCCGTGGTCTGGACCTCGGCGGACCGGCACTGGAAGTACTCGATCGACGGATCCTTGCCCTTCCCGCGGCGGAGCAGATCCGCGAGCACCGCGAACCAGCCGAGCCGCCCCCGCGGCGCCACCGTCATGATCTCCAGCAGACCGTCGTCGATCTTGGCCCCGGGGAAAATCTCCAGCCCGCCGACGATCTTGCCGCAGTTGCCGCCCATGACGCTGCGCAGCCGGCGGATAAACGGCTTGCCGTCGTCGATCCTGATCCGCGTCTTGGTCGGCTTGCCGGGCAGGTTCCGGATGCCGGCGTCGACGTACGCGAGCCAGCCCACCTTGTCCTTCAGATCGTCGCGGGTATCGCCCATCAGCGCCGCGTCGAACCCCAGGCCGGCCATGACCAGGAAGACGTGGGACTCCTGCGCATGGTCCACGGTGATATGGACGACGTCGACCTTGCGTTCCGTGCCGGACAGTGCGGCGCGGAGCGCTCCCTCCGGGTTGGTGACGTCGATATCCAGGTTCCGCGCCAGCAGGTTGCCGGTGCCCAGCGGCAGCAGCCCCAACGGCACCTCGGTGCCCGCGAGCTCCTCTGCCACGCACCGCACCGTTCCGTCGCCGCCAGCCGCGATGACCAGGTCCACGCCCTCCTCGATGGCCTGCCGCGTCTGGCCCTGGCCAGGGTCCTCCTTGGTGGTTTCCAGCCACAGCGGCTCCTCCCATCCTTCGCCGCGGCAGACCTTGGCGGCCAGCGCGCGCAGGTCCACGTCGACGTGCTTGATGGGATTAACAACGACGGCGGCACGCCGGGGCAGGCGGTGCGCTGAATCGGTCATGGGTGTCCTTTGCGGTCTGCGGCTTCGGCTGCTCTTTTTCGAGTCTAGCCGGGCAGGCCGACACCCGTGCCTGTTCAGGAGGCAGCAGCCTCCAACGCGCGGCGCGGCCGGAACAACGTCGAACGCCCCGCGGGAATCAGTCCGAGGTACTCCGGGTGCAGCCGCATGTACTGCCGGACCAGCGGGCAGAACGGAAGGACGCCGATCCTGCGGCGGTGCGCGTCGTCGAGAGCCGTCTGGATCAGCGGATCGGCGAGGACGCGGTCGTGGAAAGCGCGGGTGATGGCGGTGTAAAGCATCCAGATTTCGCTGCCTTCCACCCGGTAACGTACCCAGCCAGCGATTTCTCCATCGATGTACATGTCGAATTCGGAGTCTGCCGGGTTGTCGTGGACAGTTTGCATGGTGCAACCTCCTGAGGTTGGCCGCGGGGCCCTTGGGGGAAGGCCCGGCGCTGGTCCGGGCCGGGTCAGGCCGGAAGTGGAGCGCCGCGCGGCGGCGGAGCCGGAAGGTCCATCTCCGGCTTGGCGAGGGATTCCCGGCGGTCGAGTTCGATCCGCAGCTCTTCCAGGCGGAACTCGGTCTCGGGATTTGGTCCGCCGGCTCCTACGTACTCGCGCTCAATCTGGCGGTGCACCAGGCTGTTCAAGACATGGAGCCTGGCATCGGGCAGAGCCTGCACATCGGCAGGGAAGGGGTCTTCGGGGGAAAGAAAGCTCTTGGCAGTCACTGCGGACGACCTTTCGCAAAGGGGGAAATGCAGGCGTCTGCTTCACCTGTAAGCATGCTTAGCACGCTTAGGGGTCAATGCCCAAGGGTTTGAAGGAAACTCCACGAATCTCTGCACGAAAGCTTGAACGTTCACCCGCGGGATGACTAGGGTGTGCACGCCGGAGAGCCTGCCGGGAGACCAAGGTGCGTTCTCCGTCGGAGAGCCCCACCGGTCCGGGGGAGCCCCGCCGGAGAAGCGGTTCCGCGCGGCGCATGGTCCGTTCCGGGTCCGGTGTCAGCCGACGCCGAACTCGGTGAATTCGCCCGTGGCGCGTGAATAGGTGGCGTCGAGCCGTTCAATCCGGCCCGGCGTGCCGCCGGATTCCAGCAAAAGCCGGAACTCCTCGACGGCTTCCTGCGGTCCTTCCGCCACGATCTTCACCGTACCGTCCGGCTCATTCAGGGCGGCGCCCGTCAAGCCCAGCCGTTCCGCCTGGTCCCTGGTCCAGTAGCGGAAGCCGACTCCCTGGACCCGGCCGAGGGCACGGGCCAGCAGCCGGGTGCGGGACGCCGTTCCGTCATTCTCAGCAGCCATGGCTCCAAACTAACGGTCAGGGCGGCACCGGGTCGAGGGGTTCGGGCAGAGCGGAGGAATATCCGTGACGGAACGGTGAAGGAACGGGCTGGAATCGCGTCCCCGGACATGGAAGCGGCGTGACCGGCGGGAAGGCGCCGTGCCCGGGGGAGGGATAGTAGTCTTCGATCATGTGGAACGTAGCAGACCTGGCCCTCCCGCTGATCGGCGCGCCCATGGCCGGCGGCCCGTCGACGCCCGAGCTTGCCGCCGCGGTGGGACGGGCAGGTGGACTGGGGTTCCTGGCCGGTGCACTGAAGCCGCCGGCCAAGCTGGACCAGGAGGTTGCCCGGGTGCGGTCGCTGGATCGCGGCCCGTTCGGCGTCAACCTGTTCGTGCCGGCGGCCGGTGCAGGCGCGCCTGGCGAGGACGATATCGAGGCACTGGAGGCCTACCGCCGGCGGCTGGCCGAGTACCTCGAACAGCCCGTTCCCGAGCCTGACTGGCAGGACACGGACCAGTACGCCGAGAAGGTCGAGCTGCTGCTGAGGGTCCGGCCGGCGGTCGTGTCCTTCACCTTCGGCCTGCCGGACACCGGGACGGTGGAGGCGCTGCACGCAGTGGACACCGCCGTCGTCGTTATGGTCACCGATGAGGCGGATGCCAAGGCGGCCGCGGCGGTCGGAGCGGACGCCCTGGTCGTCCAGTCCACCGAAGCGGGCGGGCATCGCTCGACGTTCAGCGTGGGCGCGGATCCGAATGACCTGACGCTGGCCGAACTGCTGCCACGCGTGCGCGGAGAGGTCGAACTGCCGCTGATCGCGGCCGGCGGGATCGGCAAGCCCAGCCACGTTCGCGCCGCGCTGGAGCAGGGAGCGGCCGCCGTGCAGGTCGGGACCGCGCTGCTGCGCTCGCCGGAATCCGGTGCGGCGCCGTTCTACAAGGACGCGCTGCACACCCTGCGCGGCGCCGGGACGGTGCTGACGCGGGCGTTCTCAGGCCGGGTGGCGCGCGGAGTGGACAACGACTTCATCCAGCGCTTCACGGGCTTTGCGCCGGCGGTATACCCGCAGGTCAACCAGGTGACCCGGCCCGTCCGTGCCGCGGCGGCGGCAGCCCAGGACGCCCAGCTGATGTCCCTGTGGGCCGGCGTCGGCTATCGGGAAGCCGAAGCCGAGCCGGCCGGGGACATCGTCAGGAAGCTGGCTGGCGAAAAGGCGCTGCGTGCCTAGCCCTGTGCGGGGACCCGCCAGATGGAGTAGTCGGACGCACTGACGGCCCGGCGGCGTCCGCCGGCCTCGTCGCGGATCCAGACCAGACCGACCCCGGGCGCCGTGCGGACCACATGGCCGCGGTACTGGACGTCGTTCTGGAAGCGGGCTTCCACCGCATCGCCGCGGCGCAGTGCACCCAGGTTGCGGATGCGGGTAGGGGTGAGGCTGACCAGGGGATTGTGGGCTGCAGTAGTCAAAGGTGTACCTCCTGTGTCTGGCGGAAAGGGTCATCGGGCCGGTGCGGCCGCTGGAAGCGGATGCAGAGGACGGCAGGAACCGGCAGGAAGGACGCGGATGACATCCGCGCACAGAGGCTTCCGCCGGAGAGATTCCTGCTGCGCATAAGGAACCGGGCTTCAGTTATGTCAACCGGAGGGCCGACAGGTTTATTCCGCGCGCTGCAAAATTATTCAAAAAGGGCCAGGCTGGGCACACAGCAAGGGGGCGAGGAGGCGTTGGCCGGGTCGCAGCCAGATCAGGCGCACGCGACAAATTCCGCGGCCAGACAGGGCGGACGGGGCAGAGGCAACAGCGGAGGGCGGTCTTCATGTATGAAGACCGCCCTCCGGAGCGCCTTAGGTGAGGGTCCGGCCGCGGGCAGGCCCGGGCCGCACCGACAGCGGCTTTAGCAGACGCCGACTTTAGTAGACGCTGACGTCCTTGGTCCGGTGGTCGTACTGGAACCGGACCGCGCCGCCGGCGTGGTGGATTTCGTGGTTGGCGCCGTCACGCTGGCCGAACGCTCCGTAGTTCTCGTCCCAGGAGCGGTTGATGGCAGCTTTATAGGCGTAGGAACCGGCGGGCAGCTCCACTTCGAGCTTCCAGAGCTGGTCCGACGGGTCGAGCCGCATCTGCACCTGCTCGACCTCGGGCTGCCAGTCGGAGGCGCCGAGTGCGGTGGCGAAGTTTCCGGCGAGGGCGACGGCGTCCGGCTGGGGGAAGGACGGGGCGGCTTCCTGTGCCGGAACTTCGGCGGGAGCCGGGGCGGCCTCGGGGGCAGCCTCGGTGACCACGGGCGGGGCGGACGCGGCGGCGGCAGCGACCTTGGGGGCCTCGGCGGGGCGGTCCGACGGCTGGGCAGCGGTTGCCGCGGCCCGGGGCTTGCGTGCCTTGGCCTCGGCCGGGAGCGGCGGGACCGACGTGCCGGAAGCGATGGCTGCGGCCAGCGATGCGCCGTCCGGGAAGGCGGCCGAGGCGGCCAGGCCCTCCTCGGTGATCTTCCAACCGCCGCGGCCCTTGGTGATCCAGCCGGCCTTGACGAGCTTCGAGGTCGCCGTCGTCAGTGCCTTGTGCCCCCGGGGAATGCCGCCGGAGAGCAGCTCGCCCTCGCGCTCGTCGAACGGGTAGGCAGCGATGGCCTCCGCGAGTACGGCGCTGCCGCCGGCGGTGGTTCCCTCTTGGTGGGCCTTGGCCAGGCCATCGAGTACTGCCTTCAGACGGTTGTCAATGCTCATGCGTCATTCCCCAACATGCGTGTCTTGGTTACTTGTACGGATCCAGTTTCCCCGCCGCAGTGTGAACAGCGCAGGCCCTGCCAAGTAAACACTGCATGTCGGGGAGGGTCCAGCATTTACGAAATATGGCGCGATGTGTCGGTCTCCACGCCCGCAGGCTTGTCTGGCGCGGCGCGAAAGGCCGGCCGGCGCCGTCGTGCTCGCGGAAACGGCCGCCCGGAATCGCCTGAAACCGCAGCCCGTTGCCGCCGTCGGACGTCTAGAAACTGTCACGGGCGGGCAGCTGCTGCAGCGCCCAGGTGTTGCCGTCCGGATCGCTGAAGTAGACGAACCGGCCCCAGGGCTGGACATCGACCTCGCTGGCGCCGACGCCCCGGCTGAGGAGTTCTTCGCGGGCCGCCGCGGCGTCGTCGACAACGATCTGCAGCCCTTTCTGCGAGCCGGGCGCCATTTCGGTGATGCCGGTGCCCAGCACGATCGAGCAGGCCGATCCCTTGGGCGTGAGCTGGACAAAGCGCAGCTCGGGGCTGACCTGGTGGTCGTGGTCGGCGTTGAACCCAACCTGGTCTACGTAGAAGTGCTTGGCGCGGTCAACGTCCGTCACCGGCACGGGGACAAGCTCGAGTTTCCAATCCATGCGGACACGCTAGACCCGATGTCCTCCGACCGGAAGGGGGCCCTCGTCCTCCAGGGCATCGCAGGACCAGACTTCGTAGCCCTCGGCCTTCTCGAACAGCTGCCGGGGCACGGCGCCGTCGTTCGCGAGCCAGAGCAGCTCGGCGTCCAGCGAAACCGCGTCCACCCGGCCGATCCGCAGGTGCCGGCCCTTCCGGCGGATCTCCACTAGCGTGCCGGGCAGCAGGTCCCAGTTGTCGAGGCGGGACTGCGTCATTGGTTCCTCCACGGGATCACGGGATTGGGTCTTCGGACAGGATCCCAGCATGTCCCACGCGCGGGAACGGCACCATTGCAAGCGCTGGAAGTTCACGGAGAATTTACGCACCGTCCGGCGCAGGGGCTGTTGGTAGATTGGCTGTGGTCCGGCGCAGGCAGTCAGGCCGGGCGGAAAGGACTGCAGATGTCGTTGGTGGATAACGCCGTGTACGTGGACGGGCAACGGGTAGCCAGCCCCGGCAGCTTGGACGAGACGTTCATGACGATGCGTACGACCGGCGGGATGGCATGGATCGGGCTGTACCGTCCCGACCCGGCCGATGTGCGGGCGGTGGCGCAGGAGTTCGACCTGAACGACCTCGCCGTGGAGGACGCGCTGAGCGGCCACCAGCGGTCCAAGCTGGAGCGGTACGGCGGAACGCTGTTCATGGTGCTGCGGCCCGCCCGCTACCTCGACGACGTCGAAAAGGTGGAGTTCGGCGAGCTGCACGTCTTCGTGGGACCGGACTTCGTGGTGACGGTCCGCCATGCGGAGTCGCCCAACCTGGCCAAGGCGCGCCGGCGGATGGAGCGCAAGCCGGAGCTGCTGGCCAAGGGGCCGCAGGCCGTCCTCTACGCGATCGTGGACCAGGTCGTGGATGAATATGCACCGGTCGTCGCCGGGCTGGAGAACGACATCGACGAGATCGAGGACGACCTCTTCGGCGGCAGCCCGGACGTCTCGCGCCGGATCTACGAGCTGCACCGCGAGGTGATCGAGTTCCAGCGGGCGACCCAGCCGCTGGACGAGATGCTGGCGACGCTGGAGCGCGGAGCCGAGAAGTACGGGCTGGACATCGACCTGCGGGAGCGGCTGCGGGACGTCCACGACCACGTCTTCCGGGTGGTGGACCGGGCCAACGCGTTCCGGTCGCTGCTGCAGAACGCGCTGAGCGTGCACTCCACCCTGGTGGGGCAGCGCCAGAACGAGGAGATGAAGCGGCTGACCGAGACCAGCCTGGCGCAGAACGAGGAGGTTAAGCGGATCTCGTCCTGGGCCGCCATACTCTTCGCGCCGACACTGGTGGGCGCCGTATACGGCATGAACTTCGACCACATGCCGGAGCTGGACTGGCTCTGGGGCTACCCGTTCGCCCTGGCACTCATGGTGGGCATCGGCGCGGCCCTGTACGGAGCCTTCAAATGGAAGAAGTGGCTCTGACTTTTCGCCAGCGACGGCGGCGGGTCAGGGCGCCGGGATGCCCGCGGCTCCGGCCAGGGCCTGGGCTTCGGCCTTCCGCCGGTAGACGGCCAGGAAGGACGAAATCCGCCGGACGGCCTCTTCGATCTCGGCGACGGACGGCAGGATGACGAACCGGAAGTGGTCCGGCGCCGGCCAGTGGAAGGCCGTGCCGTGCGAGACGAGGATCTTCTGGTCTTCGAGCAGGTCGAGCACGAACTGCTCGTCGTTGGTGAAGGGGTAGACCGCCGGATCCAGCTTCGGGAAGAGGTACATGGCGCCGGCGGCCGGAACACAGCTGACGCCGGGAATTTCGTTGAGCAGCTTGCAGGCCAGATCGCGCTGTTCGCGCAGCCGGCCGCCGGGCTTCACGAGGTCCCCGATGCTCTGGTAGCCGCCGAGCGAGGTCTGGATGGCGTGCTGGGCCGGGACGTTGGCGCAGAGCCGCAGGGAGGCCAGCAGCTCAAGTGATTCGCGGTACGCGGCGGTGGCGGCGCGCGGGCCGCTGACGGCGACCCAGCCGGCGCGGTAGCCGGGCATGCGGTAGGCCTTGGACAGGCCTGAGAAGGTCAGCACCGGGAGGTCTTCGGCCACGGCCGCCGTGTGGATGTGGACGGCGTCGTCATAGGTGATCTTCTCGTAGATCTCGTCCGAGAACAGGACCAGGTCGTGCCGGCGCGCGAGTTCCGCGAACTGTTCGATGACGTGCCGCGGGTAGACGGCGCCGGTCGGATTGTTCGGGTTGATGAGCACGATGGCCCTGGTCTGCGGGGTGATCTTGGCTTCGACGTCCGCCATGTCCGGCCACCAGTTGTTGTCCTCGTCGCAGAGGTAGTGGACGGCCGTGCCGCCGCTGAGCGTCACCGAGGCGGTCCATAGCGGGTAGTCGGGTGCCGGGATGAGCACCTCGTCGCCGTTCTCCAGGAAGGCCTGGAGCGTCATCGAGATGAGTTCCGAGACGCCGTTGCCGATGAAGATGTCCTCCACGCCGATCTGCATCAGGCCCTTGGTCTGGTAGTACTGCGAGATTGCCGTGCGGGCCGAGAAGATGCCCTTGGAGTCGCAGTAGCCCTGGGAATCGCGCAGATGGTGGATCATGTCCACGACGATCGACTCCGGAGCTTCCAGCCCGAAGGGCGCGGGATCACCCAGGTTCATCCGCAGGATGCGCTGTCCCTCCGCCTCCATTTTCTTCGCCGCGTGCAGGATGGGGCCGCGAAGTTCGTACCGGACGTTCTGGAGTTTGCTGGAGTGCTGCATGGGACGCATGGTCTATTTTTTCACAACCTCCGCCTCCCGTTCATGTGGTGTTCATCATGCGGGCGCGGCGGCAGGGCGGCTCGGTGGCGGCATCGGATGCCCTCGGCCACAATGGCAGCAAGCAGGACGGGCAGGCAGGAGCTACGCAGGTAGGAGAACGGCTATGACCACCTTTGTACCGAAGACAGCGATCGTGACCGGATCGGACTCGGGGATCGGCCGCGCCACCGCCGTCGCACTCGCGGAGGCCGGCATGGATGTCGGCATCACCTGGCACGAGGACCAGGCGGGCGCGGAGCGGACGGCGGACGAGGTCCGGTCCCTGGGCCGCCGCGCGGTGACGGCGCGGCTGGACCTCACCGAGCTGCCCGGGTGCGGCGCGGTGGTCGATGCCCTCGCCCGGGACCTGGGCGGGCTGGACGTGTTCGTCAACAACTCGGGCACGGGCGCGAACCGGAAGTTCCTCGACACCAGCTACGAGACCTGGCGGGAGGTCGTCGCCACCGACCTGGACGGGGCGTTCGTGTGCCTCCAGCGCGCGGCCCGGCTCATGGCAGACCAGGGCTCCGGGGGCCGGCTCATCGCGGTGACCAGCGTCCATGAGCATCAGCCCCGGGTCGGATCGGCGGCCTATGACGCGGCCAAACACGGCCTGGGCGGCCTGGTTAAGACCATCGCCCTCGAGCTGGCCGAGCACGGGATCACGGCCAACACGGTGGCGCCCGGTGAAATCGCGACGCCGATGACCGGCCAGACGGACGTGGACCCGCGGACCGTTTCGCGCCCCGGAATTCCGCTGGGCCGGCCGGGCGACGCGCGGGAAGTCGCCGCCGTCGTCGCCTTCCTGGCCTCCCCGGCGTCGGCGTACGTCACGGGCGCGTCCTGGGCGGTGGACGGCGGCATGCTGCAGATGGGCCCGCAGGCCGGCAGCCACATCACGGGCGAGGAGTGGCGGAGCGTCTGAGGCCTTCCTCTGCTTAGAGGAACTTGTCCGGTGTCAGCGGCAGGTCCCGCACCCGGACGCCGGTGGCGTGGTAGGCGGCGTTCGCGATGGCCGCGGCGGCTCCGACGATTCCGATCTCGCCGATTCCGCGGGCGCCCAGCGGGCCCGCGTGTTCATCGACCTCGTCGAGCCAGATGGCGTCCATGTCCAGCACGTCCGCGTTGGCCGGGATGTGGTATTCCGCCAAGTCGTGGTTGACGATGATGCCGAACCGCGGGTCCATGACGCTGTGCTCGTGCAGGGCCATGCCGAGTCCCATGGTCATGCCGCCGAGGAACTGCGAGCGCGCCGTGCGCGGATTGACGATCCGGCCGGCGGAGAACACCCCGAGCATGCGGGAGACCCGGATCTCGCCGGTGAAGCGGTGGACCTTCACCTCGGCGAACTGGGCGCCGAAGGAGTGCATGGCGTATTCGTCGGCGGCGGGATTCTTCGGCGCGGCCGCCTCCAGTTCGTCGCCGTCCTCCGGCTCCGTCCCGTACTTGGTCAGGAAGGTCTCACCCGCTTCGGCGATCGCCGTGCCCCAACTGGACAGCCCGGTGGACCCGCCGGCGATGCTGGCCTTGGGCAGGGCCGTATCCCCGATCTCCAGCCGGACGTCCCCGACTCCTACGCCCAGGGCGTCCGCGGCGACCTGCGTCAGCACCGTCCAGGTCCCGGTGCCCAGGTCCGCCGCCCCGATGGAGACCTTGAACAGCCCGTCCGCGAAGCGGATGCGGGCCACCGACCCGGGCTGGCTGCGCGCGGGATAGGTGGAACTCGCCACCCCGGTCCCGGTCAGCCAGTCGCCGTCGAGCCTGACGCGCGGACGGTGGTCGCGCTGCTCCCAGCCGAACCGCCGGGCGCCCTCGCGCAGGCACGCGACGAGGTGCCGGTTGGCGAACGGCCGGCCGCTTTCCGGGTCGATGTGCGGTTCGTTGCGGACGCGGACCTCGATCGGGTCCACGCTGCAGGCCTCGGCCAGCTCGTCCATGGCCACCTCGGGGCCGAACATTCCCGGGCATTCACCGGGCGCGCGCATCCAGGACGGAACGGGCACGTCGAGCCGGGCGATCCGGTGCGTTGTCCTGCGGTTCTCCGCGGCGTACATCATGCGCGTCGGCACCGCGGTCTGCTCCGCGAACTCCTTGATTTTCGAGGTCTGTTCGACGACGTCGTGGACGATGGCGGTGAGCCGGCCTTCGCGGTCGGCCCCGAGCCGGACCCGCTGGATGGTCGGCGTGCGGTAGCCGGCGACGGAGAAGAGCTGCTGCCGGGTCAGCGCGAGCTTGACCGGACGCCCGTTGCTCAGCTGCGCCGCCATGGCCACGAGGATGACGTGCGAGTGCGGCAGGCCCTTGGATCCGAACCCGCCGCCCACGTGCGGGCTGGTGACGTGGATCCGCTCGATGGGCAGGCCGAAGACCGGCGCGAGCGCCTGCCGCACTTGGTGGACGCCCTGGGTCGAGTCGTAGAGCACCAGCCCTGCGTCCGTCCACTGCGCCACCGTGGTGTGCGGTTCCATCGGATTGTTGTGTTCGGCCGGCGTCGTGTAGGTGCGGTCAATAACGACGGCGGCGCCCGCCAGGGCGGCATCGGGGTCGCCCTGGGAAGTGTCGGTGGGGAACCCCGCATTGACCTGGTCGGGCGTATCGAGGTCATTCCGGTCGGCGCTGAGCCGGGCGTCGTGGGCCTCCTCGTCGTAGCTGACGGCGACGAGGGCTGCGGCCTCGCGGGCGGTTTCCGGAGTCTCGGCGATGACGCCGCCGATGAACTGGCCGCGGAACCCCACCGCGTCGTTCTGCAGGATCGCCAGCTCGCCGTCCGAGGTGTCCTCCAGCCGCAGCGCATTGTGGTGGGTCAGGACGGCGATGACACCGTCCAGGGCTTCGGCGGCGGAGGTATCGATGCCGGTGACGCGGCCGAGGGCAATGGTCGACTGGACCGGATGCAGGTAGGCCGGGCGCTCGACGGGTTGTTCCCAGGCGTAGGGGGCCGTTCCGGTCACCTTCGCTACGCCGTCGAGCCGTTCGATGCTGCTGCCCATGGCCCGGGCTTCCAAGGGGGCGGTCATGAGTACTCCCGGGTGAGTTCGTGCAGCACGGAAATCATGGTGTTGCGGACCATCGGCACCTTGAAGGCGTTGTCTTCCACGGTGGCGGCGCGTTCCAGCTCGGCGTCGGCGGCCGCCCGGAAGTTCTCGTGCGTGGCCGCGACCCCGCGTAGGGCTTCCTCGGCGAGGGTAGCGCGCCAGGGCTTGTGGGCGACTCCGCCCAAGGCGATCCGTGCCTGGCGGATGACAGGAACCTTTCCCGGGGCGCCGCCGTCGTCCTCCAGCTCCACCGCACCGGCGACGGAAACAAGTGCGAAGGCGTAGGAAGCGCGGTCCCGGACCTTGCGGTAGGTCGAGCGCTCCGCCCACGGCAGGCCGGGCAGGCGGACGGCGGTGATCAGGTCCCCGTGGTCCAGGATGGTGTCCAGGTCCGGGCGGCCGTCCGGCAGGCGGTGCAGGTCCGTCAGCGCGATGCTCCGCTCGCCGGAGGGGCCTTGGACGACGACGGTGGCGTCCAGCGCCGCGAGGGCGACGGCCATGTCCGACGGGTGCACGGCGATGCAGTCATCGGACGCGCCGAAGATGGCGTGGTAGCGGGCGTAGCCCTCCAGCGCCGAGCAGCCGGAGCCGGGCACGCGCTTGTTGCAGGGCGTGGTGACGTCCTGGAAGTAGACGCAGCGGGTGCGCTGGAGGAGGTTGCCGCCGGTGGTGGCCAGGTTGCGCAGCTGGCCGGAGGCGCCGGAGAGCAGGGCCTGGGAGAGCAGCGGGTAGCGCGAGCGGATGACCGGATGGGCGGCGAGGTCGCTGTTGCGCACGTTGGCGCCGATGCTCACGCCGCCGTCCTCCGTCTCCGCGACCTCATCCAGCGGAAGCGAAGTGATGTCCACGAGCAGGGCGGGCTCCGCGAGGCCGAGCTTCATGTGGTCGACGAGGTTTGTCCCGCCGGCGAGGTAGGCGGCCCCGGGATTGCCGGCGACGTCGGCGATGGCACTCTCGGGTGCCGCGGCGCGCCGGTAGTCGAACGGCTTCATGCGCCGGATCCCTCGGCGGCTGCCTGCCGGACGGCGGCGACGATGTTCACGTACGCGCCGCAGCGGCAGAGGTTGCCGCTCATGCGCTCGCGGATCTCCTCGTCATCGAGGTCCGCGGCCGGCGGCGGATCCTCGGGCCCGAAGCCCGGAGTGACGTAGCTCGGCTGGGCGGCGTCCGCCTCGGCGAGCATGCCGACGGCGGAGCAGATCTGCCCCGGAGTGCAGTACCCGCACTGGAAGGCGTCCTGGTCGAGGAACGCCTGCTGGACGGGGTGCAGGTTTCCGCCCTCGGCGAGGCCTTCGGCGGTGACGACCTCCGCGCCGTCCTGGGCGACCGCGAAGACGAGGCATGAGTTGACCCGGCGGCCGTTGAGCAGCACTGTGCAGGCCCCGCACTGCCCGTGGTCGCAGCCCTTCTTCGGCGAGTAGACGCCGAGCCGGTCGCGCAGCGCGTCGAGCAGGGTGGTCCGGGTGTCGAGTCGAAGTGCGCGGCGGCTCCCGTCGACGTGCAGGATGATTTCGGCTTCCATCGGCTATCTCCCTGGGCTGGGGCCATGTGCCTGCAACCTATCCCACGGCCGGAGGGCGGACAACCCTTGGGCCGGTATTGCCGGGGGGCCGCGACTCAGTCGTCGAAGTGGGTGCTCGTAGTGCTCCCTAAGCTGGCGACGATGCCGGCGGCGACATCCCGGAGCTTGATATTCCGGCTGCTGGAGGCGGACTTGAGGATGTTGAAGGCCTCCTCCTGGCTGCAGCGGTTCTGGCCCATGATGATGCCGACGGCCAGGTCGATCGTGGTCCGCGATTCCAGGGCTGCCTTCAAATGGGACGCCGTGTCGGCCTGTTCGGCCACGCGCAGGGCCAGCTGCAGGGCCCGGGAGGCCTGGTGCCCGTACCCCTCGGCGACCCGGGCCGTTTCTCCGGTGAAGGCCCCGGGCTGCGCGGCGTAGAAGTTCAGGGCGGCACCACCGCCGGCCTCGAGCAGGAGCGGCACGCCCATCATGGAGTAGTAGCCGTGCCTGGCGACCGCGGCGAAGTACTCCGGCCAGCGGTCGTCGGTCCGTACGTCCTGCACGATGGTTGTCGTCCCCGTAGCGATGGCCGCCAGGCACGGGCCCTCTCCGAAGCCGTGCTGGATTTCGTCCAGTTGGCGTGCGGTCGGGTCGCTGTGCGCCACGGTTGTCGAGCGTTTGTGCCGCTTGAGGGTCACTCCGCAATGGATCTCGGCAGTGTCGCCGAGGATGCGGGTGGAATAGATGGACAGCTCATCGAGGAAGCGGTCCACGTTTTCGTTGTGCAGGATCATGTCCTGCAGTTCTTCCGTCACGGAGGTCGCATTGAGTGCATCGCCCATTCGCCAAGTTTAGGACGGCGCCACGGCCTAAGTCAGGAGGCTGCTACTCATTCCGGTAGTCCGTATGCACGTGCGAGGTCCGCAGATCGCGGCCATCGTTCACGAGTCCGAGCGCCTTCTCGCTGAGCTTCCGGCTATGCCTGGTGTCGCGCGGGGGAAGCTGGAGCTTCTCCTCGGCCTTGATGCCGGCCTGCAGCTGCCGGCCGCGCTCGATCTCCGCGTCGAGCTCCCCGCCGAACAGGAGCACGACGTTCATGATCCAGATCCACAGCAGCAGCACGATCACTCCGCCGATGGCGCCGTAGGTGGCGTTGTAATTGCCGAAGTTGCCCACGTAGAAGCCGAAGCCGGCGGTGGCCAGGCCCATGACGACGATGGCGACCATGGCCCCGATGCTCAGCCAGCGGAACTTGGGCTGCTTGACGTTCGGAGTGGCGTAGTAGAGCAGGGCGATCATGAAGACCACCAGCACGAGGAGTATCGGCCACCTGATGACGTTCCAGACCATGAGGGCCGTTTCGCCGAGGCCGATCATGTCGCCGAGTGCCTGGGCGAATCCGCCCGACAGGATGAGGAGCAGCATCATGATCACGACGACGGTCACGAGGAGGACGGTCACGCCGAGCATGACGGGGTAGAGCTTCCAGAAGGGCCGGCCCTCGTCGACGTCGTACATGGTGTTCATCGCCCGGCCGAAGGCGCGGACGTAGCCCGAGGCGGTCCAGATGGCGCCAATGATACCGACGGCCAGAGCGAGCCCGGCTGTGTTGGACGTCGTCAGCTGGTTGATCGGCCCTTCGATCAGGGCGATCGCGTCCGCCGGCGCGCCGAGCTGCTCCAGCAGGTCGATGATCGTGCGGGTGGTGGCCTCGCCCTGGCCGAAGATTCCCAGGATGGAGACCACGGCCAGCAGTCCGGGGAAGATCGAGAGCACGGCGTAGTAGGTCATGCCGGCGGCGAGGTCGGTGCACTTGTCCGCGCTGAACTCGTTCAGGGTGCGCTTGAAGATGTAGCCCCAGGAGCGCTTCGAGATGTCCGTGGGTGAATCGGGCTTGCGGTCGCTGTCGGGGGCCGGCCGGTTTTCGTTCTCCAGGCTTCGGTCGATAGTCATGGGTACCTGTTCCTGTTCTTGGGTCAGCGGTTGAGCCGATGGTAGGCGGATCCGAAATGGACCAGCGGGTCGAGGACGTCCCGCCCCGAAGCCAGGGTGCCCATGGCCCGGACTTCCCCCACGACCAGGAGATGGGTGGCGGCCGGATGGGCGGCGACGGTTTCCAGTTCGAAGAACGCGAGGGCGTTGTCGATCACCGGCGCCGAAGAGACCTCCCCGCGGCGGAAGGGAACCTGGGTCATCAGTCCCTCCAATGGCGTGCCCGGGCTGGCAAGCCAATTGGCAATGCCCTGCTGCCCGCCGGTCAGCAGGCTCAGCGTCCAGTAGCGGCTCGTGGAGACGGCCTCGCCGATCCGCGACTCGCCGTAGAGGCTCACGAGCATGGTCGGCGGATCATAGGAGACCGGCAGCCAGCCGGAGACCGTGGCGGCGTAGTCGCGGCCGCGGGAGGAGGTAGCGACGACTGCGACGCCGGCCGCCGCGTTGGCGCTCAGGGTGCGGTAGAGGTCGATGTCCGCCTGGCTGGGCGCGCCGGGCTGCAGGCGGTGGGTGGCCGGCGCTTGCGCGATCTCCATGGCTACATCGTGCCACGCAGGGCCCCCGAACGGACCGGACCCGGGCCAATCCTTTGGTGGGCTCGGCCACCAAAGTCCCGCTTCGCCGTCGTACTTTGCTATCTTCTTTGGCAAGGCCCCGATCCGGGGCCTCCGGACGACGGATCAGTACCCGGCACGCGACAAGACTGGCCATGAGGTTATTCAATGGAATGGATAATTCTGGTCCTGTCGGGCGTGCTTGAGGCGGTGTGGGCGACGGCGTTGGGCCGCTCGCGGAACTTCCGCCGGCTGTGGCCGACGGTCATCTTCTTTATCGCCATGTCGGCGAGCCTTGCCGGACTGGCGTTTGCGATGACGACGATCCCGGTGGGAACCGCGTACGCCGTGTGGGTCGGCATCGGTGCTGTGCTGACCGCGGCCTACGCGATGGTGTTCGGCGGCGAACGAGCCAGTTTCGCAAAAGTGCTGCTGCTCCTGGGCATCATCGGCTGCGTTGTCGGCCTGAAGGCAGTGGGGTAGCGCGATGCATTGGATTGTTTTGATTGCCAGTGCGGTGCTGGAGGCCGTGTGGGCTACGGCGCTGGACTATTCGGACGGACTGTCGCGGCCGGGGCCGACCGCGGTTTTCCTCGTCGCCGTGGTGCTGAGCATGACCGGGCTGGGGTACGCGATGCGCGGCATCGGCATCGGCACGGCGTACGCGGTGTGGACCGGGCTGGGTGCGGTGCTGACGGTGCTGTACGCGGTCCTATTCTCCGGGGAACCGGCGGGACTCTTGAAGCTGCTGTTCCTGGCAGGCATTATCGGCTGTGTGATCGGCCTCAAACTGGTCGATGGCAAGGCCGGCGGCAAGCCAGGCGGTAAGCCGCAGCGGCCCGGCGCGGGGGCCTAGGCCGCTTCTCCCGGCTTATACCTTCTTCTCCGGGGGTAGGAAAAGATTTCCGGCCAAGGAGTTTCCGAAAAGCCGTTGCCTTGTAAGCATGCTTATGTTTCTCTTGGGGTGAACGCGGGGTCCAGCCCGCGGCCGCAGACCAGAGAGTGACGCCCGATGAAGCCTGCCCTCAGCCACCGCACGAAGCTCTTCCGCCAGGCCCGAGCCGCCAGTGGTTCGCTGCGCCTGGCGCTCGAAGAGGAACTTGTCCTGGGACACCTCGAAATCGCGGAGACTGCGGCGAAGGGGTACGCGGGCGCCGGGCGGGACCTGGACGACCTGAAGCAGGTGGCGCGGATGGGCCTGATCAAGGCCGTGCGGGGCTTCGACCCGGACCGCGGCACGGATTTCCCCTCCTACGCCGTTCCGACGGTGACCGGCGAGCTCAAGCGCTACCTGCGCGACAGCTGCTGGATGGTCCGGCCGCCGCGCCAGCTGCAGGACCTGCGCACCGTGGCGGCAAGGACGGCCCCGGCGCTGGCCCAGCGACTGGGCCGCGAGCCCTCGCTGGCCGAGCTGGCCCGCGAGGTCGGAGAGGCTCCCGGGCTGGTGGCCGAGGCCCTGAACTGCCAGAGCAGCATGCGGCCGGAATCCCTCGAGAGCGCGCCGGACGGCCGCGGCCTGGCCGATGCGCTGGGCGGGGCCGACGAACGCCTGGAGCGGGCCGAAGAACTCCTGATGCTGCGCGCCGCCATCCGGGAACTCACGCCGCGCGAGCAGCAGCTGCTGTACTACCGGTACTTCGAGGAGGAATCGCAGCAGCGCGTGGGGGAGCGGGTCGGCATGACGCAGATGCAGGTTTCGCGCGCGCTGTCGCGCATCCTGGTGCGGCTGCAGCGCCGGCTGCTGGGCGAACCGGAGGCCGCCCCGGCCCGCCGGCTGCGCACCGCGTAGGAAGGCCCGTCGCCACGGAGCCGTGCCGATTACGAATCCATACGGATCACGAGTCTATACGGATCACGAATCCGTGCGGATCGCGGGCTCCGCCGCGAGGATGCCGGCGCCGGGCATGACCCCGAGGCCGGACAAGGCGTCCAGCACGTCGTCCGGAGTCACGGCGAGGAGCGCGGGATCCGGCTCCGCCGAGAACGTGTCGCCGCGCCGCTGTGCCTCGTCCGTCAGGACGATGTGCGGCCCGGGCGGCGGCCCCCATTCGGCCACGGGAGCCGGGCCGAACATGACCACGGAGGGCCGCGCGTAGGCCGAGGCCAGGTGCGCGGCGCCTGTGTCGGCGGAGACTACGACGGCGGCATCGGCGATCACGGCGGCGAATTCGGTGAGCGAGTACCGGCCCGCGGCCACGGTGCCGGGGCCGAGCCCGGCCAGCCCGGCCACTTCCTCCGCCCGCGGCCGTTCCCCCGAGCTGCCGGTGAAGACGACGTCGTGGCCGGCCAGCGCCAGTTCGCGCGCGACGGCGGCAAAGCGGTCCGCGGGCCACAGGCGGCTCCCGTAGGCGGCGCCCACATGCAGGACGGCGGCGCCGGGCCGGCTGGTGCGCTCGGCGGGACGGTGCAGCCGGTAGTCCAGCGGGTCCGCCGGGATGCCGTGCCAATCCAGCAGCCTCGCCCAGCGCTCGCGCTCGTGCAGTCCGTCCGGCCAGCCGGGGCCGTCCCAGCCGGGCGACAAATGGCCGATCCGGCGCCGGGGCTGCAGGGCTTCGATCCGGCCGCGGCTTTCGGCGCCGTTGCCGTGCAGGTTGACGGCGATGTCGACCCGGCCGGGGGAGAGGCTGATGGGAACGTCGAGGCCGTGGGTGTCCAGCAGGGCGTCGACGGAACCGACCAGTTCCATCATCGGACGCAGCCACGCCTGGGCCGCGTACAGGATCCGGTGGTCCGGGTGGGCGCGGCGCAGGGCGCGCAGCGCGGGCACGGCCACCAGGAGGTCGCCCAGCTTCAGCGCGCGCAGCACCAGCAGTTCGGGGCGGCCGTCCGGTTCCAGTCCGTCGGGCGCCGGGGTCCTGCCCGGTTCGGTTTCTGGCTGCATGGCTTCATCCTGCCAGAGCGGCCCGGCGCGCGGCGCGGCGGCGGGGAAATGCGCGGCGGGACGGGCGGGCGCCGGACGGCGATCCGGCCGCGGCGAAAAGAAGTCGGCGCTGAAGTGTTTAGCCGCTGCCGGAGGCGGGAACAGTCCTGATATGACTTCTCCGGCTCAGCACCCGCCGCGCGCCGTCCTCTTCGACCGGGACGGGACGCTGGTCATCGACGTTCCCTACAACGGCGATCCGGCCCTGGTCCGCCCGATGCCCGGCGCCCGTGCGGCGCTGGACGCCGTGCGCGCCGCCGGCCTGCCCTGCGGCGTGCTGACCAACCAGTCCGGCATCGCCCGCGGCCTGCTCGACCGCGGCCAGGTGGACGCCGTCAACGCGCGGGTGGAGGAACTGCTGGGTCCCTTCGACGTGTGGGAGATCTGTCCGCACGGACCACAGGACGACTGCGGCTGCCGCAAGCCCCGGCCGGGCATGATCCTCGAGGCCTGCGAGCGGCTCGGCCTGCAGCCGGACGAGGCCGCGTTCGTGGGGGACATCGGCGCGGACGTGGAGGCGGCCGCGGCAGCGGGCGCCCGGGGCGTGCTCGTGCCTACTCCGGTTACCCGCCCCGAAGAAGTGGAGGAGGCCGACCTCGTGGCGCCCGACCTGGCGGGTGCCCTCGGACTCCTGTTCGGGCCGGGAGGTCCGGCTCCGGTGCCGGGACAAGGGAGCCCCGTCCTGCAGGCGGCTGACGGGCTGCCGGGAGGCGGCCGATGAGCCGCGTGCTGGTGGCGCGGCTGGACAGCGCCGGCGATGTCCTGCTGGCCGGGCCCGCCGTCAGGGCCATCGCGGCAGGGAACGGCTCCAGACCCAACGAGGTGCTGATGCTCTGCGGACCGCAGGGCGCCGCGGCCGGGCAGCTGCTGCCGGGCGTGGCCGAGGTGTTCACCTGGGCAAGCCCATGGATCGTGGACCCGGCCCCGCCCGTCAGCGACGAGCACCTCGCCCTGCTGCAGGACTGGGTGCGCTCGCGGTCGGTCACCGAGGCCGTCATCCTCACCTCCTTCCACCAGTCGCCGCTGCCGCTCGCAATGCTGCTGCGGCTCTCCGGCGTCCGGCGCATCACCGGGGCATCGGTGGACTACGCCGGCTCGCTGCTCGACGTGCGGCTGAAGCCGGGCGAGGACTTCCCCGAAGACCAGCCCGAGGCCGAGCGTGCGCTGCGGATCGCGTCCGCGGCCGGATACCGGCTGCCCGACGACGACGACGGACGGCTGCGGGTGCGCGACGTCCCGGATGCGGGGGACCTGTTCGGTGGCCGCCCGTACGTGGCCGTGCACCCGGGGGCGGCGGTGCCGGCGAGGGCCTGGCCGCCGCTGCACCACGCGGCGGCCGTGGAGCTGCTCGTCGCCGCCGGCTACAACGTCGTGGTCACCGGAGGCCCGCGGGAGCGCGGCCTCACGGCCACCGTCGCCGGGCCGGACGCGCTGGACCTCGGCGGCGAAACGGACCTGCGCGGCCTCGCCGGCGTGCTGGCCGGGGCCTCCGCCGTCGTCACCGGGAACACCGGACCGGCGCACCTGGCCGCGGCCGTGGGCACCCCGGTGGTGAGCCTGTTCTCACCCGTGGTTCCGGCCGTGCGCTGGGCGCCGTACAAGGTGCCGGTGGAGCTGCTCGGGGACCAGAACGCTGCCTGCCGGCTGAGCCGGGCGCGTGAATGCCCGGTCCCGGGGCATCCCTGCCTGGCGGACGTGGCGCCGGAGGAAGTCGTGGCGGCCGTGCAGCGGCTGTGTCTTGGCGTGGCCTCGCTGCCCGCCCGGAGAGGAATGAGGAACGGATGAAGATCCTGCTGTGGCACGTGCACGGCGGCTGGACCGACGCCTTCGTGCGCGGGCAGCATGAGTACCTGCTTCCCGCGACCCCGGAGGGCGGGCCCTGGGGCCTGGGCCGGGCCGGCCGCGAGTGGCCCGAAAACGTCCGCGATGTGGCGCCGGAGATGCTTGGGCGCGAGGACATCGACGTCGTTGTCCTCCAGCGCCCTGAAGAGGTGGACGAATGCGCCCGGCTGCTGGGCAGGCGCCCAGGCAAGGACCTTCCCGCCGTGTTCCTTGAGCACAACACGCCCAAGGGCGGCGTCCCGAACTCGGTGCACCCGCTGGCGGACCAGCAGCAGATCCCGATCGTCCACGTCACGCACTTCAACCGGCTGTTCTGGGACTGCGGCGGCGCCCGCACCACCGTGATCGAGCACGGCATCGTGGATCCCGGCCCGCTCTACACCGGGGAGCTGGACCGCCTGGGCGTGGTGGTCAACGAGCCGGTGCGGCGCTGGCGGGTGACCGGCACGGACCTGCTGCCCGGCTTCGCGGAGGCGGCGCCGCTGGACGTGTTCGGCATGGGCGGCGACGGGCTGCCCGAAGCGGTCGGGCTCGGCCCGGACCGGCTGGCCGTGTGCGGCGACCTGCCGGGCCGGCGGCTGCACGCGGAACTGGCCCGCCGCCGCGCGTACCTGCACCCGCTGCGCTGGACCTCGCTCGGCCTGGCCCTGCTGGAGGCGATGCACCTGGCCATGCCCGTCATCGTGCTGGCCACGACGGAGGCCGCCCGGGCGGTGCCGCCGGAGGCCGGCGCGATCTCCGCAGACGTGGACTACCTGCGGGCCGAGGCCGCGCGGCTGGTCCGGGAACCGGAGGAGGCCAGGGCGCGCGGCGCCGTCGCCCGGCAGGCCGCGCTCGAACATTATTCCCTGGCGGCGTTCCTGAAGAACTGGGACGCCGTGCTGGCCGAAGCCGCGACCGGCGCCGGCAGATTGATGGCAGTGACCGAGAGGAGTCAGCTGTGAGGATATCGATGGTCTCCGAGCACGCCAGCCCGCTGGCCGTGCTGGGGGGAGTGGATGCCGGCGGCCAGAACGTGCATGTGGCCGAGCTGTCCGCCGCCTTGGCGCGGCGGGGGCACTTCGTCACCGTCTACACCCGGCGGGACAGCCGGGACCTCCCGGACCGGGTGTCCATGCGGCCCGGGGTCGAAGTGGTGCACGTGGACGCAGGCCCCGCCGAGCCCGTGCCGAAGGACGAACTGCTGCCCTACATGGGCGAGCTGGCGGACGGCATCAGTGCGGACTGGGGGGACAACCCGCCGGACGTGGTGCACGGACACTTCTGGATGTCCGGCGTGGCCGCACTCGACGCGGCGCGGCGGCACTCCGGCGGGGGCTACCCGGTGCCGGTGCTGCAGACCTTCCACGCGCTCGGCACCGTGAAGCGGCGGCACCAGGGCGCGCAGGACACCAGCCCGGAGCAGCGGGCGTGGCTGGAACCCAATATCGGACGCAGCGTGGACCGGATTATCGCCACGTGCTCCGACGAGGTATTCGAACTGGCCGCGATGGGGATCCCGCGCGGCAACGTGTCGATCGCGCCCTGCGGCGTGGACGTGGACCTCTTCACGGCGGAGGGTCCCGCGGAGGAGCGCGGGCGCAGGCACCGCATTGTCGCGCTGGGCCGGATGGTGCCGCGCAAGGGCGTGGACATTCCGGTGCGGGCCCTGAAGCTGCTGAAGGACCGGGGCGTCGGCGACGTCGAATTGCTCGTGGTCGGCGGATCTGCCGGCCCGGAGGGCCTGGCAACGGATCCGGAGGCGCAGCGGCTGCTGTCGCTGGCACGCGAACTCGGCGTGCAGGAGCAGGTCGTCCTGCGCGGCCAGGTTCCGCGCGAGCAGATCCCGGCCGTCCTGCGCAGCGCGGACGCCGTCGTCTGCGTGCCCTGGTACGAGCCGTTCGGGATCGTGCCGCTGGAATCGATGGCCTGCGGCGTCCCCGTAGTCGCGGCCTCGGTGGGCGGCCTGATCGACACGGTGGTGGACCACAAGACCGGGCTGCACGTGCCGCCGCGGGATCCGGAGGCGGTGGCGGACGCGCTCGCCGTCCTGCTGTCCGACCCGCAGTTCGCCGCGGAGCTTGGCCGGGCGGGCCGCCAGCGGGTGCGGACCCGGTACACCTGGGACCGGGTCGCCGCGGATACCGAGCGGGCCTACGGCATGGCCCGCAGCTCCGGCGCCCGGCGCGGCTCGCTGCATGTGCTCGAAGGAGAGGCGCTGTGAGGCGCCTGACGGCCGCGGCCCGGCCGGCGGGACCGGAAGCGGCCGAATCGTACGCGCCGCCCCCCGCGCTGGTGCCGGTCCCGGCGAGCCCTGCCGGGCAGCCCGGTGCGGACTCCGTCGACGTCGTACTGTCCCACCTGGACGAGGTCGCCCCGGCGGTCGAGTCGCTGCGCGTCCAGGCGGCACGGCTCGCCGGCTGGGGCGACGAGCTGGCGGGCCGGCTGATGCGCGGGCACCGGCTGCTCGCCGCGGGCAACGGCGGTTCCGCGGCCGAGGCCCAGCACCTGACCGCGGAGCTGGTGGGAAGGTTCGACGGCGAACGCGAGGCGTTTTCCGCCATCTCCCTGCATGCCGAATCCTCCGCGGTCACGGCCATCGCCAACGACTACGGCTACGACCAGCTCTTCGCCCGGCAGGTGCTGGGCCACGGCCGCGACGGCGACGTGCTGATCCTGCTCTCCACGAGCGGCAAGAGCCCGAACCTGCTCAACGCGGTCGAAGCAGCCCGAAGGGTCGGCGTGACGACGTGGGCCCTGACCGGCGCGGCACCCAACCCGCTCGCCCGCAGCTGCGACGAATTCGTGGCGGTGGAGGGGCTGCCGGCCAACGCGCAGGAAGGGCACCTGATGGCCGTGCACATGATCTGCCGCGCCTTCGACGCCGCGGTGGCACGCCAGGCCCGGGTCGGCGGAGAGGGGGACGCCCGATGAAGATCGTGGTGGTGGGAGACCTCCTGCTGGATGCCGACGTCAACGGCGAGGCCAGCCGCCTCTCTCCGGACGCACCCGTCCCCGTGGTGGACGTGGCGGCGACCCGGCGGCGCGCCGGCGGCGCCGGGCTGGTCGCCCGGATGCTGGCACGTGACGGCCGCGATGTCCGGCTGGTCACGGTCATATCCGACGACGGCGCTTCCGCCCTGCTGCGCCGGGAACTGGAAGGCATCGACGTCGTCGCCGGTCCCTCGGGCGCGCCCACACCGGTCAAGACCAGGATCCGGGCCGGCGGCCAGGCGGTGGTCCGTTACGACGAAGGCTGCGGCGAAGCGCCGGTCCCGGAGGCCACGCCGGAGATGCTCGCCGCGGTGGCCGCTGCGGATGCCGTCATCGTGGCCGACTACGGGAGGGGACTGGCCGCGAACGCCGAACTGCGCGGGCTGCTCACCGAGCTGGCGGCGACGATCCCCGTGGTCTGGGACCCGCATCCCGCCGGCGCCGAACCGGTTCCCGGCGCCGGCGCCGTGACGCCGAACCTGTCCGAGGCGCTGAAGGCCGCGGGGCTGTCCGGCCGGGATACTGCGACCGCGGCCCGGGCCGCTGCCGAACTGCGGCGGCGCTGGTCCTGCCGGTCCGTCGTCGTCACCCTCGGCGCCGCGGGCGCGCTGGTGCTCGACGACGGCGGCCTGCCGCAGGCCATCCCCGCGCCGAAGGTCAGCGCGGGCGACCCCTGCGGCGCGGGCGACCGGTTCGCCGCCGCCCTCGCCGTCGGACTGGCCTCCGGCAGCAGCGTCCCCTCCGCCGCGGAGCGGGCCGTGCAGGAGGCCGCGTCCTTCCTGGCGGCGGGCGGGGTGGACGCACTGAACGAGGCTCCCGCCCCGCCGCAGCTGCACGGGGACGGTGACGCGTTCGCCGTGGCCCAGCAGACGCGCGCCGCGGGCGGGACCGTCGTGGCCACCGGCGGCTGCTTCGACCTGCTGCACGCCGGCCATGCCCGCACCCTCGCGGCGGCCCGGTCCCTGGGCGACTGCCTGGTCGTCTGCCTCAATTCGGACGCGTCCGTCAGCCGCCTCAAGGGCGACGAACGCCCGATCATGAACCAGCAGGACCGGGCCGAACTCCTGCTCTCGCTCGAATGCGTGGACGCCGTCCTGGTTTTCGACGAACAGACGCCCGAGGCGGCGCTGGAGCGGCTCCGCCCGGATCTCTGGGTCAAAGGCGGGGACTACACCGCGGACCAGCTGCCCGAGGCCAAGCTGCTCGAGTCCTGGGGCGGCCAGACGGTCACTGTCCCCTACTATCCGGCGCGGTCCACCACCAAGCTCGCCGCGGCCCTGGCCAAGGTCGGCTGAGCGGCGCCCCATGCAGATCCGTCAACTGAAGGAGGAACATTCATGAACGCAGCAGCAAGCAATCCCGGCCGCGTCCTGGTCACGGGAGGCGGCTCCGGGCTCGGCGCCGCCGTGGTCGAGGCCGTCCGCGCGGCCGGGGGCACCCCGGTGGTGCTGGACCGCGACGTGAGCCGGGTGGCCGGAGCCAAGGCGCTCGAAGTGGACGTGGCCGACCGCGAGTCCGTCGCCGCCGCGGTGCGCGAGGCAGCCGAGTCGCTCGACGGACTGGATGCCGTCGTGACCGCCGCGGGGATCGACCGCTGCGGCCGGCTGGAGGACGTGCCGGCGGAGGAATGGGAGAAGGTGATCGGCGTGAACCTGCTCGGCACCGTCTCCGTGGTCCGCGCCGCGCTGCCCTATTTGGAAGCGAACCACGGCCGCGTCGTCACCGTCGCCTCCTCGCTCGGCATCAAGGCCGTCTCCGACGCTACCGCCTACTGCGCGTCGAAATTCGGCGTCGTCGGTTTCAGCCGGGCGCTCGCAGCGGAGACCCGCGGCCGGATCGGGGTCACCACGATGATTCCCGCGGGCATGAAAACGCGCTTCTTCGACGACCGTACGGAGCAGTACAAGCCCCAGGACGACTCACGCCTGAACGACCCGGAGCGGGTGGCCGAGGCGATCCTGTTCGCGCTCGGCCAGCCGCGCGGCTGCGAGGTGCGCGAGATGGTTATTTGCCACGAAGAAGAAGACTCGTGGCCCTAAGCTGGGCCAGGTCCGCGTAGACATCCTCTGTGCGGACCTGGTCGGTCAGCGCGAACTCGTGCCCGCAGTGCGGTGCGGTCCAGCCCACCTGGGTCACGTCCGCCCCGCACTGCGGGCAGTGTGTTGTCCAGGACAGGTGCACCCGGTGCAGGGTCCGCCCCAGCGGCCCGGCCATGATCAGGTTGCCCACCCAGTAGATGCCGACCGTCGGCGTGCCCACGGCCTGCGCCAGATGGCGCGGGCCGCTGTCGTTTCCCAGCATGACGTCGCTGGCCCGCAGCACGGCGGACAGTTCCGCCAGCGACAGGCGCCCTGCCACGGAACGGATGCTGCCGCCGTCGTCCGTGTGTTCCCGGGCCAGGGACACGACTTCGTCGGCGAGCGGGACGTCCGTCTCGTCGCCGACCAGCAGGACCTGGCTGCCGTCCGCGGCCGCCCGCGCGGCCACCCGGGCAAAGGACGACGCCGGCCAGCGGCGGCGCGGGTCGGTGGCTCCCGGGTGGATGGTCACGAGTGAGGGCCGGCCCGGATCGAGCCACTCGGAGGCCAGCTCCTCTTCGTCCGGGAGCGGGGCCAGCTGCGGCTGCAGGGCGGCCGGGGCGGCGCCGGCCAGGCCGACGACTTCCAGCGCGCGCAGGACCTCGTGCTGGTAGTAGAGATAAGGGACGCTGCGCTCCAGCGCGGCGGCGTCCTCGGTGCGCGTTCCCACGGTGTGCCGGGCGCCGAGCCGCAGCAGGAAGGGGTTCGAGTTGCGGCCGCCGCCGTGCAGCTGCACCGCCAGGTCGAACTTCCGGGCCCGCATCCGCTCCATGAAGTCCTCCACGGCTTCCGGATCTTCCGGGCCGGGACGCACGCCCTCCGCGAAGGGGAGCGGTTCTATCTCGTGTACAGGGCCGGGACGTGCGCGGAACAGTACGGCGTGTGCTTCGGTGCCCAGCAGGGTAATTTGCGCCTCCGGGTAGGCCGCCGCGAGGGATTCGATGGCGGGAACCGCGAACATCATGTCGCCCAGCCCGCCGCCCCGGAGCACGGCGATGCGGCGCACGTCTTCGAAGCGTTCGAGAATCGGCCCGATGCCCAGCCCGTGGGCCGCTTCCGGCGCCAGGCGCTCGCCGCCGAAGGCCGCACCGCCGGTGGCGTTCGTGGCGGCTGCGGCGGATTTGCCCTCGGCACCATGCTCTTCGATTCCATTGCCCTGAGCGGGCGGGTGGTGCGGCATGGGGCTCCTCCTGCTGCGGTCGGCTGGTGTCCTGGCTGCCGGCGGCTCGCGGCAGGGGCGGTCTCCAGCTTTACCCTAAGTGCTGGATGGGGCCGTGGCCAGAGCTGCCAAAAGGTTCGTATCGCACCGTCTGAAAGGGCCGCCAGCGGGGTACGGAGAGAAGGGAAGAGGCCCGGAATCCGCGGCCGGATCCGAACAGTAGGGAGCGTAATGACAACGGTTTCAGGGACCGCCATGCACGTAGGCGACGCGACCATCACGATCCTCGACCCCCGCGACGGCAGCGTCGCCGGAACCGTCCGCGAGGCCGGCGCCGCCGAGGTGGAGCAGGCCGTAGCGGCCTCCCGGCGCGCGCAGCCTGGATGGGCGCAGCGCGACGCCGCGGAGCGGAGCGGCTTCCTGCACGCCGCCGCGGACGCGCTCCAAGCCGGCGCCGCCGAACTCGCTGCGCTGAATGCGCGGGAGACCGGCCGCCCCGAGGACCAGGCGCTGGAGGGCGTCCTCGCCGGGGCGTCCATGCTGCGCCAGTATGCCGAGCTGGCCCCGGTGCACCGCGGCCACAGCCTGCTCGGGGGCCGGCTGGCCGCCGACTACACGGTGGCGGAGCCCCGGGGCGTGGCGGCCCTGCTCACCCCGTGGAACGATCCGGTGGCCGTCGCCGCCGGCCTGCTCGGAGCGGCGCTGGCCACCGGTAACACGGTGCTGCACAAGCCGAGCGAGCGCTGCCCCCAGCTGGGCCTGCGGCTCGGCGAGATGCTGGCCACCGTGCTGCCGGCCGACGTCCTGATCACGCTGACCGGCGGGCCCGCCGTGGGGGAGGCCCTGACCGGCCTGCCCGGCATCGATGTCTACGCCCACGTCGGCTCCAGCGCCACCGGTGCGCGGATTGCCCGGGCCGCGGCCGAGCGGGGCGCCCACGTGGTCCGCGAGAACGGCGGCAATGATCCGCTGCTCGTTGACGACGGCGTGGATCCGGTGTGGGCCGCCGGGCAGGCGGCGCTCGGGGCCTTCGCCAACAGCGGGCAGATCTGCACCTCCGTGGAGCGGATCTACGTACACCGTGCGGTGGCCGACGCGTTCAGCGAGGCGCTGGTGGTCGAGGCCAGGCAGCGCAATGCCGGCGCGCTGCTCGGCCCGCTGGTGGATGACCGGCTGCGCCGCGAGGTGCACCGCCAGGTTGATGAGGCCATCGCCGGCGGCGCCGTCGCCGCGGAGGGCGGGGCCCTGCCCGAGGGACCGGGCTCGTACTATCCGGCCACGGTCCTGCTCGGCTGCACCGAGAGCATGGCCGTCATGCAGGAGGAAACGTTCGGCCCGGTGGCCCCCGTGCGCATGGTGGACAGCTTCGAGGAAGGACTGGAACTAGCCGCCGCCAGCCGGTACGGGCTGGCCGCCACCGTCCTGACCGCCGACATGGAGCACGCCCAGCGCGCCATCGCCGGCCTGGACGTCGGCACTGTCAAAGTCAACGCCGTCTTCGGCGGGGCGCCGGGTGGCTCCGCCCAGCCGCGGCGGGACAGCGGCCACGGATTCGGCTACGGGCCGGAACTGCTGGACGAGTTCTGCCAGGTCAAGGTGGTCCACCTGGGCCTGCCCGGCGGAGCCACGCGATGAGCGCCGGACTCTCCGGCATCTCGGGGCTGTCCGCCTGGCTGCCGGAGCGGCTGGCCGAGGCGGCACCGCTGGTGACCGTGGTCGGCGACGTGATGCTGGATGGCTGGTTCAGCGGCCGGATCGACCGGTTCTGCCGCGAAGCCCCGGCGCCGGTGGTGGACATGGCGCATCGCGACTACGCGCCGGGCGGCGCCGCCAACACCGCCATGAACCTGGCCGCCCTCGGCGCGAAGGTGCGGATGGTCGGCCTCGTCGGCCCGGACGAAGCCGGCACCAGGCTGCGCGGCCTCCTTTCCGCCGCGGGCGTGGACACGGCCGGGCTCATCGAGCACCCGGAGGTTCTCACCACCACCAAGTACCGCGTGATCGGCGGCGACCAGATCATGCTGCGGATGGACGAGAGCACCCCGCGGCCGCCGGCCGAGGCCCTGCAGCAGCTGGCCGCCGCGCTGCCGGACGCGGTGGCGGGCTCGGACGCCGTCGTGCTCTGCGACTACGGCTCCGGCGCGCTGGAAGGACCGCTGGGGGACGTGCTCCACCTGCAGCGCGAGGGCAGCCTGCTGGTGGTGGACGCGCACGACCTCCGCCGCTGGCGCACCCTCCGGCCGGACCTGGTGACCCCCAACGCCCAGGAGACCGCGCGCCTGCTGGAGCTGGCGTTCGAGCCGGACGCGGACCGGGCGGGCCTGCTGGCCGATGCCGCACCGAACCTGCTCGCGGCGACCGGCGCCCAAGCCGTCGTGTCCACCCTGGACCGGGACGGCACCCTTCTGCTGACGCACGACGGCGGCACGCACCGGACGTGGGCATCTCCGGTGAGCGAGAAGCAGGCGTCCGGCGCCGGCGATACCTTTGTGGCGTGCCTGACGCTGGCCCGCGCGGCCGGGCTGCCGCTGACCACCAGCCAGGACCTGGCGCAGGTGGCCGCGGACGTCGTCGTCCACCGTCCGGGCACCTCCGTCTGCACCACCGCGGACCTCGCCGGGCACTTGGGAGCCTTTACCGAGGCAGCGCTGGGCGCGGACGAGCTGGTCCGCGCCATCGCGACGGAACGAGCCGCGGGAAAGCGGATCGTGCTGACCAACGGCTGCTTCGACGTGCTGCACCGCGGGCACACCAGCTACCTGACGCAGGCGAAGCAGCTCGGAGACGTGCTGGTGGTGGCCCTCAACAGCGATGCGTCCGCGCGTCGGCTGAAGGGACCCGGCCGGCCGATCAATTCGGCGGCCGACCGGGCCGGCGTGGTGGCCGCGCTGAGCTGCGTGGACTACGTGACCGTCTTCGACACGGACACGCCGATCCCGCTGATCGAATCCCTGAAGCCGGATATCTACGCAAAGGGCGGGGACTACTCGGCGCAGATGCTGGCCGAAACCCCGGCGGTGGAAGCCTACGGCGGGCAGCTGGCCATCCTGGACTACGTCTCGGACCATTCGACGACGGCGGTGGTCAGGCGTATCCGGGCCCAGGACGGGGCGGGGGAACCGGCCGCTGGGACGGGCCCGGCATGAGCCGCGGCCCCGAAGCCGACGGCCCGGGCCCAGGCGACACGGCGGGCCAGAGCCCGGACAACACGGCGGGCCAGGGCCCCGACAACGCGGCCGGCCATGCCGCCGGCCG
This sequence comes from Arthrobacter sp. USHLN218, assembly GCF_037144715.1. Lineage (NCBI taxonomy): Bacteria > Bacillati > Actinomycetota > Actinomycetes > Micrococcales > Micrococcaceae > Arthrobacter > Arthrobacter sp. USHLN218. The sequence goes on from NZ_JBBCYT010000005.1 coordinate 48,871, forward strand.
CCGCGGGGCGGGCGAGTGGGCCAGCCCCGTGCCGCCGGCGGGTACGCCCGAGGTGCAGGTGCTGATCCCCAGCTACGGGCGCGAGGACGCGCTGGCGGTGACGCTCGCCGGCCTGGCCGCCCAGGACGGCCCCTCCTTCGGCGTCATCATCAGCGACCAGACGGAGCCCGGGCCGACCTGGGAGCAGCCGTCGGCCGCCGCCATGGTCCGCGTGCTGCGGGCCCAGGGCCGCCCCGTCCGGCTGGAGCACCACCTGCCGCGCCGGGGCATGGCCGAGCAGCGCGACTTCCTGCTGGGCCTGGCCGAGGCGCCGCTGGTGCTGTTCCTGGATAACGACGTCTGGCTGGAACCCGGCATGCTGGCCCGGCTCACCGCCGCCCTGCGCGAGGCCGGCTGCGGGTTCGTCGGCTCGGCCGTGCAGGGCCTGTCCTACCTGGACGACGTCCGCCCGGACGAACAGCGGCCGTTCGAGCTGTGGGACGGGCCCGTGCAGCCGGAGCGGATCCGCCGCTCGGACGAGGCATTTGTGCGCTGGACGCTGCACAACGCCGCCAACCTCGCGCACATCGCCGCCCGGCTGCGCATCCCGTCCGGAAGCCCGCGGCTGTACCGCGTGGCCTGGGTGGGCGGCTGCGTCCTTTTCGACCGGCAGGCCCTGCTGGACTGCGGCGGCTTCGCCTTCTGGAAGGACCTGCCCGCGGCCCATGCCGGCGAGGATGTAGTGGCCCAGTTGAGGGTCATGGAACGCTACGGCGGCGCGGGCCTCATCCCGTCGGGGGCTGTCCACCTGGAAGCGCCGACCACCGTCACCGACCGTTCCACCGAAGCCTCCGAGGTGATGCTCGACCCGTGACCGACCAAACTGCCCGGACCTCGCCTGCCACTGGCCGGGGAACACGGGATCGGCCACGATTCGGCCGCACGGCCCGCGTGCCGATACAATGGGCAGTGCGTAAGGGAGTATTCCGAAGCGCTGCAGCCGTCAACACGTCGGGCACCGATGCCCTGCCGGATGCAGCGCCCGGCAGCAGCCGGGGAAGAGACTTGCGGGTACGCTGCTACCCACCTTACGAAAGAGGAACCTGATGACAGTTCCACCCCTGATCTGGGGCATCACGATCGTCGTGATCCTGGCCCTGCTGGCCTTCGACTACTTCTTCCACATCCGCAAGGCGCACGTGCCGACGCTGAAGGAAGCGGCCGTCTGGTCGTCCATCTACGTCGGCATCGCGATTATCTTCGGCATCCTGGTGCTCATCTTCGGCGGCAGCGCCATGGGCTCGGAGTACTTCGCCGGCTACATCACGGAGAAGGCGCTCTCCGTGGACAACCTCTTTGTCTTCCTGATCATCATCGCCAGCTTCCACGTCCCCCGCGAGGACCAGCAGAAGGTGCTGCTGTTCGGCATCGTGTTCTCGCTGATCGCGCGGACCGGCTTCATCTTCCTCGGCGCGGCCCTGATCAACTCCTTCGCCTGGGTGTTCTACGCGTTCGGCCTCATCCTGATCCTCACCGCGGGCAACCTGCTTAAGCCGGAGAAGGAAGGCGACGAGGCGGACAACTTCATCATCCGGCTGGCCCGGAAGTTGTTCCACACCACGGACTACTACGACGGCGACAAGCTCTTCACCCAGGTGGACGGCAAGCGGGCCCTGACCCCGATGCTGCTCGTGATGGTGGCCATCGGCGGCACGGACATCCTGTTCGCCCTGGACTCCATTCCGGCGATCTTCGGCCTGACCCAGAACGTCTACATCGTCTTCACCGCCACGGCCTTCTCGCTGATGGGCCTGCGCCAGCTGTACTTCCTGATCGACGGCCTGCTGGACCGCCTGATCTACCTCTCCTACGGCCTGGCCGCGATCCTGGCCTTCATCGGCGTGAAGCTGATCCTGCACGCGCTGCACGAGAACAACCTGCCGTTCATCAACGGCGGCGAGCCCGTCGAGGTCGTCGAGATCAGCACCGGGCTGTCGCTGACCGTCATCATCGGCGTCCTGGTGATCACCGTCGTCGCCTCGCTGCTGAGCAAGGCCGGCAAGGCCCAGACCGCCATCAACAACGCCCGCCGGCACGCGGTCAACTACCTCGACCTCGGGTACACCGCGGACCTCCAGGAGCGCGAGCGCATCTTCAAGGCACTGGTCGACGAGGAACGCCAGATCCTGCAGATGGAGCCGAAGTACCGCAACAAGGCCAAGGACGTGGACAAGATCCGCGAGCAGGTGGCCGAGGCGCACCGGCAGCACGAGGAGTACCTCGCCCGCTAGCCACGGGAACACCCGCAGACAGGCAAAGAATAACGACGGCGGTGCGCACCGCCGTCGTTATTCTTTGCCGTGAAGTCCCTGGCCCGGGACTACGGGCGCATGCTGCCCGTCTCGACGAACCGCTCGTGCCAGGACAGCGCCTCGCCGAGCAGGTGCGGCGTGTGCTTGCCCAGGCTGTCGCGGCAGGCGCGGTCGAAGTAGTCCTGGAGCATCGGCTGGAAGTCCGGGTGCGCGCACTTCTCGATCACCAGCCGGGCGCGCTGCTTGGGGGACAGGCCGCGCATGTCCGCCAGGCCCTGTTCGGTCACCAGCACCATCGTGTCGTGCTCGGTGTGGTCCACGTGGCTGACCATGGGCACGATGCCGGAGATCTTGCCGCCCTTGGCGGTGCTCGGGGACATGAAGATGGAGAGAAAGGAGTTGCGCGCGAAGTCGCCGGAGCCGCCGATGCCGTTCATCATCTTGCTGCCCGCGATGTGGGTGGAATTCACGTTGCCGTAGATGTCCGCCTCGATCATGCCGTTCATGGCGATGCAGCCCAAGCGCCGGATGACCTCCGGGTGGTTGGAGATTTCCTGCGGCCGGAGCAGGATCTTGTCGTGGTAGAAGTCCACGTTGGCGTTGAACTCCTCCAGGCCGGGGGCGCTGAGCGAGAAGGACGTGGCCGAGGCCATCCGCAGCACGCCGGAGCGCAGCAGGTCCAGCATGCCGTCCTGGATCACCTCGGTGTAGGCCGTCAGGCCGCGGAAGCTGCCCGACGACAGGCCGGCCAGCACGGCGTTGGCGACATTGCCGACGCCGGACTGCAGCGGCAGCAGCTGCTCCGGCATCCGGCCGCGCTTGACCTCGTGCTCCAGGAAGTCCAGGATGTGGCCGGCGATCCGCGTGGATGCCTCGTCCGGCGGGTTGAAGGGGGAGTTGCGGTCCGGCGCGTTGGTCTCGACGACGGCCACGACCTTCGCGGGGTCCACATGCAGGTAGGGCTCGCCGATCCGGTCCTCCGGATGCTCCAGCATGATCGGCTTGCGGTTCGGCGGCAGCGCGGTGCCGTAGTAGACGTCGTGCATCCCTTCGAGCCCGTCAGGCTGCCACTCGTTGACCTCGAGGATGACCTTGTCCGCGTCCCGCAGCCAGGTCATGTTGTTGCCCACCGAAGAGGACGGAATCAGCCGCCCGTCCTCGAGGATGCCGGCGACCTCGACGACGGCCAGGTCGATGTGCCCGAAGAACCCGAACCAGGTGTGCTGGGCGACATGGCTCAGATGCATGTCGATGTAGTCGATTTCGCCGGCATTGATCTGGCTGCGCAGGGCCGGATCCGACTGGAACGGCAGGCGCAGCTCCATTCCCCGGGCCTCGGCCAGCACGCCGTCGAGCTCGGGCGCCGTGGACGCGCCGGTCAGCACCTTGATGCGGAAGTCCTTGCCGGCGTCGTGCTCCCGCGCCATCAGCGTGGCCAGCGATCCGGGAACGGCCTTCGGGTAGCCGGCCCCAGTGAAGCCGCTCATCGCGACGGTCATTCCCGGCTGGATCAGCGCGGCTGCTTCGTCGGCGGACATGAGGCGCTCGGCCAAACCGGCGCTGCGGATGCGGTGGTGCATTGACGATCCTTCGTTCTGGGGGCTCGGCTCAACTCTAGTACGGGCCGCTTCAAGGCACCGGCCGGAGCCCCTGCACGGCGTCATGACCGGGCTTTTCGGGCCCCCGGGGGCGGTTCCCGGGAGTCCCTTCCACGCCCAGATAGCCGGTGCTACGGTGAGGTTACGGATCGATAAAGCGCGCGGCTGAGGCCGCTGCGGGAAGGAGATCGCCATGGTGGAACGGGGCAGCAACAAGCACGGACCCGCTCTGGATGACCAGATGAAGCATGAAGACCAGGGCCTGATCCAGGGCAGCAAGCCGGGACACGCCGAGGAATTCCGAGAGACCGAACCCTTCCCCGACGAGACGGACAGTCCCGAGGTGCTCGAGGCGCTGCGGAACGAGTCAGCCAAGCGCAACGCCGAGCAGGGCCGCCAGGACAAAGAAGAAGAGGGCGGTGTGACCAGCTGATGGCTGAGCAGCTCAATTCGTACGCGGACCTCTACCGGAAGACCGGCCCCTGGACCACGGTCTACGTCGACGCGAGCACCGGAACCGTGGACACCCTCCGGGCCGGCGACATCCTGCCGGACCGGGTGCGCGACGTGCTCTCCGGCCAGGGCATTTCCAAGCCGGACCTGCGCGCGGTCGAGGAAGCCATCGCCCCGGCGACCGGGATGCCGGCGCCGGTCAGCCGCTACGTGCTGGTCCGGGACGGCAACGTCGAGGTGAACGAGGTCCTCCCCGGACCCATGACCGGGCCGGAGAAGATCTCGGTCGAGACCGTGCCGGACCTGCTGCCGCTGATCAAGCAGCGCGGCGACGACTTCCCCTACGTGGTGGCGGAGGTGGGGCGCGACGGCGGCGAGATCCGCCTGCAGTACGCCCGCCGCGGCGGCGTGGCCGAAGAGCATGCGGTCGAGGGGGACCGGGAGAACCTCAAGAAGGTGCCCACCGGCGGCATGGAGCAGGGCCGCCGGCAGCACCGGACGGAAGAAATCTGGCGCAAGAACGCGGACGAGATTGCCGCGGCCATCGACAAGGTGGTCCGCTCCTGCGGCGCCCGGTTGCTGATCGTGGCCGGCGATATCAGGGCGCGGGAACTGGTGGTGGACCAGCTCTCGGAGGCCAGCCGGGCCATCGAGGCGACGGTGGAATCCCACACCAGGACGGGCGGGGCGGATCCGAAGGCGTTCCAGGAGGCAGTCTCCCGGCTCGTCGCGGAGGTCTGGGCGCGGCAGCAGCAGGAAATCCTGGACAGGCTCGCCGTGCAGAAGGGCCAGAGCCATCCCGTCTCGGCGACCGGCTACGGCAACGTGGTCTCCGCGCTGCAGCAGGCGCAGGTGGACCGGCTCATCCTGGAGGATGCCTCGCTGACCGGCCACGAGGCGTTCGTGCTGGACCAGGAACCGTGGATCGCCACGCAGAAGAGCGACGCGCTCGGCGGCCGGGTGCTCGGCAGCATGGCCGCACCGGCGGCGCTCGTCCGGGCGGCCGCGCTGACGGACGCCAAGGTTTCGCTGGTGCCGCCAGGCGTCCTGGACCCGGGAACCAAGGTGGCGGCGCTGCTGCGCTGGCCGACCGGGCCGGACGTGCCGCACTCCTGACCCGCGCGCAGCGCGGATCCGACGCGCATCAGAACCATCCGACACGGAACGGCTCCGGCGGGACCATCCCGCCGGAGCCGTTCCGTGCCTCGGGCTGTTGCTCCGGGCCTTTCGTCCAGGCTACGGAGCGGGCTTGCGGCCGGCCCGGTCAGCCGAGCACGTTGAAACCGCCCAGCGCCTGGGCGATCGGCACCGCGGACGCGGCGGCCCACGCCTGCGGCCTGCAAGCCGTCGGGTAGGGAACCGGCGGCCACATCCGGGACGAGTCGTGTCCCGAGAACAGCTCCGGCAGCCGCCAGCCGAACCCCTCGGCGGCATCCAGCAGCCCGCGGGCCAGCCTCGCCGCCTGCTCATCGAACCCGTCCCGCCCCATGCCCATCAGGATCCAGGCCGTGTCGTGGGTCCAGACCGAGCCGGATTGGTGCCGCGTGGGCCAGTACCCGCCGTTGGTGTCCGAGATGGTCCGCACCCCGTAGCCGGTGAACATGCTGCGGTCCATCAGGCGTTCGACCACCAGGGCCTTCTCCTCCGGATGCAGCAGCCCCGTGCCGAGCAGGTGCCCCATGCTGGAGGAAACAGCATCCACCGGGCGCTTGTCGCGGTCCAGCGCGGCGGCGGGGTACGCGCCCGCCTCGTCTTCGCACCAGAACTTCTCGCGGAAGCGCCGGGCCAGGTCGGCCGCGAACGCCCGCCATTCGCCGGATCCGGGCAGGCCGAAATGGTCCAGCATCTCCGCGCCGACGGTGGCGGCCTCATGGGCATACGCCTGGACCTCCGCGAAGGCGATCGGCCCCTGTGCCACCCGTCCGTCGTGGAAACGGATGGCATCCGGGGAATTCTTCCAGCCCTGCCAGCCACCCCCGGACCCGCCGCCGGGCGACTCGATGAAACCGTCGCCGTCGGAATCGCCGTACTCCTGCAGCCAGGCCAGGGCCGCCTGCAGGTTCGGCAGCAACTGCGCCACCTGCGCATCGGACATCCCGCTGTGCCAGGCATCGTGCAGCAGGATGATCCACAGGCAGGTCGCGTCGATGGATTCGTAACTGACCGGCGGCACCTGCAGGATCCGCCCGTCCTCGCCCGTCTCGTAGGTCACACGCCGGACCTCGTGCAGGATCTTTCCCGGCTGCTCGCCCGAATCCCCCGAGCTGTGCGTGCCCTGCCGGGCGGCGAGCGCGCGGAGCGTGCCGGCCGCGAGCTGCGGGTCGATCAGCAGCAGCATCCGGGCCGCGACCAAGGCGTCCCGGCCGGACAGCGTCATGGCCCAAGGCGCGCCGGCGGCCAGGAACGCGTTCTGCTGGTAGGTCCGGTCAGCGATGCGCAGGCCGTTCAGGTCGCTGATGGACCGGGCCATCAGCCGGATCAGGCGTGGATCGCCGCTGACCGAGGGGGTGCGCAGCGGCTGGCCGGCGGCCGCGACCACGGGGAACCCTTCATTGCGCAGGTCCAGGGACCATTCAACGACGACGGCGTCCGCGGGCGGCAGGTCGAATTCCCAGGCCAGCAGGACCTGGCTGCCGTTGAAGTCGAGTTCGGCTCCCTCGGCCGACAGCCGGGCGCTGGTGCCCTCGCCGCGCCACTGCCATTCGCTGGAGCCGGGTGCCAGGGACCCTGCGGACGTTGAACCGCCGGCCTTCACCTGTTCCAGCGGCGTCGAGTCCGCGACCAGTTCCACTTGGACACCGAGCCGGACCGGGTCTGTCCGGATGGACTTGAAGGTCAGCGACTCCGCGAGCCGGCCTGGTTCCGCAGTCCGCATCCGGGTCACCGAGACCAGCGGGTCCGCCGACTGGGCCGGCATCCGGACGACGTAGACGAATTCGCTCTCGCCGGAGGTGTTTTCCTGGGTCGAAAGCCATTCCGGCTCGGTGCCGTTGACGCGCAGGACGGCCCGGGCAAGGACGCGGTCGTCGCCGCAGTAGGCGCCCTGCGCGCCCTCGCCCCGGATCTGGCCGTGGTGGTCGCTCCACGCCTGGATGGGCGCGGCGACCACGCCGGTCAGGTCGTGCAGGTAGGGCTGCCGGAAGGTCATTGATGCTCCTTCAGGATGCCATTGACACCCGATTTGAACGTTCATACTGTGGTGTTTACATCTTGGCAGAAACCCTCTTTCACGCAACCCCTGCCTGAAGGGCCAGCGCCTCGCGCGGGGGAGCGGAGGCAGGAAGGGCATCGGCGAATGGTGCGGAAAAAGCCCACTCTCGTGAGCTTGGCGGAGGCCGTCGGGGTTTCTCGACAAACCGTCTCCAATGTTCTCAATAATCCCGAACGGGTCAAAGCGGCGACCCGGGACCGCGTGTTGCAGGCGATTGAAGAGAGCGGATACCGGCCCAGCGCCGCGGCCCGGCAGCTGCGCACCCGCCGGTCGATGGATCTGGGCATGCGGTTGCGCCCGGCCGCCGGCGGGATCAGCGGCTCGGTCCTGGACCGGCTGCTGCACGCGCTGACGGAGGCGGCCCAGGATTCGGGTTACCGCCTCACCCTCTACAGCGCGGACGACGACGGCGAGGAGATTGCGCGGATCGAGGACCTGCTGCACGCCGCCGACCTCGACGGCTTTGTCCTGACCGGCGTGCATGCCGGGGATCCGAGAGTGGAATGGCTGCAGGAGCACGGCGTGCCGTTCGCCTGCTTTGGCCGTCCGCGCGGCGGCCCGGACCCCTTCGCGGTCCCCTATCCCTGGGTCGACGTCGATGGGGCGGCGGGCACAGCTGCAGCCACCCGGTTCCTGCGGGACAATGGACACGCGGCCGTGGGGTTCGTGGGCTGGACGGCCGACGCCGCCGCCGGCAAGGAGCGGCGCGACGGCTGGCTGCGGGCCATGTCCGGGTCCCTCTCCGCCGGGGAGCTGGCGGAGCTGCAGGCGGCGGCCGAGGACACGGTCGAGGGCGGCGCCGATGCGGCGCGCCTGCTGCTGGAGCGTGGCGCCGAAGCCCTGGTCTGCGCGAGCGATTCGCTCGCACTCGGGGCGTTCGCCTACCTGCGCAGCGCTGTGCCAGGGCGGAACCCCGCCGTCGTCGGCTTTGACGACACCCCTGTCGCGGAAGCGATCGGCCTGAGCAGCCTTTCGCCGCCAATCATCCGGGCCGCCCGCCAGATCATCGACGTGCTGTCCCACCGCTTGTCCGGCGGGCCGGAGGGACAGGGGCCCCGGCGGCACCTGCTGCTGGAACCCTCGCTGGTGGTGCGGACGCCCCGGGACCTGGGCCGGACCACTTAGATATCGAAGCTTAGATGTCGAAGCCGTCCCGTTCCGGTGCCTGGTCCTCGCCCTCCGGAACCCAGGACAGCGTGATCTCCACCCCGCCGCGGATCGCCCCGATCACCAGATTCAGGTCCTCGCCGTACAGGTCCTCGTGGCTCACGTCCCCGCCGTCGTCGCGCCGCTGCTCGATGAGCTCGGTCAGGGCCGCCGCCATCGCCCGGCCCCAATCCTGCGGGTGGCGGCTGCTGGCTTCCGCCGAGGCGGTGTATTTCCTGATCATCGGTGGGTCCCGTCCTCGCCGGCAGGGGCATCCCGCCCCGGCCCGCGGTGGAATGATTGTGCGCTGCGAATCTGCCCGCGCGCCTGTGATGCGGATCTCACTAGGTTAGGATGAGGGATGCATCTTTGCCAATGACCGGGGCGGCTTACCCTGAACATGGCGATCGGGAACGAACCGTGCCAAGACCATGCCAAGACCGTGCGAAGACAAGGAGACGCGATGGGAGACGATCGTCCCGCACGCCGCGCCCCCGACGTTGCGGAGGCGCTGCGCCGGCAGATCTTTGCCGAGGTCCTCCCGCCGGGATCCCCGCTTGACGAGGCCCGGCTGGCCGAGGAGCTGGGGGTGGACGCGGCTCTGGTGCCCGCGGCCCTCGCGGAGCTGACCGACGAGGGGCTGGTGGAAACACTGCCGGATAAGTCGCGGCAGATCGCCGTCGTCAATGAACTGCACGCCATCCAGCTGCTCGATGTCCTCGAGGTGGTGCTCGTGGCCGTCTTCGAACGGGCCGCACCGAGGATCGGCAGCAGCGGCATCGCCGCCATGGAGGCCCGCGCCTGGCAGCTGGAGGCCGCGCTCGATAGCGGGGACATGCCGGGCTCCCGGGAGATCCTGCTGGACTTGATCCGCATCATCGTCGATGCCGCAGACCACGATGAGCTGCGCGCGGTGAATGAGCACGTCCTGAAGCGCTCGCTGGGCCGGCTCTACCTGTACCGGCGCTCGGAGTTCTACTTCCTCTGGAGCGACGGCTGGAAGGAATCGGTGGCGCTGCTGAAAGCGGATGAGCCGGACGCGGCGGTGGAGCGGCTCCGGCGCATGTTCTGGGTCCTGACCGAGGAACTGCGCGGCAGCGGCTCGCCCGCGGAGGCCTAGCCGGACCCGGAGCGCAGGTTCAGAGGAGGGTTTCCCGGGCGGCGCCGACCAAGTCGAAGCTGGCCACCTCCGATTCCGCCCTGAGCACGAGGGTGCGGGACTGCGTGCGCTGCGTATCGGGCTCCACCACCGTCATCACGTACCGGCCCGCGGGCGGCAGCCGCAGCTCGTACCTGCCCGCGTTGTCGGTGCGGGTCGAGGCGATGTACTCCCCGGAATGGGCGCTCAGCGCGACCAGCGCTCCGGGCAGGGCCGCGCCGCCGCGCAGTACCCAGCCGGTGACGGTGAGCCGCTGGGTCAGCCTGATGCGTTGATCGTGTTCGGTTCCCGTGAAGCGGACGACTTTCGACGTCGGCGCCCAGCCGTCGGCATTGGCCACCACCAGGTACTCCCCGGGGCCGGGGAGCGCGAGGGAAAATTCGCCGTCGTTGTTGGCCCGGCTCCAGTCCACGGGCTCGCCGGACGTCTTCATCACGGTGACCACCGCGTGCGCGATCGGCTGGCCGTCGGGCCGCTGCGTCGTCCCGCCGACCACCGTCTCGGCGCTCTCGCCCGCCTGCGTCACGGCAGCCGCCGCTTCCGCCGGCGCCCCGGCCTGCACTGGTTCCGGAACGACGCGCGGGACGAACCAGACCACCGCGCAGCACGCGAGGGAGGCCAGGGCCGCCAGCCAGAACACGTCCTGGAACGCGGCCATGGAGGGGTAGACCGTGCCGCCGACGCTCACCGTCACGCCCGCCAGGATGGCGGCGACGGCGGCGCTGGAGGACGAGGTTCCGATGGCCCGCAGCAGCGCGTTGAGGCCGTTGGCGGAGGCCGTCTCCGTGATCGGGACGTTGGCCATGATCAGGCTTGGCATCGCGGCATAGGCCACGGCCGAACCTATGCTCACGATCGTCGAACCAACGATGACCGCGGCGACGGAATCGCTGAAGAACACGCGGCCGATGTAGGCGGCGGCCATGATGGCCGAACCTGTGATCAGCGTGGCCCTTCCGCCGTAGCGGTTGATCAGGGCGCCGGAGACCGGGGAGAAGACCACCATGGCGAGCCCGGACGGAATCATGGCCAGCCCCGCGACCACGGGATCCAGCCCGAAGCCGTATCCGGAGGCGGTCGGCAGCTGGAGCTGCTGGGTGCTGAGCAGCATGTTGGCGAAGAGCGCGAAGCCGACCATGATGGAACCGATGTTGGTCAGCAGCACCGGCCGCCGTGCGGAGGTGCGCAGGTCGACCAGCGGCTGGCTGACTTTCAACGAGTACGGAATCCAGAGCGCCAGCCCCACGGCGGTGACGACGAAGAGCAGGATCGTCGGTTCGCTGCCCCAGCCCCAGCTGCCGCCTTTCGAGATGGCCAGCAGCAGCGCCGTCAGGATCACCGAGAGCATGGCGGCTCCGAGGAAGTCGAAGCGGCCGCGCGTCATGACATCGGATTCGGAGACGACGGCGAACACCGCCACCAGGATCGTCGCGCCGACGGCGGCGGACAGCCAGAAGACGGATTCCCATCCGGCCTGCTGGTACAGGATCCCGCCCAACGGCAGTCCGAGCGCGCCGCCGATGCCCAGGGTCGCGCTCATCAACGCGATCGCCGAGCTGACCTGCTCGCGCGGGAGTTCGTCCCGCATGATGCTGATCCCGACCGGGATCAGCGCGGACGAAAAGCCCTGCAGGGAGCGGCCGGCCACGATGGTGGCGAAGTTCCCGCCGAGGGCGGCGACGATGGAGCCGGCCGTCATCAGCACGATGCAGACGAGCATCATGCGCCGTTTGCCGAACATGTCCGCCAGCCGGGCGACGATGGGGGTGGCGACGGCGGAGGTCAGGAGCGTGGCCGTGACCAGCCAGGAAGCGTCGTCGGCGGTGACGCCGAGCAGTTGCTGGAATGCCGGCAGGAGCGGGACCACCATGGTCTGCTGCAGCGACACCGTCGTCCCGGCCAGGCACAGGACGGCGATGACGGCCCAGATGGGCATGCGCTTGCGCGCGGCGGCAGACTCAGGCATGCCACAAGAGTAGCGGCCGGCGGTGTCCGCACGGGGGTCGAAGCAGCCGTTGTTCGTGGAGCAAAATGTCGGAGCGGAAGCCTACGCTGAGGGTAGACGCAAGGAGGTCCGCATGTACTGCTCGTTCGTCCCGCCTTATCTGCTCCGCCGCCTGGCCCTGCTGGAAGATGCGCCCGTCGCGGAGGCGGCGCAGCGTGCCTTGGGCAGGGATGCGCTGATCCGGCGGCGCCGGAACGCGTCCTGCGCCCGGACGGGGGAACTGCCGGGGATCCTGCCGTCAACCGGGCCGGGCGGGGAGGGTTTGCATCCGACGCGGCGGATCAGCGACGCGCAGCATCGGGAGCGGCTGCCCGGCATCCGTGTCCGCACCGAGGGCGAGGCCGAAGTGCAGGACCCGGCCGTCAACGAGGCGTACGACGGGCTGGGCTACACCTTCGATCTCTACGCGCAGGCGTACGGGCGCAATTCGCTGGACGGTGCGGGCGAGATCCTGCGCGCCACCGTCCACTACGGCGAGGCCTACGACAACGCCTTCTGGAACGGGACCAGGATGGTGTTCGGCGACGGCGACGGCAAAATCTTCCACCGCTTCACCAAGTCGCTGTCGGTGATCGGGCACGAACTGACCCACGGGGTGATGCAGCATACCGCCAACCTCGAATACCGGAACCAGCCCGGGGCGCTGAACGAGTCGGTCTCCGATGTCTTCGCGGCGCTGGTCGAACAGCACCGGCTCGGCCAGACCGCGGAGGAGGCGGACTGGCTGATCGGAGCGGGCCTGTTCACGGACCAGGTCAGCGGCGTCGCCCTGCGGTCGATGAAGGCCCCGGGCACCGCGTACGACGACGATGTCGTCGGCAAGGATCCGCAGCCGGCCACCATGGCGGGCTATGTGGATACCCGTGGAGACAACGGCGGCGTGCACGTGAACTCCGGCATCCCCAACCACGCCTTCTACCGGCTCGCGGTCCAGCTGGGCGGCAGGGCGTGGGAGCGGGCGGGGCAGATCTGGTACGACACGCTCACCGGCACCCGGCTCAGCCCCGACAGCGGCTTCACCGCCTTCGCGGAGGCTACTGCGGCCGCAGCGGAAAGCCGCTACGGTAAGGAATCAGAGGAACTCAAGGCCGTCACGGCAGCCTGGACAGAGGTGGGCGTACTGGAATGAGGATCGCCGTCAGGCGCACCGGCGGGTTCGCCGGACTGACCACGCGGTGGGCGGTGGACGTCGCCCAGCCGGAGCTGCGCGATGTCTGGATGCCGCTGATCGACTCGTGCCCGTGGGATGACCTGCCCGACGAGGCCAACCAGCCCGACCGCTATGTCTACTCCATCAGCGCGGGGGAGCGCCAGGCGACGCTGCCGGAACACCATGTGACCGGCCCCTGGCGCGCGTTGGTGGACAGGACCAGGGACGCCGCCCGCGCCGGGGACCCGGGCGAAGCAGGCGGCCCAATCGAAGCCGGGGGCTCCGAACCGGAACCCGCCGTGGACCGGGACGATGACGTCCTGGAACCGGAACGGCCGGTGACGGACCCATCCCGATGGTCCACCGACCCAGGTCAGAGGCTGTTCCCGCCGCAGGACGGCCCCTTCGACGACGGCCGCTAGCGTCGCGCGCGGCTCCCCGCCGTCGTCGTACGCTAGCTCCATGAAACTCAACGACCTGCTGATCGACGCCTACGGCCGCGCCCGGGAACGCGTCCACGACATCCTCGAAGGGCTGGAGCCGGAGCAGCTCGCCGTGCGCCCGGGCGGGGGAGGCAACTCCATCGGCTGGCTCATCTGGCACCTCTCCCGGGTGCAGGACGACCACATTGCCGACGTCGCCGGAACGGGGCAGCAGTGGACCGCGGGCGGGTGGGCGGCAAAGATCGGCCTGCCGCTGGAGATCGGGGACACCGGTTTCGGCCACAGCTCGGGGCAGGTCGACAAGGTGCGCGTCGCCTCGCCCGCGCTGCTCCAGGAGTACTTCGACGAGGTCCACGCCGCCACCGTGGACTACCTGCGCGGGCTGACCGAGCAGGACCTGGACCGCGTGGTGGACACGCGCTGGAACCCGCATGTGACGCTCGGCGTCCGGCTGGTGAGCGTCCTCGATGACTGCCTGGAACATTGCGGCCAGGCCGCCTATGTGAAGGGCATGCTCGGGCGCGGGGAAGCGTGATTCCGTGGCAGGCACCCGGCGCAGGACGCCGCGTCCCGCCGGGCCGACCGAACGGCCGGCCGGAAATAGAGCTTGCGCCGGGTGGCCGGAAACCGCTAAGGTGTGAGTCGCGTCACTCGTGGCGCACTAGCTTTTGATCTGCGGCGGGAGAGTCCTGCCAGTGCAGGCGCCGAAGGAGCAAACCCTCCCCGGGAATCTCTCAGGCCAATGTACCGCCGCGGCGAGGCACCTCTGGAAAGCAGCCGCGCATCAGCGCGGCTCACCGTCGGGGCAAGGGCGCATGCAGCAATGCAGCACCCCGAATCTCTCAGGTTCCATACAGAGTGGGGAGGAACCCAATCAACGTGGCGTACCTGCGCCACCTGACGTGATGGAGTTCCAGATGGCGATCCCGAGCGAGAGCGCCAATTTCCCCCAACCAGGGCGCAGTCGCGCCCACCCCCTCCATCCGGCCCTGGCCCCCTGACTGGACCACTGCCGACCTCTATTTCCGCGCGGACAAGGGCTGGGCTTTCGGCTGACATCCGGCTGTCCTGCATCGTGCCCAAGAGGAACGAAACCCTGTCAATTCAAGGAGCTGTACGTGAAAACTGATGCCGTCTCGACTGAGAAGGCGCCCCATCTGGAGCGCCAGCTCAGCAACAGGCACATCCAGCTGATCGCCATCGGAGGTGCGATCGGTACCGGCCTGTTCATGGGTTCGGGCAAGACGATCTCCGCTGCGGGACCGTCCGTAATCTTCGTCTACATGATCATCGGCTTCATGCTGTTCTTCGTCATGCGGGCGATGGGCGAGCTGCTGCTGAGCAACCTCAACTACAAGTCGTTCAGCGACTTCGCCGGCGACCTCCTCGGTCCCTGGGCCGGGTTCTTCACCGGCTGGACCTACTGGTTCTGCTGGGTCGTCACCGGCATCGCGGACGTTATCGCGATCGCCGGCTACGCCAATGAACTGGTGCCGGGCATCCAGCTCTGGATCCCGGGCATCTTCACCGTGGCCGTCCTGCTGATACTGAACCTGGCTACCGTCAAGGCCTTCGGCGAAACCGAGTTCTGGTTCGCCCTGATCAAGATCGTCGCCATCGTGGCGCTGATCGTCACGGGCCTGGTCATGATCTTTACCGGTTTCGAGACCCCCGCCGGTACGGCGTCCTTCAGCAACCTGTGGAGCCACGGCGGCTTCTTCCCGCAGGAGTTCATGGGCTTCGTGGCGGGCTTCCAGATCGCGGTGTTCGCCTTCGTGGGCATCGAACTCGTGGGAACGACGGCGGCGGAAGCCAAGGACCCGGAGAAGAACCTTCCCAAGGCCATCAACTCCATCCCCGTCCGCGTGCTGCTCTTCTACGTAGGCGCCCTGATCATCCTGATGGCCGTCACCCCGTGGACCGAGTTCCAGGCCGGACACAGCCCCTTCATCGGCATGTTCTCGCTGGCGGGACTCGGCATGGCCGCCACGATCGTCAACCTCGTGGTGCTGACCTCGGCGATGTCCTCGGCCAACTCCGGCGTCTACTCGACCTCCCGCATGGTCTTCGGCCTCGCACAGGAAGGCGACGCCCCGACCGTCCTTGGCAAGCTCTCCTCGCGCAAGGTTCCGCAGAACGCACTGTTCCTGTCCTGCGTCCTGCTGCTCTCCGGCGTCGTCCTTCTCTACGCCGGCGACAGCATCGGCGAGGCCTTCGGCATGGTGACCACGGTCTCCGCGGTCTGCTTTATGTTCGTCTGGTCGATCATCCTGGCCAGCTACCTGGCGTTCCGGAAGCGCCGTCCGCACCTGCACAATGAGTCCAAGTTCAAGATGCCTGGGGGCATCGCGATGGTCTGGGTGGTGTTCGCGTTCTTCGCCTTCGTCCTGTGGGCGCTGACCACGCAGCCGGACACCCTCATGGCGCTGCTGGTGACCCCGATCTGGTTCGTCATCCTCGGCGTCGCCTGGGCCATCCTGCGCCGGAGCCCGGTCCACGTTGCCCGCGCGGAAATGTTCCGTGCCCAGCTGCGCGAGCACGAGGCGCAGCAGGAAAGCCCCGCAGACGTGCACTAACCTGCGCACGCAGACCCTGCCGGCCGCCGCGGACACCCCGCGGCGGCCGGAGGGAGCGGGGCCGTCACCGGGCGGCAGCCTTCTTGTGAAGGCCGGTCCGGAACGGTTACGATGCTCACATCGACAATAACTGAATTATGCCTTCGACATGCGGCGGGAGAGTCCTGCTGGTGCTAGTCAGCAGGCGCCGTAGGAGCAATACCTCCCCAGGAATCTCTCAGGCACCTGTACCGCCGCGGAGAGGCAACTCTGGAAAGCAGCCGGACACATGAAACCGGCTCACCGACGGTGCAAGCGGATTCGTTCCGCGGAATCTCTCAGGTCCAATACAGAGTGGGGAGGAACCCGATCCACATGGCGTGCCAGGCATGCCAGCCCAAATAACGGAGTTCCTTCATGACGGTTCAACCCACCATCGCACCCTTTGCCGAGCGCCATATCGGCCCGCGCAGCAGCGACGCCGAGACGATGCTCAAGCAGGTTGGCTACGCCAGCCTCGACGAGTTGGTTGACACGGCAGTTCCCGCCGATATCCGCCAGCAGGCCCCGCTGGACCTGCCGGCGGCCCGCAGCGAAGCCGAGGTGCTGGCCGACCTGCGCGCGCTGGCGGCCAAGAACGTCACGGCGGTCCAGATGATCGGCCAGGGCTACTACGACACGATCACGCCGCCGGTCATCCGCCGCAACGTCGTCGAATCCCCGGCCTGGTACACCGCCTACACGCCGTACCAGCCGGAAATCTCCCAGGGCCGGCTCGAAGCCCTGCTGAACTTCCAGACCATGGTCGAGGACCTGACCGGCCTGGCCATCGCCAACGCCTCCCTGCTGGACGAAGCCACCGCGGTCGCCGAGGCCGTGCTGCTCATGCGCCGCGGCAACAAGAAGCATGCCGAGGGCAAGACCGTCCTCGACGCCGACCTGCTGCCGCAGACGATCGCCGTCGTCAAGGGCCGCGCCGAGGCGCTGGGCTTCGAGGTCGAGGTTGCGGACCTGACCGCGGGCCTGCCCGAGGGCGACCTGTCCGGCATCGTGCTCCAGCAGCCGGGCGTTTCCGGCCGCGTGGCCGACCACACGCAGGTCATCGCCGAAGCGAAGGAACGCGGCGCCATGGTCACCGTCGCCGCCGACCTGCTGGCGCTGACCCTGATCACGCCTCCCGGCGAGCAGGGCGCGGACATCGCCGTCGGCAATTCGCAGCGCTTCGGCGTGCCGCTGTTCTACGGCGGCCCGCACGCCGCGTACATGGCCGTGCACAAGGGCCTCGAGCGCCAGCTGCCCGGCCGCCTGGTCGGCGTTTCCAAGGACTCCGCCGGACGCCCGGCCTACCGCCTGGCCCTGCAGACCCGCGAGCAGCACATCCGCCGCGAGAAGGCCACCTCCAACATCTGCACCGCGCAGGCGCTGCTGGCCATCGTGTCCGGCATGTACGCCGTCTACCACGGTCCCGAGGGGCTGAAGGCCATCGCCCAGCGCGCCAACGCGCAGGCCCGCACGCTTGCCACCGTGCTGCGCGACGCCGGTCTGGAACTGGCCGCCGAGCAGTTCTTCGACACCCTCACCGTCAAGGTGCCGGGCAGGGCCGCCGAGGTCATCGCCGCGGCCGAGGCCAAGGGCATCAACCTGCGGGCCATCGACGGGGACCAGGTGGGCATTTCCACCGGTGAATCGACGACGGCGGAACACCTGGCTGCCGTGGCCGAGTCCTTCGGCGTTGACGGCGCCGCCGAGCGCATCGCCGCAGCGGCCGGCTCGGGCCTGGGCTTCGAGCTGGATGCCTCCGTGCAGCGGACCTCGTCCTACCTGAACCACCCGGTCTTCCACAGCCACCGTTCGGAAACCCAGATGCTGCGCTACCTGCGCCGCCTCTCCGACCGCGACCTGGCCCTGGACCGCACCATGATTCCGCTGGGCTCCTGCACCATGAAGCTCAACGCCACGGCGGAGATGGAATCCATGACGTGGCCCGAGTTCGCCACCATCCACCCCTTCGCCCCGGACCACCAGACGCAGGGCTGGCGCGAGCTGATCGAGGACCTGGAAGCCCGGCTCTCCGCGATCACCGGCTACGCCGGCGTGTCCATCCAGCCGAACGCCGGTTCGCAGGGCGAGTACGCCGGCCTGCTGGCCATCCGCCGGTACCACCTGTCCCAGGGCAACGAGCAGCGCAACATCTGCCTGATCCCGGCCTCCGCACACGGCACCAACGCCGCCTCGGCCGTGCTGGCCGGCATGAAGGTCGTTGTCGTCGCGACGGCTTCCGACGGCACGATCGACCACACCGATCTCGAGGCCAAGATCGAGCAGCACAAGGACGACCTGGCTGCCATCATGATCACCTACCCGTCCACGCACGGCGTGTACGACGCCGACGTCCGCCAGGTCTGCGATGCCGTGCACGCGGCAGGCGGGCAGGTCTACATCGACGGCGCCAACCTGAACGCGCTGGTCGGCCTGGCCCAGCCCGGCAAGTTCGGCGGGGACGTCTCCCACCTGAACCTGCACAAGACCTTCTGCATCCCGCACGGCGGCGGCGGCCCCGGCGTCGGCCCGGTCGCAGTGGCCGAGCACTTGGTGCCGTTCCTGCCCGGCAACGCCGCGCTGGCCGAGCACGAAGGCAAGGGCGTCCCGGTTTCGGCCTCGAAGTACGGTTCCGCCGGCGTGCTGCAGATCTCGTGGGCCTACGTGGCCATGATGGGCGGCGAGGGCCTGACCAACGCCACCAAGACCGCGCTGCTGGCCGCGAACTACATCGCGTCCCGCCTGAACGAGCACTTCCCGGTGCTCTACACCGGCAACAAGGGCCTGGTCGCCCACGAGTGCATCCTGGACCTGCGCGAGCTGACCTCCAAGTCCGGCGTCACCGCCGAGGACGTGGCCAAGCGCCTGATCGACTACGGCTTCCACGCCCCGACGCTGGCCTTCCCGGTGGCAGGCACGCTGATGGTGGAACCCACAGAGTCCGAGGACCTGGCCGAGATCGAGCGCTTCATCGAAGCCATGATCGCCATCCGCGGCGAGATCGAGCAGGTCATCAAGGGTGACTTCGGCGTCGAGGAGAGCCCGCTGCGGCTGTCCCCGCACACCGCGGCCGCCGTGGTCAGCAGCGACTGGGACCGCAAGTACTCCCGCGAGCAGGCCGTGTTCCCGCTGCCGAACCTGAAGGTGGACAAGTACTTCGCTCCGGTCGGCCGCATCGACGGCGCGGGCGGAGACCGGAACCTGATCTGCTCCTGCCCGCCCATCGAAGAATTTGCCGAGTCGGCCAACTAACGAGAAGGTTCCGTAGAGACCATGAATGCTGAAACCACCACGCAGCGCTATACCGCACTGTACGAAGAGCACCAGAAGCTCGGGGCGTCCTTCACGGACTTCGGCGGCTGGCAGATGCCGCTGAAGTACAGCAGCGAACTGGCAGAGCACCACGCCGTGCGCAAGACGGCCGGGCTGTTCGACCTCTCCCACATGGGCGAGCTGTGGGTCACCGGCCCGGACGCAGGCAAGTTCCTCGACTACGCCCTGGTGGGCAAGCTGTCGGCGATCGCCGTCGGCAAGGCCAAGTACTCGCTGATCTGCAACGAGGACGGCGGGATCATCGACGACCTGATCAGCTACCGGCGCGGCGAGGACCGTTACCTCGTGGTGCCGAACGCCGGCAACGCGGACGCGGTCTTCGAAGCGATGACCGAGCGTGCCAAGGACTTCGACGTCACCGTGGAGAACGCCACGGCCGCGACCTCCCTGGTGGCCGTGCAGGGTCCGAACTCGGTGGACATCCTGCACAAGCTGGTCCCGGCCGCCGAGGCCGGCGTCGTGAGCGACATGAAGTACTACGCCGCGGAGGACGTGACCTTCACCGTGGGCGGCGCCCCGGCCAAGCTGCTGCTGGCCCGCACCGGCTACACCGGCGAGGACGGCTTCGAGATCTACGTGCCGAACGAGCAGGCCGCCGCGCTGTGGACGGCGCTGCTGGAAGCCGGCAAGGAGCAAGGCCTGGTTCCGGCCGGCCTCGCCTGCCGCGACTCCCTCCGCCTCGAGGCCGGCATGCCTCTGTACGGCAACGAGCTCTCCCTCGAGGTCAGCCCGTACGACGCAGGCCTCGGCCCCGTTGTCGCGCTGAAGAAGGAAGGCGAATTCGTCGGCCGCGCGGCGCTGGAAGCCCAGAAGGAGAAGGGCTCCGCACGCAAGCTCGTTGGGCTCAAGGGCCTCGGCCGCCGCGCCGGACGCGCCCACTACCCGGTGCTGAAGGACGGCGAGACGGTCGGCGAGGTCACCTCCGGCCAGCCGAGCCCGACCCTCGGCTACCCGGTTGCCCTGGCCTACGTGGACGCCGAGTTCGCCGAGCCGGGCACCAAGCTGGACATCGACCTGCGTGGAAAGGCCGAGCCCTTCGAGGTCGTCGGCCTGCCCTTCTACAAGCGCGAAAAGTAACAAATCCACCTTCCGGCGCAGGATCCGGCAACGCGGCTGAACGCCGACGCGTAGCCTTATTGCCGGGTCCCGTCCGGTGCCACCCGTTTTCCATTCCTTCTGTTTGAAAGGGTTTCACCCATGAGCAAAGTCCTGTCCAGCCTTCGCTACTCTGCCGAGCATGAGTGGGTCGACGGCGCCAGCCCCGTCAAGGTCGGCATCTCCCAGATTGCGGCCGACGCGCTGGGCGACGTCGTCTACGTTGACCTGCCCGAGGCCGGCTCCACCGTCACCGCCGGGGAGACCTGCGGCGAGGTCGAGTCGACCAAGTCCGTCTCCGACCTTTACGCGCCGGTGACCGGAACCGTGGTCGAGGTCAACCAGGCCGCGATCGACGACCCGGCCCTGCTGAACTCCGACCCGTACGGCGAGGGCTGGCTCTTCACCGTCGAGGTCTCCGAAGAGGGCCCGCTGCTCTCCGCCGACGAGTACGCTTCGGCCAACGGCGGTGAGGTCGCATGACGCAGGCACTCACCGCGGTCACCAGCGCCAGCCTGAACGCTGACCTGGGCGCCCTCGATCCGGAGATCGCCGCCCAGATCGACAACGAGCTGCGCCGCCAGCAGGGCGGCCTGGAAATGATCGCCTCGGAGAACCACACCGCCGTCGCCGTGATGCAGGCGCAGGGCTCGGTCGTCACGAACAAGTACGCCGAGGGCTACCCGGGCCGCCGCTACTACGGCGGCTGCGAATACGTGGACGTCATCGAGCAGCTGGCGATCGACCGGGTGAAGGCGCTCTTCGGAGCCGGCTTCGCCAACGTCCAGCCGCACTCCGGCGCGCAGGCCAACGCCTCCGTCATGCACGCGCTGATCAAGCCCGGGGACACCATCCTCGGCCTGAACCTGGCGCACGGCGGCCACCTGACGCACGGCATGAAGATCAACTTCTCCGGCAAGCTCTACAACGTCGTGGCTTACGGCGTCTCCGAGCAGGACTACCTGATCGACATGGCCGAGGTCGAGCGCCTGGCGCAGGAGCACAAGCCGCAGCTGATCGTCGCGGGCTGGTCCGCCTACCCGCGGCATCTGGACTTCGCGGAGTTCCGCCGGATCGCCGATTCCGTCGGCGCGTACCTCATGGTGGACATGGCGCACTTCGCCGGACTGGTCGCCACCGGTCTGCACCCGTCGCCGGTCCCGCACGCCCACGTGGTCACGTCCACCACGCACAAGACCCTCGCGGGTCCGCGCGGCGGCATCATCCTGACCAACGAGGCGGACATCGCCAAGAAGATCAACTCGGCAGTGTTCCCGGGCCAGCAGGGCGGACCGCTCGAGCACGTGATCGCGGGCAAGGCCGTGGCGTTCAAGATTGCCGCCTCGGAGGAATTCGCGGAGCGCCAGCGCCGCACGCTGGCCGGTTCGAAGGCCCTCGCCGAGCGCCTGTCGCAGCCGGACGTGGCGGCTAAGGGCGTGACCGTCCTGACCGGCGGCACGGACGTGCACCTGGTTTTGGTGGACCTGCGCAACTCCGAGCTGGACGGGCAGCAGGCGGAGGATCTCCTCGCCGCGATCGACATCACCGTCAACCGCAACGCCGTCCCGTTCGACCCGCGGCCGCCGATGGTGACCTCGGGCCTGCGGATCGGCACGCCGGCCCTGGCCACCCGCGGGTTCAGCGAGGAGGCGTTCCGCGAGGTCGCCGACATCATCGCCGAGGCCCTCATCGCCGGTCCGGATGCGGATCTCTCGGGCCTGAAGGCCCGCGTTGAGGCGCTGGCGGAAGCACATCCCTTGTACCCGGACGTCGCTCCGGTCTCCAAGGAAACCGAAGGGCACTAGGAGGCCACCATGGCTGTAGGCGTATTCGATCTCTTCACTGTCGGGATCGGCCCCTCCAGTTCGCACACTGTGGGTCCGATGCGGGCTGCCGCCGTCTTCGCCGAGGAGCTGGTTTCGACCGGAGTCCTCGACCAGGTGGCCGGGCTGCGCGTGGACCTCTACGGTTCGCTCGCCGCCACCGGCCGCGGGCACGGCACCTTTACGGCGGTCATGCTGGGACTGGAAGGCTTCCAACCGGAGCTGATCCTTCCCGACGAGGTCGATTCGCGCCTGGCAGACATGGCGGAATCCGGCAGGCTGCAGCTCTGCTCCCAGGTCAGCGGTGCTGCCGGGGCCACGATCGAGTACAAGGTGGAGGACATGGTCCTGCACCCGTTGACCGTGCTGCCCCGGCACACCAACGGCATGAAGCTGCAGGCAAAGAACGACGCCGGTGATGTGCTTCACGAGGCAACGTTCTTCTCCGTGGGCGGCGGCTTCATTGTCCGGGAGGGCGAGGAAGACGCCGCCGCGGAGGAGCTCGAGGAGTCGAAGGAGCAGCTGCCGTATCCGTTCCGTACGGCGGCCGAGCTGCTGGAGCACTGCCGCAACACGGGCCTGGGCATCAGCGACATCATGATGCTCAACGAGAAGGCCTCGCGCTCCGAAGAGGAGATCCGCTCCGGCCTGCTGCACATCTGGCAGGTCATGGAGGAGTGCAAGGATTCCGCGATCAAGCGTGAAGGCACCCTGCCCGGGGGACTGAACGTTCGCCGTCGTGCTCCCGACTGGCATGACCGGCTGCGGAAGGAAGACAAGGACCGGGACCCGAAGTACTGGCAGGAATGGGTCAACCTGGTCGCGCTGGCCGTGAACGAGGAGAACGCCTCCGGCGGCCGCGTGGTCACGGCCCCGACCAACGGTGCGGCCGGCATCATCCCGGCAGTCATGTTCTACGCCACGCACTACGCGCCCGGCATGGACAAGGCCACCCGGGAGGACCGCGAAGACGTCGTCGTGAAGTTCCTGCTCGCGGCGGGTGCCGTCGGCGTGCTGTACAAGGAACAGGCATCGATTTCCGGCGCCGAGGTCGGCTGCCAGGGCGAAGTCGGTTCCGCGTCCTCGATGGCGGCGGCCGGCCTGGCCGAGGTGCTCGGCGGGTCGCCGGCGCAGGTCGAGAACGCGGCCGAGATCGCGATGGAACACAACCTGGGCCTGACCTGCGATCCGATCGGCGGGCTGGTGCAGGTGCCGTGCATCGAGCGCAACGCCATCGGCGCGGCCAAGGCCGTCAATGCATCCAAGATGGCGCTCTGGGGCGACGGCACGCACCGGGTCTCGCTGGACGAAGTCATCGTCACCATGCGGGAGACCGGCAAGGACATGAGCGACAAGTACAAGGAAACCGCGATGGGTGGCCTGGCCGTCAACGTGGTGGAGTGCTGACGCAGCGCTGAAGTCGGGACGCCGCGCTGAGGGGCGCGGCGTCCCGCGGCTGTCCCGGGCGAGGCCCTACCAGGCCTCGCCCGGGACCACGACTTCTCCGCTCGCGGTTCCGTCCGGCTTGAGCATCCAGCCCACGCGCTTGGGAATCCTGGCAATGACGACGCTTTCGACCAGGTCCAGCCGGGGGATCAGCTCTCCGATGGAACGCTCCGCGGCCATGATGTCCGCCGGGCCGCGCAGCCACATCATGAACATGAAGTTGGTGTCCCCTGTGGTGGAGGCGCACAGGCGCAGGCCGCCCAAGCCGGCCAGCACGCGGGCGGCCTCATCGTGCTCGCCCGCCGGCAGCCGCCCGGTCCATTGGCAGACGATCGGATAACCCGCCAGGCTCTGGGCCACCTCGCAGCGGAAGGCCATGGTCCGGCTGTTGAGGATCCGCTGCAGCTGCCGCCGCGCCGTTGCCGGATGCAGCCCCGTGGCCCCGGCGATATCCGCGGCGGAGGCCCGGCCATTGCGTGCGAGCTGCCGGATGATGTCGCGGTAGCTGGCGGGAAGCGGCCCATGGTACTGCTCCGGTGGAGCGCTCAGCTCGCGTAGCTTCCGCACCTGGGCCTGGGATAGTGCGCCCAGCTGCCAGTCGGCCGCGCCGTGATGGAGCTTGGTGCAGAAAGAGGACTGGTAGCGGATGAGGCCGGGGATGCGGTCCAGCTGAGGGTACACGGAGTCCGCCAGCCAGGTGGTGGTCGGCGTGATGACCGTGAGGATCATGTCCCGGTTCCGGTGGCACTCCTCGATGGTAAAGACATCCGGCAGCCGGGCCACCGCGGCGGCAACCTCCTGGCGGCGGGATGGGTCGCACTGCACGTCGTGGAAGGACAGGGTCATCTGCTGCGGATCGCCCAGCGGATGGGCATTGATCCAGGCCGCGCCGGCGGAGGTGAGCCGCTCCCACCGGGCCGCCAGCGACGTGGGGTGCCGGTCCAGTACCTCGCCCAGCTGGGTCCACGGCAGCCGCGGTCCGATCTGGAGCGCGTTGATGAGCTGCAGGTCTTCCTCGTCCAGTTCCACTCGCCGCTCCTGATCGTTTTCTCGTGCAGTAGCCGTTCTGGTGAACAATATCAGCGATTTTCGTGTATGTGCTGCAGGTCACTGCAGACTGTAAGTCAGTTTCCAGTACATGGCCCAGAGCGGCTCCGCACAGAGAAGAGCATCATGACACCTCTCGCCCTGCCCCTGGACGGCAGCTCCACGGACATCCTGGCCGTCGCCAACTCGCCGATCCTTTGGATCTGCGGCCTCGGCGTCTTTGCGGTCATCATCGTCCAGTCGGTGATCTACATCCGCGCCGCACGCAAGGCCGCGCCGGCCGCCGGCATGACGCAGGACGAGCTCAAGACGTCCTTCCGATCCGGCGCGATCGCCGCCATCGGACCCTCGCTGGCCGTGGTCCTGGTGGCCGTGGCGCTGCTGGCCCTGTTCGGCACCCCGGCCGTGCTGGTCCGGATCGGCCTGATCGGGTCGGCCGCCTACGAGACCGGGGCGGCCAACATCTCCGCGACGACGATGGGTGCCTCCCTGGGCGGGGACTCCTACACCCAGCAGGTCTTCGCGGTGGCCTTCTTTGCCATGAGCCTGGGCGGTGCGATGTGGATGCTGGCCACGCTGGTCTTCACCCCGATCCTCAAGCGCGGCGGACACAAGCTGGCCAAGGTGAACCCGGCCATCATGACCGTGGTGCCGGCGGCCGCCCTGCTGGCTGCGTTCATCTCCCTGGGCACCGCGGAACTGCCCAAGAGCGCCGCCCATGTGGTGACGCTGCTGTCCGCGGCGGCCGTCATGGGTCTGTGCGTCTTCCTGTCGAGGAAGCTCGGCAAGAACTGGCTGCGCGAATGGGGCCTGGGCTTCGCGATCCTCGCCGGCCTGACCGTCGCCTACTTCGCCCACGGTGCCGGCCTCGGTCCCGTCGCCTGATCCACCAGAACCGAAAAGGATTCCGCCATGTCCACATCGCTGACTGCCCAGACCGACACCGCCAGCACCGCCAGCCTCGATGAATTCGACCGCACCACCTCCCGCTGGGGGCGGCTGACCATGATCGCCGGCCTCATCATCTCCCTCTCCGGCCCGCTGTATTTGGTCATTTTCGGCAACCTGGATGTCACAACGTCCCAGTTGTGGACCGCCTTCGCCGCGGTGGCGGGCACGTTCGTCGTCATCTGGCTTGTGGAGCCGCTGACCTACTTCCCGATCCTCGGCCCGGCCGCGATGTACCAGGCGTTCATGATCGGCAACATCTCCAACAAGCTGCTGCCCTCGGCACTGGTCGCGCAGACCAACATCAACGCGAAGCCCGGCACCAAGCGCGGCGATCTTGCCGCCGTGATGGCCATCTGCGGCGCCGCCGCGGTCCACCTCACGTCGCTGCTGGTCTTCGTCGGCCTGCTGGGCACATGGCTGATCAGCGTCATCCCCGAGGACCTGATTGCCGTGGCGCGCCTGTATGTCCTGCCCGCCGTCATGGGCGCCGTGATCGTGCAGGCCATCGTGTCCATGAAGCAGCTGCGGCCGACCCTGATCGCGTTCGGCGTGGTCCTGATGGTCCAGTTCGTCCTGCTGCCGCTGGTGCCCGGGCTGAGCATGATGTCCACCGCAATTTCCGTCATCGGTACGATCTTCATCGCGTGGTTCGCCCGCCAGCGCACCTCCGCCGTCGTAGCCTGACTGCATTCCGTCCGTTCCGCCAGAGAGAGCCCTTCATGCCCGCACTGCCCCAGCCCTTCCGACTGACCGCCGACCAGCAGGACCGCCTGCATGCCCTGTACCGGTACCTCCACGCGCACCCCGAACTGTCCATGCAGGAGCACGAGACCGCCGCGCTGGTCGACGAGCGGCTCCGGGCCTGCGGGCTGGAGACCTTCGGCTGCGGCGGTACCGGAGTCGTGGGCATCCTGCGCAACGGGGAGGGGCCGACGGTGGCGTTCCGGGCGGACACTGACGGCTTGCCGATCCGGGAGGACACGGGACTGCCCTACGCCAGTACCGCCACGGGCGTCCTGGAGGACGGAACCCAGGTCCCGGTCATGCACGGCTGCGGACACGACACCCATACCGCGGCGCTGCTGACCGTCGCCGAGCTCTTCGCCGGGGCGACGGCGCACTGGTCCGGCACCATCGTGTTCATTTTCCAGCCGGGCGAGGAGACCGCGGCCGGAGCCAGGGCCATGGTGGACGACGGGCTGTGGTCCAAGGCGCCCAAGCCGGAGGTGATCTTCGGCCAGCACGTGATGCCGGGCCGGGCCGGGACCATCCAGTACGTCGCCGGGCACACCATGAGCCAGGCCGATTCGTGGAAGGTGACGCTGCACGGGAAGCAGTCCCACGGCTCGCAGCCGCAGGACGCCGTCGATCCCATCGTGCTGGGGGCGCACATGATCACCCGGATCCAGACGATAGTCTCCCGGGAAATCGATCCCCGGCGCGCCGCCGTCGTTACCGTGGGCACCTTCCACGGCGGACTGAAGGAAAACATCATTCCCGCCTCGGCGGAGTTCACGCTCAACATCCGGACGTTCGACGACGACGTGCGCGGCCGGGTCCTCGCCGCGCTCCGGCGCATCATCAAGGCAGAGGCCGAGGCCTCGAATGCGCCGGAACCCACCATCGAGGAGCTTTACACGTTCCCGCGCAACTACAACGATCCTGTCGCCACCGCCGCGGCCGCGGAGGCCCTTCGCGGAGCGCTGGGGGAGGCGAACGTGAGCGAGGTGGAGCCGCTGATGGGCTCGGAGGACTTCGGCACGCTCGCCGAAGCCATCGGCGTCCCGTCGGTGTTCTGGTTCTTCGGCGGCCACTCCGAAGGGACGCTGGCCGCGGGCTCGGCGCCGGTCAACCACTCACCGTTCTTCGGTCCGGCCATGGAGCCGACGCTGTCCACCGGGGTCGAAGCGGCCGCCGCGGCGCTCCTTTCGCGCGTCGGGGTCTGATTCCGGGCAGGGCGTTGACAGCGGGACGGCTCCCTCTAGGCTGGTAAGTAAGCTTAGTAATTCCGAAGCAGATTGGAGCCGTCCCGTGGCCCAGGACCAGTACACCTTCCAGGATCCCGTCAAGCGCTACCCCAGCATCGAGCCGCCCGAACAGGACCAGCCGGAACCGGGGCTGGACAAAGAGCTGGTTCCGCACACGGACCGCGGCGAGGACTCCTACCGCGGGACCGGCCGGCTGGAGGGGCGCAAGGCGCTGATCACGGGATCGGACTCGGGCATCGGCGCCGCGGTTGCCATTGCCTTTGCCCGCGAGGGCGCCGACGTGGCGATGTCCTACCTGCCGGAAGAGGAGGAGGACGCCAAGGTCGTCGCGGAGCTCATCGAGAAGGAGGGGCGCAAGGTCGTGCAGCTGCCGGGCGACCTGACGGACTCGGCAACCTGCCGCGACGTGGTCCAGCGCGCGGCGGACGGGCTCGGCGGGCTGGACATCCTCGTCAACAATGCGGGGCGGCAGATCGCCGTGAAGCAGCTCGAAGACCTGAGCGACGAGCAGTTCGACCGGACGTTCAAGACCAACATCTACGCGTTCTTCTGGATCACCAAGGCGGCGCTCGCGCACCTCAAGCCGGGGTCCTCGATCATCAACACGACGTCGATCCAGGCATACATGCCCTCGCCCACCCTGATCGACTACGCGGCGACGAAGGGTGCGATCAACAACTTCACCAAGGGCCTGGCCCAGCAGCTGGCACCGCGCGGAATCCGCGTCAATGCGGTCGCGCCGGGACCGTTCTGGACGCCGCTGCAGGTCAGCGACGGCCAGCCCAAGGAGGAACTGCCGGAGTTCGGGAAGTCGACGCCCATCGGGCGCGCCGGGCAGCCGACAGAGCTGGCACCGGCGTACGTCTTCCTGGCGTCCTCCGAGTCGAGCTACGTGATGGGGGAGACGCTCAACGTCAACGGCGGGATGCCGGCGCCGTAGCGGCAGGTGCCGTCAGAAGCCGGCCGACTGCGGGATATGCGCTGCCGCTTCGGTGAGGCCGAGCTGCTGGCCGAACTGGACCATGGCCAGCACCCCGCCGACCATGAGCGCGCCCAGGCCTGCGAAGGTGCCCGTCATGATGCCGAGCAGCTTGCGGTCGTCCGCGGTCAGGCCGGTGATCCCCACCGGCTGCGGCATGTCGGGGGAGATCATGTTCGGGGCCCGGTCCAGCCGGCCGTCGTCCAGCAGCGCAACGACAGAGTTGGTGCGCCGGTCGAGGCGCATGCTGGTGATGGCGTTTCCGTGGCGGGCCAGCAGGATGTCGTGGCCCACACGCTGACGGGTGCGAAGCATAGGGGTCTCCCGGAAAGTGTGTAAGAAGGGGTGCCGGCCCGGATAGTGGGGGCACTTCAATTTTACGAGCCGCCACAGCCTGTTCGGCGCGAAAAAGGGGTGAATCCTACCATCCAGGCCAGTGAAGTGTGCCGCATTCCTTCGAAGCATGCGTGGCGCTCGGCCCCCGGGCTTGGTTGCCGGTACCGGCGGGTCGGGAGGCTTTAGAGGCCCCTTGCCGGAAGGGGGCGCTGCCGGCCACGCGGCTCAGGACGCGATGCTGCCACCGTTCCCGGCATTCCCGGCCGTTCCGATGCCCGGCGGACAGTCGGGCGGCGAGGGGATGCGGGTGGCTTGCCCCGGAAGCCTGACCGGCGGTGCGGGAATCCCGGCGGGCTCACGGCTCGGCCGAGCCGGGACGCTGGTCCGGGGAGCGGCGGGGCCTTGGGGTGGCTCGGGCACTGCCTTCGGTGCCGGCGGCCGGCTGGGGAGCGTGGGGTCTGTGGCGGACCGGGCTGGCCGCGGGGATGCGGGCCGGCGCGACGGCACAGGCATCCGGAGCAGCTTCACCCCCGGCAGTTCGGAAATGCGCGGCAACGCGGGCAGTTCGGAAATGCGCGGCAACGCGGGCAGGCGGGCAAACGTGGATAGGCGGGCAAGCGTCGCCCGTCGGATCCACAGCGTCAGCCGGATCAGCGTCTCGCGGGCCGAGGCCAGCGCCTGCGCCGGCTTCGAAGCCCGGGCCCCGCCTGCCGCCCGGCCGCTCCGCCGAGGCCATTCGGCCAGCATCATGGCGCCGGCCGTGAGCCCGGCGAGGGCGGATACGGGTACGACGACGGCGCCGGCGTAGAGCGCCAGGACCAGCGCCTTCGGCGATGCCGCCAGGGCCGTGAGGCCGCCGGCCCCGCCCGTGAGCAGCCAGATCCAGAACAAGACGACCAGGATGAGCACGGCCCGGGCGCGCCGGAACCGAACTATCGACTTGGAGCCGGAGCGCTCCATCCAGCGAGTCCCCACGCGATCTTCCCCCAACAACAGGTCCCCGCCGTGGGGACACGGTTTGATCCTAGCCTCGCCGCTGTGCGAAACGCGGTAGCCGCGGCGGGCGCGGTTCCTGCCGTGGCTACCCGTGCGGGTAGCCTGCATAACGGGGCAGCCCCGCCCCGCGAACCAGGAGATCCCCAGCACCATGACCAAGCAGCCCGCCGGCGCCCTCTTGTTTGTCCTCACCTGCGCCATGGGTGTCGGCCCGCTGCTGAACTACGGGTTGAGTGCGACGAGTCCGCTGATCATCGCGGACCTGGGCATCACCACGGGCCAGTTCGGCCTGCTGGCGACGGCGATTTTTGCCAGC
Organism: Arthrobacter sp. USHLN218; assembly: GCF_037144715.1. NCBI lineage: Bacteria > Bacillati > Actinomycetota > Actinomycetes > Micrococcales > Micrococcaceae > Arthrobacter > Arthrobacter sp. USHLN218. The sequence continues at coordinate 79,231 of NZ_JBBCYT010000005.1, forward strand.
GCCGCTCTTTCCAGCATGTGGCTGGGCCGGCTCAGCGACCGGATCTCCAACCGCGCCCAGCTGATCCTGATCTTCGCGGGCACCGCGCTGGCCCTGGTGGTCGGCGCGCTGGCCCACGACTACTGGGTCCTGCTGATCGCGGCCGTCCTCGCGGGCCCGGCGCAGGCAATATCGAACCCCACCACCAACCGCATCATCATCAACAACGTGGCGCCGCACAAACGTCCCGGCTGGATCGGGGTCAAGCAGTCCGGGGTGCAAGGCAGCCAGCTCTTTGCCGGCCTGTTCTTCCCGGCGATGTCACTCTGGGTCGGGTGGCAGGGCGCCACGGGGCTCGCCGCCGTCGTCGCACTCGCCCTCCTGTTCTACGGGTTGCGCCGCCTTCCGGACGAAAAGCCCATAACGACGCCGGGATCTCCCGCCGCGCGGACGGCACCCGCTGCGGAGCCGGGCAAAGGATTCCCGCTCGCCGTCTGGCTCTTCGCCGGGTACGCCCTGCTGTCCGGCCTGGGGATGCAGGCGACCAACGTCTACCTGCCGCTCTTCACGGTTCGGGAACTGGGTTTTTCGCTGCTGCTGGGCGGCATCGCCGCCGGCGTCTCCGGCATCGTCGGCGTGACGTCCCGCATCCTCTGGGGCCGGCAGATGGCCAGAGGAATGCGGGCCTCGACGCTGCTGATCATGCTGGGGATCGGCGCGGTGCTCGGGGCCGCCGCACTGCTGTGCGCGGGGGAGTTCGACGCCCCCGCGCTGCTCTGGCTGGGCGTGGCCCTGCACGGGGCGACCATACTTGGCACCAACGTGGTGATCATGGCCGGCGTGATGAAAGTTGTTCCCGCCGCCCGCGTCGGCGCGGCCACCGGCGTGATTTCGATGGGGATGTACGCCGGCTTCGCCACCGGGCCGCTGCTGACCGGCCTGCTGCTGGAATCCACGGGCAACTTCAATACCGGCTGGGTCTTCGTCGGCGCGGGCTACGCGCTCTGCGTCGTGCTCGCCCTGTTCCTGCGCCGCCACGGCAACCGCTCGGGCGTGCCGCGCTGAGGCCAAACCGTTGACAAGTCCGGACCTGCTGCTAGGTTCGTTACTAAGCAGGCTTGCTAGTGGAAGCGCCGATGCGGTCAAAGATGCGGCTATTTGAAGGAGCACTCGAATGAACGAAGACATCCACGAGCTGCAGGACGCCACCGCGTGGGACAGCGAAGGACACAAGCTCGGGCAGGTCGGCCAGGTGCACCGCGACCGCGGCTCGGGCCGGATCGCCTGGATTACCGTCGCACTGGGGCTGCTGGAAACCAAGCCCCGCTTCGTGCCGATGGCCGGAGCCCGGGTCGAGGGAGCCGACGTTCATGTGGCGTACGACGGCGAAACGATCAAGGATTCGCCGGACCTCGACATCGAGGCCGAACAAGGTCTCTCTCCCGAACAGGAAGCGGAGCTGGCCGCGTACTACCGTCTCTGATTCGGTCCGCCTGCCGAACTGCCGGGAGATGCGAAACCGTTAGGGCAGATAGGCATGCGCCGTCCAGAGGTGGAAGACGGCGTAGGCACGCAGCGGCGACCAGGCCGAGCCGTGGGCCCGGACCTCCTTGACCGATTCCAGCCCGAGGGCCCGCCGGAGCACCAGGTCGCCCTCGGGGAAGGCGTCGCGGTCATGCAGGGCGCGCATGGCGAGGTAGTCGGCGGTCCACGGGCCAATCCCCGGGAGTTTCAGCAGCTCGTGCCGGATCAGGCGGTGGTCGCCCTCCGGCGAGATGTCCAGCCCCGCGGCGCAGGCCTCGGCCAGGGCATGGACGGTCCTGGCGCGGGATCCGGTCAGGCCCACCGCGGCCCGGACGGCGTCCGGTCCGGCGGCGGCAAGGCCCTCCGGTGAGGGGAACGCGTGGAGGCCGGAGGGATGGCCGGTGCCGAACGCGGCAACCAGCCGCCCGGCAAAGGTGCGGGCCGCGGCGAGCGAGACTTGTTGGCCGAGGACGGTGCAGACGGCCCCTTCGAAGCCGTCCACGTAGCCCGGGATCCGAAGTCCGGGGCGGGCCGCGACCAAAGGCCCGATCCGCGGATCCGCCCCCAGAACCGCGGACACCGCCGCCGGTTCAAGGTCCAGGTCAAGCCAGCGGCGCACCGCCGCCGTCACAGCGGCTGCCGCCGCAGTGTCCCGGGTCTCCAGTTCCAGCTCCCCGCCGGCAGGACCGAGCGACACGGTCCCGAGGACGGGGCCCGCGGCCGAGGCGTACAGGCGGGTGCAGGTGCCCGCCGCCGCATCCACCGACTCGAGCCCGGGAACGGCGTGCGCGGCGAGGGCGGCCAGCATGGCGGGCCGGTCGAACGGGGCGCTGAACGGGAGCGGGAGGCGCAACTAGCGGGCTTTGACGGCCAGCACCGGGCAGTCCACCGTCAGCAGGATCTGCTGGGCGGTGCTGCCCATGATCAGCTTGCCGACCGGCGAGCGCTTGCGCAGGCCGATGATCAGCAGGGAAGCGGGCAGGCTTTCGGTCAGCTCCTGGATTTCCTCCACGGCGTCCTTGCCCCGGACCAGTTGCCTGAACTCGGCGTCCAGGCCTGAGCTCCTCAGTTCGCGCTTGACCCAGTCCGTGTCATGGCCGTCGGCCAGGGCCGGGTCCTTGTGCGGTCCGCCGGCGCTGGCGTTGACGACCAGGAGCTTCTCGTTCTGGGTGGTGGCCATCTGGATGCCCTTGGCGAGGGCGGCGCGGCCTTCCGGGCGCGGGGCGTAGGCAACGAGAATGGTCACGTCTTCTCCTTAACGGCGGAACGTTCAGCGTCACCGGGACGGCCTCTTTGCCGCGCCGGAGAAGGCCGGGTCCGTTCCCGGCGCATCTGCCACTCATTGTGGCACGCCTCACCAGCGCCCGATGGAATGGCTGCTCCTTTGTGACAGGTCAGGCCCAGAGGCCCGAGCTGCCGCGGCGGTGGCTGTCGACAAGGTGGGTGTCGATCATGCCGATCGCCTCCATCAGGGCGAACATCGTCGTCGGGCCGACAAACGCGAACCCGCGCTTGCGCAGCGCCTTGGACAGCGCCACGGACTCCTCGGACGTCGTCGGTATTTCGCCGATATGCCGCGGCGCCGGGGTGCTGAGCGGCTGGAACGACCAGACGAAGTCGCTGACGCCGCCCTCGGCGCGCAGCGCGATGGCGGCGCGGGCGTTCGTGATGACGGCGCGGATCTTGGCCCGGTTGCGGACGATGGAAGCGTCCTCCATCAACCGTTCGACGTCGTCCTCGGTGAGGGCCGCGACCCGGTCGACCTGGAAATCGTGGAAGGCGGCCCGGAAGGCCGGGCGCTTGCGCAGGATGGTCGCCCAGGACAGGCCGGCCTGGAATCCCTCGAGGCTGATCCGTTCGAAGACCCCCTGTTCGCCGCGCACCGGCACGCCCCACTCCGTGTCGTAGTACTCGCGCATCAGCGGGTCCGTCGCAGCCCAGGCCGGCCGCGCCAGCCCGTCCTCGCCGAGCACGACGCCGGAAACGGTTTTCTCCATGTCCTTGATTCTCCCTCGTCCTTCGGCCTGTCAGGACAGCCCGGTGACACGCATGGTCAGGTTGAGCCGGCCTCCGGTGAGCCCGCATTCCGGGTCGGCGGTGCCGGGGTAGATCCGGGGCACCCCGTGGTACGCGAACCGCGCCGGCCCGCCGAAGACGAAGAGATCCCCGGAGCGCAGCCGGATGTCCGTGTAAGGCTTCGTCCTGGTCTCCGTGTTGCCGAAGCGGAACAGGCAGTCGTCGCCGACGCTGAGCGAGACCACGGGGAAGCCGGCCCGCTCGTCCTTGTCCTGGTGCATGCCCATCTTTGCGGTGTCTTCGTAGAAGTTGATCAGCGCCGTGTCGGGTTCGTAGCCCCCTTCCTGCCGATCCCCGTAGGCGTCCGCCAGGGCCCGGCGGCCCCAGTCCGCCAGCCATCCGGGAAAGCCGAGGACGCGGGCTCCGTTCACGTCGTCGGCGGTCCGGGTGTATTTGTAGGGTGCCCAGTGCCAGCCCAGGCAGAGGGTCCGCACACTCATCTCGTGGCCGCCGGGCAGCTTGGCGGCGCGGTACGGTACCGGGCCACGGCCGAACTCCCTGCACGCTTCCACCAGCGTGCGCTGCTGTTGGAGGCTGAGCCAGCCGGGAATGTGCACAGCGCCGGGGGATACCTCGCGCGGTCCGCCGGGGCCGGCTTCGAAGAGCGCGGTCACGCGGCGGCCTCCAGGCCGAGCAGCCAGGCCTTGGCCTGCGGCCCGCCGAGGTACCCGCCCGCGGAGCCGTCCGAGCGCAGGACCCGGTGGCAGGGGACGACGACGGGCAGCGGGTTGGTCGCGCAGGCGCTGCCGACCGCCCGGACAGCCTTGGGGTTCCCGACCGCCGCCGCCACCTGCGCGTAGCTCTCCGTGCTGCCGTACGGGATCAACGGCAGGTGCCGGTGGACGCTGAGCCGGAAGCCCTTGGACAGCCGCCGGTCCAGCGGCAGGTCGAACGTGCGCCGGCGCCCCGCGAAATACTCCTCCAGCTGGCCGGTTGCCTCTGCCAGCCGCTCCGGCGCGTGCAGGATCCGCGGGCTCACGGCAGCGGCCAGCGCGGCGAGGACCGCGCCGTGGTCCTCGTTGGCGAAGGCGACGCGGACCAGGCCCTGGCTCGTCGCCGCCAGTAGCAGGGGGCCGAGGGGGCTGTCGATCGTCGTGTAGGCGACGTCGAGCAGGTCGGCTTCGCGGGCGGCGGATTCCAGCCTTCCGTGCAGCTGTTCCAAGAGTGCACCTTCAAAAATGCTTAGCCGTTCCAGCGGCTCGGGCAGTGCCGGCCCGGTCCGTTCCGCCCGGGCGGGCAGCAGGTCGGGCGAGGACGGGGCAGTCATGGCAGGGCTCCTTCCGGAGAGTTCTGGAGGACGCGGTAGCGGGCCCGCAGCTTGGCAATACCGTCCGACGCCGCGCGCCGGACCGCGTCGGCGGACGAGCCGGTCAGTTCCGCCGCCTCGGCATAAGGCAGGCCGGCAAGGTAGTGAAGAGCAACGGCCTCGCGCTGGCGCAGCGGCAGGCCCGCGACGGCCTGGCGCAGTTCGTCGTCGCTGTGTCCCGGGATCCCCAGCGTGGATGGCCGCTCGGGCAGGTGTTCGGCGGGAATCGGGGTCCTGGACCGTTTCCGGAGCAGGTCGATGGCCTTGCGCCGTGCGATCGTCACCAGCCACGCTTCGTGGTTCGCGTCCACGGGCAGGAGCGGGTAGGCCTTCAAGGCGGAAAGGAACGTCTCCGACCAGGCATCTTCGGCATCCGCGCCGGGACCGACCAGCAGCCGGCAGACGCGCAGCACCATGGCCCCGTGGTCCGTGACCAGCTGCTCGAACGGTTTCATCTGCACATCCTGTAGACGTTCCTGGGCGCGGTTGCGTGAGGCGCGGTGCTAAAAAAGCCTGTTGGCCTTCGCCTCGTCCGGCTCCTCCAGTTCCAGCAGGAAGCGCTTGCGCTCCAGGCCGCCGGCATAACCGGTGAGCGAACCATCCGCGCCCACCACGCGGTGGCAGGGCACCACGATGGACAGCGGGTTCCGCCCGTTCGCGTTGCCGACGGCCTGCGCCAGGCGCGGATCCCCGAGCTCGGCGGCCAGCTGGCCATAGGAACGCGTCTGTCCGTACGGGATGGCGCGCAGCAGGGCCCAGACCTTCTGCTGGAAAGCATCGCCCTTCGGCGCCAGCGGAAGGGAAAACACACGGCGCTCGCCGGCGAAGTACTCGGTGAGCTGGGCCTTGGCCTCCTCGAAGCCGTCCTCGGTCCGCGCGCCGAACTCCGAGGGGTCCGGCAGCCGCTTGTGCGAGGGGAAATAGATGGCCGTCAGCGCGCCGTCCTCGGCGACGATGGTCAGCTCGCCGACCGGCGTGTCCATGGTGGTGTGCGTGCGGCTCATGGTCCTGATGCTCCCTGGTTCATGCTCGCGGGCTTGTCCCATTCTCTCCCAGTACAACGACGGCGGCGGCCGGATCGTGAGGCTCACGCGCGTCCCGATTTGCTTAGTATTACTAATAGTTAGATACTCTAATCATTATGGCAACGAAGAAAACGGCAGGCCGCGCGGAAATGCAGCTGTCAGAGGAGCTGCGCCCGCTGCTGAGCCGCGTCTACCAGATGGTCCGGCGGCGCAGTCCCGGTTGGGACATTTCAGCAGCGCAGTCCTCCGTCCTGACGGCGCTGCTGGACCGGGGCCCGCTGCGGATGGGGGAGCTCGCGGCCCTGGAGGGCGTGAGGATGCCTACCGCCACCAGCATGGTCTCGCGGCTGGAGAAGCTCGGGCTGGTCCGGCGCGTACCGGACCCCCAGGACCGGCGGGCCGTGCAGGTCGACCTGACCGATGACGGCCGCTCCCAGATCGCAGAGCTGGTGGCCGAGCGCAACGGCCAGTTTGCGGACCTGCTGGCCGGCCTTGACGAGGAGGACCTGCGGCATCTGCGCGACGCCGTTCCGGCCATGGCCCGGCTGCTGGCCCTCGATGCCGCCACCCCGCCTAGGGCAGGAGAATCATGAGCCAATCAGCAACTGCAGCACACCCCAGGCTGACCGACGCGCTGCGCGGGCAGCCCAAGACCGTCTGGGTGACGGCTTTCGCCGCCGTCATCGCGTTCATGGGTATCGGTCTGGTAGATCCCATCCTGAATGTGCTCACCGAATCCCTCGGGGCCCGCCCGTCCGAGGCGACGATGCTCTTCGGGTCCTACCTGGGCGTGCAGGTGGTCGCGATGCTGCTCACGGGCATGATGTCCTACCGCTTCGGCACCAAGCGCACGCTGATCGCCGGCCTTGTCCTGATTGTGGTGGCCGCCGGACTGTGTGCCCTGGCCGGCGACATCCAGACGCTGATCTGGCTGCGCGCCGTCTGGGGGATGGGTAACGCGTTCTTCATTGCCACAGCCCTGACCGTCATTGTCGGCGCCGCATCGGGCGGCCAGCAGGGGGCAATCCTGCTCTACGAGGCGGCCTTGGGCGCCGGGCTGGCGGTCGGGCCGCTGCTCGGTGCGGTGCTGGGAAATGTCTCCTGGCGCGGGCCGTTCGCCGGCACGGCCGTCCTGATGGCGGTCGGTGCCGTGCTCTGCGCTGTCATGCTCCGGAAGGATGAGGGCCGTTCCGCCCGCCAGCCGATCCGGCTGATCGATCCGCTGCTGACCCTGCGCAACCGCAACCTGCTGCTGACCTCGATCGGCTCCGCCTTCTATACGGCGGCCTTCTTCACGATCATCGCGTGGGCGCCCTTCGTGCTGGGCGAGGGGGCCATCGCCATTGGGTTCATCTTCTTCGGCTGGGGCGTCTGCGTTGCCTTCTCCGGGGTCGTCCTGGCGCCGAAGGTGGCCGCCTGGCTCGGAGAGCGCGGAGGTGCGATCGCCGCCGTCGTTCTTTATGCCGTCCTCCTGCTGGCCATGGCGACCGGCATCAAGTCCGTCGTCGTGGTGTGCGTGGTGCTCTCCGGACTCGTGTCGGGCGTGCTCAATACCTTGTTCACCGGCAGTGCGATGAGTGCGGGAACGGGACTTCGGGCGGTGAACAGTGCCGGCTACAACTTCCTGCGCTGGCTGGGCGGTGCCGCTTCGGCCATCCTGGTCGGACATATCGCCACCTGGCTGGGAAGCATGAGTGCCCCGTTTTTCGTGGCGGCCGGCTGCTGCATAGTCGCCGCGGGCCTGCTGCTCTTCCGGCAGGCGGAGGCTGCAGCGGATCCGCGCACCGTGCCGGCTGGCGCCGCGGCCATCGGCGCGGACTGACGCCGCTGCCCGACCGGGCAGGCGGCGGCGACCTAATACGCAACAAAACGTTTCCCTAATAGCGCTGAGTGTAGGCTACCCTTACTTTTGTTCCTGTCGCTCAAGCCAAGGAGGCCACCGTTGGCCCTTTCCAGATTGCGGGCAGCCGCCGCGGCCGCCGCCGTCCTGCTGTCCCTCACCGCCTGCTCCACCGGACCCGCGGGAAGCTCATCGGAGGGCGGCACGGCTGCCGCGTCCGACGGCGCCTTCCCCGTCACGATCAAGCATGCCTACGGGGAAACCGTCATTGACGAACAACCGGAACGCGTCGCGACCGTCTCCTGGGTGAACGACGACGTCTCCCTGGCCCTCGGCGTCGTTCCTGTGGGGATGCCGAAGGTGGAGTGGGGCGGCAACGAGAACGGGTCCACCCCCTGGAAGGACGCCAAGCTGGAAGAACTCGGCGCGGGCGCCGGGTCCGAAAAGGCGCCGAAGCAGTACTCCGAAGCGGATGGCATCGCCTTCGACGACATCGCCGCCACGGAACCGGACGTCATCCTGGCGGCCTACTCGGGCCTGACCCAGGAGGACTATGACAAGCTGTCCAAGATCGCGCCCGTCGTCGCCTATCCGAAGACGGCGTATGGCACGGACTGGCAGACCTCGACCGAGATGATCGGCAAGGCCCTGGGCAAGGGCGCCGAGGCCGAGGAGCTCATCGCCAGCACCGAGGCCATGGTCGACGAGAAAGCCGCGGAGTACCCGCAGCTGGCCGGCAAGACCTTCATCTACGGCAACCTCGACCCCGCCGCCAGCGATGCCGTGAACGTCTACACGGCCAACGACAACCGGCCGAAGTTCCTGAGCAGCATCGGAATGAAGCAGGCCGACGTGGTCACCGAGGCTACAGGCGACTCCGAGGAATTCTTCCTTCCATGGTCTGCCGAGAAGGCCAACGAGCTGGACTCCGACATCTTCGTGACCTGGGTTCCCAGCGACAAGACCAAGCAGCAGGTGCTGGAGGATCCGCTGCTCGGCCAGATTCCCGCCGTCGAGAAGGGTGCCTTGGTGGCGGATTCCGACAACACGCTGACGCTGTCCATCTCCGCGGCCTCGCCGCTGAGCTTGCCGTGGGCGCTGGATACCTTCCTGCCGATGCTGGCCGAAGGGGCGGACGCCGTCGACGCGAGCTAAAGCCGTTCCAACGCCGAGGGCGTCCCGCCACCTGGTGCGAGGGACGCCCTCCTGCGTTAATTGCGGTCCCGGCCGAGGAAGCGGCCCGGCTACCCCGCCCCGACGATCAGCAGGGTGGCTGCGAAAACCAGCCCGGAGGCGATCAGCGTGAACGTCGTGTAGCCGAGGATGTCGCGCATCTTGAGCCCGGCGATGGCCAGCAGCGGCAGCGCCCAGAACGGCTGGATCATGTTGGTCCACTGGTCGCCATACGACACCGCCATGATCGGCACGGACGGGTCCACCCCGAGCCGCTCGGCCGCATCGAGCATGATCGGCGCCTGCACGGCGAACTGGCCGCCGCCTGAGGGCACGAAGAAGTTGACCAGGCCGGCCGAGAGCAGTGCCAGCACGCCGAAGGTCTGCGGGGTGGAGATACTGACGAAGAGGTCGGAGAACACCGTGATGAGGCCGGACGCGGTCATGATGCCGAGAATGCCGGCGTAGAGCGGGAACTGCAGCAGGATGTCGCCGACGTTGGATGCGGCGTCCTTGACCAGCGCCATCAGTTCGAACGGGTTGCGCACCAGCAGGAAGATCAGTGCCAGGAAGGACCAGTTGACGATGTCCAGCGTCAGCGACCCGCCCTGGACGAAGTGGATCGCGAGGTAGGCGACCAGGACCAGTCCGACGACGGTGGTCAGGATGCGGCTCGCGTCCAGCCGGTCCGCCGGGGTCACCACATCCTCGTCGATGTCGACGCCGGTGTCCCGGGCATCGATCCCGAGTTCAATGATTTTGTCGTCGCCGCGGGGAGCCACGGCGGCCAGCGCCAGCCCGACGGCGACCACGGTGGCGAGCGCGGCCGCGATGTTCCACGGGGAGAAGGTGGTCTCGCTGATCGGCACGGTGCGGCCCAGCTGCTCGGCGATGAAGGACCCCTCGGTGGCGGCCGTCAGAGGGCCGGAGCCGGAGTAGCCCATGTGCCAGACCACGAAGCCCGAGAAGCCTGCGGCCACCAGCATGGGGAAGTGCAGCCGAACGCCCTTGGCCCGAAGCTGCGCCGCCACCTCCTTCGCGAGCAGGGCGCCAACCACCAGCCCGAGGCCCCAGGTGATCAGCGAGGCGGCCGCCGCCACCACGAACACGAAGACATAGGCCTGGATCTGGCCGCGCGGCAGCCCGCCGAGGAAGGCCAGCAGCCTCCGGACCGGCCGGGTGTTGGCGAGTGTGTGTCCCAGCAGCAGGACCAGCGCCATCTGGGTCATGAAGGCCAGCAGTCCGGAGAGTCCGTCGCCCCAGCCCTTCACTACTTCCACCGGACCGGCGTCGGTCAGGGCCAGCGCGAGGGCGGCGACGATCAGGGTCAAGACGATGCCGAAGACGAGGGCACTCGGGATGAAACGTTCCACCAGATTATTGACGGGCCGCATCATGGCCGAGACCGGATTGCGGCCGTCCTGCTGGTTTAGCGTGGACATGCAGAATCTCCTTGTAGGTGCGAGTGGTGCCGGCTGGGCCGGCGGCGCGAACGGGGACCCCAACGCCCCCACTCTAGCGACCCAGCTCACACTTTTGCGCCGTGCCGAGGGGGCGCGCGCGGCGGGGCTGGCTCGCTGGAAGCAGGGCATCCCGGCGGACTGTCCCCGGCGGGCGCTAGGCTGAAGGCATGAGCCAAAGCCAAGCTTCCACCGAATTCAGCACCAAGGGCGCCTACGTGCACACGGGCGAGGAGTTCAACCGGGATACCCACTACATCGAGGACCGGATCCTCCGCGGCGGGGGCAACCCGAACGAGGGCCGCTGGCCGGTGGAACCCGGGCGCTACCGGCTGGTGGCGGCGCGTGCCTGCCCCTGGGCCAACCGCACCATCATCGTGCGCCGGCTGCTTGGACTCGAGGACGTCATTTCGATCGGACTGCCCGGTCCCACGCATGACGTGCGCAGCTGGACCTTCGACCTCGACGACGGCGGCAAGGACCCGGTGCTGGGCATCGAGCGCCTGCAGGAGGCGTACTTCAAGCGCTTCCCCAACTACCCGCGCGGCATCACCGTGCCGGCCATCGTGGAAGTGGCTTCGGGCGCCGTCGTCACCAACAACTACCCCCAGATCACCCTGGACTTCGCCACGGAATGGACCGAGTACCACCGCGAAGGCGCCCCGGACCTGTACCCGGAGCACCTGCGGGAGGAGATGGCCGTGGTCAACAAGCGGGTCTTCACCGAGGTCAACAACGGCGTCTACCGATGCGGCTTCGCGGGCTCGCAGGAAGCGTACGACAAGGCCTACGACCGGCTCTGGACGGCGATGGACTGGCTGGAGGAGCGGCTGGGCACGCGGCGCTACCTGATGGGCGACACCATCACCGAGGCCGACGTCCGCCTGTTCACCACGCTCGCCCGGTTCGATCCGGTGTATCACGGCCACTTCAAGTGCAACCGGAACAAGCTCACCGAGATGCCGGCGCTGTGGGGCTACGCGCGGGACCTGTTCCAGACGCCCGGCTTCGGCGACACGATCGACTTCGAGCAAATCAAGGCCCACTACTACGTGGTGCACGAGGACATCAACCCGACCCAGATCATCCCGCAGGGGCCGGACCTGTCCAACTGGCTGAGCGGGCACGGCCGGGAGAGCCTCGGCGGCAGCCCGTTCGGCGACGGCGTGGCCCCCGGACCGGTCCGCGGGGGCGAGCGGGTCGCCGCCGGCCACAACCCGCTGTACCCGGCATGAACACCGGCGCAGAGCGGCCGCGGATCGCGGTCAGCTACGCCCAGGACGCGCCGTCGCATGCGGCCTGGTTCTCCGAAGAGCTGGCCGGGCTGGCCCGCAATGCCGTGGCGGGACTCGAGGCGGCCGGCGCGGACGCCGTCGTCGTGAATTCCGCCTCCGGCCACGTCTTCAGCGCCGTGGATTTCGACGGCGTGCTCATCCTGGGCGGCGGGGACGTGGACCCGTCGCGCTATGGCGGCGACACCGCGGAGCCGACGGTGCATGCCGTGGACGCCACCGCGGACGAGACCGAGATCGACCTGGTCGTCGGCGCGGTGGAGAACGGCCGGCCGGTGCTCGGCATCTGCCGCGGGCTGCAGCTGATCAACGTGGCATTCGCCGGATCGCTGATCGAGGACCTCGGGCCGGACTCCGTGCACAAGGTCCACGAGGAGCGTCCGCCGATGGCCGGGCATGCCGTGTCCGTCCATCCCGATTCGCTGCTGGCGGACGCGCTCGGGGCCGGCGAGATCACCGTGCAGTCCGGACACCACCAGGCCGTCCGCCGGCTCGGCGACCGGCTGCGCGTGGTTGCCACGGCCTCGGACGGCGTGGTCGAGGCCGTCGAACTGGCGCGTCCGGACGAGGGCTGGCTGCTGGCCGTGCAGTGGCACCCCGAGGAGCCGGGCTCGCCGGACGGCCAGCTCGCTGCGCTGCTGACCCCGTTCGTCGAGGCCTGCCGCTACGTCGTAGCCGCCCGGGGCTGAACTCCCGCGGCGCCGCCCCTGAAGAACCGCCCAGGGCGCAGCTAGGCCAGGTGCCGGTCGGCGTAGACCTGCATCGCGTCGCGCACGAAGGAGGCCCCGGCTTCGCCGCCGTAGTTGGCGCCGAAGCGCGGGTCCGCCACGTACATCCCGCCGAGCCCGGTGAAGTAGCCGTAGGACACGTCCTGCCCGCCGTTCGCTCCGGCCAGCCATTCGAACTGCCGCCGCGCCAGCTCCTGCGCCTCCTCGCTGTCGGGCGCCGCACCTGCATCGGCCGCGGCTACCCAGTCCTGCAGCAGGCGCCGGCTCCGCTCCTGCCAGGCCGACCGCTCCGCCTCGGTCAGGCCGCGCCACCAGCGGTCGCCCTTGGCATAGGCGTCCTTGCCCCAGCGCTGCTCGACCTCTTCCTTGTACTGCGTGTGGTCGAACCCATTGAACATTTCCTCGGCCATGAGCTCCTCGCCCCTCTCTGTCTTCCTGATCGTCGTCCGGACGGATTCGATCTGCCGCTCGAGGCGGTCCCGTTCCTGCAGCAGCAGGTCCAGGTGTCCGCGCAGCGCCTCGGCCGTGTCCGTGCTGCCCGCGAGCACGGCGGCAATCCCGGGCAGCCCCAGCCCCAGCCCGCGCAGCAGAAGGATCCGCTGCAGCCGAAGGAGGCAGCCGCCGTCGTAATAGCGGTACCCGTTGTGCCCGATCCTGCTCGGCGCCAGCAGCCCGGCGTCCTGGTAATGCCGCAGCGTCCGGCTGGTGGTGCCGGCCGCCTTGGCCACCTCCTGGATGGACCACTCGGCGGTCCCCGTGTCCGGTCGTGTTGTCATGGGTTCCACTATGGAGGTTGACGCTGCGTCAAGGTCAAGGTCAAGGTCAAGGTCAAGAGCGGGCGGACGACGGCGGACCGCGGCTTGGCGGGGACGGTTTGCTTCGGCGGCGGGTAGCGTTGGGCTCGTGCGATCCGAGCGTCCCCGAGCCAAGCCCGCGCGCGAGGGCATCCGGCTGCCGGCGCCGCTGGCGTTGGGGCTGGCGCTGCTGGGCGGGTCCGGGTTGGCCGTGCAGAGCCGGGTGACCAGCGAGCTCGGGATCGCACTGCAGGACCGGCTGGGTGCGGCGCTGGTGAGCTTTGCTGCCGGGCTGATCGCGGTGCTGGCCTTTGCGCTGCTGCGACCGGCCGCGCGGGCCCGGCTTGGCGCGGTCCCGGCGGTCCTGAAGCGCCGCGAGTATCCGCGCTGGTGGCTTGTGGCCGGCACGATCGGCGCGTTCTACATTTTCGCCCAGGCCGCCACGGTCGGCCCGATTGGACTGTCCCTGTTCACCATTGCGATCGTCACGGGCCAGATGGTCTCGAGCCTCGCCGTCGACCGGATGGGGCTGGGGCCGGGCCGCAAGATCGGCGTCAGCGGCGCCCGGGTGGCGGGGGCGGTCCTGGCCTTCGCCGCCGCGGTGGTCGCCGCGAGCGCGCACTTCGCGGCCGACGGACCCGCCGGCCCCGGGCCGGAGGGCGCTCGGCTGGTCCTGCTCATGCTGATCCCGCTGTTCTCCGGGCTGCTGCAGAGTGTGCAGCAGGGCATGCTCGGCCAGATGGGGACGGTGCACGGCAGCCCTGTCATCTCCACGTTCCTGAATTTCGCCGCCGGGACTGCCGTGCTGCTGGTCCTGTGGGCGGCGCAGGCCGCGCTGAGCGGCCGGGCGGTGCTGGCGGGCGGCCCGTGGTGGCTGTACCTCGGCGGCCCGCTCGGGGCGCTGGTCCTCGCCAGCGCAACGATCAGCGTGGCCAGCACCGGCGTCCTGCTGACCAGCCTTACGGTGATCTGCGGCCAGCTGGTCGGTTCGGTCGTGCTGGACATCGCGTGGCCCTCGGCGGGTAGCACGGTGGGGCCGCTGACCCTCGCCGGGATTGCCCTGACAGCGGCGGCCATGCTGATCGCCACCGGCAAGCCCGGCGCCTGGCTTCGCCGCCGCAAGGGCTAAGGCGCAGGGGCGGAATCCTGCGCAGCACCCCGCGCCTCAGGCATCGCCCTCGTGGGCCTGCCGGTACGCCTCCATCTGCCGGTGCCGCCGGAGCAGGCTCTCGCGCCGATGGTTGTCCTCCCCGGCGGTGAGCTCGATGTGCCGCTTGCCGAAGCGCCACAGCAAGACGTCGTCCAGGAGCCGGTCCGGCCCGGGGGAGTAGCGGTGCTCCAGCGCCCGGCGGACCTTGGTGATCGCGTCGGCCTCGAGCAGCCCCGCCAGTTCGATCGTCCGGCGCAGCCCGTGGGCGGCGAGCAGCTCGGCCGCCCAGCCCCAGTCGTCGTCCGCCTTCCGGTCCACGTGCGGCAGCAGGGTCTGCCACACCTCGCGGATCCGGTTGGGCGTCAGCGGCGCGTCCCCCTCGCCGTCCTCGTCCCAGTAGCCGGTCACCGCCTCGTAGCGCTCGTGCAGCTCGGAGAAGACGGTCTCCACGGATTCCAGCATCGCCGCCGTCGCAATGAACTGGCGGTCGAAGTACGGGCTCCAGGCGCGCGGATCCGCCGCTTTGAACCGGATGCCGTGCTCGATCTCGGACCACGCGTGCGCCAGGATCGTGCGGATCTGGACCTCGAAGATGTAGCTGCCGTTCGGCTTGGCCGGCTCCCCGAGCACGCGCTGGTACTCCTTGACCACGTCGTTCTGGATGGTCCGCATGATCAGGTGCCGGCTGGAGTAGCCGTAGGTGCCGGACTCGATGTAGCCGATGTCCTTCTCGCGGTCGCTGCGGCAGTCGAACTCGCTGCGCTGGCGCTTGAGCAGGTGCGCGGCCTCGCGGATTTCGTGCGGCAGGCTGACGATCACGCGCACGCCGACCAGGTCGTTGAGCTGCCGCAGCGGATCCGGGAACTCCAGCACCGGCGGGTGGCCCGGCTCCTGCGCGGGCATGGTCCGGGAAGCCTTGTCGCGGAAGGACTCAAGGCTCTTGGTTCGGGCGGCGACAAACAGCGGCGCGGGTTCCGCGTCCCTGAACACGTCCCGGATGGTCGACTGCATCTCCCGCGTGACCTTCTCGAGCTCCGGGCGCACGCGCGCGAACTCCTCGGTGCTGGCCTGCACCTGCGGGCGCAGGCTCTCATCGAGCCGGTCCCAGTGCCTGCCCATGCGGAACTCCTTTACGACGACGGCGGGGGCCTGGGTCCACTGTATCGGCAGGGGAGGGCGCGGCTAGCGGTAGCGGCGGTGCAGGTCCTCCCTCGCGGGGGCGCCCTCGGCCGGCTCCGCGATCCACGGCCCGGTACCCTCGGACGGATCGAGCACGCCGCTTTCCAGCCAGGTGTAGTTCCCGCCGAGGACCCGGTCCGCCAGCCGGTTGTCCGCCGCGTCGGAATTGCGCCACAGGTCCGCGAACAGCGTCCGCACGCGCTCGCGGGACTGCAGGCAGAACGTATCCGCCAGCTGGTAGGCCGCCTTGCCGTGCTCCGGGTGCTGGGACAGCAGCAGCTGGGCGCGGCTGCAGCAGGCGGCCATGGCGAAGAGCTCGGCCCCGATGTCCACGATCCGGCCGAGGAAGACCTGGTGGTGCTCCAGCCGGGCCTGCCATCGGCCCATGCCCGCGAAGGTGTGCCGGGCCAGCTTGCGGCTGCTGCGTTCGACAAAGCGGAGATGGCCGGCCAGCTCGCCGAAGTCCCGGTAGGCGGTCGGGTTCATGCCCTCGCCGGCGAACAGGCCGGGCAGCCAGCGCGCATAGAAGCCGCTCGCGCCCATCGCGGCCTTGGCCTTCGCCGCGAGGTCGGCCTCGGCGGAGGCCAGTTCCCCGGCGGCGGCCAGGTGGGCATCGACGGCTTCCCGTGCGATCAGCAGGCGCATGATCTCGCTGGAGCCCTCGAAAATGCGGTTGATCCGCAGGTCGCGCAGCTGCTGTTCGGCCGGGACGGCGCGTTCGCCGCGCGCCGCCAGCGAGGCCGCCGTCTCATAACCGCGGCCGCCGCGGAGCTGGACGAGCTCATCGGCGATGCGGCACGCCATCTCGCTGGACCAGAGTTTGGCCAGGGCCGCCTCGATCCTGATGTCCCGGGCCCCCACATCCGCCATCGACGCGGACAGCTCGAAGACCGCCTCCAGCGCGAACGCCGTCGCCGCAATGAAGGAGATCTTCTGGCTCACCGCCTCATGCTTGCCGATCGGCCGGCCCCACTGCACCCGGGCGGCGGACCATTCGCGCGCGATCTTCAGCGACCATTTCCCGGACGCCGCGCAGAGGGCGGGGATGGACAGCCGGCCGGTGTTGAGCGTGGTCAGCGCGATCTTCAGGCCCTGGCCTTCCTTGCCCAGCCGGTTTTCCGCCGGCACGCGCACGTTGTCGAACCTGGTCAGTCCGTTCTCGATGCCGCGCAGCCCCATGAACGCGTTGCGGTTCTCCACCGTGATGCCCGGCGAATCGGCCTCCACCACAAACGCGGTGATGCCGCCGGGGCCGCCGTTGTGCGGCGGGACCTTGGCCATGATCACGGCGAGTTCGGCGATGACGCCGTTGGTCGTCCAGAGCTTGGTGCCGTTGAGCAGGTAGGCTGCGCCGTCGTCCGCAGGCACCGCGGTGGTGCCGAGGCGCGCCGGGTCGGAACCGACATCGGGCTCCGTGAGGAGGAATGCCGAAACGGCGCCGGCCGCACAGCGGGGGAGGAACTGCCGCTTCTGCGCCTCGGTGCCGAAAACCTTGACCGGTTCCGGCACGCCGATGGACTGATGCGCCGAGAGCAGCGCCCCCAGGCTGGGGTGGACCGAGCCGAGCAGCATCAGAGCCCGTCCGTAATGCAGCAGCGATAGTCCCAGGCCGCCGTATTCCGCGGGAATCTTCATGCCGAAGGCGCCGAGCCGGGCCAGCCCCGCCAGGTACTCGTCCGGAATGAGGCTCTCACGTTCGATCCGCGCCCCGTCCATGGTGCGCGCATATTCCTCGAGCCTGACCAGGAAGGATTCGCCCGCGGCCTCCGCGTCCGCGGAGGGCACCGGATGCGGATGGATCAGCCCCAGGTCGAAGCGCCCCAGGTACAGGTTCTTGGCAAAGCTGGGCCGCCGCCACTCGGATTCGCGCGCCTGTTCGGCGACCTCCCGGGCTTCGCGCTCGCTGACGTTCGCCCCTCCGCCGGCGGCCACGTGACGATCGGTTCCAGTGCTCATGGCAGTCCCCTTTGACTCCAGGTTCCTGCCCAGGTCCGGCAGAACCTTTTAGCTGTCATCCAATGTTACTCCCGGGTAGGTCCTTTCGGGAGGAATAATCGGGATTGGATGAAGCTTCAAGTATTAGCGGCAATCTTCGATGACCATCTTCAATAAGGAGCAGATCAGTGGACTTCGGCATCTTTACCTTCGGCGAGCTGACCCGGAACGTCACCACCGGCGAGGCGCTTTCCCCGCACCGGCGGCTAAAGGAGCTGATCGAACTGGCCAAGCTCGCGGACCAGGCCGGCATCGGCTTCATCGGGCTGGGGGAGCACCACCGCAAGGACTTCGCCATCTCCGCTCCGGAGGTCGTCCTGGCCGCGATCGCGCGGGAGACGACGAACCTTCGCCTGGCCACCGCCGTCACGGTCCTCTCCACCCAGGACCCGGTGCGCCTGTTCGAGCAGTTCGCCACCTTGGACCTCATCTCGGACGGCCGCGCGGAGATCATCGCCGGCCGCGGCGCCTTCACCGAGTCCTACCCGCTGTTCGGCTACGACCTGTCCGACTATGACGGCCTCTTCGAGGAGAAGCTGCAGCTCCTGCTGGCCGCCCGCGAGCAGGAGCAGCTCACCTGGCGCGGGACCTGCCACCACAGTATCGACGGGATGGACATCGCCCCTCGCCCGCTGCAGGAGAGGCTGCCCGTTTGGGTCGGTGTCGGCGGCACGCCCGCGTCCTTCGAGCGGGCCGGCCGCCTCGGCCTGCCCCTCTATATCGCGCTGCTCTCCGGGCCGCAGCACTTCGCCCGGCATGTCGAGTACTACCGCCAGACCGCAGCAGCGCATGGGCATGATCCGCAGGCCCTGCCCATCGGGACGGGCGGCCACTTCTTTGCCGCCCCCACGTCGCAGCAGGCCCGCGACACCTTCTACCCGTATTACCGCGCCTACTTCGAGCAGAACATGCCCCGCCCCGCGGGACACTTCCCGCGCGAGACATTCGACGCCTGGGCCGGACCCGGCGGCGGCCTGCTCGCCGGCAGCCCCCAGGAGATCATCGACAAGCTCATGGTGCAGTACGAGACCTTCGGCCACGACCGCTACATGGCCCAGGTCGGCCTCGGCGGCCTGCCCTTCGCCGAGACCGCCAAGTCGATCGAACTGCTCGCCACCGAGATCATGCCCGTGGTGCAGAAAGAAACCCACGCCGCCCGGAAACCGTAGCCGACCGCTTGCCGGGCAGCCGCTGCCGACCGGCTGTCCGGCAGTCGTGGCAGCTCACCGCCCGCAGCCTTCAGTCCCGCGCCGCCCCGAGCTCCGGTGGCATCTGGCCTTCGGCCATCCTGATATGCCGCAGGACGGCCGCCGCGCAGGCCTTTGGGTGTTCCCAATGCACCATGTGCCCGGCATCCGTGACCAGTTCGTGCTGCCAATCGGGGTGCCCGAGCAGGAACTCCTTCACCGCGTCAGGGGTTCGTGTGCCGTCCCGCGTTCCCGTCACCACGAGCGTCGGGGCCGTGACCAATCCGGGCACGTCCTCGGCGGCACCGGTGATCCCGGCCTCCATGCTTTGGCGTACGACGGCGGGCGGCAGCCTGAAGGGGGCCAGGAACCTCTCGCGGTCCTCGTCCAGTGGTTCTTCGCCCCCGCGGAACCATGCCGCAAGCATTTCCTCGGCTGCATCTTCATCAGGCGCTCCCGGCCCGCCGAAGAGTCGGCGCAGCTTTTCCTCCGCCGCCGCGGACGGCGCCACCGGCACCATGCCCACCAGGGTGAGTGACGCCGTCGTCCGCGGGTAGCGCGCCGCGATGGTGACGGCGATGCTGCCGCCGAGCGAATGCCCCACCCAGTGGACGGGCGAGCGGGCGGAGAGTTCGAGCGCGAACATGGCCGCAACGTTCTCCACCGTCCACTCGAAGTCCGGCTCGAGCGGCGCCCCGTAGCCAGGCAGGTCGAGGTTCAGGACCTGGCGCCCGGCCTCCCGGAGCACCCCGGCCACCGGGTTCCAGTAGCTTGCCGGGCACGCCCAGCCGTGGAGCAGGACAATGGGAGCGCGCATAGACCGATTATGCCGGGGTCACGGCTGCCGCGGTTCCGGCGGCCTTCATTCACGGGCCGCTGTGTGGCCTGGCCGATGATGGTTTCCGCGCAGTGCCGGTCTGTACGGCGAACGTCGGCTCGTGGGAGGCTGGCGCCATGCGGAAACTGATCTACGGTATGAACGTGAGCCTGGATGGCTACGTCGCCGCGCCCGGCGACGACCTCGGCTGGAGCGTGCCGTCCGACGAGCTGTTCCAGTGGTGGTCCGACCGGGTGGGTGCGACGGACCTGGCGTTGTACGGGCGCAAACTCTGGGAGACGATGAGCTCGCACTGGCCGACCGCCGACCAGCAGCCCGGCGTGACACCGGCGGAGATAGAGTTCGCCCGCCGGTGGCAGGACATGCCCAAGGTGGTGTTCTCCTCGACGATCAACACGGTCGACTGGAACGCGCGCCTGGTCGCCGGTGACGCGGTCGCCGAGATCACCCGGCTCAAGGCCGAGGACGGCGGGCCCATGGACATCGGCGGCGCCACACTCGCCGCAGCTGCCATGCGGGCCGGGCTGATCGACGAGTACGTGCTGGCCACCGCGCCGGTGTTGGTGGGCGGCGGTACGCCGTTCTTTACGGCCCTGGACAACTGGGTGAACCTGGCCCTGGTGGAGACCCGGACATTCCCCGACGGCGTAGTCCTGGCCAGGTACGAGACCAGGCGCTGAGTGCCCGACGCCGGGGGCGCGAACTTCGGGCGAATGGGCCTGTCCGATGCCAGGCCAGTCAGGAAAGATGCGGCGCGCTACTGGGTGCCGGTTGCCGGCCAGGACCCGGAGACGGCGGCAGGCTGGATCCAATGGATCGGCTGGGGTCTTCGTGCCGGCTGGGGACATTAGGGCAGTAAATCGTTTCGTAATCAGTATCACCGTAGGCTAGCCTTACTTAAGCTTGTTGGGCCAGTCCGGAGGTGAATGTGGGAGCAGAGGCGCGTCTACCCGTCCGTGCTGTGCTGCGCCCGTCCGCCGACGGTACCCCGGACGCTGATTACCCGGTTGCGGCACGCGGCGACGAGTCAGGGCTGTTGCCGTCTTCCAGTCCCCCGGCGTCCCGGGAAAAGGCCGGGACCGGGCGCATGGTTTCCGGGTTGGTGCTGGCCCTCGGGATGCTGGCGCTGGTGTGCCTGGCGTCGCTGGCGTTCGGGGCGCGGCAGATTCCTTTTGAGACCCTGGTCCAGGCGCTGACGAACTTCGATCCGGCCAACGGCGACCATGCCGTGGTGCATTCCCGCATCCCGCGGACGGTCACCGGGCTGCTCGTCGGTGCCGCGCTGGGAGTGGCGGGTACGGCGATGCAGGGGGTGGCGCGCAATCCGCTGGCGGACCCGGGCATCCTGGGCGTCAATGCCGGCGCCGCGCTGGCCGTGGTCACCGGAATCTACCTCTTCGGTGTGGCGGAGCTGACCGGGTACATCTGGTTCGCGTTTGCGGGGGCGGCGCTCGCCGCAGCCGTCGTCTACGGTGTCGCCAGCATCGGCAGGGAAGGCGCGACGCCGATCAAGCTGGCGCTGGCCGGGGCGGCGCTGACCGCCGGGCTGAGTTCGCTGATGAACGGCGTGCTGGTCAGCAGCCAGGACACGCTGGACGCCTTCCGGTTCTGGCAGATCGGCAGCGTGGGCGGCCGCGGCTGGGACGCGATCGGGGCCGTGCTGCCCTTCATCGGCGCCGGATTGCTGCTGACCTTGTTCACCGGCCGGCTCCTCAATAACTTCGCGCTCGGCGACGACGTGGCCCGCGGGCTGGGCCAGCGGGTCGGGCTCAGCCGGGCCTTCACCGCGCTCGGCGTCGTGGTGCTCTGCGGCGCGGCCACCGCGCTGGCCGGCCCCATCGCCTTCGTCGGGCTGGTCATCCCGCACCTGGTGCGCTCGTTCACGGGCCCCGACTACCGGTGGATCCTGCCGTACGCGCTGCTGCTCGCGCCGGTGCTGCTGCTCGGCGCGGACATCGTCGGCCGCCTCGTCGCGCTGCCCGGCGAGATCCAGGCCGGGATCATGACCGCGGTCATCGGCGCGCCGGTGTTCATCTGGATTGTCCGGCGGCGGAAGACGGCCGGGCTGTGAGCGCCCCCGCGGGCGCCCTGCCCGGCCGGACCGTGCCCTCGACGCCCGCCGTCGCCAGCATGCCCCGCCACCGGGCCCGGCACCGCCGGCGCCTCGTGTGCGCCGCCCTCGCGGGCGCCGTCGTCGTCCTCTTCCTGGTCAACGTCCTCCTGGGCACCTACACGGTGACGATTCCGGACTTCGTCAGGCTGCTGGCGGGGGAGCGGATTCCCGGCGCGAGCTTCATCGTGATGGAGAGCAAGCTGCCGCGGGCGGTGATCGGCACGCTGATCGGGATCGCGTTCGGCATCGCCGGCTCGATCTTCCAGACGATGCTGCGCAACCCGCTGGCCAGCCCGGACATCATCGGCATCAGCTACGGGGCGAGCGCGTCCGCCGTCGCGGCGATCGTGGTCTTCGGGGCCACCGGCCTGGCCGTGTCCGCGTCGGCGATGCTCGGGGCCCTGGGAATCGCGCTGCTGATCTACCTGCTGTCCTACCGGCGCTCCGGGCGCTCCGGGCACTCCGCGGCCGGGGCGCGGCTGGTGCTGGTGGGCATCGGCTTCGCCGCGATGATGCAGGCGCTGGTCAGCTACCTGATGACCCGCACCGACATCCGCACGGCCCAGGACGCGCTGGTCTGGCTGAACGGCTCGCTCAACTCCAGCAACTGGGACCGCGTGCTCATCCTCGCGGCGAGCCTGGCGCTGCTGCTGCCCGCCACGGCGCTGCTGGCCCGCAGCCTGCGCGGACTGGAAATGGGCGACGACGCCGCGGCCGGGCTGGGCGTGCGCGTGGCCCCCTCACGGCTGGGCCTGGTGGTGACCGCGGTGCTGCTGGCCGCCGTCGCAACCGCCGCCGCGGGCCCGGTGGCGTTCGTGGCGTTCCTGTCCGGACCGATCGCGCGCCGGTTGCTGCGCGGGGCCGGCTCGCTGGCGGTCTCCGCGCTGGTCGGCGCGGTCATCGTGCTCGCAGCGGACTTCACCGGCGCCAACCTGTTCCCCCTGTACCTGACCGACGGCACGTCGCTGCCGGTCGGAGTGGTGACCGGTGCGCTGGGAGCGCCGTTCCTGCTCTGGCTGCTGGTCACCACCAACCGCGTCGGCCGAGGAGGCTAAATGCGTACCCTGCAAGCCCGCGACCTCACCCTCGCCTACGACCGGCGCACCGTGGTGCGGGACCTGAGCGTGGCGCTGCCGGCCGGGAAGGTCACGATCATCGTCGGCGCCAACGCCTGCGGCAAGTCGACGCTGCTGCGCGGGCTGGCCCGGCTGCTCAAGCCCGCCGGCGGGTCCGTGCTCCTGGACGGGAAGGACATCCACGCCCAGTCCACCCGCGACGTGGCCAAGGTGCTCGGGCTGCTGCCGCAGACCCCGGTCGCGCCGGACGGCCTGACCGTGGCGGAGCTGGTGGGCCGCGGCCGCTACCCGCACCAGGGCTGGTTCCGCCAGTGGAACGCCCGCGACGAGGACGCCGTCAACACCGCGATGGCGGCCACCGACACCCTTGAGCTCGCCGGCCGGGACGTCGACGAGCTTTCCGGCGGACAGCGGCAGCGCGCGTGGATCGCCATGGCGCTCGCGCAGGAGACGGACATCCTGCTGCTCGATGAGCCGACCACCTTCCTCGACGTGACCCACCAGATCGAGGTGCTGGACCTGGTCACCGACCTCAACCGGCGGCGCGGGACCACGGTCGCGATCGTGCTGCACGACCTGAACCTGGCCGCCCGCTACGCCGACCACCTGATCGCCATGAAGGCCGGAGCCGTCGTCGCCCAGGGCGCGCCCGCCGACGTCGTGACCGGGCCCCTGGTCGCCGAGGTCTTCGGCCTCGAATCGCACGTCATGCCGGACCCCGTGTCCGGCACGCCGATGGTCATCCCCGTCGGCCGCCACCACAGCCAAATCGAACGGAGCACATCATGACCGCTGTTGCCACCGAAACCGCCGCCGTTACCCCGGTGCTGGCCTTCGACGTCGAGGTCGCCGCGGTGCGCGCGCTTTCGCCGAGTTTCCGCCGCGTGACGTTCGCGGGGGAGGGGCTGCGCCAGTTCGGCGTGGGCGGTCCCACCCTCGACCTGCGGATCAAGGTGGTCATCCCGGCCACGGACGACGGCGGCGCAACGGTTCCGCTGCCTGAGTTCGGGGTGCCCGGGGGCGTCAGCGGGGCGCGGGAACTCACGGGCGGGTGGTACCAGCACTGGCTCTCGCTGGACGAAAGCGTCCGAGGCTCCATGCGCACCTACACGGTCCGCGAGCTGCGCGGCGGCGACCGGCCCGAGCTGGACGTGGATTTCGTGATGCACTTCGACGCGGACGGCAACGGCGGGCCGGCGTCCGTCTGGGCCAGCGCCGCGGTTCCGGGGGACCGGGTCACGATCATCGGCCCGAACCTCGAGGCCGCAACCTGCCCCACCGCCAAGGCCTACGGCGGGATCGAGTGGCGGCCCGGCCTGGCCTCGCACGTATTGCTGGCCGGGGACGAAACGGCGGCGCCGGCCATCGCGGCCATCCTGGAGGCGATGCCGGCGGACATGAGCGGCCATGCCATCCTTGAGGTCCCGGCCGCCACCGATTTCCAGCCCCTGGTCCACCCGGCGGGCGTGCAGGTCAGCTGGCTGGCCCGGGGCACCCGGCCGCACGGCGAGCTGCTGGATGCCGCGGTCCGCACCGCCGTCGCCGTTCCCGCCGCAGGCCTGACCCCCGAACGCGGGACGGAGCCGGAGGACGTCGACATCGACCAGGTCATCCTGTGGGAAACCACCACCGGCTCCACCCGCCCGTTCTACGCCTGGATCGCCGGCGAGGCGGCCGTGATCCGCGAACTGCGCCGCTACCTGGTCCGCGACGTCGGAATCGACCGCAAGCAGGTGGCCTTCATGGGCTACTGGCGCCGGGGCAAGGCCGAGCTCTGAGCCGCCGGGCCGCCGCCGGGCCCGCACTTCGCGTGCCGCGGACGAGAATGGAGCCATGACCCTGGCCAAATCCGCCCTCCTGTTTGCCCTTGCCGCGCTGGCCGAGATCGGCGGGGCCTGGCTGATCTGGCAGACGGTGCGGGAAGACCGCGGCTGGTGGTTCGCCGGCCTCGGCGTCATGGCGCTGGGAGCGTACGGCTTCATCGCCGCGCTGCAGCCGGATGCCAACTTCGGCCGCGTGCTGGCCGGCTACGGCGGGGTCTTCATCGCCGGCTCGCTGGCCTGGGGCATGGTCGTGGACGGCTTCCGGCCGGACCGCTGGGACTACCTCGGCGCCGGCATCGCGCTCGTCGGCGTGGCCGTGCTGATGTACGCCCCGCGCAACGCCAGCTGACCGGCGGAGGCGGGGACCGCCGTCGTCCATTAGCCTGTGATGGTGACTTTTACGCACCGTTATGTTGCCCTGGGGGATTCCTTCACCGAAGGCGTCGGCGACCGGGATCCGAAGCTGCCCAACGGCGTCCGCGGCTGGGCGGACCGCGTGGCCGAGCAGCTGATGCTCGCCGACGCCGACTGGGGCTACGCCAACCTGGCGATCCGCGGCCGGAAGCTGCGCCAGGTCATCGAGGAGCAGCTCGAGCCCGCGCTGGCGCTGCGGCCGACCCTCGTGACGCTCTACGCCGGCGGCAACGACATCCTGAGGCCCAGCGTGGACATTGACGCGCTGATGGGAATGTACGACGACGGCGTGGCCCGGCTGGTGGAATCCGGCGCGGACGTGGTGCTCTTCACCGGCTTCGATTCCGCCGGATCGGCCGTTTTCGGGAAGACCCGCGGCCGCACGGCGATTTACAACGAGTGGGTCCGCGAGATCGCCGACCGGCGCGGCGCGAAGATCGTGGACTACTGGCGGCTGCGCGAATTCCAGGACTGGCGGTACTGGGACGAGGACCGGCTGCATATGTCCGCGGCGGGCCACACGCTGATGGCCAAGCGCGTGCTCGAGGTGCTGCAGCATGACGACCTGATCGAGCTGCCGGAACTGCCGGCGCTGGCCACGCTGTCCCGGCGGGAATCGCTGGCCGCCAACGCGCGCTGGGCCCGCGAGCACCTCGGCCCCTGGCTGGGCCGCCGGCTGCGCGGGGTTTCCTCCGGCGACAGCCTCCGGCCGAAGTACCCCGAGCTGACCTCGCTCACGCCGCGCAGCTGAGGCCCCGGCCCGGGGCCAGGCCGCGCTGAGGCTTGGCTTTCCTCGCTGGAAGCGGCCCCGGAATGGTGGTTCGCTAGGAACCATGGGCAGCCAACCTGATTCCTCCGCGACGGCCAGTGGCCAGCACGACGACGAGCCGCACGGCGGCGGCATCGCGACCAGGCTCAACTGGCTCCGGGCCGGCGTGCTGGGTGCCAATGACGGCATTGTGTCCGTGGCCGCCATCGTGGTGGGCGTGGCCGGTGCGACCACCGACATCGGCACCCTGCTCACGGCCACGCTGGCCGCGGTCATCGGCGGCGCCATTTCCATGGCCCTGGGCGAATATGTCTCGGTTTCCAGCTCCAGCGACAGCCAGAAGGCGCTGATCGCCAAGGAGACGTGGGAACTGGAGACCATGCCCGAGGAGGAACTCGCCGAACTGGCCGCGATCTACGAGGCCAAGGGCGTCAGCTCCGCCACCGCGCAGCAGGTCGCCAAGGAACTGACCGAACATGACGCGCTCGGGGCGCACCTGGAGGCGGAGCTGGGCATCGACCGGCACGAGGTGGTCAGCCCCTGGCACGCCGCTTTCGCCTCTTTCGTGGCGTTCATCGCCGGTGCGGCGCTGCCGGCCCTGGCCATCCTCCTGCCGCCTGAGGGGCTGCGTGTTCCGATCGCCTTCGTGGCGACGCTGCTGGCACTGGCCGGCACGGGCGGACTGGGCGCCTACCTCGGCGGGGCGCGCATCATGCCGGCGGTGGTCCGGGTGGTGCTCGGCGGCCTGCTGGCGCTGGTGGCCACCTACCTGATCGGCACTTGGCTGGGGGCCGCGGGAGTGGTCTGATCCCCGCTCCCCGGCGCAGCTCAAATGCCCGGGGCGGGGTCGCCCGAGGGCGTTCCCGCGGTCCGGTTTCGGCCCTGAATCTGCCCCTCGCCGGCCTGGTGTGACGCATACAACAAAACTTATTCCGGACCGCGGTTCGATCCGGGACTTTTTCATGCGTCCGCAACTTGTGGATCCGCCGCGGAATGTCAGGGGTAAACGGACCCTCGCCGGGCCGTCGCAGCCGCGGGTCCGGAGGCATCCGGAGACAGGACTTTAGGCCCTATTCAGGCCGCCGATTCCGGCTCCCGAACTGTGACGGACACGTCAATATCGGTAAAGTACTGGGCTTGTCCGGAGCCGTCAGCGGTCCTGGACAGGGAAAGTCCCGTGCAAATGACCTCTGAGAGAAGGCCCAAATGCCGAAAGACGTCCACCACGATTCTGCCGCCGCGCAGCCGGATTCGTCGTCCGGCGCGCACGGCACCGGACGTGCCGCGCGGCCCGTCGGCAAGTCCGCCCTGCGCTTCCGGAAACGGCGCCTGCGCGTTGACGACGTCAACGTTGTCGAGAAGCCGATGCTGCGCAAGGCCGTCGGCGGCACCGTCGTCGGAAACGGCATGGAATGGTTCGACTTCGGCATCTACGGCTACCTCGCGGTCACGATGGGCCAGCTCTTCTTCGCCGGCGGCGCGGAGGGCGAAGGCCTGATCGGCAGCCTCGCGGTCTTCGCGGTCAGCTTCCTGGCCCGCCCCATTGGCGGACTGCTGTTCGGCCGCCTCGGCGACCGCGTCGGCCGCCAGCGCACCCTGGCCCTCACCATGATCATGATGGCCGCCTCCACCTTCGCCATAGGCCTGCTCCCGACCTACGCGGCCATCGGCGGCTGGGCCACCGTGCTGCTGGTCCTCTGCCGCCTGGTCCAGGGCTTCTCCACCGGCGGTGAATACGCCGGGGCCACCACCTTTGTCAGCGAATACGCGCCGGACAAGCGCCGCGGCTTCCTGGCCAGCATCCTGGATACCGGCAGCTATCTCGGCTTTGCCCTCGGCGCCGCCGTGGTGTCCGTGCTGCAGGTAACCCTGGGTGACGAAACCATGCTCGAGTGGGGCTGGCGCCTGCCGTTCCTGCTCGCCGGCCCGCTGGGCCTGGTCGGCCTGTACTTCCGGATGCGGATCGAAGAGTCGCCGGCCTTCCAGGCGGCCCAGGACGCCCAGGAGGATAAGGCCAAGGCGGCAGCCGTCGAGGGGCCGATGACCTACCGCCAGATCATCGCGCGATTCTGGCGCACCATCGTGATGGCGATGCTGCTCGTCGCCGCGGCCAACACGGTCGGCTATGCGCTGACTTCCTACATGCCCACGTATCTCCAGGAAACCATGGGCTACGACGCCTTCCAGGGCACGCTGCTCACCATCCCCGTGCTGATCCTGCTGGCGGCAGCGATCCCGATGACCGGCCGGCTGTCGGACCGGATCGGGCGCCGGCCCGTACTCATGGTCGGCTCGCTGATCACCATCGTGCTGGGTATTCCCGCGTTCCTCCTGATCGGCATGGGCAACATCATCGCGACCTTCGTCGGCCTCGCCATCCTGGGCGCCGCCACCTCCTTCTACGTCGGCAACCTGGCCTCGGCACTCCCGGCCCTGTTCCCGACGGCCGGACGCTACGGGTCCATGGGTATCGCATACAACTTCGCCGTGGCGATCTTCGGCGGCACGACGCCGCTGATCACCCAGGCGCTGATCGAGGCCACCGGCGATGACCTGATGCCGGCCTACTACCTGACGCTGATGTCCGTGCTGGGCCTGCTCGCCATCTGGCGCATGCCGGAGAGCGCCAAGCGCCCGCTGCCCGGAGCCTTGCCATCGGTCGATACCCAGGCAGAGGCCCGCGAGCTGGTCGCGGGGCAGGACGGCAACCCGCTCCTGAATATCGGCGACATGCCGCTGGACCTCGTGCCCGCCGGTCATTCCACCGCATCGCCGTCCGCCGACCCGGTGACGCTGCCCGCCGGCGTCGAAATACCGGAGGTCCGCGAGCCGGAGACAGCCGGAGCCCGCAGTTAGCTTTCGGATGCGGCGTACGACGGCGGCCGGTCACCTGCTCCAGAGCCGGAGACAGCCGGAGCACGCAGTTAGCTTTCGGATGCGGCGTACGACGGCGGCCCGGGCCCCGCGCCCCAACCCGGGGCCGGCCCGGGCGGCGCGGGGGCGCGAGGGGCGGGGGGCCCCCCCGCCCCACCCGGGCGCGCCCGGGCCGCTGCCGATCTATCGAGCTAGGGCCGGGCGCCCACCGCTCCCATCGAGGGCACTTTCCCAACTTGGTCTTCTGCCCGCACCGTGGTGAGTGCGACACCAAATACTTGCGGCGTTTGAAAGTTGAAGGCTCAAGTTCTATGGCAAAATGGATGCATGACTTCCGCACGTTGGCTCGATCCCGAAGAACGCCAGGCCTGGCTCGCACTGCTCGCCGTAACCACCCTCCTGCCGGGGAACCTTGATGGTGTCCTGCAGCAGGAAGCCAAGGTCACACTCTTTGACTACACCGTCCTGGCCATGCTGTCCGAAGCCGAGGACCGGACGCTGCCAATGAGCGAACTGGCGTCCCGGACATACTCGTCCCTGTCCCGGCTGTCCCACGTGGTCAAGAAGCTGGAGCAGCGCGACTGGGTCACCCGCAGCCAGTGCAAGCAGGATGCCCGCGTGACCATGGCAACCCTGACCGAGCAGGGTTTCAAGACCATCGAGGAGGCGGCGCCCGCGCACGTGGAGTCCGTGCGGAAGGTGGTCTTCAACGGGTTGGACCGCCGCGACGTGGCCGATCTGGAGCGGATCGGAAAGAAGATCGTGCACTTGCTGGAGCCCGCCAGCTGGGTGCTGCGCGAGCCACGGCTGAACAGCTGAGCGGCCGTCCCGGCCGACCCGATCCGCGGGCCCCGGCCGACCTGCTGCGCGAGCCTTGGCCGACCTGCTGCGCAACCTTCCCGGCCCGAAACCGCCCCTGGCACGGTTTGGCGGCACCGCCGTCGGACCCTAAACTGGGAAGGCGTTGAGTCACGCAACCGCAGCCGTCCCGCCGATCTTCGACTGGAGCGGACCAAGTTGCGTGAATTGCCGCGTTTACCTAGAATTTAAGGCTGTTGCTGGGTCGGTTCCTTCGGGAATCAGCATCAAGCAGCGCCTGGACTTCACCGTCTTCCCCGCGGCGAGGAACTTCGGCTGGATCTCACCCCGCCTGGTCAACCTCCGGAAAGTCGCAGTAATAACGGTGTCAAAACTGGTGACGGGCGCTCTTACACGCAGATTAGGCAATACAGCTGCATCTGTGCAGGTCCGTCAATATTTACTAAAACTGGAGGAGAGATCAATGGCAGCACACTGCCAGGTGACCGGAGCCAAGCCCGGCTTTGGCCACAGCATTTCGCACTCGCACCGCCGCAACAAGCGCCGGTTCGATCCGAACATTCAGAAGAAGCGCTACTGGGTTCCGTCCCTGCGCCGCAACGTCACGCTGCAGGTTTCCGCGCGTGGCATCAAGACCATTGACGTCCGCGGCATCGACGCTGTCGTCACCGAGCTCCTTGCGAAGGGTGTGAAGCTCTAGTGGCAAAGGACAAGGACGTACGTCCGATCATTAAGCTCAAGTCCACTGCTGGCACCGGCTTCACTTACGTGACCCGTAAGAACCGTCGTAACGACCCGGACCGCCTGGTCCTGAAGAAGTACGACCCGAAGATCCGCAAGCACGTCGAATTCCGAGAGGAGCGCTAAGACATGGCTAAGAAGTCAAAGATTGCTCGCAACGAGCAGCGCAAGGTCATTGTCGAGCGCTACGCTGAAAAGCGCCTCGAACTGAAGAAGATCCTGGTTGACGAGAACGCGTCGGACGAGGCCCGCGAGGCCGCCCGCGTGGGCCTGCAGAAGCTGCCCCGCAACGCTTCTCCGGTCCGCCTCCGCAACCGCGACCAGATCGACGGCCGCCCCCGCGGTACGTTCCAGAAGTTCGGCATCTCCCGCGTTCGCTTCCGCAACATGGCGCACGCCGGCGAACTGCCCGGCATCAAGAAGTCCAGCTGGTAAGAGCCTTTCGCGCTCTGCCGGCCTGACAGCTGACTCAAAGGCGGCAGCCCCTCGGGGCTGCCGCCTTTTGCGTGTCCGGGGAGTGGCCCGTCCTGCCAAACCGGCAAAATCGCCCGAAATACCGGAAAAATCGCCCAGATCACGCGGAATTTGCCGGTTTCGCGCGGGCAAGCTGGTAAGTTTTCGCGAAGAAGCTTTGCACGCCCGTGTGAAGCTCGGACAAACCGACGAAGTCCAGGAGGACATAAATTGGCTATCAACCGAAGTGAACTGGTCGCAGCTGTCGCCGAAAAGGCCGGCACGAGCCAGACTGCTGTCAACGGCGTCCTGGATGCCGTTTTCGACATCTTCGCGACTTCCGTTGCCAAGGGCGAAAAGATCACCATCCCGGGCTGGCTCGCAGTCGAGCGCACCGACCGTGCTGCCCGTACCGGCCGCAACCCGCAGACCGGTGAGACCATCCAGATCGCTGCCGGCCACAGCGTCAAGCTGACCGCCGGTTCGAAGCTGAAGGCCGCCGTCTCCAAGAAGTAACCACCGCTGACTTCTGCAAAGCCGCCGCCGGATGACCGGCGGCGGCTTTGCAGCTTAACCCAAGCCTTGCCGCCTAGCGTGGTGCTTCGGATTCGCCGAATTTCTACTGGGGGTAGAGAATGGATAGCGTGCCAGCACCATCAGTACAGCAGTCTTCACCGCGGCCCACCCCGGGACCGGGGGCCGCTATCTCTGCCGAAGGAATAGGCAAGGCGTGGCTCCTGGCTGGCGCCGCCGCCGTCGTACTCGGATTGGTGGGCGCGCTGATCTTCTCCGGTGCCGCCGCCACCCGCCAGCTCTCCGATCCGGGCGCGCTGACGCGCTGGGGGCTGCCGGTCGCGAAGGCCGTCCACAATCTTTCCATTGCCGCCGTGATCGGCGCGCTGGTGTTCGCCGTCGGGATCCTGCCCAAACGGCTGCGGCCCTCGCGCAAGGCTGATAGCGAGGACGACGGCCCGGAACATCCGGCGTTCGCGCGGACCATGGCGCTGGCCTCCGTCGCCGCGATCGTCTGGACGCTGTCCGCGGTGGCGGTGCTGGTCCTGACCTTCTCCGACGTCGCCGGCATGCCCCTGAACGGCAGCCAGGCCTTCACATCGGCACTGGTCGGTTTCATGACGGGCATCGGGACCGGACAGGCCTGGCTGTCGATCACGATCGTCGCCGCCATCACCGCCACCCTGACCTTCGGGGTCCGTTCGCTCAGCGCCCTGGGCTTCACGCTGGCCCTGGCCACCGTGGGCGGGCTGCTGCCGATGGCCCTCATCGGCCACTCCGCCGGGGGCGATGACCACTACGGGGCGGTGAACTCCATCGGCCTGCACCTGCTCGGCGTCTGCCTCTGGGTGGGTGGACTCATCGCGCTCGGTTTCGTCTCCCGGACCCTCGGCACCAAGGAGACCGTCGCCAAGGTGCTGCAGCGCTATTCCGCGCTGGCCCTGGTGAGCTTCGGCCTGGTGTTCTTCTCCGGCCTGATCAATGCCGGCATCCGGATCACCTCGCTGGACCAGGTCGCCTCCGACTACGGCGCGCTGGTGGTGGTCAAGGCGCTGGCCACGCTGCTGCTCGGCGCCATCGGCTTCATGCACCGCCAGTGGGTCATCCCGCAGCTGTCCTCCAAGTCCGCCGCCCGCGTGCTGTGGCAGCTGGTGGCCGTCGAGCTGCTGATCATGGGCGCGGTCTCCGGCGTCGCCGTCGCGCTGGCACGCACGGCACCGCCGACCCCGGAGGAGCTGCCCACCGACGCCTCTCCGGCCCGCATCCTCACCGGCTACCAGCTCCCGCCGGAACTGGCCGGCTCCGCATGGGTCACGCAGTGGCGCTGGGACTGGTTGTGGGTCGCTTTCGCGCTGATCGCCGGCATCGCCTACCTGGTCGGCATGGTGCGGGTGCGCCGCCGCGGCGACAAGTGGCCGCTGGCCCGCGGCGCCTGCTGGATTGTGGGGCTGCTCGCCCTGACCTACGTGACGTCCGGTGCTCCGGCCGTCTACGGCATGGTGCTCTTCAGCGCCCACATGCTCGACCACATGGCCCTCACCATGGTGGTGCCGTTGTTCCTGGTGCTCGGTTCCCCGGTCACCCTGGCCCTGAAGGCACTGACGCCGCGCGGGGACGGCAGCCGCGGCCTGCGCGAGTGGATCCTCTGGGCGGTGCACTCGAAGTATTCGGCGGTGATCACGAACCCGCTGTTCGCCGCGGCCAACTTCGCCGGATCGATCATCATCTTCTACTACACGCCGCTGTTCGGCTTCGCGCTGCACGAGCACGTGGGCCACGAGCTGATGAACTTGCACTTCCTGCTCACCGGCTACCTGTTCATCCTCACCATGATCGGCGAGGATCCGCTGCCGCGACGGGCGCCGTATCCGATGCGGCTGGTGCTGCTGTTCGCCACCATGGCCTTCCACGCGTTCTTCGGCGTGGCCCTGACCAGTTCCACGTCGCTGATCCAGGCCTCCTGGTTTGGCAGCATGGGCCGCGACTGGGGCGCCTCCGCGATGGAAGACCAGCAGCTGGGCGGTGCCATCATGTGGGGGATCGGCGAAATACCCACCCTTGCGGTCGCCGTCGGCGTTGCCCTGATGTGGTCCCGCTCCGACGCCCGGGAAACAAAGCGTAAAGATCGGGCGGCCGACAGGAATAACGATGCGGACCTCGCGGCTTATAACGATATGTTTGCCAGATTGGCGGAACGGGACGCGCGCCTTGAGCGGTCCATGCGCCAACAGGCTACAGCCCGGTCCGAGGACCAGGCGCCAGCAGATTCCAGCCGGAACCAAGGAGATTGACCCATGACCGAGGCAGCCGAGGCCGCCATCCGCAGCAACTACCGGGTGCGGGCTTCCGAACTGATCGGCCGCAACTGGCTTAACACCGGAGGCAAGCAGCTCGGCCTCGAGGACCTGCGCGGCAAGATCGTGCTGCTCGACTTCTGGACCTTCTGCTGCATCAACTGCCTCCACGTGCTGGACGAGCTGCGTCCGCTGGAGGAGAAGTACAAGGACGTCCTGGTCACCGTCGGCGTCCACTCGCCGAAGTTCGAGCACGAGGCGGATCCGGTGGCGCTGGCCGCCGCCGTGGAGCGCTACGAGATCCACCACCCCGTGCTGGACGATCCGGAGCTGGACACCTGGCAGGCCTACACCGCGCGGGCCTGGCCGACGCTGGTGGTCATCGATCCCGAGGGCTACATCGTGGCGCACCTGTCCGGCGAGGGCCATGCCGGCGGCATCGGATCCCTGGTCGAGGAGCTGATCGCTGAGCACGAAGCCAAGGGCACGCTGCACCGCGGCGACGGCCCCTACGTGCCGGCCGAGTCCACGGCGGGGGACCTGCGCTTCCCGGGCAAGGTCATCACCCTGCCCGACGGCGTGGGCAGCGCCGGGGAAACCTTCCTCGTCGCCGACACCGGCCATCACCGCATCGTGGAGCTGGCACCGGACCTGGCCACCGTCCTCAACACCTTCGGCTCCGGCCGGAAGGGCTGGCAGGACGGCGCGGCGGACGAGTCCGGCTTCAACGAGCCCCAGGGACTGGCCCTGCTGCCGGAAGACGTCCGCGCCAAGGCGGGGTACGACGTCGTTATCGCCGACTCCGTGAACCACCGGTTGCGGGGACTCACCCTGGCGACCGGCGCCGTGGTGACGGTGGCCGGCAACGGCGTGCAGCGGCTGCTCGACGCGGAAAACCAGCGTGCAGCGGCGGCTCTGGCGGAAGCCGGTCCGGGCTCCGTGGCGGATGAAGCCGGTGCGGGCGAAGACCTGGGCGAGGAGCTGGCCGAAGCGCTGGCGACGGCATCCCACCTGGGCAACGAGCCGCTGAAGGTCTCGCTCAGCTCGCCCTGGGACGTGCTGTGGTCCTCGGCGCTGGGCAAGGTCGTAGTGGCGATGGCCGGCGTGCACCAGATCTTCTCCTTCGACCCCGTCAGCGGCGAACTGGCCGTGCTGGCCGGAACCGGCCTCGAAGGACTGCAGGACGGCGAGGCCAACGCCTCCTGGTTTGCGCAGTCGTCCGGCCTGGCCGAGGACGCGAACGGCAGCATCTGGATCGCGGATTCGGAAACGTCGGCGCTGCGCGTGCTGTCCTTCCCCGAGGCGGGGCACGTCCAGGTGACGACGGCGATCGGCGCCGGACTGTTCGACTTCGGCTTCCGCGACGGAGACGCCGCGCAGGCACGCCTCCAGCACCCGCTCGGCGTGACCGTACTGCCCGACGGCTCGGTGGCCGTGGCCGACACCTACAACGGAGCCGTCCGCCGCTACGACCCGGCCACCCGCACCGTCTCCACCCTGACCCGCGGCCTGTCCGAACCCTCCGACGTCCTGGTCGACGCCTCCGGCGTGGCCGGCGGCGGCGAACCGCTGTTGATCGTGGTCGAGGCGAACAAGCATCAGCTCGTCCGCATTCCGATCCCCAAGGACGCCCTGACAGTCGACGAAGGCGCCTCCCAGACGCAGCGGCCCAAAACCGAGGTCTCAGCGGGCCCGCTGGCCCTCACCGTCCGGTTCGCGGCGCCCAAGGGACAGAAGCTCGATGACCGGTGGGGCGATCCCACCCAGCTGAAAATCTCCGCCTCGCCGGAGAACCTGCTGGTCTCAGGCGGCGGCACCTCCGTTGGTTTGGTGCGCGAACTGGTGCTCTCGCCCGACGTCCCCGAAGGCGTCCTGCACATCACCGCCCGCGCCGCCGCCTGCGACGGCGAGCCCGGCGGCGAGATCCCGGACCACGCCGCCTGCCACCTGTACCAGCAGGACTGGGGCATCCCCGTCGTCCTCGGCAGCGGCTCCGGCGAGCTGACCCTGGACCTCCGCGGCCTCGACTAGACCCAACGTAAAAACTGCACAGGGCGGCCCGCCGAACTGCTTGCATACATAAAACTGCTCCCCAGTAGTCGGAACTGAATTGTTCAGTCCAACTTCTGGGGAGCAGTTCAACTCCGGACGGGCCGCCCGTCGTTGGGCCGCAGCCATTCCGTTGGTCGCTGTCTCCGCATCCCTTTGCTTCGTCCTCCTCGCTGTCACGCGGCTGTGGAGGGGCGGTTTTGTGCGCGTTGGCGGGGTTGCCCACATCCCGAATGGGCTTCGGATAATGGTGCTTCGAATAGTGTCAGTGGCGGCTTGTAGCGTGGGGTCATGGAGTTCAAGGAGGAAGGCGCTGCGGCGTGGCAGGACGTTTCGTTCCTGCCCGGCGGTGGACTAACCCTGCTTGAGTATCGGCTCTATCGGGTGCTTGTTGAGGAGTGCGGCCGGCTGATGCGGGAGTGCGCGCAGCCCGGTCCGGCTGCGGGTCTTCGCGGTCCGCGTGCGCGCAGGGGACTGGGCGTCATGCACTTCTCCGCGCCTCCCGCGGACCCTGTTGTCGTGGCTCCCGAGCTCCTGTATTCCGGACCGGCCGCTGCCGAGGAGGCCGCCTCTGCCTCCACCCCCACTCCGACTCCCGCGGATCCGGAGATGGCTGTTGTTCCAGCGCCGGAGGATGCGCCGGCTGGGCCCGCTGCTGCCGATGCACAGGATGGTGCGGCGGCGGATTCCGCCGCGGCCTGTGATGTCCGGCCTGCCGAGTCAGGTGAAGCCGGGGTCGTAGCAGGGCCAGCTCCTGCGCCGGGCGGTTCCTGTCCGGTGGAGCCGGTTTCCGCTGATCCCGAGACTGTCTTCGGGCCGCCGGCGGATGGGGGCGGGGATGGGGTACCGGATTGGGCGTTGTCTCCGGCGCAGCGGTTGAAGCGGGAGCAGGCGAGGGAAGCGGCGAAGCCGAAGCCGCCGGCGCTGGTGGAGCACGGGCCGGTGGAGTGGTTCCAGGCCTGGCGGGACACCGCGCCGGCGGACCTGGCCGTGGTGCTGGCCCGGCAGGACCCGGCGGGGCTGGCGGACGGGGTGCTGCTGGAGTACCTGGCCGCGGTGGAGAAGGTGACAGCGTCCTGGCAGGGGCTGCGCATCAGGGGGCTGGGTGAGTTCGCTTCCCGCCGCACCGAACCCGGGTCCCCGCTGATGGGGCCGGAGGGCCATGACCGGGGCACGGTGCGGGAACTGGCCGCGCACCTGCACCAATCCCAGAAAACCCTCCACACGGAACTGGCCGACGCGGTCCAGCTCTGCGCGCACTTCCCGGGTACGGTGGCGGCGTTGGGTGAGGGGCGGGTGGATCTGGGCCGGGCGACCGTGATCGTGCGCGGCTCCCGCGACCTGCCCGCCGCGGTATTGGGCGCCTACGAAGCGCAGGTGCTGCCCGGAGCGGAGAACGTCGTCCGCGAGACCGTGCAGGACCGGGCCCGGGCGGCCCGGCACCGGCTGCACCCGCAGACCCTTCAGGAGCGGCATGCCCGGGCGATGGAGCACCGCGGTCTGTGGTTCCGGCCGCAGGAGGACGGGATGGCCGAACTGAGCGTGCAGACCGGCGCGGATACCGCGATGAGTGTCTATAGCCTGGTGCAGGAGCACGCGAAACACCTCAAAACCCTCGACGGCGAAACCCGCACCCTGGCCCAGCTGCGCGCCGACGTCTTCACCGACCTCTGCCTCCAACCCCCGGCCACCGCCGCAACCGCGCGTACCGGTGACAGCAGCCACGGTGAAGGCAGCCCCGGAGCCCCTGCTGAAGCTGCTGCCCAAGCCGCCGGTACGGCTTTCGGGCCGGCGGCCGGCTCTGCCGTCAATGGCGGGAGCCAGGCTTTCGGGCCGGCGTCGGCCGGTGCTGCCGCGGCCGGGCAGGGCGGGCTCTACGGTCCGGCGGCCGCCGGGACCGGGTCCGCCACCAGCGGTACCGCCGGCACGGCCGACGGGGCCGCCGCAGCGGCGGTGGAACGCAGTGTCGGTGAGATGTGGGGTGGCGGGAACGTGAAGGCGTTCGTGGCGGTGACGATTCCGCTGGCCACCGCGGCCGGCGGGGACGAGGCGGGCGAGCTGGCCGGGTACGGGCCGATCCCGCCCGGCATGGCCCGCCGGCTGGCCGGCCTGGCGAAATCCTGGCTGCCCGTCATCACCGACGAACACGACCAGGCGGTCATCGTGGCCCGCGAAATGCGCCACCCGCCCGAATGGCTCAAACGCGAAGTCCGGCTACGCGATGAAACCTGCCGCGGGCTCGGCTGCCGCACGCACTGGAAGCACTGCGAACTCGACCACACCCAGGCGTGGGAACACGGCGGCAAAACCGAGCTCGATAACCTCGTCCTGCGCTGCAAACCCGACCACCTGGCCAAACACAACGACGGCTGGCACACCACCCAACAGCCCCACGGCATCATCCGCCACCAAACCAGAACCGGGCAAACCTACACCAGCTACCACGACGGCTCCTGGATCAGCCACGGCATCACACCACCCCCGCCCCCGCCACCAGACCCCTTCAACGACACCACACCACCACCCTTCTAAGCGCGCGGGAGGTGTGTGACGGCGTCAAGGACTTGGAGGGTTCCCGAGCCGCAGCTGAGCCCGGCCTGAGGCACCGCCGTTGAACTTCTCAGTGCCGGTCCCCACACAGGTGAGGTCCCCGCTCAGGCGAGGTCCCGGCCGAGGTGCGTTCGGCAAAGACGCCCCCCTGCAGATCGAGGTACCGTTTCCGCCTGGCGGTCCTGAGGCGGTGGAGGTGCCCAGATAAGCTGCCCCCCCTAGTTGCCGAGGCACTTCGATAGCTGAGGCACTTCGGCACGCTATCGCAGGTACGTTATTGCAGCCCGCTTGAATATTTGCCCATGGAACGACCTTCGTGGTCACAGCGCTGATTCCTCACCCTGCCGAATGGCTGGACGCAAAGGTGTCCGGACGGCTGCGTCTCAGTATTCGACGACGGGTGTCAGAGTCACGTTGCCGTCATTGACGGAGAGGCTGCCCGTGAAGTTGAACTCTTCCTCCAGCTTCTGCGGCTCCGCGGCTCCCGTAAACAGATCGATCTCAACAACGTCGAGCTCGGCCGTACCGGTCAGGGGCTCCATGACCCATGTGCCGTTGCTGGGATTGATAGCCACCTTGGGATACTTGGTGACCTCCCAGTCGATGCTGTCATCCTGGACCCGGTCCATCGACGCGCTGAAGGGGCAGCCTGCCGGCTGCAGCACGGCCTGCTCTGCGCATCCGTCCAGGAACCCGCGAACCTGCTTGTCCACCTCGTCGACCAGCTTCTTGGTCGCCTTGGTCTCCAGCGACAGCCGGGCCTCGCCCTCCTGCTCGGGATCCGTCAGCACCGACTCCTCCGCGGGCGCAGCAAAGAACTCGCTCGTGAAGTGCGCCTCGAACGAGCCGGGGTAGAAGACGGCGAACTTGTTCTTGCCCTCGGGCAGGGAAACGCGCGTGCCGTTCAGCGATGCCTCGTTTTCGTTGACCACGCCGACCTCGACCGTGGGCAGCTCCGTCGGAACGAACCGCCATCGGTCGAAGAACAGCCAGCTCGTGCCGGACTTCTCCAGTTCGAACGACGTGGTGTGGGGCGTCCCCTCAATCGTGTAGCTCGCCGGCACCTCGACGCGGTCGCCGTCCATGTGCACGGGGTCGCCGACTTCGAGGTCGCTGATATCCGCGACGGACTGCTTCAGTGGCGCGCCGTCGAGCAGCGCGGCATTCGCGTCCGGAACCTTGGCGCGGAGCAGCCCGAGCGCCTTGGCGCCGTCACCGTCCTTGAGCGCGTCGAAGTACGCGTGGACCTGGTGCTGCGGGCTGTAAACCTTGGCATTCACAATGACAATCGTCACGACGGCGGCGGCTACAGCGAGCATGAGGCAGAGCAGCCAAGCAGCTGCCGTCCGGAGGACCGTCGAATTTCCCACCCTCTTACGTTACCTGTTGGGCTGAAGGAAGCCTTGGCGCGTGTGAGGTACATTACGACGGCGGTGGCGGGGGCGGCGGTGCGCTGGATGTCCCGCCGGGGAACGGGCGTGACAGCGGTGGCGGGGTCGGCGGTGCGGCAGGAGTTCCGCCGGGGAACGGGCGTGACAGCGGTGGCGGGGTCGGCGGTGCGGCA
The DNA here is from genome assembly GCF_037144715.1 of Arthrobacter sp. USHLN218. Classification (NCBI taxonomy): domain Bacteria; kingdom Bacillati; phylum Actinomycetota; class Actinomycetes; order Micrococcales; family Micrococcaceae; genus Arthrobacter; species Arthrobacter sp. USHLN218. The sequence goes on from NZ_JBBCYT010000005.1 coordinate 118,829, forward strand.
GGAGTTCCGCCGGGGAACGGGCGTGACAGCGGTGGCGGGGTCGGCGGTGCGGCGGGAATTCCGCCGGGGCACGGGCGTGACAGCGGTGGCGGGGTCGGCGGTGCGGCGGGAATTCCGCCACGGAACCGGGTGCGACGGCGGTTGCGGGCTCTGGGCGGACCGGCACCGTCAGCGGCGGCGCCGGCGGGTGCCGAAGAGGCCGCGCATGAGTTCACGGCCGAGTACGGTTGCGGCCTGCATGGCGACGTCCTTGATCATGTCGGCCGTCTCTTCTTTCTCCGGTGCCTGGCGAGGCTCTGCCTGCCGCGGCGAACCGGAGCGGCCTCGCGAACCTCGAGCGGACTCGGCGGGACCGGCCGTCGGGCCGGGGGGAGCGGGCTGGGGGAGCGGGGCCGGCGGGGCGGACTGCGGGTATGGCGCCGGGCGGCTTGAGGGCCGGCCGAGGATGTCTTCTTCGATCCTGCGGGCCTCGGCATCGATCTCGGCCGGCGTGGGCTGGCGGGCGCCCGCGGGACCGGCAGGGCCGGAACCTGCCGGGCCGGAACCTGCCGGGCCGGAACCGGCAGCGCCGGTTTGGGAGGCGTCGGCCGGAGCCGGCTCCGCCGTCGTCGTACTTCCCGTGACGGCGGCGGAGGCCGGTATTCCGCTCAGTTTTTCGTACGCGGAGCGGCTGTCCACGGCCGGACCGTAGACCGCCAGCAGCGGCGAATTCCGGACGAGGCTGTCGACGCTCTCCGCGGGCGAGGGGCCGATGGTCGATTGCGGTGCGCACATACGGGTCAGGGCCACCGGCGTCGGCGCGCCCCGCTCGTTCATGACGGTCACGACGGCTTCGCCGATGCCGGCGCTGGTGAGCACTTCCTCCAAGTCGTAGTCGCTCATGGGAAAGGTCGAGACGGTGGCCTTGAGTGCCTTGGCGTCGTCCGGAGTGAAGGCGCGCAGCGCGTGTTGGATGCGGTTGGCGAGTTGCCCGAGCACTTCGGAGGGCACGTCCTTGGGCGTCTGGGTCACGAAGAAGATGCCGACACCCTTGGACCGGATCAGCCGGACCGTGGTCGTAACGGATTCCAGGAAGGCCTTGGAGGCGCCGCGGAACAACAGGTGTGCCTCGTCGAGGAAGAAGACCAGCTTGGGCTTGTCCAAGTCGCCCACCTCGGGAAGCTCCGCGAACAGATCGGCCAGCAGCCACATCAGGAACGTCGAGAAGAGGGCCGGCTTGCCTTGCAGCGTCGGCAGTTCCAGGCAGGAAATGATGCCGCGGCCGTCCTCGGCCGTGCGCAGGAGTTCGCCCGTTTCGAACTCGGTCTCGCCGAAGAATTTGTCCATGCCCTGGGCCTCGAGGGAGACGAGTTCGCGGAGGATGACCCCGGCGGTGGATTTGGAGAGCCCGCCCAGCGACTCGAGCTGCTCCTTGCCGTCGTCGGACACCAGGAACTGGATGACCGCACGTAGGTCCGCAAGGTTGTAGAGCTCCAAGTCGTTCTTGTCCGCGTAGTGGAACACGAGCTGAAGGCTGGACTCCTGGGTCTCATTCAGGTCCATCACGCGGGCCAGCAGCAGCGGGCCGAAATCTGAGACGCGGGCACGCACCGGTACGCCTTTGCCGTCGCCGCCAAGGCTGAAGTATTCCACCGGGAACGCGCTCGAGGTCCAGTTCTGCCCGATGCTCTGCGTCCGCGTGGTGAGCTTGGCGCTGCCTGCCGCGGGTGTGGAGAGCCCGGTCAGGTCGCCCTTGATATCTGCGAGGAACACGGCCACGCCCTGGGCGCTAAGCTGCTCGGCGATGACCTGCAGCGTGACGGTCTTGCCGGTGCCGGTGGCCCCGGCCACCAGCCCGTGCCGGTTCATCATCGCCAGCGGCAGCCGGACGGGAGCATCCGCGTAGGTGGTGTCGCCCACCATCGCCGCGCCAAGGTGCACTGCCGGCCCCTCGAACCGGTAGCCCTGTCGGATTTTTTCCACGTGGTCGGCAGCCTCGAGTTTCGCCATGAGTGCAGACTACACAGCATCGTCCGGAAGGACACCGGGTTGGTTCAGGCGAGCAACCCGGCCAGCACCATCATCGCCGGCACCGCGGCAATCGTGGTCAGCAGCACCGTGTCCTTGGCTATCACCACACCGCTTTCGTAGCGCTGCGCGGTGACAAAGACGTTCTGCGCGCTGGGCAAGGCCGCGAGGACGACGGCGGAGAACAGCAGGTGCCCCTCCATCCCCAGCGCGTACCGCGCGACGACGTAGGCGACGGCCGGCTGCAGGAGCAGCTTCAGCGCAGAGCCCAGCAGCACATCCTTGCGGCGGCCGCCGTTGGCCTGCAGCGGCTTGGACCCGTTGAGGGAAATACCGAAGGCCATCAGCATCGCGGGGACCGCGGCGCCGCCGATCAGCCGGATCGGTTCCATCACCACCTCGGGCAACTGCCAGCCGGTGGCGGCCAGGACCAGGCCGATCGCCGTGCCGATCAGGATCGGATTCCGCACGATCTGCACCAGGAAGCTGAAAACCGTGGTGCGGTGCCGGCTGGTGGTGGAATCCAGCGCCATCAGGAACAGCGGCGAGAAGAACGCCAGCTGGAAGATCAGCACGGGTGCGACGAGCGTTGCGTCGCCCAGCACGTAGGCCGCGACCGGGATGCCCAGGTTCGCGGAGTTCACCAGCGACGCCGACATTGCACCGATGAGCCCCTCGGAGATGCCGCGTTTGAACCAGAGCCGGACCACCGCGAGGTAGACCAGGGCCACCACCACGGCGCTGGCGGCAGCCACGATGAGCGTGCTGGAGAAAATGACCTCGAGATCGGATTCGCTCAGCGTCTCCAGCAGCAGGCACGGACTGGCCACGAAGAAGGCGAGCCGGCTCAGCGCCAGGCTGCCGCCCGGTCCGAGCAGATTGCCCCGGCCGACGGCAAAGCCGACGAGGATGATGGTCCAGACAACGGAGAACCCGGCGATGACCCCCAGCACGGCGCGGCGTTCGCAGCCGCTACTTGACGGCGAACGGCGGGCGCAGAAGCCCTTCCGTGATGGCCTCGGCCGGATCCGCCCCGAGCTCGACGATCTTGTTCGCGGCGTCCACATGCACCACCTTCGGCACGTAGGCCTTCGCCTCGTCCGTGGTCATGTCCGCGTAGGTGATCAGGATGACCATGTCGCCCTGGTGCACCAGGTGGGCTGCCGGGCCGTTGATGCCCATGACGCCGGAACCGCGTTCGCCCGCGATCGTGTACGTTTCCAGCCGGGCGCCGTTCGTCACGTCCACGATGGACACCAGCTCGCCGGGCAGGATGTCCGCGGCGTCGAGCAGGTCAAGATCCACCGTTACGGAGCCCACGTAATGCAGGTCGGCATGCGAGACGGTGGCGCGGTGGATCTTCGACTTAAACATCTTCCGGTTCATCGGTCCACAGTCTAGTCCGTGTCCGCCGCGGCAACTATGACCGCGCGCACAGCATGTCCGCCTAGGTGAACCGCGCGGCCCTGCTGGCCTGGCCCCAGGCCCGGGTTTACGCTGGAGGCTGAGGCGGCCGGCCTGCTGCGGCAGGCGCAACGGCCAACGAACCGACCGGAGCGGGAGGCCCTGATGAGCACGAATGCGCAGGACAAGAACGACGGCGGTACGCGCCGCAGTGACGGAAATTCGACCGGCGATGCGGGCGGCGAAGTCCGGCCCGGCGAGCGGGCGGCGGCATCCGGCCGGATGACCGAGCCCGAGACCGCGCCGCAGACCACGGTGCTGGGGACACAGGGAGGCTCCGGGCCAACCGGCGCCGCAACCGGCGCCGGGAGAGATGAAACGACGGTGCTGGATACTCCGGGCCGGGCGGGCGGCGGGACGGCCGCGGGCTCCAATGACACCACGGTGCTCGGCACTGCGGGCCGGACGGGGACGGGCGCAGGTGCTGCGGGGACTTCCAACGACACCACTGTGCTGGGGACGTCGGCGGCAGGGGCGGGCGCTGCGGGTGCTGCGGGCTCGGGCGCGCGGCGGCAGCGCCTGAGCGCCGAGCGGCAGCTGGACGATGAGCGCTCCTACTCGGACACCAGCGCGTACCGGCCCGTCACGCCGCTGGACCGGGACACGATGTACGTCAACCAGCGCCAGGCCTACGGCGGCGTCAAGGTCGGCTCCGCCTTCTTCGGCTGGCTCAGCGCCGCCGCCCTGACGGTGCTGCTCTTTTCGATCGCCGCCGGCGTCGTCGCGGCCGTCGGCTACAACAGCGGCGCGCTGCCGCAGGATCCGCGGTCCCTGGCGTCCGACACCAACAGTGCGCTGGGCATCACGGCCATTGTTGTCGCGTTGGTGCTGTTGTTTATCGCCTACTTCGGCGGGGGCTACGTGGCGGGCCGGATGGCGCGCTTCGACGGACTGCGGCAGGGCCTGGCCGTGTGGGTGTGGGCGCTCGTGATGGCCGTGATCGCCACGGTGATCGGGCTGGCCACGGGCGGCATGGACCTGGTCAACACCGTCACCGGCAGCGCTGCCCTGACTTCCATGGTGCAGGACTTGTCTGTTCCGGGCCTGATCACCCTCGGCGTGGTACTGCTGGTCACGCTGGCCGGCGCGCTGCTCGGCGGCCTCGCCGGAATGCGATTCCACCGCAAGGTGGACCGTGCCGGGTTCGAGACCCACGAAGAGTTCTAGGGAAAATCAGTTCCCCCAACGTTGAAAGGCCCTGCCGCCGGCAGGGCCTTTCAACGTTCTGTGGAGCGGGCGACGGGAATCGAACCCGCGTATCAAGCTTGGGAAGCTAGCGCTCTACCATTGAGCTACGCCCGCCTGCGTTATCCGTGACAGGAATTCCGGCCCGAACAACGAGGTCCAGCTTACAACACCACGGCGGCGGGCCTGAACCGTGACATGCCGGTACGGTCCAGGCCCCGACGAGGAGGGCTGCGGGTCGGCATCAGACGTTGGCCCGGTCCCTCCCTCGTGCGTCGGCGATTTCCTCGGCCCGGGCGGCGTTGGCTTCCTCGGTCAGGGCGGCCCCGGCGGCCGCGTCGCGGGTGAGGTTCTCGCCGGTCTCGGGATCGAACAGATGCAGCTTCCGGGTGTCCAGCCAGAGCTCGGCGGGCCGGCCGCCGCGGATCCGGCTGGCCGCGTCCAGGGTGACCACGATCTGCGGGCGCAGCTCGTCTGCGTCCATGTCGCGGGCCAGTCCGTCGAGCAGGGACCGCACCTCCGGGTCGGGATCGAAGTTGATGTAGCCGTACTGTTCGTTGCCGAGCCACTCGGTGTGCGTCAGCTCGGCGGTGAAGGTGGAGCCGTGGGGGAGTTTGGCCTCGTCCACCAGAGAGGCGTCCTCGAAGAATTCCGGGCGGACGCCGACCAGGACAAGGCGTTTGCCGTCGATCGCGGCGGCCTTGCGGGAGTCGACCTCGATGTCCCCGATGGCGGTCTTCAGGACGTTGCCGGAGACCGTGGCCGGAACGAAGTTCATGGAGGGCGAGCCGATGAAGCCGGCCACGAACAGGTTGACCGGCTGCTCGTACAGCTCCCGCGGCGAGGCGATCTGCTGCAGCACCCCCTTCTTCAGGACCGCGACCCGGTCGCCGAGGGTCATGGCTTCCGTCTGGTCGTGCGTGACGTAAACGGATGTGACGCCCAGGCGGCGCTGCATCTGCGAGATTTCCGAACGCATCTGACCGCGCAGCTTGGCGTCGAGGTTGGAGAGCGGCTCGTCGAAGAGGAAGGCGTCGGCCTGCCGAACGATGGCCCGGCCCATGGCGACGCGCTGGCGCTGGCCGCCGGAGAGGTTGCCCGGCTTGCGCTCGAGATGGTCCGTCAGCTCGAGGGTCTTGGCGGCGTCCGTGACGAGCCGGCGGATGTCATCCTCGCTGTGCTTGCCCTTTCCGAGCCGGAGCGGGAAGGCGATGTTCTCGAAGACCGTCAGGTGCGGATAGAGGGCGTAGTTCTGGAACACCATGGCCAGGTTGCGGTCCCGCGGGGCCTTCTCGTTGACCCGCTGGCCGTCGATCAGCAGGTCCCCGGAGGTGATGTCCTCCAGGCCCACGATCATGCGCAGCAGCGTCGACTTGCCGCAGCCGGAAGGGCCCACGAGGATGATGAACTCGCCGTCGGCGATGTCGATGCTGACATCGTTGACCGCGGGGAACCCGTCCCCGTACTGCTTGACGAGATGGTTGAGGGTGATCGATGCCATGGCTTCGGCTACCTTTCTGTGGCGCGGGTCAGCCCTTGACGGCGCCCTGGGTCAGGCCTGAGACGATCTGGCGCTGGAACAGCAGCACCAGCAGGACGATGGGGATGGTGACGATGATGGCGGCGGCGGAGATCGCGCCGACCGGGGCCTCGAACTGGGAGGCGCCGGTGAAGAAGGCCAGCGCCGCGGGTACCGGCCGGGCGGCCTCCGTTGAGGTGAGCGAGATGCCGTACACGAAGTCGTTCCACGCGATGAAGAAGGCGATGATCGCCGTCGTAAATACCCCCGGCGCGGCCAGCGGCACGATGGCCTTGCGGAACGCCTGCCAGGTGGTGGCGCCATCGACCTGCGCCGCCTGCTCCAGTTCCCACGGGATCTGGCGGAAGAACGCCGCCAGGGTCCAGATGGAGATCGGCAGGGTCAGCGACAGGTAGGGGATGATCAGGCCGGGCCAGGTGTCGTAGAGGCCGATGTTGCGCCAGAGGTTGAACAGCGGCGTGACGATCGAGATGACCGGGAAGATGGACACCGCCAGTGCCGTGGTCAGGATGAGCTTCTTCCCCGGGAAGTCCAGCCGCGCGATGGCGTAGGCGCAGAGCGTGGCCAGCACGACGGCGATGAAGGTGGCGATGAGGGCGATGCCGATCGAGTTCCAGAGCGAGCTGAGGAACAGTTCCTGCGCGTCGCCGACCAGGATCTCCTGGTAGTTCACGCTGCTCCAGTTCGTGGGCAGGAACTTGCCGGAGGTCAGGTCGCTGGGCTCCTTGAACGAGGTCGCCAGGATGGAGGCCACCGGGAAGAGCGCGTACAGCAGCACGAGGATCGAGATGACGGTCCAGACCAGCCGTTCCTTGGTCCTGCTTTTCATTATTTACCCCCTCGGGCGCCGGCGAGGTCGACTTTGAAGAGCTTGATCGCGATGAAGCAGATCAGCAGCACGCAGATGAACAGCAGCACCGATACCGCTGAGCCCAGTCCGATTTCGAGGCGGCTGATGGAGGTGCGGTAGGCCAGCAGCGAGAGCACCTCCGTGCCGAACGCGCCGTTGGTCATGATGAAGACGTTGTCGAAGATCCTGAAGGCGTCGAGGGCCCGGAACAGCACGGCCACCATGATGGCCGCCTTCATGTTCGGCAGGATCACCCGGCTCATCCGCTCCCACCAGGTGGCGCCGTCCACCTCCGCGGCCTCTGTCAGCTCGTCCGGCACCTGGGCCAGTCCGGCCAGCAGCAGCAGCGAGATGAACGGCGTGGTCTTCCAGATTTCCGAGGCCATGATGACGAACAGGGAGGTGCCGCCCTGGGCGAACCAGTTCAGGTCCGGATCGATGCCGGGGACCCAGTCGAACCAGTTGTTGATGAAGCCGGAGTTGATGTCGAAGGCGTAGAACCAGGCGAAGGCCGAGACCACGGTGATGATGCCGTAGGGCACCAGGATCGCGGTGCGGAGCAGGCCGCGCACCGACTTCAGCGCCTTGTGCATCACCAGCGCGAGGGCGAAGCCGAGGATGAGTTCGACGACGACGGTGATCACCGTGATGAGCAGCGTCACGCCGAGGTCGCGCCACCAGACCTGGTCGGTGAGGATCGTGGCATAGTTGCCGAGGCCGATGAACTCGCGCTCGTCCGGCGCCGTGAGGCGGTAGTTGAAGAGCGAGTCGAAGACCGCCTGCAGGATCGGGTAGGCGGTGACGGCCAGCATGACCACGAAGGCCGGGCCGGCCAGCAGCCAGCCGAGCCGGCGCTCCGCCTTGGCCCGGTCGCTGAACTGCGGCGGCGGCTTCTGCACGGTCTGCGGGCGGGCGGGTTTCACGGAGGTACTCACAGCAGGTTCTCCCCTCTGAGCACTGATGTGATGAAGTCTGCGGTGGTCCCGGGCGTGGTTTGCGGGTCCACGGCGGACGGCGGCGTCCAGCGCTGCTGCAGGCTCGTGGTGACTTCGTTGTAGTAGGGCGTCTGCGGCCGCGGGGCGGACTGCTCCAGGGATTCGCGGATGGTGTCCGCCATCGGGAACTTCTCCTTGATGGCCGGGTCCTTGTAGGCCTCCGTGTTCGACGGCGGATTGCCGTTGGTCACGAAGTATTCCGCCTGGTTTTCCGGAGACACGATGCATTCGATGGCCTGGTACGCCAGGTCCGGGTGCTCGCTGTCCGCGCCGACGCCGAGGTTGATGCCGCCGAGCGGGGGCCGTGCTTCCTCGCCGGCGTTCACCTCGGGGTAGAGGGTCCAGCCGATGTCGTCGATCAGGGACTTGTCCAACGATCCGGATTCGACGGCGGCGTTGGTGGCGGGCCAGACGAAGGGCCAGTTCACCATGAAGGAGCCCTTGTCGCCCTGGAACAGGATCATCGAGTTGTTCTCGTCCTGGGTGGGAAGGCCGGGGCTGCCCAGCCCGTCCTTGCCGATGGTGGAGATGATCTCGGCCGCCTTGATGCCGGCATCCGAGGTCAGGCCGAGCCGGATCTCGTCGCCGGGAGCCTCGGGGTTCTCGATGATCTGTCCGCCTCCGGACTCGACCAGCGCGTTGATCCAGACCGTCATCGATTCGCCGCGCTGCCCCTGGACGCCAAGGTACTTGTCCTGGCTTTCGGCGGCCTTGATGAGCTGGTCCCACGTGACCGGTTTGCTCATGTCCAGCCCGGCGGCCTCCGCCACCGACTTGCGGTACCAGAGCAGCTGGGTGTTGGCCCAGAACGGGACGGTGACCAGCTTGTCCTTCCAGCGGGCTCCGGCGAGGGCGCCGTCGACCACGTTCGCGGTGGTCCGCTGCGCGACGTCCTCCGGGACCGGCGCGAGGAAGCCCGGCTCGGCGAGTTCGGGGATGAACGGCGGGTCCAGGCTCATGATGTCCAGCGAGGAATCGCCGGCGGCCAGGCGCCGGGCCAGCTGCTCGCGCTGGGAGGCCGCCTCGTTGGGCAGCAGCGACGTTTCGATCCGGTAGGCACCGTTGGATGCCTCGGTGCACTTTTGCGCAATGGCTTCCTGGCCCCCGTCGTCGGGGTTGATGTACCAGGTCAACGTGGGCGGGCCTTCTTCTGGCGCGCACCCGGTTAACAGCATCGCGCCCAAAGCCAGCGTCACGCCGGCCAGGGCGCGGGGTCTATTTCGGCCCGTGGATTGTGGCCTCTCCGCTCGCGGCATAAATATCGCGCCTCCACCTCGTTGTAGGACGTCGGGGCGGCTGTGCGCCCGGTCACTCCTAAGTAGCCTTGCCAATCAGACCTTATGCCCGGAAACGGAATTTCGGCTAGTCACAGGCCCAATCCGCAACCGAAAAGATGCGCAGTGGCGAAAGTCAGCGCGCGATTTCCGGCTCGCGGGCCAGCCGGCGGACGAGCGGTTCGGCGAAGCGTGCGACCACCGGACCCGCCACGGCGGTCAGCATGACGTAGGCCGTGACCAGCGCGGCCAGCTGTCCGTCGATGGCACCCGACGCCACGGCCAGCCCGGCGATGACGATGGAGAATTCGCCGCGGGCAATCAGGGTGGTGCCGGCGCGCAGCTGGCCCCAGCGGCCGATGCCGCTGCGCCGCGCCGCCCAGGTTCCGGTGGCCATCTTCGTTGCTGCCGTCGCCACGGCCAGCAGCACGGCCCAGCCCAGCACCGGCGGAATAGTGGCCGGATCGGTGTTGAGGCCGAAGACCACGAAGAACATGGCGGCGAAGACGTCCCGCAGCGGCTCCAGCACCCGCACGGCGTTCTCCGCCGTCGACCCCGAAATCGCGATGCCCAGCAGGAAGGAGCCCACGGCGGCCGAGACCTGCAGGGTCGAGGCGATCCCGGCCACAAGGAGCGCGGCGCCGATGAGCCGGAGGAGGAAGGTCTCCTGGTCCGGGCTGTGGATCCAGGAGGAAATGCGGTGCCCGTGCCGCAGCGCCAGCAGCAGGACCGCAGAGACGACCAGCAGCGAGATCCCCACGGCCTGCAGGCCGCCGAGGAAGCTGGCCCCGGCGAGCACGGCCGTCAGGATCGGCAGGTAGACGGCCATGGTCAGGTCTTCCAGCACCAGGATGGAGAGGACCGTCGGCGTCTCGCGGTTGCCCAGCCTGCCCAGGTCGGTCAGCACCTTGGCGGCGATGCCGGAGGAGGAAATGTAGGTCACCCCACCGAGCACCATGGCGCCGACCCCGCCCCAGCCGAACATCAGCGCCACGGCGGCGCCGGGGGTGAAGTTGAGGACCAGGTCCGCCAGCCCGGCCTGCCACGCCTGGCCGAGGCCGGTGACCAGCTCCTTGGCCGTATATTCCAGGCCGAGCATGAGCAGCAGCAGGACCACGCCGATCTCGCTGGCGATGTGGCCGAATTCGGCGATGCCGCCGAACTCGATGAGTCCGCCGTGGCCGAAGGCCAGCCCGCCGAGCAGGTAGAGCGGAACAGGCGACATGCCCATCCGTGCGGCAATGCGGCCCAGCAGGCCGAGGCCCAGGAAGATGATCCCGAGTTCGAGCAGCGCAACCGTCGTGCCGCCCATGGCGGCTCAGCTTCCGTTCAGAATGGCCGCGGCGGCGGCCAGGCCTTCGTCGGTCCCGACGATGACCAGGACGTCCTCGGCCCGCAGCTCCTCCGACGGCGCCGGAGAAGGCAGGATCTCGCCCGCCCGGGCGATGGCGACGATCGAGGCACCGGTGCTGCTGCGGATGTGCGCGTCGCCCAGGGACCGCCCGGCGAACGGCGAATTCCGGGTCAGCGGCACCTGTATGGTCCTGATGCCCGGCAGTTCGCGGTGCTCTTCGCTGAGCTGGGCCACCAGTTGGGGACCGCCCAGGAGGCTGCCCAAGGTGGCCGCCTCCTGCACGCTCAGCGGGATCGACGCCAGGCACGCATCCGGGTCGTCCAGCTTGGAGACAATCAGCTCGGTCTCCCCGTCGCGGTGGATGACAATCCCCACTCGGCGGCCGGAGTCGAGCACCAGTTCACGTCTGACCCCGATGCCCGGCAGGGGAGTCTCTTCCACGTCCATGGCACCACTTTAGACGGCACCGGGGCACCCGCGGCAGCGGCGCGTACGCTGGAACCAAACCGCCAGGCAGCCACGCCGGACCGACAATGGAGCGCCATGTCCGTGGAGAAGAACACCCGCAGCTTCGAGCAGGGGATCGAGACCGATTTTTCGGACAAGATGAGCTACGGTTCCTACCTGAAACTGGACCTCCTGCTGGCCGCCCAGCAGCCGGTCAGCCGCCCCGAGCACCACGACGAGCTGCTGTTCATCATCCAGCATCAGGCCACCGAGCTCTGGTTCAAGCTCATCCTGCACGAGCTGCGCGCGGTACGGGCCGAGCTGCGCGCCGACGACCTGCGCCAGGCGATGAAGGGCATCGCCCGGGTCAAGCACATCCAGCGCACGCTCACGGAGCAGTGGTCCGTGCTGGCCACGCTGACCCCCTCCGAGTACGCGCAGTTCCGCGGCGACCTCGGCGCGTCCTCCGGTTTCCAGTCCTGGCAGTACCGCGCGGTGGAGTTCCTGCTGGGCAACAAGAACCCGGCGATGCTGAAGGTCTTCGCGGCGGACCGGGCCGCCCACGACCTGCTCTCGGACCTGCTCGACGCGACGAGCATCTACGACGAGTTCCTGGCCCTGCTGCACCGGCGCGGCTACGCGGTGCCTCCCGCCGTGCTCGAGCGCGACGTCCGCGAGGCCCACGTGTTCAGCCCGGAACTGGTGGCCGCGTTCAAGTACATCTACGAGAACACGCATGACAACTGGGACGTCTACGAGGCGTGCGAGGAACTCGTGGACCTGGAGGAGAATTTCCAGCTCTGGCGCTTCCGGCACCTGAAGACGGTGGAGCGCACCATCGGCTACAAACCCGGCACCGGCGGCTCCACCGGCGCGGCCTTCCTGCAGAAGGCGCTGGAGCTGACGTTCTTCCCCGAACTGCTCGCAGTCCGCACCGAGATCGGCCGCCCCTGAACGGACAGGCACCCGAGCGGACATCGAGTACGACGGCGCGGGCGCACCTTTCGCGCGCCAGGCGCGGTTCCGCCGTCGTACTCCACGCTGCCGGCACCCGGGCGGGCGCGGGTCAGCGGAAGACGTTGTAGCCGCTGTAACCGGAGCCCTCCTGGCTGCGGGTGCCGAAGCGGCCGGCGGCGTAGGGGTAGTAGCGCAGGGTGCCGTCCTTGAACTTCGCCATGAAGCCGGTCGAGCCGGACGCGGCATAGCCGTAGAGCGGGGTGAAGGAGGAAACCTTGTCCCAGCCGCTGCCGCCGATCTGCCTGCGCGCCGACGCGGACGTGCTGACCGAGCCCGTGCCGTTGCCCGGATAGACGTACAGCTCTCCGGTCCGGCGCGCCGCGACGATGTCCTGCCTGCCGTCCTGGTTCCAGTCCAGCAGGGTCGGCCGGTAGGCGCCCCAGCCGCGGCTGAAGGCCTTGCCGGCGGAGAGTCCTGCGCCGGAGCCGTTGCGGTAGTAGAACAGGGAGCCGTCGGACCAGCGCTTGGCGACCACGCCCGGGTAGCGGTCCGCCGACACCCAGTTGCCGGCGGTGATGTCGAAGCGGGCGAAGCCGCTGCCGACCTGCCGCGGGGCCTGGAAGCCGCCGCCGGCCTTGCCGTAGTTGACCAGCAGCCGGCCGTCCTTCATCTGCAGGAGCAGGTCGATGGTGCCGTCGCGGTTCCAGTCCACCGTGGTGCCGGTCCTGACGCCGCCGTAGGCGGTGTCGATCCGCACCCGCGCGTGGAGCCGTCCCGCGCCGCCGGGATAGCGCCAGAGCTCGCCCGCGGTGTCCGCGGCGAGGACGTCGGCATAGCTGCGCACGCTCGGCTTGCCCAGGACGTAGTAGTGCTCCATCGTCGGGATCTTCTTGGAGCGCATCTCGGTGGCCAATGAGACGCCGACGTAGCGCAGGTGCCAGGGCTCGTAGGTGTAGCCGGTGGTGGCCTCGTAGCCCTTGGGGTAGCGGATGATGAAGCCGTACTTGTAGGCATTGGCCGCCACCCACTTCCCGGCCGCGGTGTCGCCGAAGCAGGCGGCCAGGCCGCAGGAGCCGCTGGCGAGCCCGACGTCCACGGCCAGCCCGGTCTGGTGTTCGCTGTAGCCCGGCCGCGCGGAGATCCGGTCCGCGTAGGCCTTGCCGTACGTCTGGACGTAGTAGCTGTAGAGGTCGCGCTGCTGCGTGTAGGAGCGGTAAGCGCTGACGACGGCGATGGAGTGTCCGGCGTTGGCCGCCCCCGTGAAGAGGCCGGAGAGCTTGGACCTCACGTCCGAGCGCATCCGGTACCCGGTGCCCTTCCAGCTCACCAGGGACGGCGTGTACTTGGCCGGGCTCAGCGGGTGGTCCTTGTTGACCAGGACCCTGCTGCTTCCCGGATCCCGGACCGGTTCGGCGGCTCCGGCAGGAGCCGCGGCGAACAGGGAGAGGACCAGGACGGCGGCGGTGGCGAACGCCGCCAGCATGGGCCGAAGACGGCGCGGCGGTGCGGTGGTCATGCGTGTTACCCCCTGGGGTTGCCTTGCGGCGCAGCTGTGTTCCCATCTTGGCACCGGCCGGGTGGGGAGGGACAGCTTTTCTGAAGTGTTGCGAGGCCGCGGCGGACGGATTCAAGGGCCGCCTGGCGGATGCGATATTTTTGGATGGTGCTGATCTCAGACCGGGATATCCGGAAAGAAATCGATGCCCGGCGCATCGTCCTGGAACCCTACCTGCCGGAGATGGTCCAGCCGTCCAGCGTGGACGTGCGGATCGACCGGTTCTTCCGGCTCTTCGACAACCACAAATACGCCCACATCGATCCGCAGCTGGAACAGCCCGAGCTGACCCGGCTGGTCGAGGTGGATCCGGACGAGCCCTTCATCCTGCATCCCGGCGAGTTCGTGCTCGGCTCCACCTATGAGACGGTCACCCTGCCGGACGACGTCGCCGCCCGCCTCGAGGGCAAGTCCTCGCTGGGCCGGCTTGGCCTGCTGACCCACTCCACCGCCGGCTTCATCGATCCGGGGTTCTCGGGGCACGTGACGCTGGAGCTGTCCAACATGGCCACCCTGCCGATCAAGCTGTGGCCCGGTTCCAAGATTGGCCAGCTCTGCTTCTTCCGCCTGTCCTCCCCGGCCGAGTACGCCTACGGATCCGGCCAGTACGGAAACCGCTACCAGGGGCAGCGGGGGCCGACGGCGTCGCGCAGCCACCTGAACTTCCACCGCACCAGGATCGAGCGCTAGGCTCTCCGCCCGGTCCGGGACTGTGCCGTCGTAGACTGCGCCGCCCGGCGTTTCGCCTTCCCGGCCGCCGCGGAAATGCCCGCGTCGGCGGCGAATCCGACGGCGGAGCCCGCGGCGTAGGCCGCCAGGTCGGCGGGTCCGAACGTGGTTCCGAAGACCAGCCGGAACGGGGGCCAGGCGGAGGCCAGAGCGGCGGGGATCCCCGTGAGCTGGAAGAGCTCTATGGCCGTGCAGGCGATGAGCGCCGCGAGTGCGATCGGCAGCCGGGGCTTCCGCGGGAGCAGGAAGGCGATCGCCACGTAGACCATCACGGCGTACAGCGCGTCTCCCGCCGGGCCGGCCCAAGCGGGCGCGCCGAAGCCGCGGACCGACAGGCCGAGCACGATCGTTGCCGCCCCCGCGGCCAGGAGCGCCGCGCGCCTACGCCCGGCACCCCGGCCTGAGCCCGTCCCGCGGGCAGCCGCCACTGCACCGTCTGCTGCTCCGTGCACCGCGCCGTCCACTATTCAGGCGGCCGGCGTCGTCGCGATGGGAACCTCGCGCGGCTCCTTGACCGGCAGCAGTAACAGCAGCCCGGCCAGCAGGACGATGAGGATGCCGAGGATGCCGAAGCGCTGGGCGCCGAAGATGCCGATGCAGACGGCGAAGAGCGTGGGGGCCAGGAAGCTGACGGCCCGGCCGGTGGTGGCGTAGAGGCCGAAGTATTCGCCTTCCTGGCCGCGCGGCGCGAGCCGGGCCAGGTAGGCGCGGCTGGAGGCCTGCGCGGGCCCGACGAACAGGCAGAGCAGGAGGCCGCAGACCCAGAAGGTCGTGGTGCCGCTCCAGGAAACGCCCAGGACGCTGTGGCTTTCCGCGCCGAGCAGGAAGATCGCGGTCCCCGCCGCCAGCAGCCCGAGCAGCGCGCCGACGATGACCTTCTTGGGCCCCGCCCGGTCGTCCAGGTAGCCGCCGGCCACGGCGCCGAGGGCGGCGACGACGTTGCCGGCGATGGCGAAGACGATGACTCCGGTCAGCGGGAAGCCGAAGGTACCGGCGGCGATGACGCCGCCGAAGGTGAAGACGGCGGCCAGTCCGTCCCGGAAGACCGCGCTCGCGAGCAGGAAGAAGATGGTGTGCGGACTGGTCCGGTAAATGGCCTTGATCCGGCGGAACAGCAGCCCGTAGGAGGCCGCGATGCCGAGTTTGGCCGCCTTGGGCTGGCGCGGAATCTCCGGGACGATGAAGAGCACGGGAAGCGCGAAGGCCATGAACCACACCGCGGAGAACACGGCGACGAGCCGGATGTTCAGCCCGTCCGCGGCGGTGGCACCGAACCACCCGTTCTCCGGGAGGACGAATCCGACGAGCACCAGCGCGAGGGCAACGATCCCGCCGACGTAGCCCATGGCCCAGCCGAAGCCGCTGATCTTGCCGATCGTGGCCGGCGTGGAGACCTGGCCCAGCATGGCGTTGTAGTTGACGCCCGCGAACTCGGCGAACAGCGTGGCGAGCGCGATCAGGCCGACGCCGCGGAAGAGGAAGCCGGGGGAGGGGTACACGAAGAAGCACAGCGCGGTCAGCACGGCCACGGCAATGCTGTTGACGCCCAGCCAGTACTTCCGCCGGCCGCCGGCATCGGACCGCTGGCCGGTCACCGGGGCGAGCAGCGCGATGGCCAGCCCGGAGAGGGCCAGGCCGTAGCCCAGGATGCCGGAGGCATAGTCCTCGCCGCCGAACGCGTCGCTGGTCAGGTAGACCGTAAAGACGAACGTCGTCATAACCGCGTTGAAAGCGGCCGAGCCCCAGTCCCACGAAGCCCACGCCAGCACATGCTTCTTGTTGATTTCCCCCAGGGCTGAATTCCCGGTCCTGCCAGGCGGGGCCGGGGTGTGAGGCGAGTGGCTCATAGCCAGATGGTACCGCCCGGGCGGGAGGGCAAGTATTCCATGGGTAGAATGGAACCTGTCTTCCCCCTTGTCTTGCCGTCGACCCCCAGAAGGTAGCTCCGGAGAATATCGTGCTCGTTGTGCTCGCCCTGTTGTTCTTGGTGGCCTTCGTAGCGCCCTGGATATTCCGGAAGCTCGGCCGGTCGACGTTCTATATACTCGCCGCGGTACCTGCCGCGGGATTCGTCTGGCTGCTGGCCACGTTTGACCGCTACACCGGCGCGGAGCAAGGCGCCCTGACCGGCGCACCGAATGCGCCGCCGTCGGAAACCATCATCTGGATCCCGGAACTGAAGCTCGAGCTGGCGTTCCGGATGGACACCCTTTCCGCGGTGCTCTCCATCCTGATCCTCGGCGTCGGCGCGCTGGTCCTCTTCTACTGCGCCCGGTACTTCAAGGTCCAGGACCCCAACATCGGCCCGTTCGGCGCGCAGCTGCTGGCCTTCGCCGGCGCGATGTTCGGCCTGGTGATCACCGACGACCTGATCGTGCTCTACATATTCTGGGAACTGACCACGGTCCTGTCCTACCTCCTGATCGGCTACGCCCGGAACCGGCTGGCCGCCCGGCGCTCCGCGCTGCAGGCGCTGATGGTCACCACCTTCGGCGGCCTGACCATGCTGATCGGCCTGATCATGCTGGGCCAGACCGCCGGCACCTACCGGATTTCGGAGATCATGGCGCGGGCGCCGGAGCTGGTGCAGCAGGGCATGCTGATCGACGTCGCCATCTTCCTGATCCTCGTCGGCGCGGTGAGCAAGTCCGCGCTGGTGCCCTTCCATTTCTGGCTGCCGGCCGCCATGGCCGCCCCCACCCCGGTCAGCGCCTACCTGCACGCCGCGGCGATGGTGAAGGCGGGCATCTACCTGGTCGCCAGGCTGGCCCCGGGCTTCTCCACCACCGCGTACTGGGACTGGACCGTGCTGGGCCTCGGCCTGCTCACCATGCTCGTGGGCGGCTGGCTGGCGCTCAAACAGTTCGACCTGAAGCTCATCCTGGCCTACGGCACCGTCAGCCAGCTCGGCTTCCTGATGATGGTGGTCGGGCTCGGCAACCGCGACGGCGCACTGGCCGGGCTCGCGCTCCTGCTGGCCCACGGCTTCTTCAAGGCGACGCTGTTCCTGGTCGTCGGCATCATCGACCACCAGTCCGGAACCCGCGACATCCGCAAGCTCTCGGGCATCTACCGCAGCTCCAAACCGCTCTTCGCCGTGGCCGTGGTCGGGGCGGCGTCGATGGCCGGCCTGCCGCCGCTGCTGGGCTTCGTGGCCAAGGAGACGGTCTACGAAACGTTCGTGCACGAGGCCGAGACCTCCGGCGCGGTCGGCTACCTGCTGCTGGCGGGCATCGTCATCGGCTCGATGCTGACCTTCGCCTACAGCGCCCGCTTCGTCTGGGGCGGATTCGCGTACAAGCCGAACGTCAAGAAGACGGCGTTCACCCCGGTCCCGGCGAGCTTCCTCGCCGCCCCGGCGGTCCTGGCCGTGGCCACCGTGCTGGGCGGGCTCTGGCCCGGCCCGGCGGACAAGGCCGTCCAGCCCTACGTGACCCTGTACGCGCCGGATGGGGCGCCGGACGGGCATCTCGCGCTCTGGCACGGGCTGACCCCGGCGCTCGGACTGACCGCGATCACCCTGGCCGTCGGGTACCTGCTCTTCCGCTTCCGGGGCCAAGTCGGCTCCTTCCAGGACCGCTTCTCGGGCGGCCTCACGGGCGAGCGCGCCTACCGCGGAATCGTCGGCGTCCTGGACGAGACGGCGGTCTGGATCACGGGCCGGACGCAGCGCGGTTCGCTCATCTACTACCTGTTCGTCATCCTCGGCGTGGCAGTGGTGACGCCGCTCAGCGCGGTCATCCTGCTGGATCCGCCCTGGCCGGACAGCTGGATCCTGGCGGACACCCCGGCCCAGCTGATCGCCGGGGTGGGCATTATCCTCGCCGCGCTGGGCGCCATCCGCGCCAACAAGCGTTTCCTGGCCGTGCTGATGGTCTCGGTCACCGGCTACGGCATCGCCCTGATCTTCGCGCTGCAGGGAGCTCCCGACCTGGCGCTGACGCAGATGCTGGTGGAGACCATCGCGCTCGTGGCGATCGTGCTGGCGCTGCGGTCGCTGCCCGCGCGGCTTTGGCTGCGCGCCCCCGGCGGCTTCAAGCTGCTGCGCGCGCTGCTTGGCCTGGCGGTCGGCGGGGCGATGGTGGTCATCGCGATGACGTCGATGGCGGCCCGTACCCAGCTTCCGGTGTCGCTGGAGTTCCCGTCCCTGGCGTACGACGGCGGCGGGGGCGCGAACATCGTCAACGTCACCCTGGTGGACATCCGGGCGTGGGACACCTTCGGGGAGATCTCGGTGCTGGCCATCGCGGCCACCGGCGTGGCGAGCCTGATCTTCGTGCGCAGCCGCGGCGACAAGCGCACCCGGGCCGCGGGGGTCGCCTCGGGCTCCGTGGACCGCATCACCGAGCTGCCGCAGCGGCACGGGGACAAGGCCGCGCTGCTCACGGCCCGGCGCTTCGCGACGTCGGCCAAGGAGACCTGGCTGGTCGCCGGGCGCACGCTCGCCCCGGAACGCCGCTCCATCATTTTCGAAGTCGTGACGCGGCTGCTGTTCCACTCCGTGATCATCTTCTCCATCTACCTCCTGCTGGCCGGCCACAACGCCCCGGGCGGCGGCTTCGCCGGCGGCCTGCTGGCGGGGCTGGCGCTGACCGTCCGCTACCTGGCCGGAGGGCGCGTCGAGCTGGCGGAGGCCTCGCCGGTCAGCGCGGGCTTCCTGCTCGGTGCCGGCCTGTGCCTCGCGTCGCTGTCAGCCGTGGTCCCGCTGGTGCTGGGCGGCGAGATCTTCCAGAGCGCGATCCTGCACTTCAGCCTGCCGGTCTTCGGCGACCACAAGTTCGTCACCTCGACCTTCTTCGATATCGGCGTATACCTCGTCGTGGTCGGCCTGGTCCTGGACGTGCTGCGCAGCTTCGGCGCGGAGATCGACGAACGCAGCGAGGACCAGCATCCGATACCGCATCGGGGCAGGCCGCACGAGGCACCGGAACCCGTCGAGGAAGGAGTCGCACGATGACCGTGAACATTACGCTGCTGGCGGTCATGGGCGTGCTCATCGCGGTGGGTGTCTA
The DNA here is from genome assembly GCF_037144715.1 of Arthrobacter sp. USHLN218. NCBI lineage: Bacteria > Bacillati > Actinomycetota > Actinomycetes > Micrococcales > Micrococcaceae > Arthrobacter > Arthrobacter sp. USHLN218. The sequence goes on from NZ_JBBCYT010000005.1 coordinate 138,198, forward strand.
CCTGATCCTCGAGCGAAGCCTGACCCGGGTCATGCTGGGGCTGATGCTGCTGGCCAACGGGGCCAACATCCTCCTGCTGAGCACCGGCGGGGCGGCCGGACTCGCGCCGCTCTACCGCTCGGACATACCGGCCGAGGACTACAACGATCCGCTGCCCCAGGCGCTGATCCTGACCTCGATCGTCATCTCGTTCGCCGTGACCGCCTTCATGCTCGGCATCATCTACCGCTCCTGGGTGCTGGGCCGCCAGGACGAGGTCCAGGACGACATTGAAGACCGCCGCGTCCGGAACCAGTCCAGTTTCGATGCCGAGGACGACACGGCGCTTCCGGTCGAAACCACCGAGTTTGTCCCGGAGGACGCAGACGAGCGTCCGGCCGGAAAGAAAACCAAGCAAAGGGGGAGCCGATGAATGCCGCGTCGCTGGCGCCGCTCGCCGTCGCACTTCCCTTCATGGGCGCGGGACTGACGTTCCTGCTGCTCCGGCACCCGTCGGCCCAGCGTTTCTTCTCGGTCAGCACGCTGGCCCTGACCCTGGCCGTCGAGCTCATCCTGCTGGTGACGGCGTGGACGTCCGGACCGAAGTCCGTGTCGATCGGCGGCTGGGTTCCGCCGTTCGGAATCAACATGGTGGTGGACGAGCTGTCCTCGCTGATGCTGGTGATTTCCACCTGCGTGAGCCTGGCCGTTTTGGTGTACGCCGCCGGCCAGGGCATGGCCGACGGGGACGAGGACGGGCCGGTCTCGATCTTCCACCCGACGTTCCTGATCCTGGTGGCGGGCGTCTCGAACGCGTTCCTGACCGGGGACCTGTTCAACCTCTACGTCGGCTTCGAGATCCTGCTGACGGCCAGCTACGTGCTGATGACCATGGGCGGCACCGGCCCCCGGGTCCGTGCGGGCGTGACCTATGTGGTGGTCAGCGTCATCTCCTCGATGCTGTTCCTGCTGTCGATCGCGATGATCTACGCCGCCACCGGCACGGTGAACATGGCGGACCTGGCCGTGAAGCTCGGCGACCTGGACGGCTCGACGCAGATGATCCTGCACCTGATGCTGGTGGTCGCGTTCGGCATCAAGGCCGCGGTGTTCCCGCTGTCCTTCTGGCTCCCCGACTCCTATCCGACGGCGCCGGCGCCGGTCACGGCGGTGTTCGCCGGCCTGCTCACCAAGGTCGGCGTCTACGCCCTGATCCGTACCGAGACCCTGCTGTTCCCGGGGGACCGGATCAACAACTTCCTGATGATCGTGGCGCTGCTAACCATGGTGGTCGGTATCCTCGGCGCGATAGCGCAGATCGACATCAAGCGAATGCTGTCCTTCACGCTCGTCAGCCACATCGGCTACATGGTCTTCGGGCTGGCGCTTGGCTCCGTGCTCGGGCTGGCCTCCACGGTCTACTACGTGGCACACCACATCACCGTCCAGACGAGCCTCTTCCTGGTCACCGGCCTCATCGAGCGGCGCGGCGGGACCTCCAACATGGACCGCCTGGGCGGACTGGCCCGGCTGTCACCGCTGCTGGCGATCCTGTTCTTCGTGCCCGCGATGAACCTGGCCGGGATCCCGCCGTTCTCCGGCTTCCTGGGCAAGCTCGGGCTGCTCCAGGCCGGCGTCAACCTGGGCACGCCGCTGGCGTACGTGCTGGTCGCGGGCGGCGTGCTGACCTCGCTGCTGACCTTGCTGGCCATGGCGCGGGTCTGGAACCGCGCCTTCTGGCGCACTCCCGCGGACGCGGAGCATCCGGACCCGGTCCTGCTGGCCGCCGTCCCCGACCGTGCGCCCCGCGGGGAGCACGTCGTGCCGGCCAAGGCACCCGCCGTCGCGCTGAAGGTCGCGGCCGGAAAGGCGCCGCAGACAACCAGCAACGTGCTGCCCAAGAGCATGGTGGGTGCCACCATCGGGCTCGTCGTCCTCGGCGTCGCGCTGACGGTGTTCGCCGGCCCGCTCTTCCAGCTCAGTGAACAGGCCGGCGTGGGCCTGCTGGCGCGCGTGCCCTATATCGAAGCGGTGCTCGGACCCGGCGCGGCGGAAGGACTCCAGCCGTGACGCGCACCCGGATCCCGCTGCTGAAGGAAATCCCGCTCCTCGTCTGGCTGGTCATCATGTGGGGCGCCCTCTGGCAGGACTACAGCGCGGGCAACCTCATCTTCGGCCTGGCGATCGCGCTCGTCGTCGTCAACGTCTTCTATCTGCCGCCGGTGGAGCTGGGCGGCAGGCTCAACGTCCTGGCCAGCCTGGTCTTCGTGGTGAAGTTCATCGGCAACGTGGCGGTGGCCAGCTTCCAGGTCCTGTGGGTGGCGGTGGCCAAGGGGCCGCGGACCAAGAACGCGGTGCTGGCGGTCCGGCTGCGCAGCCGCTCCGACCTGATCGTGACCGCCACGGGCCACACCATCTCGCTCATCCCGGGCAGCCTCGTGGTGGACGTGGACCGGTCCACGTCCACGCTCTACCTGCACTGCCTGGACATCGAGTCCCCGGAGCAGGCCGGGCGGTTCCGGGACCAGGTGCTGCGGATCGAGGAAGGGCTGATCAGGAGCATCGGCAGCAGGGAGGAAATGGCCATCATCAGGGACGGAATACAGCAGGGGCAGCAGGGAGGTGCACGATGACCGGCATCATGGACATTGTGCTGGTCATCGTCGGTGCGATTCTCACGATCGCGGCCGCGGTGGCCATCTTCCGCGTCGTGAAGGGCCCCTCGATCCTGGACCGGGTGATGGGGATCGACGTCCTGCTCGCGATCGTCTGCGCCGGCATCATCGCGGACATGGCGGTCCGGAAGCACCAGGACAACTTGACCCTCGTGGTCATCATTTCGCTGGTCGGCTTCATCGGCTCCGTCGCCGTGGCCCGCTACGTGATCGACAGGCGGCCCCATGAACACTGACGCCGTCCTCGAGATCCTCGCCGCCGCCTGCCTGGTCGTCGGGTCGCTGATGTCCCTGGCCGCGGCCATCGGCATGCTCCGCTTCCCGGACCTGCTCTCGCGCATGCACGCCGCCACCAAGCCGCAGGTCTTCGGCCTGTTCCTGCTCCTCATAGGGCTGGGGCTGCAGCTGCGCAGCTGGGCCGCGGTTCCGGTACTGATCCTCGCGTGGCTGTTCCAGCTGCTCACCGTCCCGGTCTCGGCCCACATGGTCGGCCGCGCGGGTTACCGGACCAAGCACCTGCGCAGGGACACGCTGAGCATCGACGAACTGGACGAAGTGGTCCGCAAGGCGGCGGAAGAAGAAAACCTGCCCATGCCCGAGGAGCCCGGGAGCGTGGATGCGGACGCGGCGGAGGGGCTGGACACCGCGGCCGCGGAAGCCGAGCTCGCCGCGGAGGCGGCGGCGCGGGCGGACCGGCGGCAGGATGCCGACGGCGCTGCGCCGGGACGCTGAGGCGCCGCCGGCCCAATAACGGGGACGCCGGGGTGCTGCCGGACGGTGCCGGGACGCCGGGGTGCTGCGGGAGTCCGGCGGAGCTGCTGGGCCGCGATCAACTGGAGAACGACGACGGAGGCCAGGTTCGCGCCTGGCCTCCGTCGTCGTCGTTAATTTCTGCTAGACCAGATCCCGCGTCTTCGTGAAGCGGTTGATGGCGTGCTGGGTACCGCGCTGCGAGAGCACGCGGATCATGGCGCTGACGGCACCGGAGATCACCGCGAACACCAGGGTGGCGCGCAGGGTGTTCTCCATCGCCTCCGTGTCCTGCTTCGGGGATTCATTCCCGGTGACGAGCTTCCAGAGGATGTCGATCAGCTTCGCTCCGGCCAAACCGGCCGCGATGCTGACACCGGTGCCCATCAGCTTCAGGATCAAATGCATTGCCGCTCCCTTGAATAGGTAATCGTCATCTACGCCCAGCCTAACCGTTCGAAACCGGTGGGGGCTTCGGCCGGGCCGGAGTGTAGACTTGAAGGCGCTGATAACAGCACATGACGACAGGGGAGCGTCCGATCCGGACAGGCGGCAGCAGCCGTGCACCGGGCGGGACGCTGAGAGTGCGGCCAACCGCAGACCCTCGAACCTGCTCCGGTTAGTACCGGCGAAGGGAGTCGAGTTCTCAGGGCTGCCCGTACGGGCCGCCCTCCCCTCCTGGACCTCAGGAGGATTCCATGAGCACCTTTGAACGTTCCGCGCCGGCGGCCGCCCGCAAACCCAACTACAGCTGGCGCGTTGTCGACATCGTGGTCGCGGCACTGATCGCCGTGGCCGGCGGCGTCATCTTCTGGGCCTGGTCCCAGGGCGCCAACCTTGTCTCGGCGCCGGTCAACGCGCTGTACCCGCCGCTGACCGGCCTGTACGCCGGCGGCTGGATGATCCCGGCCGTGCTGGGGATGCTGATCATCCGCAAGCCGGGCGCCGCCCTGTTCTGCGAGACCGTCGCCGCCACGGGCGAACTGATCATGGGCTCGCAGTACGGCACCACGGTGCTGCTCTCCGGCATGCTGCAGGGGCTGGGTGCCGAGCTGGTCTTCGCGGCGTTCCTGTACCGCAAGTTCAACCTGCCGGTCGCGCTGCTCGCCGGTGCCGGGGCGGGGCTGTTCTGCGGACTGAACGATTCCTTCGCTCCGTGGGGCTGGAACATCGCGTACGAGGCGGGGGACAAGCTGTTCTACATCGTCTGCACCGCGATCTCCGGCGCGGTCATCGCCGGGGCCCTGTCCTGGGTGGCCACCCGCGGCCTGGCCCGGACCGGGGCGCTCAGCTCCTTCGCGTCCCGCAAGGCAGCGACCGAGCCCGTCTTCTCCTGATGGCTGCCTCGGTGGCCGGCGCGGCGGGAACCTCCGCGGCAACGCGGCCGGCCTCGGTGTCAGCGCGGGGCTGGGGCTGGCGCCACGCCGGCCGGACCGCGGCGGCGGTCCACGGACTGGACCTGGACATCCGGCCGGGCGAACGGGTGCTGCTGCTCGGAGCGTCCGGAGCCGGCAAATCCACGCTGTTGCACGCCTTGGCCGGGGTGCTGGGCGACGACGACGACGGGGCCGACGAGGCGGGCACGCTGCTGATCGACGGGATGCCGCCGCGCGGGCAGCGCGGGCGGGCCGGCCTGATGCAGCAGGACCCCGAGACCCAGGTGGTGCTCTCGCGGCTGGGCGACGACGTCGCCTTCGGCGCCGAGAACCTGGCCGTGCCGCGGGACGAAATCTGGCGGCGCGTGGGCGAGGCGCTGGACGACGTCGGACTCGGCGGCCTGGCCCTGGACCACCCCACGTCCGCCCTGTCCGGCGGGCAGAAACAGCGGCTCGCGCTGGCCGGCATCCTGGCCATGCGCCCTGGGCTGGTCCTGCTCGACGAGCCCACGGCCAACCTGGACCCGGCCGGGGTGCTGGAGGTGCGCGACGCCGTCGGCCGCAGCCTGGACAAGACCGGAGCCACGATGATCGTCGTAGAGCACCGGGTCGGCGTGTGGAAGGACCTCGTCGACCGGATCGTCGTGCTGCAGCCGGGCCTCTCCGCGTCGGGGGCCCCGCAGCCCGCGGTGCTGCAGGACGGGCCGCCCGCCGAGGTCCTCGCCCATGCCGGCCGGATGCTGGCGGCGACGGGGGTGTGGGTTCCCGGGCTGGTTCCGGCGACCCGGCCCCGGTCCAATTCCGGCAGCGGCGAACTCCTGCTGGCGGCCGAGCGGCTCGCCGTCTCCCGGGAACCTGCCCGCCGGCGCGGCCGCGGCCGGGTGCCGGTCCAGTCGGGGATCGACGCCGCGGTGTGCGACGGCCGGGCCCTGACGGTCACCGGTCCCAACGGTGCCGGGAAATCGACCTTTGCGCTCACCCTCGCGGGACTGCTGGCACCGGCAGACGGACAGGTGAGCGCCGCCGTCGGACTCGCCGCAGGGGCGGGGACGGACCCGTTCAAATGGAAGGCGAAGCAGCTCATCGCGCGGATCGGCACGGTTTTCCAGGAACCCGAGCACCAGTTCGTCACGGGCACGGTGCTGGATGAACTGATGGTCGGCCCGCGGCACCTGGGCCGTGGCGCCGAGGCGGTGGACGAGCTGCTCGCGCGGCTCCGCCTGGACCACCTGACCGAGGCCAACCCCTACACGCTCTCCGGCGGCGAGAAGCGCCGGCTCTCCGTGGCCACCGTGCTGGCGGCCCGCCCCAGGGTGCTGGTACTGGACGAGCCGACCTTCGGGCAGGACGCGAGGACCTGGGCCGAGCTCGCCTCCTTCCTGACCGAGCTCCTCGACGCCGGCACCGCCGTCGTTTCGGTGACGCACGACGAGGAGTTCACGGCCGTCCTCGGGGGGACGGAACTGCGGCTCGGGTCCGCACGGCTGGAAGCGGGTGCGGCATGAGGGAAGTGCTGACCATTGGCGGGAACTCCGCGCCGCTGACCCGCGCCAACCCGCTGGCCAAGTTCGCTGCCGTGGTCTTCATTACCGCGGTGCTCGCCGTCTCCATCGACTGGGTGTCGGCCGCGACGGCGCTCGCCGCCGAATTCGCCGTCTTCGGGCTGGCCGGGCTGACCCTGCGCCTGCTGTGGCAGCGCGGCTGGCCGCTGATCATTGCCGCCGCCGTGGGCGGCTGGAGCACCGCGATCCTCTCGGCGGACAGCGGGCGGATCCTGGTCGACGCGGGCATCTGGTCGATCAGCGAGGGGTCGCTCGAACTGGGGCTCGGCTTCATGCTGCGCGGGCTGGCCATCGCCCTGCCCGCGATCCTGCTGATGAGCTGCACCGACCCGACCGACCTGGCGGACGCGCTGGCGCAGAAGGCCAGGCTGCCGCACCGCTTCGTCCTGGGCACGCTGGCCGCGATGCGCCTGGTCGGGCTCATGGCCGAGGAATGGCAGACCATCGGCATGGCCCGCCGTGCCCGCGGCATCGGCTCGCACGGCACTCCGCTGCGGCGGCTGCGGGCGACGCTGGGGCAGAGCTTCGGGCTGCTGGTCCAGGCCGTCCGCCGCGCCTCCCGGCTGGCCGTCACCATGGAGGCCCGCGGCTTCGGCGGCGCCGAGCGCACTTGGGCGCGGGAGTCGACCTTCAGCCGGATCGACATCTGGGTGGTGCTCGGCGGCGCGCTGATCGCGGCGGCCGCCCTGGCCGCGGCCGTCACCGCCGGTACGTGGAACCCCGTGCTGTCCTGAGCCGCCGGGCCGGCCGGGTCGCTGGGCTCAGTCCTGGCTGCCCTCGGCCAGCAGCTTCATGAGCTCCTCGGTCATGGGCGCGGACACCGGGATCGGTTTCCCGTCGATGCTCTTGACCGGGGCCAGCAGGCGGATGCTCGAGACGAGCCAGACGGCGTCCGCCTCGAGCAGGTGGTGCGGCTGGAGGGGGCCGTAGCCGAGCTGCCAGCCGGCGGCCGCGGCGGCCTTGAACAGTGCCCCCTGCGAGGTTCCCGGCAGGATCCCGTTCTCCAGCAGCGGCGTGACCAGCGTCTTCACGCCATCGCGTTCGGTGGCCATCAGCACCGTCGACGTCGGCCCCTCGAGCACCAGACCGTCGGTCGAGGTGAAGATGACGTCGTCCGCGCCGTGCGCCTTGGCATAGCGCAGGGTGGCCATGTTGACTGCGTAGGAGAGGGTCTTGGCCCCCAGCAGCAGCCACGGTGCGCGCTCGGCCAGCGAGCTGTCATACCCACGGTCCAGGAGCAGGATGTCCACGCCTTCCTGGCGCTGCCTCCGGCCGACAGGCCCGGCCGCGTCCGCCTGCACCCAGGCCGTCGGCCGGTCCGCGCCCTCGACGCCGCGGGTCACCAGGAGCTTGACCACGATCTCCTCGGCCGGGGGATGTTCGGCCAGGGCGGTGGCGATGGCACGCCGCCAGCTGTCGGCGGACGGGATGTCCAGTTCCATGCTCCGCGCCGACTTGGCCAGGCGGTCCAGATGCGCCCCGACTTTGCGCGCAACGCCATCCACGGCGAGCATGGATTCGAAGACGCCATCCCCGCGGGTGGCGCCGAGGTCCGTGGCCATCAGCTGGGGCTGTGCAGGGTCTGCAACCCTGCCGTTCTCGTGGGCAGGGTCGAGAAACACCAAAACTGTCATGGCTTCAGCATAGATTGCCGCCGCATGCAGATTAGGCTGGGGGAGGACACGCCGGGGGCCGGCGGGACGAAAGGACTGGTACTGCCGTGCTGTGGTCGCTTGCGGGGTTGGGCACCTTCCCGGAATGGGCCGTCACCCTGCTGACGGTGGTTGACTTCGCCATCCGGATCATCGCCCTGGGCATCGTCCCGGGCAACCGCCGCCCCACCACCGCCATGGCCTGGCTCCTGGCGATTTTCTTCCTGCCGCTCGTCGGCCTGGCCCTGTTCTTCATGTTCGGCAGCTTCCGGCTCTCCGATCGCCGGATCGCCAAGCAGGCGGAGACCAACAGCCGGGTGCACGCGGCCACCCAGGACCTGGAGGAGCCGCGCAGCGAACGCGAAGCCCCGGAGTGGGTGCACTCCGCGGCGGAGCTGAACCGGACCCTGGGTTCGTTCCCGATGCTGGACAGCAACCACGCGGAGCTCTTTCCGGACTACAAGGGGTCCATCGCCGCGATGGCCAAGGCCGTGCGCGAGGCCCAGGAGTTCGTGAACATCGAGTTCTACATCATGTCCCGGGACGACATCACGGGCGAACTTTTCGATGCGCTGAAGGAGGCCGCGGCCCGCGGCGTGCGGGTGCGGCTGCTGTTCGACCATCTGGGGACGATGCGCGTCAAGGGCTACCGGGACTTCCTGAAGTGGCTGCAGGACAGCGGGATCGACTGGCGCCGTATGCTGCCGCTGCTTCCCGTGCAGGGCCAGTGGCGCCGCGTGGACCTGCGCAACCACCGCAAGATCCTCGTGGTCGACGGGCGCGTGGCTTTCACGGGGTCGCAGAACCTGATCCATCCGGGCTACCACCGCGCCTCGAGCGCGCGGGTGGGCCGCCAATGGGTGGAGCTGATGGCCCGCTATGAAGGCCCGATCGTCACGGCCCTGAACGTCGTCTTCGCCACCGACTGGTCCAGCGAAACGGACGAAACGCTCGAGGGCGAACTGTTCACCCCCGTTCCGTTCCGCGAGCCCGGCCCGATGACGTGCCAGGTGGTGCCCAGCGGTCCGGGATTTGCCACCGAGAACAACCTGCGGCTGTTCAACACGCTGATCTATGCCGCGGTCGAACGGCTCTCCATCTGCAGCCCCTACTTCGTCCCCGATGACTCGCTCCTGTACGCCATTACGACGGCGGCCCAACGTGGCGTCGAAGTCGAACTTTTTGTTTCCGAGCAGGGAGACCAGTTCCTGGTCCACCACGCCCAGCGGTCCTACTACCAGGCCCTGCTCGAGGCCGGCGTGCGGATCTATCTCTACCCGAAACCCTTCGTCCTGCATGCCAAGCACTTCACCGTGGACGACGAGATCGCGGTAATCGGCTCGAGCAACATGGACATGCGCTCCTTCTCGCTCAACCTCGAGGTGTCCGTCATGATGCTGGGCGATGGTGTCGTGGGGCGGATGCGCAAGGTACAGGACAGCTACCGCGAAGTCTCCCGGGAGATCACGCTGGAGGAGTGGACCAAGCGCAGCCGGCTGGAACGCTACGTGGACAACGTCGCCCGGCTGACCGCGACGCTGCAGTAGGAAGGCTCTGCGGCAGGCCGACGATGCAGCAGCAGGATGTTGTCAGTCCGGAAAGGCGGCGCCGAGGGTCGAGAGCACCCCGAAGGCCTTCGCCCGGACTTCGTCCCACTCTGCGGCCGGGTCCGAGTCGGCGGTGATGGCACCGCCCACGCCGAGGCTGAGCCGGCTGCCGTGGCGGACCAGCGTGCGGATCACCACCGACAAGTCGGAAGCGCCGCTGAGGGAAAAGTAGCCGGCCGCCCCGGAATAGATGCCGCGGGGGCCGGATTCCAGCTGGTCGAGGATCTCCATCGTGCTGATCTTCGGCGCGCCGGTCATGGAGCCGGCAGGGAACGCGGCGGCCACGGCCTCGGCCCGGGAAGCGTCCGGCCGGAGCTGCGCATCGATCGTGGAGACCATCTGGTGCACCGTGGCGTAGCTTTCGATCGCGCACAGCCGGCTGACCCGGAGCGTCCCCGGCACGGCATAGTGGCTGAGGTCGTTGCGCAGCAGGTCCACGATCATGATGTTTTCGGCCCGGTCCTTCGGGCTCGCCGCCAGCTCGGCTTTGGCCGCCGCGTCCTCCGCCGGGTCCTCCAGCCGCCGGCGCGTGCCCTTGATCGGCTCCGCCCGCAGCCACCCGTCGGCACGGATGCTCATGAACCGCTCCGGGGACGTGCTGGCCACCGTCAGGTCGCCGAACCGCAGGTAGGTGGCAAAGGGCGCGGGATTGCGACGGCGGAGGGCAAGGTAGGTGCCCAGGTCGTCAAGGCCGGGGGAGGCATCGGCAGCCAGTTGGGTGGTCAGGCAGATTTCGTAGGAATTGCCCTCCGTGATCTCCGCCTGTGCCCGGCGCACCTTGTCCAGGTAGGAGGCCCGGCTGTCCCGCAGCGTGAAGGCCGGTGCCGCGGCGGACGGGGCACGTCCCTCCTGCTCCCCGCCGTCCGACGGCGCACCCGCATCCTGCTCCCCGCCGTCTGGCGCACCGGCGGACAGCGCTCCGATGGCCCGGCGGGCCTGCTCCCGCCACCGCGCCGCCTCGGCGGAAGCCGCCTCGTCGAGGCCGGCGGCGTGGGTCAGCGTCAGCAGGTAGGTGAGCTGCCGCTGATGGTCCAGCACTATGCCCCGCCCGGCGAAGATCAGCGCCGCGTCCGGAGTCGGCGCGGCGACGTCGCTGCCCCCGGTTTCGCGCTTGAGTTCATAGCCCAGGCACCCGATCCAGCCGAGCGCGAATCCCTCCGGCACGTCGTCGGGGAGCTGCACTGCCGCCCCGCCCCAGACGGAGTCCAGCCAGCGGAAGAACGGACCCCGGATCCGGACGCTCACCCGGCCCCGGGTGATAGTGGTGGTCCCCGCCCGGTGCTCGGCAAGCGCCCCCAGCGGACCGCCGCCGTCGGCCATGATGCTGACCGCGTTCCGGTCCACAGGCCGGCCCGCGGCCGCGTTGGAACTGTCCAGCCATACGGCGTGGGACGAGGCGCCGTACAGGGCCCGGAAGAGGGCGGCGGAATCCGGGCAGCTGCCCAGCCGTTCCACCTGAAGCTCCGGTCCCGGAAGGTGCGATCGTTCCAGAGCCAGCAGCGGCTCGAGCTGCGGCAGGTCGAGCAGAGCCCGCAGGACGGCGGAGGGGGAGAGCAGGTCCGGGCTGTCCTGGACCACGATGTCAGCGGCGCCGGCCACATCGTCGGCGGCCAGCCATTTCTGCTCCTGCCCGGCCCAGGTATCCCAGTAGGGTTCGTAGCCAGCGCCGTCCCGGGCAATGGCGCGGGTGCGCCGCTGTCCGGCGTCCGCTTCGATCCAGATAACCGCATCGAGGAGCTGCCGGGCGGCGGCATCGGCCGCTCCGACGCCTTCCAGGATCACGACCTCGGCGGGCTCGGTGACGCGGCGCTCGCCGTCGGTGTCCGCGGTCCAGTTCCACGCCGTCCAACGTGCGCTCAGGCCGCGCGAGAGCGGTTCCAGCACCGTTTCCCAGTACCGGCGCCGGCCGTCCTCCAGGCCGTTCCAGCCGGGGTAGATGTCTTCCAGATGGAAAACGCCGACGCTGCGGTGGCGGCGCAGCAGAGCGGCAAGCTCCAGGGCGAGGGTGGTCTTGCCCGCCCCGGACCGGCCATCGACGGCGATGAGCACCGGCCTGTCAGCGGGCTGCAAGAGCGGCCCTGACGTGCTGCACGATTCCCGGAACCGCCCCGCTGATCATGTCCCAGCTGGCCTCGAAGTCCGCCTCGTCCCCGAACCACGGATCGTAGATACCCTGCGCCGCGGGCTCCTCGTCCGCCAGGGCGGGATCGAAGGAACGGAACATCCGCACCTTGGCGAGGGAGTCCTCGTCCGGCGCGTCCGCCCGGAGCTGCTCGTAATGGTCGATGTCCAGGGCCAGGATCAGGTCGCGCTCCCGGTACCAGGCCGGCAGGAACTGGCGCGCGCGGTGGCCGGTGCTGGGCAGGCCCGCCAGCTTGAGGCGCGCCGCCGCGCGCCCGTCGATCGGCCGCCCGGCCTCCCAGTTCGACGTCCCGGCCGAGTCGACCGTTGCCCGGGCCGCCAGGCCGGCCTCCGCCAGGGCCTTGGTCAGCACGTACTGTGCCATGGGCGAGCGGCAGATATTGCCCGTGCAGACGGTGATGATCCGGTACATAGGCTCGATTCTAGTTAGAAGAAGGCCAGGAGCAGGCCGACGCCGATGAACAGCGCGCCGAAGACCGTGCTCATGATCCGCTGGCCGCGGGTGCTGCGCGTGAAGCGCTGGAACGTCCGGGCGGCCGCGGCGAAGAAGAACCACATGACGAGGATGTCGATCAGCACGATCGTCGCTCCCAGCACCATGTACTGCGGTGCCAGCGGCGTCTCCGGCCGGATGAAGCCCGGCACGAACGCCAGGAAGAACACCACGGCCTTGGGATTGAGCAGGTTCACCCACAGGCCGCGGCGGAACATCGACCACGCCGGCTCGTTCCGCCGGCTGAGGGCCACGGCCTCCTCCGCCTCCGGCTTGGCCAGCAGCTGGCGGACACCCAAGTAGATAAGGTAGGCGGCGCCCGCGTACTTGATCGCGTAGAACGCCGTCGGTGAACTGGCCACCAGCAGGCCCACCCCCAGGGCGACGATGGCCAGGTGGACGACCAGCGCGGCCTGCTGCCCGAGGATGCCCCAAATGGAGCGGCGGAAGCCGGTATTGAGCGCGTTGCTCATCGTGTTGATGGCTCCCGCGCCGGGGGTCAGGCTGATGACCGTGCCGGCGCCCACCAGGGCGAGCCACAGGGAAAATTGCACGAGGTGATATTACGCTGGCCAGGCCGTGGCCACACAACGTGTCCGCCGGCCGAAATCCTTGCAGCGCCGGTCAGCCTTCTTCGAGCAGCGCCATGGCGGCGTTGTGGCCGCCCAGGCCGCTGACGCCGCCGCCCCTGCGCGCGCCGGCGCCGCACATCAGGATGCGCTCGTGGCCGGTGGCAACGCCCCAGCGCCGCGCCGCGTTGTCCAGGGGCTCGTCGTCTTCGGCGAACGGCCAGGAGAGCGGGCCGTGGAAGATGCTGCCGCCGGGCATCGCGAGGCTGTGCTCCAGGTCGAGGGTGGTCCTGGTCTCGATGCAGGGGCGGCCGTCGGCGTCGGTCATGAGGCAGTCCTCGACCGGCTCCGCCAGGACGGAGTTGAGCGAATCGAGCACCGCCCGCTGCAGTTCCTCCCGCAGCCGGTCATTGTCTATCTCGGTCAGCAGCCGGTGCGGAGTCTGCAGGGTGAAGACCGTGAGTGTGTGGGCGCCTTCCCGCCGCAGGCGCTCCGGCAGGATCGACGGGTCCGCGAGCGTGTGGCAGTAGATCTCGGCCGGCAGCGGAGCCGGAACCGAGCCGCGCGTGGCGTCTGTGTAGGCACGCTCCAGCTGGGTGTACGCCTCGTTGATATGGAAGGTGCCGCCGAAGGCCGCCTCGGGCGCCAGGCTGCTGTCCTTGAGCCGGGGCAGCCGCTTGAGCAGCAGGTTGACCTTGGCCTGCGCACCCTCGGCCCGGCCGGATGCCGGAGCCGCTGTCCCGGTGGCCGCGTCGCCCAGGAGGCGCTCCAGCACCTGCGGGGCCACATTGGCGAGCACAAACTCCCCGTGCACCGTGGAAGGGCCGTCGGCGCCGCCGTCGTACGCCACCTCGCCGCCAGGTGACACCGCGGTGACCTCGGCCGACGTGCGGAACTGGACGCCGGCCGCCCGGGCGGCCTTTTCCAGCGCGCCGCTGACCGCGCCCATGCCGCCTTCCGGGACGTCCCAGTCACCGGTCCCGCCGCCGATCACGTGGTACAGGAAGCACTTGTTCTGCTGCAGGTCCTTCTGCTCGGCGCGGGCGAACGTGCTGATCAGCCCGTCGGTGAGGACCACGCCGCGGACCAGATCGGACCGGAACGCCGTCTTGATCGCCTCGCCCAGGGGCCGCTCGAAGAAGTCCGCCCACAGCTCGTCATCATCCAGCAGGGCGCGGACGTCGCTGCGCCGCGGCAGCGGCTGCGTCACGGTCGGCCACAGCCGCTCGGCGATGGCTCCGGTGCGCTCGTAGAAGCGGCCGAAGGCCTCGAAGTCGGCTGCCGCGTCCACGGCCGCGAAGGACGCGCGCGTCGCCTCGGGATCTTCGTTGTCCACCAGCAGGCCCGCATCCGTGCCTGGCAGGGGCGTGTAGGAGGAGTAGCGGCGTCGGATCAGCCGCAGGTCCAGGCCGAGGTCGTCGATGATCTGCTGCGGAAACAGGCTCACCAGGTAGGAGTAGCGCGAGAGGCGGGCGTCCGTGCCGGGGAAAACCTCGGCGGAGACGGCGGCGCCGCCGAGGTGGTCCTGCCGCTCCAGCACCAGCACGGAGCGGCCGGCTCGTGCCAGGTAGGTGGCGGCTACCAGGCCGTTGTGTCCGCCGCCGATGACGACGACGTCGAAGTGCTCTTGTTCACGGGTATGCAGGGGCATGGGGCTCCTCTATCGGGCCAGGTCGGCCGGCGGGCGGCGCTGCTGCGCCGGCGGGTCTCGGGGCTTGCTGGTCAGGGTTTGCGCGCGAGGATCTCCCCGTTGGGAATGAGGAACCAGCCGTCCGCGGCCATGGCCCACTCCTGCCAGCCCTGCGCGAGGCGGTCCAGCCCGGCCTGGTCCAGCAGGCCGCGGTCCAGCGCCTGCTCGCCGTACGCCGAGTGCAGGACCCGCTCGTACCAGACGTTGCCCCACCAGGTGCGCTGTTCCTCGGTGGCGTAGAGCCAGTTGGAGGAGGACGGGCTGATGTCGCTGAACCCGGCGGCCTGCGCCCAGGAGAGCAGGTGGCGGCCGGCGTCGGGCTCGGCGCGGTTGCCGCGGGCAATCTGCTGGTAGGTGTCCATCCACTCGTCCAGCTCCGGGAGTTCCGGGAACCAGCTCATCCCGTGGAAGTCCGCGTCCCGCACGGCGACGATGCCGCCCGGCTTGGTCACGCGCCGCAGCTCATACAGCGCGGCCACCGGATCGGTCAGGTGCTGGAGCACCTGGTGGGCATGGACGACGTCGAAGGTGTCGTCGTCGTAGTCCAGGTCGTAGATGTTGCCGCTGACGAAGACGGCGTTGTCCACCCCGCGCAGCGCGGCGAGCTCGGCGGCCTGCTCCAGCACATCGTCGGAGCGGTCCAGGCCGACCACCTCGCCGGGGGCGACGAGCTCGGCCAGGTCCGCGGTGATGCTGCCCGGCCCGCAGCCGACGTCGAGCAGCCGCATTCCCGGCTTGAGATGCGGCAGCAGGTAGGCGGCGCAGTCCTCGGCGGTGCGGACGGCATGCGCGCTGACGACGCTCTGGTGGTGGCCGTGCGAGTAGACCTCTTCCTTCATAGTGGGAGGGTACTCTGCGCCACAGCGTGAGAGGTAACGGCGCGGCCGCTTGTTGCGCTATTAGTCACGATTGGCCGCGGACAGGGATTCATCGGCGCCGGCCAAAGTATCTCCATGATGGAGATACTTTATAGTGGAGCTAAAAGCCTGCTTCCTCCAAAGAAAGGCCGGTCGGATGTCCCGCTGGTTGAGAGTGTTCGTGCCCGTGCTGGTGGTGCTGGCCTGGTTGGCCGCGGCAGGCCTCGGAGGGCCGACCTTCGGCAAACTCTCGGACGTGTCCACCAATGACCAGGCCGGCTTCCTGCCGCAGAGTGCGGAGTCGACGGAGGCGGGGGAGTGGCAGCAGCGGTTCCTGGATTCCGAGTCCGTGCCCGCCGTCGTCGTTGTCGAATTCGACGCCCCGCTGGCGCCGCAGGAGCTCGGCGGCCTCGCCCCGCTCGGGCAGCAGCTCGGCGAGGCGGCGGGCCTGGCGTCCGGCAGCGGTCCGCAGGTCGCCGGTCCGATTCCCGCCGAGGATCTCACTGCGGTCCAGTTCATCGTCCCCGTGCCCGACGACGGCGAGGTGGGTGCCTCCGTCGACGGGCTGCGCGACGTGCTGGCGGCCGAGCTGCCGGACGGCGCCACCGGTTACGTGACCGGTCCGGCGGGCTTCGTGGCCGACCTGGTCGAGGCGTTCGGCGGCATCGACGGGCTGCTGCTGGGCGTGGCGCTCGCGGCCGTGTTCCTCATCCTGCTCGTGGTGTACCGGGCCCTGCTGCTGCCGTTCCTGGTGCTGCTGACCTCGGTTTTCGCCCTGTGCGCGGCCATCCTGGTCGTCTACTGGTTCGCGCTCCTCGGCTGGATCCAGCTCAGCGGGCAGAGCCAGGGCATTCTGTTCATCCTGGTGATCGGCGCCGCCACGGATTATGCGCTGCTGCTGGTGGCGCGCTACCGGGAGGCCCTCGGCGAGGAGGAATCCGCCTGGTGCGCGATGCGCACGGCGTACCGCGCCGCGGTCGAACCAATCGTCGCCTCCGGGGCGACGGTTACGCTGGCGCTGCTCTGCCTGCTGTTCTCGGACCTGAATTCCAACCGCAGCCTGGGGCCGATCGCGGCCATCGGCATCGTCTTTTCGGTAGTCGCCGCGCTGTCGCTGCTGCCGGCCCTGCTGCTGATCTTCCGCCGCGGGGCCTTCTGGCCGATCGTTCCGCGGCCCGGTCGGCACGCGCACCGGTCCGCCGAGGGCAATGTTCCCGCCGGGGCGGAGGGCCTGCGCGGAATCTGGCGCCGCATCGCCGGACTCATCGCGCACCGGCCGCGGCTGACCTGGCTGGTCTCGCTGGCGGTCCTGGCGGCGGGATCGCTGGGCGTGCTGCAGCTGCAGGCCCACGGGGTGCCGCAGTCGGAGCTGGTCCTGGTCCAGACGGACTCCGCGGACGGCCAGGATGCCCTCGCGCGGCACTTTGACGCCGGATCGGGGTCGCCCGCCGTCATCATCGCCGACGAGGCGCTGCGCGACGAGGTCCTCGAGGTTGTCCGCGGCCAGGACGGGGTGGCCGACGCGGAACTGCTGGCGGCCGGCGGCACGGTCGTGGAAGAAGACGGGCGGGTCCTCATCAATGCCACCCTGGCGGACGTCGCGGATTCTTCGGCCGCCGAGGAGACGGTGGCCGAGCTGCGCGCCGCGCTCGACGCGGTCGACGGCGGGGCCCTGGTCGGCGGCACCACCGCCGTCGCGCTGGATACCAACAACTCGGCCCAGGCCGACCTGCTGAAGATCATCCCGATCGTGCTGGCCGTGATCCTGGTGGTGCTGATGCTGCTGCTGCGCTCCGTCGTCGCGCCGGTGCTGCTGATCCTCAGCGTCGCCCTGTCCTACCTCACGGCCCTCGGCGTCTCGGCCTGGCTGTTCAACCACGTGTTCGGGTTCCCGGGAGCCGATGCGTCGGTCCCGCTCTACGGCTTCGTCTTCCTCGTGGCCCTCGGCGTGGACTACAACATCTTCCTGATGACCCGGGTGCGCGAGGAATCCCTGCGGCTGGGCACCCGGCCGGGGATCCTCCGCGGCCTCGGGGCGACCGGAGGCGTCATCACCTCCGCCGGCATCGTCCTTGCCGCCACCTTCGCGGCGCTGGGGGTCATTCCCATCCTGTTCCTGGCCCAGCTGGCCTTCATCGTCGCGTTCGGGGTGCTGCTGGATACCGTCCTGGTGCGTTCGCTGCTGGTGCCCGCGCTCTCCTACGACCTCGACCGGCGCATCTGGTGGCCGGGAAAGCTGTCGCGGGGAACGCGGCAGGGGGAACCGGCGAAGCCGCCCGCCTACATCGACGCATGATCCCTATCGACGTCTGATCCCCATGGGCGTTGACCCTGACGGGCATGTGGTCCCATGGAGCTCGTGGCTCCCGCGGAGGGGGCGGCCGGGTGGCCGCCCCCTCCGGCGTTTCCGGACAGGGGGTGGCCTGGAGCAGTCCGGGTGCACCTCCAAACTTGAGTGCCAACGGCTCAAGTTGGGTTGACATCCCCGAGGCCCTGAGTAAACTTGAGCTCAGAACGCTCAATCCCGAGCCGCCCTTTTTGGGGCCGGCACGCCTGAGATCCGTGGCCGCCAGGCCAGCCAAGAAAGGACAAGCGTATGTCTCGTGCAGTAGGTATCGACCTCGGAACAACCAACTCCGTGGTTTCCGTGCTGGAAGGTGGCGAGCCCACCGTTATCGCCAACGCCGAGGGTGGACGCACCACGCCCTCCGTTGTCGCCTTCTCGAAGGCCGGCGAGGTCCTCGTCGGCGAGATCGCCAAGCGCCAGGCGGTCAACAACATCGAGCGCACCATCTCTTCCGTCAAGCGCCACATGGGCACCGACTGGAAGAAGGAAATCGACGGCAAGAACTACACCGCCCAGGAGATTTCCGCCCGCATTCTGCAGAAGCTTAAGCACGACGCCGAGTCCTACCTGGGCGAGAAGGTCACCGACGCAGTGATCACCGTTCCGGCGTACTTCAACGACGCCGAGCGCCAGGCCACCAAGGAAGCCGGCGAAATCTCCGGCCTGAACGTCCTGCGCATCGTGAACGAGCCCACCGCCGCTGCTTTGGCCTACGGCCTCGATAAGGGCAAGGAAGACGAACTCATCCTGGTCTTCGACCTCGGCGGCGGTACCTTCGACGTCTCGCTGCTGGAAGTCGGCAAGGACGAGGACGACTTCTCCACCATCCAGGTCCGCGCCACGGCCGGTGACAACCGCCTCGGCGGCGACGACTGGGACCAGCGCGTCGTCGACTACCTGCTGAAGCAGGCCAAGGCCAAGGGCGCCGACCTGTCGAACGACAAGATCGCGCTGCAGCGCCTGAAGGAAGCGGCCGAGCAGGCCAAGAAGGAACTGTCCTCGGCCTCCTCCACCAACATCTCGCTGCAGTACCTCTCCGTGACTCCCGACGGCCCGGTCCACCTGGACGAGCACCTCAGCCGCGCCAAGTTCCAGGAACTGACCGCGGACCTGCTGGAGCGCACCAAGAAGCCGTTCCACGACGTCATCAAGGAGGCCGGCATCAAGGTCTCCGACATCGACCACATCGTGCTCGTCGGCGGTTCCACCCGTATGCCGGCCGTGTACGACCTGGTCAAGGAGATGGCCGGCGGCAAGGAGCCCAACAAGGGCGTGAACCCGGACGAGGTCGTCGCCGTCGGCGCCGCCCTGCAGGCCGGCGTCCTGAAGGGCGAGCGCAAGGACGTCCTGCTGATCGACGTCACCCCGCTGTCCCTGGGCATTGAGACCAAGGGCGGTGTGATGACCAAGCTGATCGAGCGCAACACGGCCATCCCGACCAAGCGTTCGGAGACCTTCACGACCGCGGACGACAACCAGCCCTCCGTCGCCATCCAGGTATTCCAGGGCGAGCGTGAGTTCACCCGGGACAACAAGCCGCTGGGCACCTTCGAGCTGACCGGCATTGCGCCGGCCCCGCGCGGCGTCCCCCAGGTGGAGGTCACCTTCGACATCGACGCCAACGGCATCGTGCACGTTTCCGCCAAGGATAAGGGCACCGGCGCAGAGCAGTCGATGACCATCACCGGCGGCACCGCGCTGTCCAAGGATGACATCGACCGCATGGTCCGCGAGGCCGAGGAACACGCCGCCGAGGACAAGAAGCGCCGCGAGGCCGCCGACGTCCGCAACTCGGCCGAACAGCTGGCCTACTCCGTGGGCAAGCTGCTGACCGACAATGACGAGAAGCTGCCCGCCGAGGTCAAGACCGAGGTCCAGGCCGACGTCGACGCCCTCAAGGCCGCCCTGGAGAAGCAGGATAACGACGACGAGGTCAAGGCCGCGTTCGAGAAGCTCCAGGCATCGCAGACCAAGCTGGGCGAGGCGATCTACTCGCAGTCCCAGGCCGGCGCTCCCGGTGAAGGCGCTCCTGCTGGTGACGGCGCTCCCGGAGCCGGATCTGCCAACGCCGACGAGGACATTGTCGACGCCGAAGTAGTCGACGAGGAAGAGAAGAAGTAACGATGCCCCACCACGGTAACGAGCACGAACACGAGTCAGAGCCGGTGAGCTTCCGCGACAACCGGAAGATCGACCCGGAGACGGGCAAGGTCCGTGGGCCGCAGGAGGAGGCTGCCGCCCAGGATGCGGCGGCCTCCGCGGAGGCAGCAGGCCACGACCATGAGGATGTCACTCCCGTGGACGCGGCCCACGACTCCGGGGACGCACTGGCGCAGGCCGAGCAGATCCTCAACGAGGCCTCGGCCGAACCCGAGGCCGACCAGGCCCTGGTCGAGGAGCTCCGCAATGACCTGCTGCGGCTGCAGGCGGAGTACGTCAACTACCGCAAGCGCGTGGAACGGGACCGGGCGGTGGCCGGAGAGATGGCTGTCATCGGCGTCCTGAACTCGCTGCTGCCGGTGCTCGACGACATCGACGCCGCCCGCCAGCACGGCGACCTCACGGACGGCCCGTTCGCCGCGATCGCAACCAAGCTGGACGGCGTGTTGGAGCAGTACGGCCTGAACCGGATCAACGAGGCCGGGGTGGAGTTCGACCCGAACATCCACGAGGCCCTCATGCAGCAGCCCAATCCGGAGGTCAAGGTGGACACCGTCAACCAGATCCTCCGCGGCGGCTTCAAGTCCGGCGACCGGGTGCTGCGCGCCGCCCAGGTCATCGTGGGCGTGCCGGAGTAAGCGGCAACACCCAAACGGCCGCTGCCGGGAACTGCCTGCCTCGGGCAAGCAGTTCCCGGCACGACCCGTCCCGCCGGCCACGGCGGGACCCGCGACATTAACGACGACGAGAAGGAGGCATCCGGATGGCCAGCCAGGATTGGGTCGACAAGGATTTCTACAAGATCCTCGGTGTCTCCAAGGACGCCTCGGACGCGGACATCAAGAAGGCCTACCGCAAGCTGGCGCGGAAGTACCATCCGGACACCAATGCGTCGGACGCCAGCGCCGAGAAGATGTTCAAGGATGTTTCGGAGGCCTACTCGGTGCTTTCGGACCCCGAGGAACGCCAGCAGTATGACGCGATCCGTGCCATGG
This sequence comes from Arthrobacter sp. USHLN218, assembly GCF_037144715.1. Taxonomy (NCBI): domain Bacteria; kingdom Bacillati; phylum Actinomycetota; class Actinomycetes; order Micrococcales; family Micrococcaceae; genus Arthrobacter; species Arthrobacter sp. USHLN218. The sequence goes on from NZ_JBBCYT010000005.1 coordinate 159,052, forward strand.
GCAGCGGAGCCCGCTTCTCGGCCGGAGGCGCCGGCGGTCCCGGTGCCGGCGGCTTCGAGGACGTCTTCGGCAACCTCTTCGGCCAGCACGCCGGCCGCGGCACCCGAACGGGCGGTTTCGGCGGCGGCAATGTCCCGCCCGAATTCGCCGACCTCTTCGGAGGTTTCGGCGGCGGCGGTTTCCAGGGGCCGCAGGCACCGCCGCGGAAAGGCGCCGACCGGACCGCGTCGACCTCCATTTCCTTCGCCGGTTCGATCAACGGCACGAAGATCGGCCTCCGCGAGCCCTCCGGCGAGGTGATCGAGGTACGCATCCCCGCCGGTATCAAGGACGGCCAGAAGGTGCGGGTCCGGGGCAAGGGACAGCCCGGCCCGGCCGGCAACGGCGACCTGATGGTGACCGTCAACGTCCAGCCGCACGGTTTCTACACCCGGGACGGGGACAACATCCGCGTCCATGTCCCGGTCACCTTCGCCGAGGCGGCGCTGGGCGCCCAGATCGAGGTCCCCACGATGAACGGCGAGCACGTCAAGGTGAAGGTCCCGGCGGGAACGCCGTCCGGCCGCACCCTGCGGGTGAAGGGACGGGGCGTCAAGACGTCGAAGGCGACGGGCGACCTGCTGGTGACCATCGACGTCGTCGTTCCGCAGAACCTGAACAAGCAGGCCGAGGAGGCCGTGAAGGCTTTCGCCGCGGCCACGTCCGACGCGGACCCGCGCTCCTCGCTGGCCGCCAAGGCCCGACTGTAGACGCGTGAAGAGGGGAGGAACGGCGATGGGCATCGACCGCAATGCGCCGATTTTCGTGATTTCCGTGGCAGCCGAGCTGGCCGAAATGCACCCGCAGACACTGCGCCAGTACGACCGGATGGGGCTGGTGTCCCCGTCCCGGCAGCGGGGCCGGCAGCGGCGGTACTCGCAGCGGGACGTCGACCTGCTCCGCGAGGTCCAGCGGCTGTCCCAGGAGGGCGTCTCGCTGGAGGGGATCAAGCGCATCCTCGAACTGGAGAACCAGGTCAGCGCGCTGCGTTCCCGGGTGGCCGAGCTGACCGCCGAACTCGACCAGACCCGGCGCCTGACCAGCGCCGAGGCCAGCCGCGTCTTCGCGGCCGGGCTGGCCGGCGACGTGGTCACCCTGGCCCGGGGCAAGCGTCCGCGGCCGCGGAGCCAGGCGCTGGTTGTGTGGCGGCCCCAGTCCTGACCGAAGCCCGCCGCGCCAGCTCGATGGCCCCCGCCAGCCGGGCGGCCAAGGCGGCGCCCACCCCGGGGATCTGCCTCAGGGCCTCGGCGTCCACGGCCAGCAGCCCGGCAGGACCGCCCGTCTTCTTCAGGATGAGCCGACCCAATTCGAGGCTGCTCGCCTCCCGCGTTCCCGAGCCGATGACCAGGGCCAGCACCTCAGCGTCCCTGAGCCGCCGGATGCCGACCCGGGCCATTTTCTCCCGCGGCCGGTCCGTGGCCTCCATGTCCGCAATGGATGTGTGTGTCTTCATGCAGCCACGCTACGGGCCCATGCCGGCCGGGCGGACCGGCGGGGGCCCGGATGTGCACGGCGGCGCTTCGGGGCGAACCTGTGGAGGAAGGGTCTAGGAATTCTGCTCCAGGGCGCGCTCGAGGATGGCCAGGACGCCGTCGTCGACCTCCGCCGGCGAGCGGAACCGCAGCCGCCGGTCGAAGGGATCACCGGACCGGCCCTTGACCGCCTCGAGCCGGGGGTCCTCCGCCTCGACGCGCAGCAGCAGGTCCAGGCTGCCCTTGTTCGCCGGCGTGATCTGGGCGAACTTGCGGCGCGGCGAATGGACCGAAACGTAGGTCTTCCGGGCCTGCAGCCACACCCCGTCGAGGGAAAGAGCCATGGACATCAGCCGGTCGGCGATCGGGCGCAGCGCCGGCCGGTCAGCATACTGCCCGTCGATCAGCTCGTCGCCCGACTTGAGGAAGAACTCCGGGTAACCGAACAGCTTCCACGCAACGGCCATGGCGGCGTAGCCGGTCACGCCCTGCTCCCGGAGCCATCCGGTCAGCTCCGCCTCCGTCGCGACGCCGGAGGCCCGCGCCTTCCCGGCCCAGGCCTCCGAACCCTCGCCGGTGCGCCGCACCAGCAGCTCCTCGTTCCAGTCGATCATCCCCTGCCAGGATGCAATGTCTGCCATCCCACCAGAGTACTGAGGTCAGCGGATCATGGTCCCGTCGGGAGCCACGACATACCAGACCTCGTTGACGCCCTGGCCGGTCACGTCGCCCGGCTTCGTGTCGTTCTGCCAGAGGTAGATCGGCATGCCGTCGATGGTGACCTGCTTCTTGCCTTCGGGCGTCTCGATGGTGCCGATCTTGGCCGTGACGCCCTCGACCTTGGGGGTGTCGCTTTCGGTCAGCACCGGGGGCCAGGCCACGATGCAGTCGCCGGTGCAGTTGCTGACGCCCGAGTCCTTCGTGTCCTTCGTGAAGTAGTAGACCGTCATCCCCTTGCCGTCGACCACGATCTCGCCGAGGGAGCTGTCCGCCGTCTTCAGGTCCACGGATCCGGCGGCGGCACTGCTCTCGCCCGTGGTGGGCATCGCGCTGGTTTCCGGCGCTGCACTGGTCTCAGGCGCCGCCGGGGGAGCTTCGTTGTCATTTCCGCCGCCGGCACAGCCGGTGAGTCCGAGGAGGGCGGCCGCCATCAGCGCGCTGGCGCCCCTGGTTGTGATCTTCATAAGGAGTCCTATCGGTTCGACCGGGCTGGGCTCGGTGCAGCGCCGCCGGGTGCGGGCCACTATTGGCAAAGACGTGCCCCGGGGCCAGAATGGTTCAACTGCGCGGGCCGCGGCGCAGTTGAACCAAGGGGCCTCCCGTCGGCGTCTGTGCAGGTACGGGTGTCAATTCGGCGCATGCTCGAAGGGATCGGCCATGGCGATGGAAGACGAAGCGGTCGCGCAGCTGTACCGCGAGTACGGAGCGGCGCTGCGGCGCTTCGTCCTCGCCACCACCTCGGACCCGGCCCAGGCCGACGACGTGGTCCAGGAAACCATCCTGCGTGTCTGGAAGCTCGGTCCCGACGTGGAGAACATGCGCGGGTACCTCTACCGCACGGCCCGGCACGTCATCATCGACAATTACCGCCGCCGCAGCCGCCGGGCACCGGAGACCGGGATGCCCGCGGAGGACGCGCCCGCCGAGGACAAGGTCGATTCCCTGCTGCTCAAAGTGGTGATGGAGGAGGCCCTGTCCCGGCTCAGCGTCGACCACAGGAACATCATCCTCGCCCTGTACTACCAGAGGCTCACGGCGGCGGATGCTGCCAAGGCCCTGTCGCTGCCGCTGGGCACCGTTAAATCGCGGGCCTTCTACGCGGCCAGGGCGCTGCGCTCCGTCCTCGAGGAGATGGGGGTCCAGCCATGAAACCCAACCACGAGCAACTCAGCGAGCTGATCGGGCTCTACGTCCTCGGCGGGCTGGAACCGTCCGAGCGGCGCGCCTTCGAAGAACATCTGCGCGACTGCCCGGAATGCGCGGCGGAACTGGCGCGGCTCGAGGGCCTGCCGGCCTTGCTGGAAGGCGTGCCGCGCGAGGTCGCCCTGGAACTGGCCCAGCCGTCGCCGGAGGAGGCCCGGCACAACACCCGGCGCCTGCTGTCCGAACTCCACGTGCGCCGCCGCCAGCAACGACGGCGGGTGGCCGGCCTTGTCACGCTGGTCGCCGCGGCATCGCTCGTCATCGGCGCGGTCGCCGGGCCCGCGGTCACCGCCCCCCGGCTGGTGAAGGACAGCTACACCATGAGCGCGTCCAGCGGACTGGAGGTGCAGCTGGACCTGGTCCACAAGGGCTGGGGGACGGAGCTGGCCATGGACGGGGAACGCCTGCCTGACAGCGGCATCCTCTCGCTCTGGGTCACGGACTCCACCGGAAAGGCGCACCAGGTCGCCACGTGGAAGGCCACGCAGGCGGGCCGGGCCCGGCTCTCGGCCGCCACCGCCGTCGAGACGGAGGAGATCGTGCGGGTCGAGATCAAGGACGCGGAGGAGGTCCCGGTCGCCTCGGTGGTCACCCGGGGCTGAGCCGGCCGCCGGCGCGGCCGGTGGCCGTCAGTCCCCGGTCCGGCGGAAGGTCAGGTCGAAGATCCCGCGGCCGGCCTCGTGCGCCTTCTGCTCGAAGCTGGTCAGCGCACGGCCCTCGAACCGCGGCGCCCAGCCGCCGAGTTCGTCCATGCCCTCGCTCTGGCTCGCATTGCCCGTGCTCACCGGAGCCTTGCCCTCGCGCACCGGGGCGCCGCCCACTTCCTGTTCGACCCCGCTTTCCCAGACCTGGGTGAGCGGGGACGCCGGACCCGTGCGTTCGCCGTCGTGCACGTTGACGAAGCCTGCCGCCGCGTTGCCCACTTCCCGCATCTGGATGGCGTAGGAGGACCAGTCCGTGGCCAGCCGCCAGAGCCCGCCGGGTTCGATGACCCGGGCGGCCAGCGGGGCGAAGCTGTCCTTGACCAGGCGGCGCTTGTGGTGGCGCGTCTTATGCCACGGATCGGGGAAGAAAACCCAGAGTTCGGAAACCGATCCTGCCGGCAGCATGGTGGCGAGGACCTCCGGCGCATTGGCCTGCACGACGCGGACGTTCGAGAGCTGCTTCGTTCCGATGCGCAGCAGCGTCTGGGCCAGGCCCGGCCGGTAGACCTCGACGGCGAGGAAGTTCCACTCGGGGTGCTCCTGGGCCGCGTGGCAGACGGCTTCGCCGAGCCCGGAGCCGATCTCCACCACGAGCGGTGCCCGGCGCCCGAACGCGGCCTCGGCGTCGAACTCATAGCCGGGGTCCACGGAGGTGTCGCCGGCCGCCCGCGGCACGTCGATGACGAAGGCCTCCGCGTAGTCGTCCCAGGCCTGCTGGCGGCGGCCCTGCAGCCGGGAGCCGCGGCGGACGTAGCTGACCGGCTGGGTATGGAAGGAGCCCGGCGCGGCGGACGCGGGGGAGGGGCCGGCGTTGTCCGGGGCAGGGTCCGGGGCGGGAGAATCCGGGGTGGAAGGCTGGTGCATCATCCACCTCAGGATAGCCGCGGTCGGACGGCGTGCGCGCCGCTGGTAGACTGGTGGGTACTTGGAGCGCGCCCGCGGGTGCGTTCCCTGCGTCGATGAACGCTTCACACTTCTCCCGCAGTTCCAGCGCGGGGCGTCAGACCTGCAGCCAGCAGGCAGCCACCGCGGGCGGTTGACTCTGATTATTTCTTCGGCGAAACCCTGGGCCATACCGGTGCCGGGGCCACTGACCGAAAGTACCTCTCGATCTCCATGACCTTAACTACTTCTGTGCGCTCTTTTAAGCAGCTCGGCGTTCCCGCGCCGCTGGTGACCGCGCTCTCCGCCGCCGGCATCCTGGAGCCGTTCCCGATTCAGGCCGAAACCCTGCCGGACACGCTGGCCGGCCGCGACGTCCTGGGCCGGGGCCGGACCGGCTCCGGCAAGACGCTGGCCTTCGCGCTGCCGCTGGTCGCGCGGCTGGCCGAAGGGGAGGCGGCCTACCGCCGCCGCGCCGGCCGCCCGCTCGGCCTGGTGCTGGCACCGACGCGCGAGCTCGCCACCCAGATCAACGCCGTGATCGAGCCGCTGGCCAGGGAACTGGGCCTGAACACCACGGTGATTTACGGCGGCGTCTCCCAAGCCCGCCAGGAAAAGGCGCTGGGCGCCGGCGTCGATATCGTGGTCGCCTGCCCCGGCCGCCTCGAGGACCTGATGAACCAGCGCATCCTCACGCTGGAAGCCGTCGAAGTCACGGTGCTCGACGAGGCAGACCACATGGCCGACCTGGGCTTCCTGCCCGTGGTCCGCCGCCTGCTGGACGCCACCGGCTCCGAGGGACAGCGCCTGCTGTTCTCCGCCACGCTGGACAACGGCGTGGACAAGCTGGTCAACCGCTACCTGACCAATCCGCTCACCCACTCGGTGGACGAGCCGCAGGCAGCCGTCAGCACCATGGAGCACCACGTGCTGGTGGCCCCGGACCTGACCGTCAAGAAGCAGCTGATCAAGGAGCTGGCTTCCGGCCTGGGACGCCGCGTGCTCTTCACGCGAACCAAGCACCACGCCCGCAAGCTGGCCAAGACGCTGACCGATGCCGGGATCCCGGCGGTGGACCTGCACGGCAACCTCTCGCAGAACGCGCGGGACCGGAACCTGGCCGAGTTCTCCTCCGGCGAGGTGCGCGTCCTGGTCGCCACCGACGTCGCCGCCCGCGGCGTGCACGTGGACGACGTGGAGCTCGTGGTCCACGTGGACCCGCCGACCGAGCACAAGGCCTACCTGCACCGCTCCGGCCGCACCGCCCGGGCCGGCTCGGACGGCACCGTAGTCACCTTGTCGCTGCCCGAGCAGAAGCTCGAAGTGGGCAAGCTGATGAAGGCCGCCGGCGTGGATGTCGCCTTCGAGAGAGTGACGGCCAGCTCCCCGCTCGTCGCGAAGCTCGTCGGCGAAGCCGCCCCCGCGGTGGACCCGAAGGTCCGCCGTGCCGCGGCTGAGGCCAAGGCTGCCCACCGCGGCCCCGCCCACAAGCAGGGCACTTCCACCGGGGCCAACGCGCAGCGCAAGCGCGCGGCGCGCCAGAACGGACGGAAGCAGGGCGCCGGCACCGGCGGGCAGCCCGCAGCCACCCGCGGCGCAGGACGGGCAGCCGATTCCCGGGGCGCCGGACGGGCAGGCGATGCCCGCGGCGCAGCCCGGACCGGTGATGCACGCACGGCCGGCCAGGCCGCAGCGTCCGGCAACGGCCGCCGCCCCGCACGGACCGACGCCGTCCAGCAGCCAGGCCGCTCGCGCCGCCCCGCCACCGGACAGCGCGCCGCCGCGCAGCCGCCGTCGTCGTCCCGGGGTTCCCAGCGCTCGGCTCCCGCGGCCGCATCGGCCGGACACCGCGCCGCGGCCCCGGACAACCGCCGCGGCAACCGGCGTGCCTCGGCCCCGGCGAGCAACGTCCGCCGCAACGCCCGCTAGCCGGAACCCGGCACCGGCAGAAAGGCCCTGGCCTCCCCTTTTAGGGGCGGGTCAGGGCCTTTCCCCATGGTGCCGGCAGCCTCGAGCGGCAACAATGGGTTGCATGAACGCTGTCCTGAATATCATCTGGCTGTTGCTCGGAGGCATCTGGCTCGCACTCGGCTACTTCCTGGCCGGCATTGTCTGCTGTGTGCTCATCGTCACCATCCCGTTCGGCATCGCGTCCTTCCGGATCGGCGCCTACGCCCTGTGGCCCTTCGGCCGGAAGGTGGTGGACAAGGGCGGACGCACTTACGTCCTGTCGACCCTGGGCAACGTCATCTGGATCCTCGTGGCAGGCATCTGGATCGCACTGGCGCACGTGCTCACCGCGATTGCGCAGGCGGTCACCATCATCGGCATCCCGCTGGCGATCGCCAACCTGAAGATGATCCCGGTGTCCCTCACGCCGCTGGGCAAGGAGATCGTCCCCTCGAACCACTCCTTCATCGGCTATGACCGGCACTACGCGGGCGGCTACCTGCGCTGAGCCGGGCTCATTCCGGGTACACGCAGGCTCATTCCACGTTCAGGCGGCGGGCGTCGCTGAGCCCCAGGCTCCGCCGGGACGAGGCCTGCACGCGGAAGCGGCGGCCGGTCACCTGGTCAGGGACAATCCGCATGAAGTTGTTCTTCTCGCCACCCTGCCACGGGAAGAGCGGCAGCAGGCTGGAGGCGAGCACGTCCTCGATGCTGGCGAGCCGCTCCGCCGGTCCCTTGACCACGACGCTCCACGCGACATTGCTGGGCGGATGGTAGCCGTCCGTCTCGAACGCAACGTTGCTGCCGCCCAGTGCGCCGTCCAGCTTGGTGCCGCGCGCCGTCCGGAAGACGATCGAGCCGTGGTCGACAACGTAATTGATCGGGAAGAGTTCCGGCTGCCCCTCGACCACGACGGCCAGCCGGCCGACGTCCGTGCTCCGGAACAGTTCCCAGCATTCGCTGGTGGACAGATTCTCTATGCCGTCGGGCATCTGCGTGGCCGTCATTCTCCCAGTCTATTGAGGGGCGTGGCCCGATGATAGTCCCGCCCGCGGGGGCGGCAACAGGACCCCGGCCTGCGGGTATACCCGCCTTTCGGGAGATGCATTCCGCTATCGGATGTGCTGGAATTGCGTTGATAGCGGCAACGCTATGCACTGTCGGGCTGCCATCCATCGGCCCGCGGGGACGCAGTGCTTGTGCCATAAACCCCAGGAGGCGTCACTATGTCCGAACTGACCCCAGAGATGTCCGGAGAGTGGCGGTTCGACCCTGCCCACACGCGCATCGGGTTCTCCACCCGCCATGCCATGGTCACCAAGGTCCGCGGAGCCTTTAATGACTTCGACGGCGTCATCCGCGCCGACGTCGAGAACCCGTCCAACTCTTCGGTGCGGCTGACCATCAAGGTCGCCAGCATCGACACCCGCAACGCGCAGCGGGACGAGCACCTGCGCACCAACGACTTCTTCGATGCGCCGAACTACCCGGAGATCACCTTCAGGAGCACGCACATCGACCAGGTCGAGGACCGGAACTACATCGTCAACGGCGATCTCACGATCCGCGGCGTCACGAAGCCGGTTGCCGTTCCCATCGAGTTCATCGGGGTGGAGCGGGACCCCGCCGGGAACCTGCGCGCGGGCTTCGAGGGTTCGCGCCGGATCGACCGGCAGGCATTCGGCGTGAAATGGAATACCGCCCTCGATTCCGGCGGCGTGCTGGTCTCGGACCGGATCCTGCTGGAGTTCGAAGTGTCCGCCGTCAAGGTGGAGAACGACGCCGGGTAGCGGCCGGCGTCACGTACTTGCGTCGAGCGCGAAGATCGAGATAAGCGCGGCGAAGCCGCGGCCGCCGATCGTCACGCCATGGGTTGCGCCGGCGGGGCCAGCGCCCCCGGCGACGGTGTCGAACGGCGCGAGCTGATCGGTCCGCGTACCCTCCGCAGCCTCCGCCTTGCCCTGCAGCAGCACGGCGAACTGGCCCTCCGCCAGCGTCAGGGGCTGCTTCTTCGACAGTTCGGCCACGAGCACTCCGGCGCCGGCCGCGCCGCTGCGCACCATGATGTTCAGTGCCCGGCACGGGCCGGTGGGCAGCGCGCACGAAGTTGCACTGCCGCCGTCGAACCTCAACGGCCGGAACCGCTCCAGCCTGCGGACCGAGCCGTCCACGGTCAGCTCCGCGACCTCGCCCTCGACCACCATGAAGGTGCGCTCCATTCCGGGGAAGGCGGAGAACTCCCCGGGCTTCTCCAAGTCGGCGATGCTCAGCCGCCAGTCGGGGGAGCCGGCGCTGCCGCCGGAGGCAATCTCGCGCGTCGAGCCGCCGCCGTTGCGCCAGGGCTGCGGCTGCAGCGAGGCAAAGGGAATGACAAGCATTATCGGCGCTCCTTGGCGTCCTAGAGGTTCCGGGTCCAGTTCAGCACGTAGGCGTCCTCAAAGCCATCTTCGCCCTGCGATCCAAGGCTGGGGGCGGGCTCGAATCCGGCGGCCCGTACGATCCTCGCGGAGGCGGTGTTGTCGGGGCGGACCCGGGCAAGCAGCGGCGGCAGTTCAAGGAGTTCGTTGGCGTGCGCGACTACGGCACGCACGGCCTCCGTGCCGTAGCCATGGTTCCAGAAGCGGTGATCGAGGCGGCAGTAGAGGCTGAGCACCGGCCGGCCGTCGAAGAGGACGTGCTTGGTGCCGGCGAAGCCGATGGGCTCCGCGCGATCCGGCAAACGGACCGCGAAATAGCCGATGCCGTGCCGGTCCCACTGCTCGTCCCAGTGCTGGAAGAGCCCTTCGGCTTCCTCGCGCCAGTTCAGGGCGTCGCCGGGGTTGTGCCTGGTGGTGCGGCGGTCGGAGAGGATGCGGAACATCGTGTCGATGTCTTCCCCGCGCGGCCGGTTCAGGATCAGCCGCTCGGTCTGCAGCGTGGTTTCGACGTCCCGGCCGAAACCGCCGATGGATGGTGCCATGGACCAAGACTAATCCCGCGGGACGCCACGAGCGCCTGCCTGCGGCCCGCCCGGCGCCCACCTTCGGCCCTTCTCCTGCGGACGGGCCGGTGCCACGATGGGAGCGGCGGCTGCGGCTGCTCCCCGGCCACCGGGGAGCCAGGCGGCCGGGGAGCAGGCGGCCGGGGAGAAGCAAACAACTTTACTTTCAAAGTTGAGCTAAGTAGACTCAACTTAGTTGCGTTGGAGCTTGTGTATGACGACGGATGGAAGGAGCTCGGATTGGACGCCAAATTCACCACCAAGAGCCAGGAGGCGCTGTCGTCCTCGGCCATGAATGCCTCGACGGCGGGCAATCCGCAGATCGAACCCGTCCATCTGCTCAAGGCGCTGATGGACCAGCGGGAGGGGGTCGCCGTCGCGCTCCTGAAGGCCACGGGCTCGGACCCGGACACCGTCAGCGTCCAGGCGAGCACGGCCATCAAGGCCCTGCCGGCGTCCTCGGGCGCTTCCGTGGCCCAGGCGCAGTACTCGCGCGGAATCCTGCAGGTCATCAACGTCGCCCAGCAGGAGGCCGAGAGGCTGGGGGACACCTACGTCTCCACCGAGCACCTGCTGCTGGGGCTGGCCGCTGACAGCGGGGCGGCGGGCAAGGCGCTTCGCGAAGCCGGTGCCTCGCACGAGGCCCTCGCGGCGGCCCTGCCCGGCGTGCGCGGCGACCGAAAGGTGGACGGCCCGGACCCGGAGAACACGTTCCAGGCGCTGGAGAAGTTCGGCGTGGACCTGACCGCCATCGCCCGGTCGGGCAAGCTGGACCCGGTGATCGGGCGAGACTCCGAAATCCGGCGCGTGGTCCAGGTGCTCTCGCGCCGCACCAAGAACAACCCGGTGCTCATCGGCGAGCCCGGTGTCGGCAAGACGGCCGTGGTCGAGGGGCTCGCGCAGCGCATCGTCGCGGGGGACGTGCCGGAATCGCTGCGCGGCAAGACGCTGATCAGCCTCGATCTTGGCTCCATGGTGGCCGGGGCGAAATACCGCGGCGAGTTCGAGGAACGGCTCAAGGCCGTGCTGGAGGAGATCAAGAACTCGGACGGCCAGATCGTCACTTTCATCGACGAGATCCACACCGTGGTCGGGGCCGGCGCCGCGGAGGGCTCCATGGATGCGGGCAACATGCTCAAGCCCATGCTGGCGCGCGGCGAGCTTCGCCTGATCGGCGCCACCACCCTGGACGAATACCGCGAGAACGTGGAAAAAGACGCCGCGCTGGAGCGGCGCTTCCAGCAGGTCTACGTGGGGGAGCCGAGCGTGGAGGACACCATCGGCATCCTCCGCGGGCTCAAGGAACGCTACGAGGCGCACCACAAGGTGGCCATCGCCGATTCCGCGCTGGTCGCGGCGGCGACGCTGTCCAACCGCTACATCACCGGCCGCCAGCTCCCTGACAAGGCGATCGACCTGGTGGATGAGGCGGCTTCGCGCCTGCGCATGGAGATCGATTCCGCGCCGGAAGAGATCGACCAGCTGCGCCGCGCCGTCGACCGCCTCACCATGGAGGAGCTGGCGCTCGCGGACGAGACGGACGAGGCCTCCCGCGAGCGGCTCGAAGCGCTGCGCGCGGACATGGCCGACAAGAAGGAGCAGCTGGCCGCGCTTAATGCCCGGTGGGAAGCGGAGAAGGCAGGGCTCAACCGGGTCGGCGACCTGAAGGCGAAGCTGGACGAGTTGCGCAGCCTCGCGGACAAGGCGCAGCGCGACGGCGACCTGGCCGAAGCCTCCCGGATCCTCTACGGCGAGATCCCGACCCTGCAGAAGGAGCTCGACGCCGCCCAGGCCGCCGAAACCCAGGTTGAGGCGCCGGAGCTGATGGTCTCCGAGGAAGTCACCGCTGACGACATCGCCGAGGTCATCTCGGCCTGGACCGGCATTCCCGCCGGCCGCATGCTCCAGGGCGAGTCGCAGAAACTGCTCCAGATGGAGCAGTTCATCGGCGGCCGGCTGATCGGGCAGGCCAAGGCCGTGGAGTCGGTCTCGGACGCCGTCCGGCGTGCCCGCGCCGGGATCAGCGACCCGGACCGGCCGACCGGCTCCTTCCTGTTCCTGGGTCCCACCGGCGTCGGCAAGACCGAGCTGGCCAAGGCGCTCGCCGACTTCCTCTTCGACGACGAGCGTGCCATGGTGCGCATCGACATGAGCGAGTACTCGGAGAAGCACTCCGTGTCCCGCCTGGTCGGCGCTCCTCCGGGCTATGTCGGCTACGAGGAAGGCGGCCAGCTGACCGAGGCCGTGCGGCGCCGGCCGTACTCTGTGGTCCTGCTGGACGAGGTGGAGAAGGCCCATCCCGAAGTCTTCGACATCCTGCTGCAGGTACTGGACGACGGACGCCTGACCGACGGCCAGGGCCGGACCGTGGATTTCCGCAATGTGATCCTCGTCCTAACGTCCAACCTGGGCTCCCAGTTCCTGGTGGACCCGACGCTCGACGACGCCCGGAAGCGCGAGGCCGTGATGAACGTGGTCAATGCCAGCTTCAAGCCGGAGTTCCTGAACCGGCTCGACGACGTGATCATGTTCGATCCGCTGAGCATCGAGGACCTGTCGAGGATTGTCGACCTGCAGGTGCAGTCCCTCGCGGCGCGGCTCAGCGAGCGGCGGCTGACGCTGGAGGTGACGGACGCCGCCCGCGAATGGCTGGCCCTGACCGGCTTCGACCCGGCCTATGGCGCCCGCCCGCTGCGGAGGCTGGTGCAGCGCGAGATCGGCGACCGCCTGGCGCGAGGCCTCCTCGCCGGCTCCATCGTCGACGGGGACACCGTCCTGGTGGATCGAGAGGAGGCCGCCGAGGGCGCCGACCAGCAGCAGGGGCTCCTCGTGCGCGCCAAATAGGTCCGCGGCCCGCACCGGCCGAAACGCTCAAGGCCGCGCCTGCCCTTCCCGGACAGGCGCGGCCTTGAGCTGCTATGCGGGCGGTCAGTCGATCAGCGATGCTTTGATGGCGTTGCCCTTGTCCGACACGACGAAGCAGTCGATCCGCCGGTCGCCCTCCTGCCAGGTGCCCTCGGACGGCAGGCCGTAGGAGTTCCTCAGGGCCGGGTAGTCGGCGGCCTGGTCGTTGAGCTCGACGGCGCCGCAGAACTTCTCTGCCTGGACATTGAGCGCGTCCTTGCCCGGGAATTTGTCTGCTTCCTTGTAGAAGTAGGTCCCGACCAGCTGGGCCGCGTGCGGCGTCTCGCAGGTCACCACGGTCGCATTCTGCGTAGCCGCCTTGAAGTCGATGAAGCATTGTCCGGACTTGAAGTCGAACGGCGTAACGTTCTCCGCGATGACCCCGTCCGCGGCGGGGGTCGCCTCGGCGCCGGCCGCACTCGAGGCAGCGGGGGACCCCGGCTCCGTTCCCCGGTTGGCCAGGCTGACGATGATGACCACGATGATGATGATCGCCGCGAGGATCCCGGCACCGATCAGCAGCAGGGGCTTCAGTGCAGGCCGCCCCGCGTCCCCGGACCCCGCCGCGGGTTTGCCTGCCGGCGGCGGACCGGCGGAGAACCAGTTGCCCTGCTTCGAGGCGCCCGCCGCTTCGCCTGCACCCTTTTCCCAGTGCGAAGGAGGCGTGCGGCTCGGTTCGGAACCGGGTCCCGCAGCGCTGCCCGGGGCGGGCGGCGTGCCGTTCCCTTCGGGCTTTTTGTCCTGTTCGCTCATGGGAAAACTGGCCTTCCTCATACCCGGCCCGACGATGCGGGAGAATGTCTTTAGCCTCGACTTTAGCCAAACTACCGGGGCCGACGCAGTTCCGCCGCCTCGCGCGGCGGTCCGGGTTGTGCCGCGGGCATCGCGCAGGGGTGTTCCTACGGGGCCGCGGGACGGGCCGTTGGCCGCAGCCCGACAAGAAAACATGTACCCTATAGGTACGACAGAATTGATCAAATATTCCGGGGCCTCGCTCGCTGCCTGAGCGACCACCTCCGGATCGACGCGAAAAAGGGGGTCACGCCATGGGGCGCGGCCGTCAAAAGGCAAAAGCTACCAAGCAGGCTCGGGAGATGAAGTACTTCACCCCGAACACTGACTACTCTGCGCTGCAGCGCGAGCTCTCCGGCGCCAAGAGTGCTTCCGCCCGATATCCGGAGGAGCCGGCCGAGCCGGACTACTCCGAGTATGAGGACAAGTACGCGGATCAATTCGATGACTGGGACGACGACGGCGGCACCCGCCGGATCGGTTGACTCCCGCCGGCCTGACGGCCGGCTTCATCGGCAGTGAACTCCCATCGCAGCGGCCTGCCCGACAGCGGCCGCTGCGATGAGTGCTGTCGCGGGTGAGTGCTCTCCCGTTTCCTCCGCCGCCTCGCGCGCTTCCCGTTATCCGCAGTGCTCCCGTTAGCCGCCGGATTCCGGCCACACTTCCAGGACCTCGCGGTGCCGGTGGTCCCCGCCGGGGCGCATATCCACGAGGCACGCCTGCCGGACATCCACCGTGTCGCCCGGATGCAGCCTGCCGACCGTGTGGCTGATATGCGGCCGGAAACCGGCGCGCGTATGGTGCGGGCTGAGCAGGTGGACCTCGGGGCCCAGGGCGTCCAGCAGCGCTTCGTGCAGCGCCTGGAGCCGGGCGTCGGGTTCCACGAGAGATACCCGCACCCGGCCATTGCGTCCGAAGCGGTCGTCCCGGCCGATCTTCACCGGATACCCGACTCCACGCGCAAGGGCGGGGCCGATCCGCTGCGCCACGTCCGCCGCCGGTTCCTTGGTATCGAACCGCGCCAGCGTGATGTGCAGGGGCCATCGGGAGGACTCGAAGACCAGCCCCCGGGCCACCGGCGTGACAAAGACAACGACGACGAACGCACCCATGTGCCCAGTGTGGCAGAGTGCGGCGTGGCAGGGTGCGGCACGGGCCGCCCGCCGGGATCAACCCGAGCGGGTTAAACGGAGCGGGCCCTCTCCGCAGGGGAAAGGGCCCGCTCCGTTGAGCCGGGGGACCGGAGGCTGTGCGCCGGCTCCGGAAAGATCAGGCGTAGCTGCCGACAAGGCGGACGGCGCCGCCGTCGACCCCCTTCGCGCCCTGGACGAAGTCCGGGCCGGACAGCGACGTGTCCAGGGCACCGATCGTGCCCATGGTCCAGGCGGTCAGGCCGCGCTCGTTGAGCCGGCGCAGGGCGGCGTCCGCCCCGGCCGCGTCGACGATCGCCACCATGCCGACGCCGAGGTTCAGCGTGCGCTCGAGGTCCGCCTGCGGCACGTTGCCGAGCTCGCCGACCAGCTTGAAGATGGCCGGCAGCTCCCAGGTGGAGCGGTCCACGGTGGCCATCAGTCCCTGCGGCAGGACGCGGGCCAGGTTCGCCGCGAGGCCGCCGCCGGTGACGTGGCTGAAGCCGTGCACACCGGCCGCCTCGTAGCGGGCCAGGTCCAGGCAGTCAGCCGCGTAGACCTTGGTGGGCTCCAGCAGTTCCTCGCCGAGCGTGCGGCCGAATTCGGAGACCTGGCGGTCCAGGGCCCAGCCGGCGTGGTTGATCACGCGGCGGACCAGCGAATAGCCATTGGAGTGGATGCCGGAGGAAGCCATGGCGATGACGACGTCGCCCTCCTTGACCCGCTCCGGGCCCAGCAGGTCATCGGCCTCCACCAGGCCGGTGGCCGCCCCCGCCACGTCGTACTCGTGCTCGCCCAGCAGCCCGGGGTGTTCGGCCGTCTCGCCGCCCACCAGGGCGGTTCCGGCCACCTCACACGCAGCGGCGATGCCGCGGACGATGTCGGCGATGCGCTCCGGCACCACCTTGCCGCAGGCGATGTAGTCGGTCATGAACAGCGGCTCGGCGCCGACCACGACGATGTCGTCCACCACCATCCCGACCAGGTCGAAGCCGATCGTGTCGTGGATGTCCATGGCCTGGGCGATGGCGACCTTGGTGCCGACACCGTCCGTGGACGTGGCCAGCAGCGGCCGCCGGTACTTGAGCAGGGCGGAGACGTCGTACAGCCCGGCGAATCCGCCGACCCCGCCGATCACGTTCTGGTTGTGGGTGGCCTTGATGGCCCCCTTCATCAGTTCGACGGCCTTGTCGCCGGCTTCGACGTCCACGCCGGCGCTGGCGTAGGTGATCGGGCCGGGGCCCTGCTCAGGGGAGGTCATACGTGTTCTTTCTTGTCGTCGTCGGTCAGGAGGTTCTCCAGGTCCGAATCAGGTCCGGGATCGCAGGAGCCGTGTTCCTGTTCGGTGCTGTTGGAACGCTCCAGCAGGTTCTTGCCCAGCCGCTCGGCGTCCGGAAGCTCGATCGGGTACTGGCCCGTGAAGCAGGCGGTGCACAGCTTTTCGCGCGGCTGCTCGGTGGCCTCGATCATGCCGTCCTCGGAGATGTAGCCGAGCGAGTCGGCGCCGAGGGAGGCACAGACGTCCGCGATGCCGATGCCGTTGGCGATCAGCTCGGCGCGGCTGGCGAAGTCGATGCCGTAGAAGCAGGGCCACTTGATGGGCGGCGAGGAGATCCGCACGTGGACCTCGGCCGCGCCGGCCTCGCGCAGCATGCGCACCA
Source organism: Arthrobacter sp. USHLN218 (assembly GCF_037144715.1). Taxonomy (NCBI): domain Bacteria; kingdom Bacillati; phylum Actinomycetota; class Actinomycetes; order Micrococcales; family Micrococcaceae; genus Arthrobacter; species Arthrobacter sp. USHLN218. Next base: position 175,489 of record NZ_JBBCYT010000005.1, read on the forward strand.
GTGCGCGCTGGGTGTTGCCGCGGACGATCGAATCGTCGATGACCACCAGGCGCTTGCCGCGGACCACTTCCTTCAGCGGATTGAGCTTCAGCCGGATGCCCAACTGGCGGATGGTCTGGCTCGGCTGGATGAAGGTCCGGCCCACGTAGGCGTTCTTGACCAGGCCCTGGCCGTAGGGGATGCCGGAGGCCTCCGCGTAACCGATGGCCGCGGGGGTGCCGGACTCCGGCGTTGGGATGACCAGGTCCGCCTCGACCGGGTGCTCCGCGGCGAGGCGGCGCCCCATTTCGACGCGGGCGGCATGGATGCTGCGCCCGTTGATCGCGGTGTCCGGGCGGGCCAGGTAGACGTACTCGAAGACGCAGCCGGCCGGCTTCTTCTCCGCGAAACGCTGGGTGCGCAGGCCGTTCTCGTCCACGGCGATAAACTCGCCGGGCTCGATCTCGCGGACGAACGAGGCGCCGACGATGTCCAGCGCCGCGGTCTCGGAGGCGACGACCCAGCCGCGTTCCAGCCGGCCGAGCACCAGGGGCCGGACCCCGGACTCGTCCCGGGCCGCGTACAGCGTGCCCTCGTCCATGAAGGTGAAGCAGAAAGCGCCGCGCAGCTTGGGCAGCAGCTCCATGGCGCGTTCTTCGAGCGTCTGGCCCGGCTCGCCAGCCAACAGCGCCGTCACGAGGGCGGTATCCGTGGTGTTGCCCTGCGCCAGTTCGCCGCGTTCGGGCCTGCCGAACTTCTCGATCACCTTGTCGAACAGGTCCGCCGAGTTGGTCAGGTTGCCGTTGTGCGCCAGCGCCACGGTGCCGCTGGCGGTAGCGCCCAGGGTCGGCTGGGCGTTGGCCCAGGTGGAGCCGCCGGTGGTCGAGTAGCGGCAGTGTCCGACGGCGATGTGCCCGGTCAGCGTGTTCAGGATCGTTTCGTCGAACACCTGGGAGACCAGGCCCATGTCCTTGTAGACATTGATGCGCTTGCCGTCGCTGGTAGCGATGCCTGCGGACTCCTGTCCGCGGTGCTGCAGCGCGTAGAGACCGTAGTAGGTCAGTTTTGCGACTTCTTCGCCGGGAGCCCAAACGCCGAAGACGCCGCAGGCGTCCTGGGGCCCCTTTTCGCCGGGGAGAAGATCATGGGAGAGTTTTCCGTCACCGCGTACCACCCGAGTATTGTCTCATGAGCCCGCGCGGCCGCGGCAATGGATGACGGGCGTCAGGCTGTGGTTCCGGTCTCGGTGCCGGGGTCCTTCCGGCCGCCCTCGGCACCGCCGGGCGCGGGGCTGTCCGGGTCCTCGGTTTCCACGGCGAGCATCTTGCGGCTGCGCCGCACGCTGATCCGGTCGATGACGAGCACCACGAGCGCGCCCACGAGCATGCCGACGATGCCGAAGACCACGGCCAGGAAGCCGAAGGTGGCGCCGCGGGTGAACTCGGCGCTCTCCGGCCCGGTGTAGGCGGAGATCGCGGCAACGATGATGCCGAGCACGATGCCGGCGCCCATGAACGGGGCGAACTTCGGGGCGCGGCGGACGCTGACTTCGCGGGGCTGCCCGGAACCCGAGGGGGCGGGGAGGTGCTCAGAACTCATGCGCTTAAGCCTACCGCCCGGCCGCGGTGGCTCCGCCGGGGAAGAGCGGCAGCAGGCCGGTCAGCTCGGCCCGCAAACCGGACGCGGAGACCTTTCCGCTGCCGACGGCCGCCGACCAAGCCAGTTCGCCCGTCGCCAGCGCGAGCCACGTGGGGGCATCGCACTCGATCACGTTCGGCGGGGTGCCGCGGGTGTGGCGCGGCCCCTCGATGCACTGCGCCACGCCGAACGGCGGCACGCGCACCTCGACGCTGTTGCCCGGCGCCCGCTCGGCGAGCTCCTCGAGGCTGAAGCGCACCGCGGCGGCCGTGGTCTTCCGGTCCGCGGATCCCTGCCGCCACGCACGCAGGGCCGCCTGGCCCTCGGCGGGTGCGATCCGCCGTCGTACTCCCATGCCGCGCCCTAGTCCAGCAGCGCCATCACCGGGGACGCGAGCCGGATCTTGCCAACCGGCTGTCCGCCGCCGAGCACGGGCTTGACGACCTTCTCCAGCACCGGCGCGACCTGTTCGGCGTCGATCGCCCCGGCCGCGGCCAGCAGCGTCAGACCCACCAGGGAGCAGGCGCGGCCGTTGCCGTCCAGCATCTTGACGGCAACCGAGACTCCGGTGTCCGTACCCATCACCATCACGCCCTCGGCGCCGAGCTTGGCGAGGATGCCCAGCTCCTCCATCACGATCGTGTTCTCCTGGCCGTTGCCCTGCACGGCCCACGGGTAGTCCAGCATCGCGGTGGCCACCGTCGCCGCGCGGGCATCGGCATGGCGGTCCCCGGGCGCCTTCGCGAGCCGGCCGACGGCACGGGCCAGGCCGGTCAGCGAGACCGCGGGGACGGGGGCGCCGCAGCCGTCCACGGCCAGGTGGCGGACATCTTCGCCGGTGTAGTCCGACACGACCTCCATCACGCGCCGCTGCAGCGGATGGTTCGGATCCAGGTAGGTGGCGGTGTCCCAGCCGTTTTCGGTGCAGGCCCAGAGGAAGGCGGCGTGCTTGCCCGAACAATTGAAGGCCAGGCGCTGCTGGTTGCGCTCGGTGCGCACGAGCCACGCCCGGGACTCCTCATCCTGCGGCCAGGCCGGCGGGCAGCGCAGGTCCTCGGGGCCGAGCCCGGCGGCCTTGAGCATGCCGTCGACGACGTCCATGTGGTCGAAGGAGCCGACATGGCTGGCGCAGGCCAGTGCCACCTGGGCGCCGCGCAGCGGCACACCGGACTGCATGGCGGCCAGCGCCTGGAACGGCTTGAGGCTTGAGCGCGGAAAGATCGGCGCATCGACGTCTCCGAGGGCGGTGACCACGGAGCCGTCGGCCGCCATGACGACGGCCGCGCCGAGGTGGCGGGACTCGATGAAGCCATTGCGTTCGACGGCGGCCAGTTCGACCGCGTCGGCGGCTTTGATGGTTTCGGGCATGGCACCAATACTAGGGGTCGCTGCGGGGGCCGGGCGCCCGAAACAACTTCGAAGGCCGCGCCTCGGGCCAGTAGGCTTAGACCTTGTGAAGGTACTTGTGATCGGCCCCGGTGGCCGCGAACACGCAATTGTCCGCTCGCTGCTGGAAGACCCGTTTGTCACGGAGGTCCACGCCGCTCCAGGCAACGCCGGGATCGCCCAGTTGGTTTCGACCCACGCGATCGACGCCAACGACCCGGACGCGGTGCTGGCCCTGGCCCGCAGGCTGGAGTCGGACCTGGTGGTCGTGGGACCGGAGGCGCCGCTCGCCGCCGGCGTGGCCGATCCGCTCCGCGAGGCAGGGATCCCGGTCTTCGGTCCGAGCAAGGAGGCCGCCCGGCTCGAGGGATCCAAGGCCTTCGCCAAGCAGGTCATGGCGGCCGCGAACGTCCCGACGGCGATGGCCCGGGTGGCCACGGACCTGGACGAGGCCGCCGCGGCGCTGGACACTTTCGGCGCGCCCTACGTGGTCAAGGACGACGGGCTGGCCGCGGGCAAGGGCGTCGTGGTGACCTCGGACCGCGGCGAGGCCCTGGCGCACGCCCAATCTTGCTTCGACGCCGGCGGGCAGGTGGTGATCGAGGAGTACCTGGACGGTCCCGAGGTCTCACTGTTCGTCATTTGCGACGGCGAGCATGCGGTTCCGCTGGTGCCGGCACAGGACTTCAAGCGGATCCACGACGACGACGAGGGCCCGAACACGGGCGGCATGGGAGCCTACACTCCGCTTGAGTGGCTGCCGGAGGGCTTCGTGGACGAGGTGATGGACCGCGTCGCGCTGCCCACGCTCAAGGAGATGGACCACAGGGGAACGCCGTTCGTCGGCGTGCTGTACTGCGGCCTGGCCGTCACCAGCCGCGGCCTGCGCGTCATCGAGTTCAACGCCCGGTTCGGTGATCCGGAAACCCAGGCCGTGCTGGCGCGGCTGCGTACGCCGCTCGGCAAGTTGCTGCTCGCCGCCGCCAAGGGGGAGCTGGACGGGAAGGAACAGCTGCGCTGGTCCCGGAACAGCGCCGTCGCCGTGGTGGTCGCGGCCGAGAACTACCCCGGTACGCCGCGGACCGGCGACCGGATCCGCGGGCTGAAGAAGGCCAACGCCCTCGAGGGCGTGCACGTGGTCCACGCGGGGACCAAGCTGGACGAAAACCGCAAGGTGGTCAGCGCCGGCGGCCGCGTGCTCGCCGTCGTCGCCCTCGGCGAAGACCTGGTCGACGCCCGGGAGAAGGCCTACGAAGGGGTCGAGCAGATTCACCTGGACGGCTCGCAGTACCGCACGGACATCGCGCTCAAGGCGGCCAACGGCGGCATCAGCATTCCGGCCCCGGGCGCCAACACCGCTACCGCGAAGGAGCAGGCATGAACTTCGAGCCAGGACACCAGGAGCTGCCGGGCTGGACGCACGTCTACTCCGGCAAGGTCCGGGACCTGTACGTTCCGGAGGCGGACGCCGACGGCGACACGGTGCTGGTCGTGGCGAGCGACCGGATCAGCGCCTACGACCACGTGCTGGCCACGCCGATCCCGGACAAGGGCCGGATCCTGACCCAGCTGAGCCTGTGGTGGTTCGAGCAGCTCGCCGTGGGCCAGGATGCGGTGGCCAACCATGTCGTCTCCACCGACGTGCCCGAGGCCGTGGCCGGCCGCGCCATGGTCTGCCGCAAGCTGGACATGTTCCCGGTCGAGTGCATCGCCCGCGGCTACCTCACCGGCTCGGGCCTGGCGGAGTACCGGGTATCCGGAACGGTGTGCGAGCTTCCGCTGCCCGGCGGGCTGGTCGACGGGTCGCGGCTAGAGCCGGCGATCTTCACGCCGTCGGCGAAGGCCGAGGTCGGCGAGCACGACGAGAACATCACCTACGACGACATGACCGCGATCGTGGGCGACGACATCGCCGCGAAGCTGCGTGACGCGACGCTCGCCATCTACCGCCGCGCCGAGGAGATCGCCCGGAGCCGCGGCATCATCCTGGCCGACACGAAGGTGGAGTTCGGCACGGACCCGGTGACGGGTGCGATCACCCTGGGCGACGAGGTGCTCACGCCCGACTCTTCGCGCTTCTGGGACGCCGCAACCTATGAGCCTGGCAAGGCCCAGCCCTCCTTCGACAAGCAGTTCGTCCGGGACTGGCTGACCTCCGGCGCCTCGGGCTGGGACAAGGCCTCCGATACGCCGCCGCCGGCGCTGCCGGAGGACATCGTCGCGAAGACGCGGGCGCGCTACGTGGAGGCCTACGAGCGCCTCACGGGCCGGCAGTTCGTCTGATCCCGGCGGTTGCTTCCGCCTCGTCCAGCCGGCGGGAGAATTCGGCGACCGCCCGGATGTAGGCCGAGGTCCGCTGGGCGGCCGGGAGTGCCGACGGGTCTGGCCGCAGCTGGTTAGCCCGGTCGAGCGCGCGGACCATGGCGGCCGTGGCCGGAGCGGCCGGATCCGTCAGGACCTTGGCGCCCGGCGGGGGAGCGGGGCTGAGCTCATAGGCCAGCCACCGCGCCGCCAGCGCCGCGTGGACCTCGGCCGCCGGCTGCCAGGCGGGGTCCGGCGGCAGGGGCCGCCGGTGCCCGATCGTTTTCAGGACATGCGCCGCCGCGGGGATGCCGGCCAGCAGGAGCAACGCCAGCACGGTACCGCCGGCGGCCGGCCCGAGCGAATAGGCCCACAGCAGCGGCACCAGGGCCGCCGCGGCTCCGGCGAAGCAATACCAGAACGCGGTGTCTGTCCCCGCCCCGCGTGACGCGGCGGCGGCCCGGCTGCTGGCCGCGAGGATGCCGACGCCGGCCAGCCCGGCCAGCACCAGTTGGGCGTATTCCAGCAGGCTCATGCCGACCTCCGCGCGCAGGGGCTCCTTCAGCCATTGCAGCCCCGTTGCCGGCGGTTGTCAACGCCCTTTCGGGACGGCGGTTGTCAACGTCCTTCGTAGCCGACGACGCCGTCCAGTTGCTTGAGCCGGAAGTTCTTGGGCAGCATCCGCATGGTGGTGTTGCGGGCCTTGCGGAGCTTCTCCGAATCCAGCTGGGCCAGCCGCGCCATGGAGTGGGACTGCGAGACGATCTTGTTGGCGCGGCGGGTCCGGGCCGATTCGTACGCGATCAGGCCGTCGGCCACCGCCTCGTGCTGGCCGAGGGCGTCCGCCAGCGCCACCGCGTCCTCCAGCGCCTGGCAGCCGCCCTGGCCGAGGAACGGCAGCATCGGATGCGCCGCGTCCCCCACGAGCGTGGCCGAGCGGGCGGACCAGACGGGTTCGGGCTTCCGGTCGAAGAGTTCGTGGGCCATGATGGCGTTCTCGGGCGTCTGCTCGATCACGGACCTGATGCCCCGGTGCCAGTGCGCGAAGGTGCTGGCGGCGGCGACCTTCCAGCCCTGGCTGCGGTACGGGTCCAGGGCCTTCGTCGGCAGCGTGCCGTACCAGTAGACCCGGCCGCCGGAGAGCGGCGTGGCGCCGAAGACGCCGCCGTCGCCCCACATCTCGCCCCACGGAACCAGGCCGTTGTCCAGCCCGGCGGCGTCGCAGACACCGCGCAGCGCCGTGGTGCCGGAGGAGCGGGGGGCGCCGACCCCCAGCAGGGCGCTGCGGACCACGGAGTAGAGGCCGTCCGCGCCGACCACCAGGTCGGCGTTCTTCCGTCCTCCCGTGCTGATTTCGACGGAGCTGCGCGGGAAGCCCAGATGGAACGCCGTTACCCCGAGTCCGAGATGGACCGTGTTGACCTTCAGCCGCTTGGCCAGGATCGAGGTGAGGTCGTTGCGGTGGATCATCTGGATGGGCAGGCCGTACCGGCGGCGGACCTCGAGCTGCTCCAGCAGCATGATCGGCTCGCCCTCCATGTCCAGCACGTCGCCGCGGACGGGCACAGCGGCCGCGAGGACCTCGTCCAGGACGCCGAGGCGCTCGAGCGCGGCCAGGGCGTTGGGCCAAAGCGAGAGGCCGCTTCCCGGGGGTTCCAGCGATCCGGAGCGCTCCAGGACCTCGACCTTCCACCCGGCGTTCTGCAGGGCAAGTGCCGTAGCCAGCCCGCCGATTCCCGCTCCAACGATCAGCGCCTTGCGCTCTCCTTCAGCCATGGAACCAATACTTTGTGGAATCGGCGCAAAGATCAAGCCGCGCTCCGGATGGGCGGGGCGGCGGCGGCCAGGGGAAGGCCGAACGGGATCGTTGCGTGGATGGGCCGGCCGCCGGGCGAGGAACCTGCGGCAACTGAAAAGGACCCCCGGATCCGGCTGGATTAGCCGGCCCGGAGGCCCTCTGGAGAGTTCCGTCGGGGTGACAGGATTTGAACCTGCGACCTCGTCGTCCCGAACGACGCGCGCTACCAAGCTGCGCCACACCCCGAAACTGAAGCCCCGCCGTCGTTGTTCACATCGGCAAAAGCAACTGTTCAAGAATAGCGGAGATGTGCGAAAAGCTGAAATCGGGGGAGCCGTGAACCGTGACACATAGCCCGCGCCCGGCTTCCGGCCTCAAGAGGATCGCGCGGTCAGGTGGAGCAAGACGGCTTCCGGGCGGCAGGCGATCCGGATGGGGGCCATCCGCGAGGTGCCCAGCCCGGCCGAGACGTTCAACGGTACGCTGTGGCCGTCATGCTCCCAGTAGGTCAGCCCGCGGGCCCGCCAGGTCGGCAGGTCGCAGTTGCTGACCAGTGCCCCGTAGCCGGGGATGCAGACCTGGCCGCCGTGGGTGTGCCCGGCAAGGATGATGTCCGGGCGGTCGGCGGTGAAATAGTCCAGGACGCGCTGGTACGGGGCATGGGCCACCGCAATCCGCAGGTGGTCCGACTGGCCGCCGGTGGAGGATCCGTGGGGAAAACCGGTGTACCGGTCGCGGCCCAGATGCGGGTCGTCGACCCCGGTGAAGTCCAGCCGCAGGCCGTGCAGCACCATGGACTGGTGCCGGTTGGAAAGGTCGATCCAGCCCGATTCGCCGAAGACGGCGTGCATGCGCCGCCACGGCAGCTCGCGGTCCGCGTAGTCCGGCGGCTGCTTGGAGGGGCCGGAGAAGTACGTGAACGGGTTCTTCAGGACCGGCGCGTAATAGTCGTTGGAGCCCGGCACGAAGACGCCGGGGAACTCGCGGAGCGGGCCGAGGGCATCCAGCAGCGGGTCGAGGGCCTGGCGGTGGCTGAGGTTGTCGCCCGTGTTGACGACCAGGTCCGGTTCCAGGCTGGCCAGGGCCTGGAGCCAGGCCTGCTTGCGCTTCTGCCCGGGCGTCATGTGGATGTCCGACAGATGGAGCAGTTTCAGCGGGCGGCGGCCGGGCGGCAGGATCTGCAGGGTTTCCTGGCGCACCCCGAAGAGGTTGCGTTCGATCAGGCTTCCGTAGGCCAGCACGGCACTGCCGGCCGCGGCGGCACCAAGTGCCACCCGGCCGGCAGTAACAAGGGTGCGGCGCAGTTTGTCAGCGGCCACGGTCAGTCGTCGTCGTTCCTGCTGCCCGAGGACCCGACCATATCGCTGGGCGGGCTGCCGAAGCCGCCGTGGTTGTACAGCGGGGCGACTGCGCTCATGTAGTCGGTCCACTGCGCGCCGGCGATGGTGGCACCGTCCACGTAGTCACGGGAGAGGCCGTTGATCGGGATGTCGTTCAGCGACTCGTAGTTGGTCCAGTTGCCCACCCACGAGGCGGTGGAGATGCCCTTGGTGTAGCCCACGGTCCAGGTCTGCTCCGACACGTCGGTGGTACCCGTCTTGGCCGCCGCGGGGACGCCGATGGGGTTCATGTAGCCGGGACTGTCATTGACCAGGTTCTCCAGCGGGACCGTCACCGCCTTGGCAACGTCCTCGGAGATGGCGCGTTCGCAGGACTTCTGCGGCACCTCGTACTTCTTGCCCTGCGCGTCCGTGACTTCGTTCAGGGAGATGGGAGTGCAGTACATGCCGCCGCTGGCGATCGTGGCGAAGGCCGCCGACATGGTCAGCGGCGACACTTCCTGGCCGCCGATCACGAAGGACGGGCTGTTGACCTCGAACGGCTTGCCGTCCACGGCCCGGTGCACGCCCATTCGGGTGGCGGCGTCGCGGATGTCGCACAGGTCCAGCATGGCCGCCTGCGCCACGGTGGCGGAGTTGACCGATTTGGTCAGGCCATAGCTGACCGACATCGGCCGGGTGTATCCGGGAAGCGCGTTCTTGAAGTCCCACTTGTCGAACCAGGCGCCGGCCGGCAGGCAGCTGGCGTTCCAGTTGTAGCCCGCCGGGTAGGACGTGCGGGTGGCGTCGACCGTCTCGTTCAGGGTGCGGCCGGATTCCAGCCACGCGATCGTCGTGAAGGGCTTCATGGTCGAACCCGGCTGGAAGCCGTAGGAGGTGCCGCCCATGTCCGCGTCCACGTTGAAGTTGAGCTCGGTGTTCTTGGCGCCCTGCTCCGGGCTGTACTTCGTGTTCTGGGCCATGGCGAGGATCTTGCCGGTGCCCGGTTCCACCGACACCATCGAGGAACCGGCGCCCGACGCGTCGCCCATCGGCACCTCTTCCTCGATCTGCTTCTGGGCTTCCGTCTGCAGGCGGGAGTCGAGGGTGGTCTTGATGGTCAGGCCGCCGCGGGCCAGGAGCTTGGCGCGCTCGGTGGAGTCCTTGCCGAACTGGTCGGACTGCATGATGACGTGCTGGACGTAGCTGCAGAAGTAGTCGGCGAAGCTGGCCGCGACGCAGCCGGAGCTGACCGGCTGCAGGTCGACGCCCAGGTCCGATGCGGCCGCCTTGTCGTACTCCTCCTGGGTGATCTTCTTGGCGCTCAGCATGGCGGCGAGCACCGAATTGCGCCGCTCCTTGGTGGCCTCGGGATTGGATACCGGGTTGAAGTAGTTGGGCGACTGGACCATTCCGGCGAGCATGGCGGACTGCTGGATGTTCAGTTTGGAGGCCGGAATCCCGAAGAACGTCTGGGCCGCGGCCTCGATGCCGTAGGTCTGGCCGCTGAAGAGCACGATGTTCAGGTACCCCTGCAGGATCTCCTCTTTGGAGTATTCCTTCTCGAGCGCGATGGCCAGCTTGGCTTCGCGCAGCTTGTCCCCGATGGACTTGGTGCCGCTGATGGTCAGCTCGTCGGCACTCTTGCCCTCGGATGCTCCGGCGTCGATCAGGACGTTATTGACGTACTGCATGGTCAGCGTGGAGGCACCCTGGAGGCTGCCGCCGGCCATGTTGGTGACCGCGGCGCGCATGATGCCCTGGGGATCGACGCCGCCGTGCTCGAAGAACCGCACGTCTTCGATGGAGACGATGGCGTCCTGCATGTGCTGGGAGACCTTGTCCAAAGTCACCGGCACGCGGTTCTCCGCATAGAACGTGGCGATCAGCTTGTTGTCCGCCGAGTAGATCTTGGAGGGCTGGGAGAGCGGGTTGGTCTGCAGCTCGTCAGGCAGCTGGTCGAAATAGTCGATGGATGAGGTTGCCCCGACGCCTGCCACAGCCGCTGCGGGAACGAGCAGACCGGCCGCCAGCACGCCGCAGAGCGCACTGATGCCAAGGAATGCCACGATTTTGCCCAGCGTTGTAGCAGTGTCAAAAAGGGGGGATTTACGAGCCGCCATGCGCCCTAGTTTACAAGCAGGCGTTACCGTTGACTTATGACGAAATGGGAATACGCCACGGTACCGCTCATTATCCACGCCACCAAGCAGATTCTCGACCAGTGGGGAGATGATGGCTGGGAGCTGGTCCAGGTAGTTCCGGGGCCGGATTCGACCAACCTTGTTGCCTACCTTAAGAGGGAGAAGAACTAGCATGGCGCAGCAGCAGGATGCCCGCGTATCAGCCGTCGAGGAGCGCCTCGCCGAACTCGGCCTGGCCCTCCCGGAAGTAGTGGCCCCCGTGGCCGCCTACGTTCCGGCCGTGGTCTCGGGAGACTACGTCTACACCTCCGGGCAGTTGCCCATGGTCAGCGGCGAACTGCCGGCGAAGGGCAAGGTGGGCAGCGGCGCCGATGCCGTCTCCGCCGATACCGCCAAGGACCTGGCCGCGACCTGCGCCCTGAACGCCCTGGCGGCGGTCAAGGGTGTCATCGGCGACCTGGACCGCATCACGCGGATCGTCAAGGTTGTGGGCTTCGTCGCCTCCGAGCCGGACTTCACCGGCCAGCCCGCCGTCATCAACGGCGCCTCCGAACTTCTGGGCAAGGTCTTCGGCGAGGGGGGCTCCCATGCCCGATCGGCGGTCGGCGTGGCCGTCCTGCCCCTCGACTCTCCGGTTGAGGTGGAACTGATTGCCGAGTTCAGCTAGCCCGCTCCGCCAGACAACGCGGCGGTTCCTGCTGCCGCGGGAGCAGCATGCCGCGGCCCTGAGCTGGCTGGAGCACGGTGAGCGGACGCCGCTCAAGGCCCGCCTCGCCAGCAGCGTCGTCCTGGTGCGGGACGGGTTCGAAGGGGCCGAGACCTACGTGGGCTACCGCTCCGGAAAATCGCCCCTGGGCACGATCGCCTTTCCCGGGGGCAGCCTGGACGATGCGGACTACGGCGCCGTCGGCTGGTTCGGTCCGGCGCCCGGCAAATGGGCCGAGAGCATGGGCATCGAGGACCACCAGGTGGCCCGGGCCCATGTCATCGCGGCCATCCGCGAGCTGTTCGAGGAGACCGGCATCCTGCTGGCGGGCCAGGACGAGGCATCCCTGGTCGAGGGCGGCAACAGCGAGGACTGGATGCGTGCCCGCCAGCTGGTGGCCGAGCAGGAAAGCAGCTTTCCCGAGCTGCTGGACCGCTGGGGACTGGGCCTGCGCACCGACCTGCTGCGCCCGCTGTCCCGGTGGATCAGCCCGGACTTCGCCCACCGGCGCTTCGACACCCGCTACTTCGCCGCGACCCAGCCGGTGAACCAGCAGCCGGTCCTGCTGGACGGCAAGGGCGTGTGGGGCTCGTGGGTCAGCGCAGCGAAGGTGATCGCGGATCGGGACACCAGCAACCTGGGGGATACCGCGGACCAGGAGGACACGCGCGGCCGCACCCTCAGCGAGCTGACGTCGCCCGCCGTCGAAACCATGCTGGAGAAGATCTCCACCGCCCGCGGCTGCGTCGCCTACCTGTCCCATAAGCGGCAGCCGCAGACCTATCACCCGCAGCTGGTGGTCGTGGACGACGTCCCCATGCTTGAGGTTCCGACGGCGCTGGGAACCGAGGGCGGTTCGGTCCAGCGCGGGCGGTAGCTGCGTCGGGCGAGGCGGCAGCAGCCCGGATCGGTGCCGTGAATCCCGGACCAGTGCCTTAAATACCGCGGCGGCCACCTGCGAAAGGTGGCCGCCGCCGTCGTCGTTAAGCCGGTTTAGCGGGAACGCTGGCGCAGCCGCTGGATGTCCAGGATCACGACGGCGCGGGCCTCGAGCCGCACCCAGCCGCGCTGGACGAACTCGGCCAGTGCCTTGTTCACGGTTTCGCGCGAGGCGCCGACGAGCTGGGCCAGTTCTTCCTGGGTCAGTTCGTGGGCGACCAGGATGCCGTCGGTCGCCGGGCGGCCGAAGCGGTCTGCCAGATCGAGCAGGGCCTTGGCAACGCGGCCCGGAACGTCGGAGAAGACCAGGTCGGCCAGCGAGTCGTTGGTGCGGCGGAGCCGGCGGGCGAGGGCCTGCAGCAGCTGGGCGGAAACCTCGGGACGGGTCTCCAGCAGGCCGCGCAGGTTCTCGTTCTTCAGGCCGGCCAGGCGCGTCTCGGAAACGGCCGTGGCGGAGGTGGAACGGGGGCTGGGATCGAACAGGGCCATCTCGCCGAAGAGCTCGCCCGGGCCGAGGATGGCCACGAGGTTCTCGCGGCCGTCCGAGGCGGTGCGGCCGAGCTTGATCTTGCCGGAAACGATGAAGTACAACTGGTCGCCCTGGTCGCCCTCACGGAACACCGAGGCACCGCGCGAGAGGTCAACCTCTGTCAGCTCATCCGTCAGCGCGGCAAAAACGTCGTCGTCGAGGGAAGCGAAAAGAGGTGCGCGGCGAAGTATCTCGATGTCCATTTAGTCTCCTGTTTCAGTCATGTTGCTTGGCAGCTGCAACGTAGCCAGCTGCGGCACTGCCTACCATTCTGCCGCATGAGCAGTCCATGTGACATCTTCCACAGGGCGATTTCGCTCAGAGACAAGGGGATGCCCCTCCGCTCGTGGGCTATGGCCGGGGGTGCCGTACCGCTTAACCAGTCCGGGCCCGGGCATATTCCCAGCCGCGGACATTAGACTTGTTCATAAACTCCCGGCCATCGATGGAGACAGCTTGCTATTCGGCCTGACGGTTCTGGACATCGTCCTGATCCTGATCCTGCTTTCCTACCTCATTGCGGGCCTGCGCAAGGGGTTCCTCGTGACCTTGGGCGGGATCGTCGGCTTTGTCCTGGGTGCGATCGCCGCCTTCGTCGCTATCCCGTACGTAAGCATGTGGGTGCCCGACCCGGGCTGGCGGCTGACGGCCATCATCGCCGTGGCGATCCTGCTGGTCATCCTCGGGCATGCGATCGGATCCGGCGTCGGCCGCGCCATCCGGGGGCAGATCGACGTCCCCGCGGTCAGGCCGGTGGAGCGGCTGCTCGGCGGGGCAGCGAACCTGGCCGTGGCGGCGCTGGTGATGTCCATGCTGGCCTTCAGCATCGGCGCGCTGGGCGTCCCGTTCGTCTCCCAGCAGATCGCTGCCTCCAAGGTCATTCAGACGATCGACTCGTTGACCCCGAACCCGGTCAAGACCTGGCTGGCGCAGGCCCGTTCGATCGCCGTCCAAGACGGCATCCCGATGGTGACGGACCAGGCGGCACCGGCAACCCCGGCGCCTGTGCCCGACGCGAGCGTGGACACCCCCGCGCTCAACCAGGCCGCCGCGTCCGTCCTGAAAATCGCCGGCACCGCATTCCAGTGCGGGCAGAACCAGACCGGCTCCGGGTTCGTCATCGCGCCGGACCGGGTGATGACCAACGCCCACGTCGTCGCTGGCGTGAACGAGCCGATCGTCGAGATTCCGGACGGGCGCGTGCTGCCCGCGCGGGTGGTGCACTTCGACCCGCAGCGTGACATCGCCGTGCTCGCGGTCGAGGACCTGGAGCTGCAGCCCCTGGCAGTCGGCGATGTGCTGCAGAACGGTGCCCTGGCGGCGTTCCACGGGTATCCGGCCGGCGGGCCCTTCCAGAGCCACCCGGCCACGGTCCAGGGGCGGTCGACGGTGCTGGTGCAGAACATCTACGGCTCCGAGCCCTCGAAGCTCGAGGTTTACACCCTGGCCGCCAACGTGGCGCAGGGCAATTCCGGCGGTCCGCTGCTGGACCAGGAGGGCCGGATCTCCGGCATGGTGTTCGCGAAGGCCACCGACGACGTTCCGGTCGGCTATGCCCTGTCGCTGGCGGAGATCCGGCCGGTGATCGACGAATCCATGGTCTACCAGGAAACCGTGGCGGCCGGGCAGTGCGTCCGGAAGTAGCAGTGCGGCCGCGGCTGCCGCGGGGGACCGGGCGGGTTTCCTAGAGCCGGTCCGCCAGCAGCTCGATCGCGAAGCGGTAGCCGCTGATGCCGGCGCCGGCGATCACGGCCTCGGCAATGCCGGAGATGTAGGAATGGTGGCGGAATTCCTCGCGGCGGTGGACGTTGCTGATGTGCACCTCGACGACGGGCAGGTCGACGCCCGAGAGGGCGTCCCGCAACGCGACGGAGGTGTGCGTGTAGCCGCCGGGATTGATGACGATGCCTGCGGCGGTGCCCCGGGCCGCATGCACGGCGTCGATCAGGGCGCCTTCGTGATTGGACTGGAAGCACTCCACGGTCAGGCCCCGGGCTTTTGCCGCGTCCGCGGCGAGCTTTTCGACGTCGGCCAGCGTGTCCGCGCCGTAGATGTGCGGTTCGCGGGTGCCAAGCAGGTTCAGGTTGGGGCCGTTGAGGATCAGGAGTTTGCGGCTGCTGCCGCCGGCGGGATCGGTCATGGTTCCACTATGCCGCACCAGCGCGGGACGACTGCGGTTCGCTACGCCGCCCCGACACGCACGGGGGCCGCCGCAGACGTGCTGCGGCGGCCCCCGTGCGGATGGTGCTGGAGGATCAGCCCTTGAGCGAGGTGGCGATCTGCTGCATGACGGTGTTGTCTGCCAGCGTGCTGGCGTCACCCGCCTCGCGGCCTTCGGCGATGTCCTTGAGCAGGCGGCGCATGATCTTGCCCGACCGGGTCTTGGGCAGTTCCGGCACGACCAGGATCTGGCGGGGCTTGGCGATCGGGCCGATTTCCTTGCCCACGTGGTTGCGCAGCGTCGTCACGATCTCCGGGTCCTCCGCGGCGCTGCCGCGCAGGATGACGAATGCCACGACGGCCTCGCCGGTCGTGTCGTCCGTGGCACCGACGACGGCGGCCTCGGCGACCGACGGGTGGCTCACCAGGGCGGACTCGATCTCGGTGGTGGAGAGCCGGTGCCCGGAGACATTCATCACGTCGTCGACGCGGCCCAGCAGCCAGATGTCCCCGTCGTCGTCCTTCTTGGCACCGTCCCCGGCGAAGTACATGTTGTCGAACCGGGACCAGTAGGTGTCCTTGTAGCGGTCCGGGTCCCCCCAGATGCCGCGCAGCATGGCGGGCCACGGCTCGCGCACGACGAGGTAGCCGCCGTGCCCGTTGGGCACCGGCTCGCCCAGTTCGTCGACGACGTCGACGGCGATGCCCGGCACCGCGACCTGGGCCGAGCCCGGTTTCGTCTCGGTGACGCCCGGCATCGGGGCGATCATGTGGGCGCCCGTCTCGGTCTGCCACCAGGTGTCGACGATGGGGGCCTTGTCCGCGCCGATGACGCGGCGGTACCACATCCAGGCCTCGGGGTTGATCGGCTCGCCGACCGAGCCGAGGACGCGGATCGAGGACAGGTCGTACTTCGCCGGGATGTCCTCGCCCCACTTCATCATGGTGCGGATGGCCGTCGGGGCGGTGTACATGATGGACACCTTGTACTTCTCCACCAGTTCCCACCAGCGGCCCTGGTGCGGCGTGTCCGGCGTGCCCTCGTACATCAGCTGGGTGGCGCCGTTGATCAGCGGGGCGTAGGTGACGTACGTATGGCCGGTGACCCAGCCGATGTCCGCGGTGCACCAGTAGACGTCCGTCTCCGGGTGCAGGTCGAAGGTCGCCCTGTGCGTGAATGCGCCCTGGGCGAGGAACCCGCCGGTGGTGTGCAGGATGCCCTTGGGCTTGCCCGTGGTACCGGAGGTGTACAGGATGAAGAGCGGATGCTCGGAGTCATGCGGAACCGGGGAATGCTCGGCCGGGGCGGTCTCCACCACGTCGTCCCACCACTGGTCGCGGCCCTCGTGCCAGTCGACCGGTTCGCCGTTGCGCTTGACCACGACGACGTTGCCGACGTTGTGGCCCTCGGCCTCCAGCGCGGCGTCCACCGCGTTCTTCAACGGGCTCGGCTTGCCCCTGCGGTAGGTGCCGTCCGCGGTGACGACGAGCTTGGCCTCAGCATCGTCGATGCGGCTGCGCAGTGCGTCCGCGGAGAACCCGCCGAAGACGACCGAATGGATTGCGCCGATCCGCGCGCAGGCCAGCATCGTGATGACGGCCTCGGGGATCATCGGGAGGTAGACGGCGACGCGGTCGCCCTTGGCCACACCCAGGGACTCGAACGCGTTGGCGGCCTTTTTGACCTCTTCGGTCAGCTGCGCGTACGTGTAGGTCCGGGTGTCGCCGGGCTCGCCCTCGAAGTAGATAGCCACCCGGTCGCCCAGGCCGTTCTCGACATGGCGGTCCAGCGCGTTGTAGGCAGCGTTGAGGGTACCGCCGACGAACCACTTCGCGAAGGGTGCTCCGGACCAGTCCAGGGTCTGGGTGAAGTCCGTGTCCCATGTCAGCAGTTCGCGGGCCTGCTGGGCCCAGAACTCCACGCGGTCGGCGTCCGCTTCCGCGTAGATGTCGGCGTGAACGACCGCGTTCGCGGCGAACTCCTCACTGGGTGCGAACTTCCGGTTTTCCTGGAGGAGGTTCTCCAGGGCATCGCTCTTGGCTGCGGACGAGGCACCGTTGGCTTCAGACATTCGAAGACCTTTCGTGTTGCGGCTTGCATGGCCTGCCGATGGCAGCGGCTGCCATCCGTGTCGATTATCACACTAGCGCCTGCCTCCGACATGAGTGCGCGGCGTCACATTCGGCGATGTAAAAGGCTGCAAATCTGCGCCGAGCGGTCAGATCGGGTTCGGCCCGCCGCCGCGGTTCGGCTAGTGAAGGCCCACATCGTTGACTACGCTGAAATCAGCTGGCTCTGGTGGCCGAAACGAACGGAGATAGACGATGACTGATCCTGCCGTGACCAACCGCGACGGCGTGGGAGAGGCGGTGGCAGGCCCCTTCACGATGCGCGACATCACCGTGGCGCTGTCCGTAGTCCTGCTGTTCCTCGCGTCGGTGCTGCCCGCAGGGGTATTCCGGGGAATTGTTTTCAACATGTGGAACTCCGGCGGTCTCTTCCAGCTCGGCCTCAGCATCCTGCTGCCGGTCATCGTGCTGGTCCTGTTCGCCATCCGGAGGCTGGCGCCGAAGACCAAGCTTCGGATCGGGTCCCTGTCCGTGGACCAGTTCGCCTCCGTAGTGGCGTGCTTCAACGCCGCCTATTACTTCCTCGAGCTGGTATCGGGGCTCAAGCCCGTATCCATCATCGGCTTCGTCGGCGGTCTCGGCCTGTTGTCCGCAACCGTCTGCGCGCGTTGGATTCCGCAGTTCCGGGCAGACTTCGTGGGACGGCCGGAGACCACCGCGCACCCGGTGGCCCGCGACGCCATCGAGCCGCGGCCGAAGACGGCCAAGCCCAAGGCCACCACGGCTCCGGCAGCCCGGACGGGCCAGGCCGCGGCAGCAGCCGGCGGTGCTTCAGCCGGGGCGGCAGCAGCAGATGCAGCCGCCGGGCCGGCCGGGCACAGCGCCCTGGCATCAGCTGCCGAAGGGCCACGTCCCGGAGCCGGGAACCGGCAGGGCAGCACCGCCGTCGAGACGAAGAGCGGATCCGCAGATGCTTCCGTCCCCTCGCCGGCAGCGGGGTCGAAGGCCGAAGGATCGAAGGCCGGAGCTGCAGTCGCCGGGGCGGCCGCAGCTGCCGCAGCCGGAGCGGGCTCTGCGTCTTCGGCCGGTACCCCCGGCACGGGGGCAGCGGCCGGAGCCGGGACGGCGCGCACGTCTGGCGCTTCCGCCTCGTCAGGCACCTCGGGAACAGGGGCGACCGCGGCAGGCCGCACCGGTGCGGGCCAGCGCGTAACGGCGCCGACCGGGTCGGCAGCCAAGACTCCCTCCCCGGCAGCGGACGATGAGGCGGCGCCGGGCGCAGCCGACGGCGAAGCCGTGGGAATCCCGGTATCGGACGACGAGGCCGTTGCCTCCGCCGCCGGACGTTCCGCCCGGGAGGGCAGCGCTGCGGCTTCGGCCGAGGCAGCGAAGGAAACCACGCCGCCCGCAGAGCTCGGAACCAAGACCGAGGCGAACAGCATCGCGGGCGCCGGCTCCCGCGGCCCCGACGCGGCCAAGGGCCAGCCCGATGCCGCGCTCTCCGCGGCCGGAGCCACCGGACGGACCGCTGCGGAGGCGGACCGAGCCCCGAAGGAGGAGGAGCGCACGCGGGAGGAACGCGCAGAGGATGCGACGGCGTCGTACCCCAGGACCGCGGCGATGGGCTCCGTGCCGGCGGGTGACAGGACCGCCTCAGCCACGCCGATCAGCGCCACGCGCGAACACTATGAAGAGCCGGAAGAGGAAATCACGTACGAGGCCTTCTGGTTCGCCGTAGGCCGGACACGCCCCGTGTTCGATGAGAACACCGGCCAGGTCGCGTTCACCTTGGAACCCGGGGCCTGGATCCTGGCCCTGCAGGACCGCGGCGATGAGTTCCTGGTCCAGCACACGGACGGGCGCGTCGGGGTACTCCGGGATCTGACGAACATTGAGCGTGCCTGAGAGGCCTGCGCGCAGGCCGCGCAGGACCGGCGCGGAGGAGACCCCGCTGGCGCTCAAGCGCAGGGCGCGGCGGATCAACAAGATCCTCGCCGAACAGTACCCCTACGCCGTCGCGGAGCTGGACTTCCGCAACCCCTTCGAACTGGTCGTGGCGACGGTCCTGTCCGCGCAGACGACGGATGTCCGGGTGAATGCCACGACTCCGGCCCTGTTCGCCCGCTATCCGGATGCCAAGGCCATGGCCGAGGCGGATGAGGCGGAGCTGCAGGAGATGATCCGGCCCACGGGGTTCTTCCGCGCGAAAGCCCAGAGCCTGCTGGCGCTCTCGAACCGGATCGTCGACGAATACAACGGTGAGGTCCCCGGCCGGCTCGAGGACCTCGTCACCCTGGCCGGAGTGGGCCGCAAGACAGCGAACGTGGTGCTGGGCAACGCCTTCGGGACTCCGGGCATCACGGTGGATACCCATTTCGGCCGCCTGGCCAGGCGCTTCGGCTGGACGTCATCCACCGATGCGGTCAAGGTCGAATTCGACGTGGCTGAATTGTTCGAGCCCAAGGACTGGACCATGCTGTCCCACCGTGTCGTGTTCCACGGCCGCAGGGTCTGCCACGCGAAGAAGCCCGCCTGCGGTGCCTGCGCCGTGGCCGATCTTTGCCCGTCCTTCGGCGAGGGGGAAGTCGATCCGGACAAGGCCGCCAAACTCCTGAAGTACGAGCTGGCTCCCGGGCGGGAGGAACTGCTGGCCCGCATGCGCGCCGGCCAGACACGGGCAGAACTGCGCGCCGCCGGTTTTAAGCTGGATGCATGAGTGCCAAGGCGGATCTTGAGAAGCTGGTGAGCGTGCCGCTCCACGAACGGCTGTCGGTCCGCGACCGGGAACGCTGGTACAACGTCGAACTGGACGAGGACGAAGCCCGGACGGCTGCCGTCCTGATGCTCTTCGGAGCCTTGGACGATACGCCCGCGGAGTTCCACCACTCCGTCGTGCCGGACGATCTGGACCTGCTGTTCATCGAGCGGGCGGCGACGCTGTCTTCCCATCCCGGCCAGGTAGCCTTCCCCGGCGGGGGGATCGACGCGGACGACGACGGACCCGTGGCGGCAGCGCTGCGGGAAGCGGTCGAGGAAACCGGCCTGGACGCCGGCGGTGTCGAGGTCCTCGGCACGCTGCCCGAGATCCCGCTCTCCGTCAGCAATTTCCTCGTGACGCCCGTGCTCGCGTGGTGGACGTCGCCGTCGCCGGTCTCCGTGGTGGACTTCGCGGAATCGGCTCAGGTCTTCCGGGTCCCCGTGGCGGACCTGCTCAACCCGGAAAACCGGCGTACGGCAGTCGTGGAGCGCAGCGGCCACGCCTTCAAAAGCCCCTGCTTCCTGGTCCACGGCGTGACGGTCTGGGGCTTCACCGCGATCCTGCTGAGCCATCTTTTTGACGACCTGGGGTGGACGATGCCCTGGGATGCGTCGCAAGAAATCCCCGCTCCGCTGCGTCCCGCCCGACCGGCTGGGGAGTAGCGCCGAGCTTCACCCGCAGCCGGGCCGGCATGACGATCGTTGCCGGCGTGACGGAGGGGAGCGCGGGCGCGGCGGCCGCGCGGAGATATCCGTCCGGCGACGCAGTTCGTCGGCATCCTGGAGCCGGCCATGCTGCCGGCTGGCGCCCACCGCGACAATCGAAAACCTGGATCCGAAGTCCAGATTGTGGATGACCCTCCCGGCGAAGGACTGGCCCGCGGGGCTGCCGAAGGCCGCGCCGCCCGCGGCCCGTTCCAGGCCGGTCTTGGCCGCCTTAGCCAGCCCGTGTGACAGGATGCCGGCCGGTCCCGAGGCGGCGAAGGAAAGGGCGTAGTCGCCGCCCGTGCGCGCCGATTCCAGGGCACGGCCGACGGGCGTGGGGCCGCCGAGGCCGCCCAGCCGGAGCACCGGCTGCCGCCTCCCGCCGGCAAATGGCAGGACCGCGGTCCTCAGGCTCTTCGGGAGGCCGCCGGCCAGCGCCGATCCGGAAGTGCGCAGCAGCTGGCCCGCGATGCCGGCGTCGGCGGCGAAACGATCGGTGACCAGCTGGAAGACCCGGACCGCAGCCAGGAGCCGGCCGGCCGCCGCGGCATTCGCGAGCAAGGCCCCGATTCCCGCGCTGAGCACGGACACGAGGACCGAGACTCCGACGGACACGGCGACGTCGCGTATGAAGGACTCGATTTCGGCCGCCAGCTGCGCGTGGGCGTCTTCGACCAGCCCGGCCATGCGCGTGCAGTCGCCGGCGAGGGCACGGCACGCCTCGGCAATGTCCAGGCGGCTGCGGTGGAGCTGCCCGTGGTGCTGTTCGAGCAGCGCGACGTCCGTGGACCGCTGGCCGGCGAGGGGCAAGGTGGCCGCTGAGAGAGCACGGGCCGCTTCCGCCTCGAGTTCGGCCGCGACGTAGGTCCAGGCGGCGGCCGTGGTCCGCATGGCCGCAGCATCGCCCGAGGGCCAGGCCCGGCCGGCGGCGTCCGCGACGACTTGGCCGAACTCCGGCATCAGCGGGACCCGGCCCCCTACCGCGGACACGGCGTGCGGCGGGCACACCGAGGCGACCGGTTCCGGCGGGACTTCGTACGGCGCCGGCGCCCCGCCGGACAACTGCTCGGTGAAGGCGTAGAGCGACGCCGCTACCCGGGTGTGGAACCCGGCCGAGGCATAGGCGGCCGACAGCTGGTCCAGCGCGGCCAGGATGCCGGCTGCGGCGGCATCGTAGGCCTCGCCCCATGCCAGAGCCTCGGTTTCCCAACCGGACATGCCGGCAGCTGCGGCCGACCTGCCGGCGGCGTCCTGCCGCAACGCGGCCAGGTTGGCGGCGACGCCCTCCGCCGACGCGGCCGACGCGCACAGGGCCTCGGTGTCGATCGTCAGGACTGCCATTTTCCTCCTCCGCCGCCCGGCCCTCGCGGCCGTCCTCGGCTCGAGGCTATGCGACGCAGCCCGCAGCGGCTACGGCCCGTCCGCGGGCTGTGGAAAAGCCGCTACTTGGCGTCGGCATAGGAATCGACAGCGGCGATGCTGACGGGAAACTCGACCGGAATCCGCCCGAACATCAAACGGGTCGCATCCGCGGCGGCCTCCGCCACGAGGGTACTGGCGGCATCGGCCTGGTCCTGCCGCACATGCAGGACCACCTCGTCATGCAGGAAGAACACCAGCTCCCCAATGAAGGTGCCGGACGCAGCGGAGGCGCGCAGCCGCCGTCGTACTTCCGCCAGCCAGCACAGGGCCCACTCCGCCGCCGTCGACTGCACGATGAAGTTGCGCGTGAAACGGCCCCGGCTGCGTGCGGCCGCATCCGCCCGGCGCTGCTCCTCCGCGGTGGCGGTGAGCTGGGCACGCCGCCACGCCGCCGGGGGCTCGGGGCAGCCCCGGCCCAGATGGCTGCTGACGACTTCTCCGGCCTCGCCGGCCCGCGCCGCGCGCTCGACGGTCGCGAGGGCCCGTGGATACGTCCGGGCGAGCTGCGGCACCAGGCGGCCGGATTCGCCCGTCGTCGCCCCGTACATCGCGCCCAGCATCGCCACCTTGGCCTTGGCCCGGTCCCCGCCGAACCCGGCGTCGGCGATGCCCTGGTAGAGGTCCCGTCCGCGGGCGGCTGCCGCCAGCGCATCGTCCCGGGCCAGGGCGGCGAGGATGCGCGGCTCCAGCTGGGAGGCATCGGCCACCACCAGCCGGTGGCCGTCGTCCGCCCGCGCCGCGTCCCTCACCTGCTGCGGGATCTGGAGCCCGCCGCCGCCCCGCGAAGCCCACCGCCCCGTGACGACCCCGCCGACCACGTACTCGGTCCGGAACCGCCCCTCGCCGGCCCAGGAATCCAGCCACTCCCAGCCGTTGGCGGACGCCAGCCGGGCAAGCTTTTTGTACTCCAGCAGCGGCCCGATCGCCGGGTGGCCGTGTTCCTGCAGCTCCCAGGAACGCGTGCTCCGCACTTCAATGCCCGCCCGGTGCAGGGCACGCAGCAGCTCCTGGGGCGAATCAGGGTTGAACGCGGGAACTCCGAGCAGCCGGTACAGCTCCTGGGCGAGCAGGTCCAGCCGGGCCGGGCGGTGACCCGGCCGCGGGCGCGGGCCGAGCAGCCGGGTGAGGATCTCTTCGTGCACCTCGCGGCGCCAGGGCAGGCCCGCCCGTTCCATTTCGGCGGCGACCAGGGCGCCGGCGGATTCGGCCGCCACGAGGAGCTGGAGCCTCTCCCGGCGGGGCGAACCGGCAACGGCGGCCAGCTGGTCCTGCAGCTCCTGCATCACCGACTCGATCGTCGCCGACGCCGGCTGCTGGTCGAAGAGCGTGAATTGGTCCGGTTCGTCGTCCCGGTATGTCTGCTCCGCTGGCCGGCGCCCGCCGTCGGCGCGCAGGGCCCGGATGTAGGGAGTGTCCGCAGTGTACTGCGACAGGACGAGCAGTTCCCGGGTCAGGGACAGGTCGTGGCAGCGTTCGACCGTGGTTCCGGCACGAAGCAGCGGCAGGTAGCTCCTGCGGGTGCCCTCCCAGACCCAGCGCAGGGACGGCTCCTCCATCGCCGCCACGGCGGCCGGAAGGTCCGCTGAGCTAACGACGGCGGCCGGTGCCGCGGGCGCGCCGGTTGCGTCCGCGCGTTGCAGCAGGAAGGTGGCCTCGCGGACGGCGCCGCCATCGCCGGGGGAGCCCGGCGCTAGAACCATGTACACCCAGCCATTTTCGCCGATGGCGGCCAGTGTCTCGTCCTCCACAGGCTCACCGCCGTCCACAGCGGCCGTACCGGCGCTTCCGTCGCCGCCTGCGGAAGGGGCAGGTTGGTCGTTATGCAGACGGAGAGTTTGGCGGCACGGCATTGGACACCGCGGCATGACGGAGCCGAGGTGCTGCTGGTGACCGCGTCGGCGCGACTACGCGATGAAGTGGCACGCGTTGCGGCGGCGGCCGGCGTGGATGTCAGCCTGCTCGAGGTCCACGAGGCCGGGCACATTCCCGAAGGCAGCGTGGTGGTGCTCGGCAGCGATGCCGCCGCGAGATTGCCCCGGCTGGCGGCGGACGTGATCGTCGCGGGTTTCCCGGACGAATCCACGCTCCTGTGGGAGCAGGCGGCTGCAGCTTCGGCCCATCGGGTGGCCGTACTGCCCGAGGCCGCGGGCTGGCTGGCCGAGTACCTGAGCCGCAGCCGGCACGGTGACGCACGCGGCACGGTGGTCACGGTGCTGGGAACCAACGGCGGAATCGGCTGCTCCACGCTGGCCAGCTGGCTCGCCGCGGATGCTGCCGCCCGAGGCCATGCGTCCCTGCTGGTGGACACGGACCAGCTGGGCGGAGGGCTGGAAGCCGGCCTGGGATGGGAACAGGCCGAGGGACTGCGCTGGCCGGATCTGGCCGGGGTGCGGGGCACGGTCAATCCCGCCCAGCTGCGCGCCTCGCTGCCCGCCGCCCAGGGCTTTTCCCTGCTCGGCTGGGGCCGCAGCGGGGGAGCGGTGGACATTCCCAGGCAGGCCGTGTCCGAGGTCATGGCGGGTGCGGCGGCCGGTTTCGACCTGGTGGTTGTCGACGCCGGCCGGGTCCGGGCCGAAGCGGGCAGCTGGCTGGCCGTGGCGGACCGGGCGGTGCTGCTCATGCCGGCCGGTACCCGCGGGATCGCGGCAGCTGCCGCAGCGGCCGATTTCCTGCGCCCGGTGCCAACCAGCGCTGTGGTCCGCGGCCCGCTGCCGGCCGGTGTTGACGAAGACCTGGCCGCGGAGCAGGCGGGGGTGGAACTTGCCGGCTACCTGCCGCGGCTGCACGGCATGGCTGCCGCCCAGGACCGCGGCAGGCTGCTGGAGAAGGCCGCGCACCGCAGCGTCCGCCGCCTGCTGCGGCGCTTGGGCCCGGCCGTCTCGCCGGCCCGGACGAGGGCGGGCTGAGCGGTGGACTTTCGGACAGGAACGCATGGGCGGAGGGCCGCCAGGACCTCGCTGGGAAGTCCGCTGGACCTGGGCGCCTTCCGGGACGCAGTGCTGGCGGACCCGTCCCCGGTTACCGGAGCCCGGTTGGCGGCGGCTGTCCAGACAAGCGGCCAGGTGCTTGGGACGGCGGCCGTGCTGGAGGCCGTCGAGACGCTCAACGCGGACCTGCGTGGCCTGGGTCCGCTGCAGCGGCTGGCGCAGGAAACCGGAGTCACGGACATCCTCGTCAACGGGCCGGAGGACGTGTGGACGGACGGGGCGGCAGGGCTGCGGCGGAGCGACGTGGTGTTCGGCAGCGACGCCGAGGTCCGGGCCCTGGCCGCCCGGCTGGTGACGGCCGGAGGACGCCGGCTCGATGACAGCAGCCCCTGCGTGGACGTGCGCCTGGAGGGCTACCGCGTCCACGCAGTCCTCCCGCCCGTCTCCACCCAAGGGACCCTGCTCTCGATCAGGATCCGGCGTCCGCGGGTCTTCACTCTCGCCGAGCTGCTCGGGCAGACGCCGGTCTGGATCCCGTACCTGGAGGCCGTCGTGGGCAGCCGGCTGAGCTTCCTGGTCAGCGGCGCCACCGGGTCCGGCAAGACCACGCTGCTGTCCGCGATGCTCGGGCTGGCATCCGCGCACGAGCGGCTGGTCCTGGTCGAGGACGCCGCCGAGCTGAACCCCGACCATCCTCACGTGATCGGCCTGCAGAGCCGGCACAGCAACCTGGAAGGCAGCGGCACCGTGGACCTGGGCGAACTGGTCAGGCAGGCGTTGCGGATGCGGCCGGACCGGCTGGTGGTCGGAGAATGCCGCGGCGCCGAAGTGCGCGACTTCCTCGCCGCCATGAATACGGGGCATGCGGGGGCCGGCGGCACCGTGCACGCCAATTCAGCGGCCGGGGTGCCGGCCCGCCTGGCGGCCATGGGCGCGCTCGCCGGGCTGTCGCCGGAGGCAGTGGCCCTGCAGGCCGGCAGCGCCCTGGACCTGGTTATCCATCTGGAGCGGACAGAGGGCGGACGGGGAGTCGCCGAGCTGGCCCTCATCCGCTGCACGTCGGCGGGATCGTTGGCGACGGTGCCTGCACTGGCCATGGACGGCGGTGTCCTGCGCCAGGGGCCGGGCTGGGCCGCGCTCCGGGAACGGCTGGCCCGGGCGGGCTATTCCTTGCCGGCGATCGAGGCGCCATGAGCGGGCTGCCGGTTTTCCTGCTGTGCCTAGCGGCCGTCCTGTTGTTCGGCGTCCAGGGGACCGTCCGCCGCCGCGAGCGCCGGCGGAGGCACAGCCGAACGCGCAACGCCGGCAGCAAGGCCTACGCGGACTGCCTGCACGAACTGCCGATGTTCGTCCGGCAACTGGCCGCATTGCTGCGCTCGGGCAGCACTCCCGCGCGGATGTGGGAGGAAGCGGGCAGGCTCTACGGCGCGGGTGGCGACGGCCCGGCCGGCTCCGCCGGGCCGGATGCCGGCGCGCCGGAGACCCTCCGGCAGGCCGCGCTTTCCGCCCTGCTGCAGCCCGGCATCCGCGCTGCCGGCCAGGCCGCCGGGCTGGGACTGAGCGTCGCTGTCGCGCTGCGGCACCTCAAGCTTCCCGCGGGCCTGCCTCCGGAGACCAGCGTGATGACCGCTCGGCTCTGGCGGGATCTCGGAGCATGCTGGGACGCAGCGGAACAGACCGGTGCGCCGCTGGCACTGTTGCTGGAGAACTATGCACACCACCTGCAGCACCAGCTCGACGCGGCGGCTGCCCGCAGGACCGCGCTGGCAGGACCCCGGGCGACGACCACGCTGCTGGGCTGGCTCCCGCTGCTCGGGCTCGGCCTGGGGATGGCGATGGGGGCTGACCCGCTGGGCATCCTCCTGGGGTCGCCCTCGGGATGGCTCATCCTCACCGTAGGGCTGGCCCTGCTCGCGGCCGGCCGTCATTGGTCGCAGCGGCTCGTCAACGCCGCGGCCCGGGAGTAGCCCGGATGCTGACGGCACTTGCGGTGGCATTGCTGGCACTAACCGGCTTCTTGCTGCTGGATCCGCCCGGATCCGGCGGCCGGCGGCGGCGCGTGTTCGGACCGGTAACAGGCCGCAGAGCGGGGCGGCTTCCCGGTGCAGGGGGCCGGGCCGATCCGCCGCTGCCGGATCCGGCGCTCATGCTGGATCTGCTGGCCGCCATGTTCCGGGCCGGCACCTCGCTGCCGGCGGCGGTACGGACGCTCGCCAGGGCGGCCGAAGGAGACGGGCGGATGCGGCTGGAAAAGGTCGCGGCGGCTCTGCAGCTGGGTACCGAATGGGGCAGCGCGTGGGCGCTCGCCGGCGAGGACGAAGGCCTGGCCCGTATCCGCGAGGCGCTGACCTTCGGCGCGGCCACCGGCGCGCCGTCCGCCGAGATCCTCCATGCCCAGGCCGAACAGCTCCGGCGGCGGCGCAGGCAGGAAGCCGAGCGACGCGCGGCGGCCTTGGGCACCAAACTGGTGCTGCCGCTGGGACTGTGCGCCCTTCCCTCCTTCGTCGCCCTGGGCATCGTGCCGGTTTTGATCTCGCTGCTGCCCCGGCTTTGACCGGCACGAGTCATCCTCCACAACGGAGGCGGATGCGGCGGATATCCACCTAGGCGAAGAGCCCACTGATCGTCCGGATCCCCATCCGGAAAGCTCATGAATACCGCAACACCGCGGTCAACCACAGGAGGAAAAATGTCATCAACACCATCGCTGGCACCCCGTCCCGCAGGCTCTGCCGCCGAACCGGAGCCCGCCGCCGGCCCGGACGCAGACATCATCGAGTTTCCGGCGGCGCGTGTCGAAAAGGCGCAGCGCAGGTGGCGGGACCTGTCAGGTTCCGAGGCGGGGATGGCCACTGCCGAGTACGCCATCGCCACGTTGGCAGCAGTGGCTTTTGCCGGGCTGCTGGTACTGATCCTGCGCAGCGGCGAAGTGCGGGGGCTGCTGATGAGCCTCGTTGAGCTGGCCCTGACCGCAGTGTGAGCACCATGGTCCGGCTTTCGGCTCTGCATATGCGCAGGGCATTCCGCCTGGCAGCGAAGCCGCCGCGGCCGATGGAGGTCCGCAGGGAACGCGGTTCGGTCACTGCCGAAACAGCGATCGTGCTTCCGGCGGTGGTGGCGGTGCTGGCCATGCTGTTGGCGGGAGCGACGGCCGGATCAACCCAGCTCCAGCTTGAGAAGGCGGCACAAACAGCGGCCCGCCAGCTTGCCCGCGGCGAGTCCGGAGCTGACGCTGCCTCGGCCGTACGGCGTATTGCCGGGCCGCGGGCGGTGCTGGCATCCGGGAACGCGGGCGGGTGGATCACGGTCGAGGTCAGCGCAGCCGTCCCCGGCCCCTGGGCCGGCGAGGGCTGGAAGCTGACGGCCGAGGCCTCGGCTCCGGCGGAGCCGCACGCCGGCATCGGGACAGCTCCATGAGCCGCGGGCTGACCAGCTGCCCTGCCGGGCGGCAGAAGGAACTCGGCGCAGGCACGGTCCTGGCGGCCGGGATCGCGATCCTGCTGTGCCTGCTGCTCGCTGCCGTGGCGATGGCGGTGCAGGCAGGCGCGGCGTCGTACCGGGCAGCGAAGACGGCCGACTTGGCCGCGCTGGCAGCGGCCGATGCCACGCGCGGCCTGATCAGCGGCGAACCGTGTTTGCGGGCGGCGGAAGTCGCCCGCAAACACGGGGCCGCCCTAGAGGAATGCCGCAGGATCGGGCCGTCCGGGCACATCGTGGACGTCGATGTTGCCGTTCCGCTGCGGTTGTTCGGCTGGCTCGATTCACCCTGGCGGGAAGCCAAGGGCGTCAGCAGGGCCGGCCCGCCGCCGGGGCGCGCGCCGTGATTGCCAGCGCGGCCGTGCGTGCCCCGGCGGGCTGGGCGTGCCTACGTAGGCCGTGCGCACCTACAGAGGCCGTGGATGCCCCGGCGGCCTATGCACGGCTACGCGGCCAGGAGTTCCTGCGGGGGCGAGAGGGCCTAGGAGACGGGCTGTTCGAGGGGCGTCCTGGCAGCGTGCAGGAGGGCGTCGAGGAGTACGACGGCTCCGGCCTTGTCCAGCGGATTGTTCTTGTTGCCGCACTTGGGCGACTGGACGCACGAGGGGCAGCCCGAGTCGCACTCGCAGGACTCGATGGCGTCGCGGGTGGCCGAGAGCCAGATACGTGCAGCGTCGTAGCCCCGCTCGGCGAAGCCGGCCCCGCCCGGGTGGCCGTCGTAGACGAAGATGGTCGGTTTGCCGGTATCGGCATGCAGGGCGGTCGAAACGCCGCCGATGTCCCAGCGGTCGCTCGATGCGACGAGCGGCAGCAGGCCGATGCCGGCGTGTTCGGCGGCATGGAGGGCGCCGGGAATCCGCGCGGCGGTCAGGCCGGCGGCGGCCAGGTCCGGCTCATCGATGGTGAACCAGACGGCCTTTGTGAACAGCTCGCGCGAGGGCAGCTCCAAGGGCTCTTCGCCGAGGATCTCATTGGAAACGAAGGCCTTGCGCTGGAAGGAGATGACCTTCGTGGTGACTTTGACGTCGCCGAAGCAGGCACGGACGGTGCCCCAGTCTTCGCCCCGCAGTTCCCCCAGCACCTCGATCTGGGTGACGTCGCGTGCCTGCGTGTAGTAGTCCGGGTTGGACCGCGTGACCATGGCGCAATGGTCCTGTTCGTTCAGCTCCTCGACCAAGTAGGTCGTGCCCTGATGGACATAGACCGCCCCGGTATGCGCCTGGTAGTGCGACTGGGGAGAGTCCATGGTCCCGAGCAGCGTGCCGGATTCGCTCTCGACGATGCTGATCGGACCGCCCCCGTCGGCCCGCAGATTCACCATGGCGGCGGCACTTTCGGCATGCGTCCAGAACCAGCCCGCCGGACGCCGGCGCAGGAAGCCGTCCGCCGTCAGCTCGTCGACCAGCCCGCCGGCGGACGGGCCGAAGAGTTCGATGTCGTCTGCCGTCAGCGGAAGCTCCTGGGCCGCGGCACACAGATGCGGGCCCAGGACATAGGGGTTGGAAGGATCGAAGACCGTGGCCTCGACGGAGACGTCGAAGACCGCCTCCGGGTGGTGGACCAGGTAGGTGTCGAGCGGATCGTCGCTGGCGACGAAGGCGGCGAGTGCGTCCTGGCCGGCCCGCCCGGCGCGCCCGATCTGCTGGAACAGCGATGCCCGGGTCCCCGGCCAGCCGGCGACGAGCACCGCGTCCAGTCCGGAGATATCGATCCCCAGCTCCAGGGCGGACGTGCTGGAGACGCCCAGGAGCTGGCCGGAGCGCAGTTTCGCTTCCAGTTCGCGCCGCTCCTCCGGCAGGTACCCCGAGCGGTAGGCGGCGATCCGGCCTGGCAGGGAGGGATGCACCTCCTCGAGCAGCCGTTTCGTGATGCTGGAGATGGTTTCCGCGCCGCGCCGCGACTTGATGAAGGCAATGGTGCGGACCCTCGCCGACACAAGGTTGGCCAGCAGGTCGGCCGTCTCCGCGATCACGGTTCGGCGCTCGCGGGCGCCGTTTTCCCCCTTGAGGTCCGTCAGCTGCGGTTCCCAGAAGGCGACCGTGGTGCTGCCGTGCGGGGAACAGTCCTCGGTGACGCTGCCGGCCGGCGCTCCGATGAGCCGGCTGAAGGAGGCCGCCGGCTCCCCGGCCGTGGCGGAGGCTCCGATGAACACCGGGTCGGCTCCGTAGCTCGCGCAGACCCGGCGCAATCGCCGCATCAGGTTCGCCACGTGCGAGCCGAAGACCCCGCGGTAGCTGTGGGCCTCGTCGACGACGACGAACTTCAGGCGGCGGAAGAACCGCGCCCACCACGTGTGGTTGGGCAGGATGCCGAAGTGCAGCATGTCCGGGTTCGCGAGCACGAAATTGGCATGGTCCCGGATCCAGCGCCGCGCACCCGGGTCGGTGTCGCCGTCGTACGTCTCGGCACGGACGGTCGGCAGCTTCAGGGATTTCACTGCTGCCAGCTGGTCGGCCGCCAGCGCCTTGGTCGGTGCCAGGTAGAGGACGGTGGCGCCGGTGGGTTCCAGCCGGGCCTGGTCCTCGAGGGCGGTGCGGTGGATGGCATCCAGCGCGGGCAATTGGTAGGCGAGTGACTTTCCCGACGCAGTGCCGGTGGCGATGATCGTGTGCCGCCCGGCGTGGACCTGCGAGGCCGCCTGCAGCTGGTGCCGCCACGGCTGCGCGACGCCCAAGGATGCGTAGGCCTGGACAACGTCCGGGTGCACCCAGTCCGGCCAGGGATCGTGGACGGCTTCGCGCGCCGGTACTTCGCGCACGTGCATGAGCTGTTCCGGATCGGCACCGGAACCGAGCAACGGAATCAGCGAATCATGCAGGGCCACCACAGCATTGTTTCATCCCAGTGCGGCAACCGCAGGATCGGGTCAGGCAGCGTCCGTGGGCTTGAGGATCATGACGTCGCAGACGGTATCCCAGCCCAGGTGCTGGTACAGCATGCGGCCGTCGTGCGATGCGATGAGCAGGCCCGTGTCGACGATGTGCTCGAATGCCGAGGCGGCCAGGGCGCGCATGATGTGGGTCGCGAGGCCGCGGCGGCGGAAGTTCTCGTTCGTTTCGATGTGGTCGAAGACGGCGAAGCCGTCCACAACGGCCATTACGCCGTGGGCCGCTTCTTCCTCGCCGAACATGACCCGGGCACGGTGCACGTTGCCGTCCCGGTCGATCTCCGTCTTGAACTCCGGATCGCGGTACCAGGGATCTTCGGCGTCCTGATCTGACATGTTCGTAACCATCATGGACTGGTCACTGTGGTGCACCCGAAGGCCGTGCTGCGGGGCCAGGGCCTTGAAACGCTCGGGTTCGCGCGTCAGGACGGTGAAGATGCGCTTGGGAGACGCGATGGTGTTCCTGGCCAGGTCGGCGAACTCCTCGTCGCCCGGCTCGTAGGCAAAAAACTCCCAGTCACCCGTCTTGTCGGAGAGGACGATGGCCGGATGGCCCGCCTCTTCGGCCGCCGTGTAACCACGGCAGGCCGACCAGCCGGAGACCCAGGCCGGGAGCAAGTTATCGGGTACGTCTGCAGTGAAATCGAGGCCCATAGGATGACAGTACCTAACCGTGGGCACTCTGGATATGCACCGGTGATCAAGCGCGGTCACAATCTATGGTTTGGTGCCGCGTCGTAACCTTAAAGGCGTGGCTCTTAACCGAATTGTGCTTTACTACGCCTTCGTCCCGCTTCCTGACCCGGAGGCCGTTCGCCTCTGGCAGCGGGCTCTGTGCGAGAAGCTCGGGCTCACCGGGCGGATCCTGATTTCCAAAGACGGCATCAACGGAACCGTCGGCGGTGAAATCAACGCGGTTAAGCAGTACGTCAAGACCACCCGCGAGTACCAGGCCTTCCGTGGAATGGACGTGAAGTGGTCCGACGGCAGCGCTGAGGACTTCCCGCGGCTCAGCGTCAAAGTCCGCGATGAAATCGTTTCCTTCGGTGCCCCGGGCGAGCTAAAGGTGGACGAAAACGGCGTCGTTGGCGGCGGCACCCATCTGCGCCCCGAGGAACTGCACGAGCTCGTCGAGGTGAAGGAACAGGCAGGGGAAGAGGTCGTTTTCTTCGATGGTCGGAATGCCTTCGAAGCCCAGATCGGCAAGTTCCGCAACGCCGTCGTGCCCGACGTCGCCACCACCCATGACTTCATCCGCGAACTCGACTCCGGCAAGTACGACGCGCTGAAAGACAAGCCGGTGGTCACCTACTGCACCGGCGGCATCCGCTGCGAGGTCCTTTCCTCGCTGATGGTCAACCGCGGTTTCCAGGAGGTCTACCAGCTCGACGGCGGAATCGTCCGGTACGGCGAACAGTACGCGGACAAAGGCCTGTGGGAGGGCTCGCTCTACGTCTTCGACAAGAGGATGCATCTGGAGTTCTCGCCGGAAGCCAAGACAATTGGCGAGTGCGTGCGCTGCCAGGCCCCCACGAACAAGTTCGAGAACTGCTCGAACCAGAGCTGCCGGAACCTCACGCTGTACTGCGCCGACTGCGCCGCTAATCCCGAGACGCTGCGTTGTCCGGACGGCTGCGCCGCTTGATTCGTATCGCTGGGTAGGAGCCCGGCTTGTTGGATAGCGCGGCCTGAACTGTTCCGCCTGCCACGCCCGCTGCCCGGCCCGTCCCCGTGGCCGCTTCAACCCCACGCCGGAGGCCCGGCCTGTCCATCACCCGCCCGCCCGGTGCGTCCCCCGGCCGTGCCGCACGTGTCGGGCCGGCGACCCACCCGCCGCGCCTAGACTTTCCTCTGTGACTGAGTTCAATACGGGCAACGTTCCGCAGGCCCCGCAGAGTACGGATCAGCGGCTGATCGCAGCCCTCGCCGCGGATCTTCGCGCCCTCGAATACACCGTCGACGGCGTCGAGCGGCTGCTGGGGCCGGCGGCCTACGAAGCACTCGGCCGCGACCAGCTGGTCCCTGCCAAGCTGGCGACCGAACGGAAACCCGATGCCGATGCGCCGGACCCGCTGGCCGCCGTCGTACGTTTATGGCTGCTGGGCGAGGACGTCGAGGAAGCGCACCTGGCTGCCGCCCTTCCGGGGCTGGGACTGGACGGGCTCGTTGCGCTGGGACTGGCCACCAACGACGGCGGGCGGTTCCATGCCAGCGTGGACCTGCGGCCGTACGCGTTCGATGCCACCAATCTCTGGGTGGCCAGCGATCTGGGCGCGCACCAGCGGTCCGGAGTCCTGCGGCACGACCACGTGCTCGGCATCGGCCAGGCGTCGCTGACGCTCGCGCAGCTGACCATCCGCCGCGACGTGGACCGCGCGCTGGACCTGGGCACCGGCTGCGGCATCCAGCTGTTCCACCTGCTCAGCCATGCGCGGCACGTGACCGCCACCGACATCTCCGAGCGGGCGCTTGCGTTCACCCGCTTCAACCTGCTGCTAAACGCGCCGGCCCTCGACCTGGACCCGGACAACCTGGCCTCCCGCGTCAGCCTCCGGCTCGGCAGCCTCCTGGATCCTGTCGCGGGGGAGCGGTTCGACCTGGTGGTGTCCAACCCGCCCTTCGTCATCACGCCCCGGACCTCGGAGACGGCCGCCGATGAGCTGTTCACGTACCGCGACGGCGGACTCCCCGGGGACGACATTGTGGCCACGCTGGTGCGGCGGCTGCCCTCGGTGCTGGGACCGGGCGGCGTCGCGCAGATGCTCGGAAACTGGGAGATCCCTGCGGACGCCCGGTCCTGGCACAGCCGCCTGGAATCCTGGCTGGACCCGGACATCGAGGCGTGGGTCATCCAGCGCGAACAGCTCAGCCCCGCCGCCTACGCCGAGACCTGGCTGCGGGACGCCTCGGAGAACCGGGATCCGCAGCTGTACGAGAGGGTCTACCGGGCCTACCTGGAGGACTTCGGGGCGCGGAACGTCGACGCCGTCGGGTTCGGCATGGTGTGGCTGCGCCGTTCCGGCGCGGCTCCGGCGCCCGACGGCGGCGGGGAGATTAAGGCGCACGACGGCGGCACCCGGGCGCTGCGGCGGTTCGAGGAGCTGACGTATCCGCTGGAACAGCCGATCGGCCCGCACTTGGCGGCAGCCGTGGAGCGGCACGATTGGCTGGCCGGGCACCGCGGCGACTTCGCGGATCAGCGGCTGACCGTGGCGGAGGACGTCACCGAGGAACGGCACCAGCGTCCCGGGGCCGAGCATCCGGGCGTCATCCTGCTGCGCCAGGGCGGTGGCCTGCGGCGGACCAACCTGATGAGTTCGGAACTGGCCGGCCTTGTCTCAGCCAGCGACGGCGAACTGACCGTCGGCCAGCTGGTGACCGCGCTGGCGGCCCTGCTGGAGCAGCCCGGGGCGGAATTCGCGGCGCGGC
Source organism: Arthrobacter sp. USHLN218 (assembly GCF_037144715.1). Taxonomy (NCBI): domain Bacteria; kingdom Bacillati; phylum Actinomycetota; class Actinomycetes; order Micrococcales; family Micrococcaceae; genus Arthrobacter; species Arthrobacter sp. USHLN218. Next base: position 210,062 of record NZ_JBBCYT010000005.1, read on the forward strand.
TGCTGGAGGAAACCCGGAACCTGGTCCTGGACGGCTTCCTGCTTCCGGCCGCCCCGTAACGGCCCTACCGCCCGCGGCGGGGGAAGCTGGCCATCGGGCCTGCGCGGCGGGATAGACTTACTAGTCATGACAAAAGGTGCATCGCCCTCCCTCGATCCTGTCGCGGGCGAGGCTTCGAACGGCCCGGCGGACCGGGTCAACATCTCCGATGCCAGGGCCATCAGGGCGTTGGCTCATGCGGTGCGCCTGAAAGTTATCGAGGAGCTGTTCGATACCCAGCAGCCGGCCACGGCGACCGAACTGGCCCAGCGGCACGGCCTGACCCCGAGCGCCATGAGCTACCACCTGCGTGCGCTGGAGAAGTGGGGCTTCGTCAAGCGCAGCGCCAACCAGGGCGACGGCCGCGAGCGGCACTGGCAGGCGGCCGCCGGCCGGCTGGACGTTACGTCGGTGGCGGACAGCCGCGCCGCGACGCTGGGCGTCGTCGACGTCGAACTCAACGACCTGCGCGAACGCCTCAGTAAATATGTGAAGCGGGACAAGGAAACCCCCAACCCGGATACCTGGCGGCAGGAAGGGCACCTGGCGGCGCTGAGCACCGGCCGGTTCTACCTGACGCCGGAACAGCGCGCGGATCTGGGCCGCCGGATCGGTGAAATCCTGCTTGAATACAGCCCGACGACCAACCCCGACAACAGGGGCGAGGGTGCCGAAAAGCTCTACTACGTTTTCTCGTTCCTGCCGGGCGATATAGACGACGCCTGAGCCCATCGGAAGACTTCCGGGGGCGGCCCCGCTTCCGTGTTGCGCTAATGTTGCGGCTACCCTAGTGCAGGTAAGCACCGTCGCACCGCAGCGGCGGCGCATCCGCAGAACCACAGCAATTCGTCAGTAGGAGCAACGTGCCAGCGAAGGCCCGCGAAAAGACCGGCAAGAAACTCGTCATCGTCGAGTCTCCTGCCAAGAGCAAGACCATTGCCGGGTACCTCGGCGAGGGCTTCGAGGTCACAGCATCGGTGGGCCACATCCGTGACCTGCCGCAGCCGTCGGACCTGCCGGCCGAGCTGAAGAAGACCTCGGTGGGCAAGTTCGCCGTCGACATCGAGAACGGGTTCGAGCCCTACTACGTGGTCTCGCCCGGCAAGAAGAAGACGGTCTCCGAGCTGAAGTCGCTGCTCAAGGACGCCGACGAACTTTATCTGGCCACTGACGGTGACCGCGAGGGCGAGGCCATCGCGTGGCACCTGCTCGAGGTGCTGAAGCCGAAGATTCCCGTGCACCGCATGACGTTCTCCGAAATCACGCCGGAGTCCCTGCAGCGGGCGCTGAACGAGCTGCGGGACATCGACACGGACCTGGTGGACGCGCAGGAAACCCGGCGCATCGTGGACCGGCTGTTCGGCTACGAGCTGTCGCCGGTACTCTGGCGCAAGATCAAGGCCGGGCTTTCGGCCGGCCGTGTCCAGTCCGTCGCCACCAGGCTGGTGGTGGAGCGCGAGCGTGAGCGGATGGCGTTCCGCTCGGCCTCCTACTGGGACCTGCTGGCCACCGTCGAGCCGCTGGAGACGGCCAAGGGCGGCAGCTTCAAGGCGAAGCTGGCGCAGGTCGACGGCGACCGCGTGGCCACCGGCCGCGACTTCGACGACCGCGGCGCGCTCAAGACCCGCGGAGCCGTGCACCTGGATGAGGCCGCCGCCACCGCGCTGGCCGAGGCCCTGCAGGGCGCCGAGTTCGCGGTCCGCTCGGTCGAGAACAAGCCCTACACCCGCCGCCCCGCGGCCCCGTTCACCACGTCCACACTGCAGCAGGAAGCCGCGCGCAAGCTCGGGTTCTCCGCCCGGACCACGATGTCGCTGGCCCAGCGGCTGTACGAAAACGGCTACATCACCTATATGCGTACGGACTCGCCGGCGCTGAGCGACCAGGCCGTCAACGCCGCCCGCCGGCAGGCCTCCGAACTCTACGGCCCCGAATACGTCCCGCAGTCGCGTCGCGTCTACAAGGGCAAGTCCAAGAACGCCCAGGAAGCCCACGAGGCCATCCGTCCCGCCGGCGACTCGTTCCGCACCCCGGGGCAGGTCCGCAGCCAGCTGGGCAATGACGAGTACCGGCTGTACGAACTGGTCTGGAAGCGCACCGTCGCCTCCCAGATGGAGGACGCGCGCGGATCAACGTCGACCGTCCGGCTCGGGGCTACGGCTTCGGACGGGCGCGACGCCGTGTTCACCGCCTCGGGCACGGTCATCACCTTCCCCGGCTTCCTGGCCGCCTATGAAGAGGGCAAGGACGCCAGCCGCAACGAACAGGACGACGCCGAGGGCGGCCGCCTGCCGAACCTCGCCGAAGGTGACGGCTTGACGCCGCAGGAAGTGACCGCCGTCGGCCACGAAACCTCGCCGCCGCCGCGGTACACCGAAGCCTCGCTGGTGGCCGAACTGGAAAACCGCGGAATCGGGCGCCCGTCGACCTACGCGGCAACCATCTCGACGATCATGGACCGCGGCTACGTCCGCAAGCGCGGTTCCGCGCTGGTGCCGAGCTGGATCGCGTTCTCAGTGGTCAAGCTGCTGGAGGACCACTTCCGCGACTACGTGGACTACGACTTCACCGCCGAGCTGGAGCAGGGCCTGGACCGGATCGCGGCGGGGGAGGCCAAGCGGACGGACTGGCTCAACGGCTTCTATTACGGTGACCGGCACGAGACCGGGCTCAGCACCGTGGTCAACGACCTGGGCGAAATCGATCCCCGGGTCGTGAACTCCATCGACATCGCCGACGGCATCACCCTGCGGGTGGGCAAGTTCGGGCCGTACCTGGAGCGCGCGGGCGAGGAAGGCTCGGAGGAGCCGCAGCGTGCGAACGTGCCGGAGGACCTGGCACCGGACGAGCTCACCGCGGAGAAGGCCGTGGAGCTGATGGAGACCCAGGGTCCGGGCGAGCGGGAGCTGGGCCAGGACCCGGAGACCGGGCGCACGATCGTGGCCCGGGAGGGCCGGTACGGCGCGTACGTCACCGAGGTGATCCCGGAGCCGACGGCGGAGGAAATCGCCAACCAGCCGGTGGAGTACTACAAGAACGGCAAGCCGAAGCCGCCGAAGAAGCCAGCCAAGATCAAGCCCCGGACCGGTTCGCTGTTCAAGTCGATGACCGTGGACACCGTCACGCTGGAGGACGCGCTGAAGCTGCTCAGCCTGCCGCGGGTGCTGGGCGCGGACGCCGAAGGCAACGAGATCACCGTGCAGAACGGGCGCTTCGGGCCGTACCTCAAGAAGGGCACGGACTCGCGCTCGATCGGCTCCGAGGAGGAGATCTTCACGATCACCCTCGAGCAGGCGCTGGAAATCTACGCCCAGCCCAAGCAGCGCGGGCGGCAGGCCGCGGTCCCGCCGCTGGCCGAGTTCGGCGTCGATCCGGTCTCGGAGAAGAACATCGTGGTCAAGGAGGGCCGCTTCGGTCCGTATATTACCGACGGCGTCACGAACATTACGGTGCCCCGGTCGACCACGATCGAGCAGCTGACCCGGGAGCAGGCCATCGAACTGCTGAAGGAAAAGCGGGCCAAAGGCCCGGCCAAAAAGCCCGCCACGCGGCGCAAAGCCGCCGCCAAGAAGTAGGGCCCGGATGCCGCCGGTCCGCCGCAGTGCTCCGGGCGGACCGGCCTGCGTTCACCCGGCCCGGACCTCAGGCGACATAATGGGACCATGCGTCTAGGCGTCCTCGACATCGGTTCGAACACGGTCCACTTGCTGCTCGTGGATGCGCACCCCGGCGCGCGGCCCGTGCCGTTCGCGTCGCACAAGCGTCCGCTGTCGCTGGTGGCCTACCTGGACCGTGCCGGCAACATCACGGAGTCCGGCCAGCGGGAGCTGGTCTCGTTTGTCCGCGAGGCCTGGCGCTTCGCCGTCCAGCACAATGCCGAAGACATGCTGGCGTTCTGCACCTCCGCCATCCGGGAATCGACCAACGGCGACGCGGTGCTCGCCCGGGTCAAGCGGGAGGCCGGCGTCGAGCTGCAGGAGCTGAGCGGCCCGGAGGAAGCGACGATGACCCTGGTGGCCGTGCGCCGCTGGTACGGCTGGGGCGCCGGCACCGTGCTGGACCTGGACATCGGCGGCGGTTCCTTCGAGATGGCGATGGCCCGCGACGAGCAGCCCGAGGTGGCGGTGTCGGTGCCGCTCGGCGCAGGCCGCCTCACCCGGGAATGGCTGCCGCAAGACCCGCCCAGCGCCGGAAGCGTAAAGGACCTGCGGAACCACATCCGCACCACGCTCGAACCGGCCATCAGGCAGTTCGACGGGCTCGGCGTGCCCGACCTTGTCGCGGGAACGTCGAAGACGTTCAGGTCACTGGCGCGCATTACCGGCGCGGCGCCGTCGGCCGCCGGCCCCTACGTCCGGCGGGAACTGCGCCGCAACGACCTCTCGCTCTGGACCCAGCGGCTGGTGGCCATGCCGGTCGAGGACCGCGTCCACCTGCCCGGCGTCTCCCGGGTGCGGGCGCCGCAGCTGCTGGCCGGCGCGATGGTGGCGGAGGCAGCGATGGAAATGTTCGACGTCGACACCCTCCTGATCTGCCCGTGGGCCCTGCGGGAGGGGCTGATCCTCAAACGCTTCGACCACCTGCTCTACGACAGCGACGCCCCGGTCCGGCCGGTGGGGACCGCGCTGGTCCAGAAGGCGCTCCAGCCCGCGTCGGCGAATGGCAACGTGACGCCGTGACCACGGCCGCCGATGCCTCAGGCAACGGCGCCCGGATCCCAGTGGCGCTGTCCAGCGCTTCCGTCTATCCGCTGGCGGTCCACGACGCGTTCGCCGTCGCCGCGGACCTCGGCTACGACGGCGTGGAAGTCATGGTGACCAATAACCAGGACTCGCAGGACCCGGACGCGCTCCGGAACCTTCACGAACGCTACCAGCAGCCGATCGTCGCGGTCCACGCGCCGACCCTGCTGCTGACCCAGCAGGTCTGGGGCAAGGCCTGGAACAAGATCGTCATGTCCGCGGCCATGGCGGCCGAGGTCGGCGCCTCCACCGTCGTCGTGCATCCGCCGTTCCGCTGGCAGTCCGGCTACGCCGAGAACTTCCCCGAAGGCATCCGCAACATCATGGAAGACTTCGGGGTCACCATCGCGGTGGAGAACATGTACCCCTGGAAGGTCCGCGGGCGCGAGACCAAAGCCTACCTGCCGCACTGGGACCCGCGTCCGCTGGACTACCAGCACATCACCTGGGACTTCTCGCACGCCGCCTCCGCCGGTGTCGACTCGCTGGCCGAGATCAAGCTGCTGGGGGACCGGCTCAGCCACGTGCACCTGACGGACGGCTTCCACACCAGCTGGGACGACCACCTCGTTCCCGGGCACGGCGACCAGCCCTGCGCGGAGAGCCTGCAGCACCTCGGCAGCAGCGGCTGGCCCGGGATCGTCGTCGCGGAGGTCAGCACACGCAAGGCCCGGGGCGCCGGCGAACGCGAGGAATGGCTGGGCGAAACGCTCGACTTCGCCCGGCGCCACCTGGGGCTCGGCGCCGCCCTCCGGCCAGCGGAAACACGTCCGCGGCGGACATAGCCGGGCCCTATGCGGTCGGTCATACTGATGCCATGAATGACTCTGCGACCAGGCCCCGGCGCCTGCTGCTCGGAATTCTTGTCCTGGTCGGAGTCCTAGTGGTCGCGGCGCTGGCCCTGGTTTTCACCCGGGGCACACCGAAGCCCCTCGACGCCGCGACCCCCGCCGGGGTCGTCCAGCGCTACACGGCCGCCATCATCGACGGCGATGAGGACGCGGCGGCGCAGTATCTGACGGCGCGGGCGCGGGAACGCTGCAGCGAGCCGGAGCAGCCCTACACGGACAACCTCCGGGTCTCCCTGATCTCCACGGTCGAACGGGAGAGCTCCGCGGACGTGAAGGTGCTCATCGTGACCTCCAGCGACGGCGGGCCCTTCGGCATGTCCGACTACGAGACCGAGGAGGTCTTCGACCTCGTCAAGGAGGACGGCCGGTGGCTCGTCCAGTCGACGCCCTGGCAGTTCGCCTTGTGCACCAGCAAGGCGGCGTCCCCGTGACGGCGGCGCTGGCACCGGCCCCCGGCTCCGGCGCGGGGACCGTGCAGCAAACCGTGCGCCGTCTGGTCGTCTACACGCTGCTCTTCGTCCTGGTGTCCATCGCCGCCAGCGGCGCGGGGGCCCTGCTGGGCAGGCTGCTCGGGATCGGGTCCGAATTCGTCGCCGGCGACGTTGCCGGCCTCGCCCAGGGCTTCGCCTTCTTCCTCATCGGCGGGCCGCTGGCCGCAATCCTCTGGTGGTCCGTGTGGCGGCGGCTGGGAGAGCCGGCCGAGCGCTCCTCGCTGGCCTGGGGCCTCTACGTCGCGGCGATGTACGTCGTGTCGATGGTCATCTCCACGACCTCGCTGCTGGCCGCGCTGTCCGAACTGATCGCCGGGCGGACAGCCGGGTGGGGGATGACCATCGGCGGAGCACTGGTCTGGGGCGCCGTCTGGGTCTGGCACCGGTGGATGTGGCGGCATCCCGGGAAGGGCCCCCTTCGGCTCACCCCGGTTCCCGCCGTCGCCGGTACCGTCTACGGGCTGGTCATCGGCACCGGCGGCACCGTCACGGCGCTGGCCGCGCTGTTCGACTCGGCGGTTGATTCGTTGACGGGTACGACGGCGGTCGGCAAGCCATGGTGGGTGTTCGCGCTGCAGGCCCTGGTCTGGGCCGTCGCCGGCATCCTCCTCTGGCTGTGGCACTGGTTCCGCGAAGGAGGCAGGCGCCTGCACTCCCGGCTCGCTGACGTGGCGCTTGTGGTGGCCGGCGTCCTCGGTGCCAGCGTGCTGGCCGTGACTGGCTGGGGAACCCTGCTGTTCATCATCCTTCGGCTCGCCTTCGACCGCTCCGAACCGGTGGCTGAGCTGCTGGAGCCGCTGGGATTTGCGCTCGCGGCGGGAGCGGTCGGCACCGTGGTCTGGCTGTACCACTCGTCGGTGGCGGCGGGCAGGACGGAAGGTACCAGGGAGGGAGCGAGACTCGTGGTGTGCGGGGTGGCCCTGGCCGCCGCAGCGACGGGAATCGGCGTCATCGTTAATTCCGTGCTGGCCCTTGCCGGCAACACCCTGGCGGGAACGGACCCGCGCACCCTCCTGCTCGGCGGGATCAGCGCGCTCGCCGTCGGCGGACCGCTGTGGTGGCGCAGCTGGCAGCCCGGCAAACCCGGGCGGGCAACCGCTGGCGCGGCGGAACCGGCGGGCCGGCGGGTCTACCTGATCACGGTCTTCGGCGTCAGCGCGGTGGTGGCACTGGTGACCCTGCTGGTGATCGGCTACCGGGTGTTTGAGCTCCTGCTCGACGGCACCACGCCGGGCAGCCTGGTCGACCGGATCCGCGCTCCGTTCGGCCTGCTGGCAGCCACCGGGCTGGTCGCCGGATACCACTTCAGCGTATGGCGGCATGAGCGGCCGGCCGTCCCCGCCCGCCCACCCGCCCGGTCCCGGCCCATCGGCCACATCGTCCTTGTGGCTGCGGGAGACCCTGAACCCTGGCGTCGTGCGGCAGAGGAAGTGACCGGCGCCCGCGTGACGGTCTGGACCCGTGCCGGCGCGCCGGACGTGCCGGTGGCAAGCGGGGAGGGGCCGGACCGGGAGGAAGCGGAAGCCGTCCGGCTGGAGCGCGCGCTGGCGGATATTCTGGCCGACCGCGTCTTGGTTATCGCGGGGCCCGGCAGCAGGCTGGAAGTTATCGCCCTCGCCGATTAGCGCATCCCGCGGCGGCGTCAGTGCTAGGCGTGTGCGTCCCGAGGAGATGATTTGTACTGCCGGGCGCGCAAAGGGCGGCCTCCCTGGCTGGGAGGCCGCCCTTACGGCGGGACGGAGATTAGCTGCCCGGTGCGGCTGCCTTCTCAGCGGCCTTGGCGGCCTTCCACTCGGCCTTGCCTTCGGCCTTGATGTCCTTCCAGTCGGCCTGGCCCTGCGCCTTGGCGGCCTTCCACTCTGCATCGGCTTCGGCCTTGAGAGCCTTCCAACCGGCTGCCGGGGCTTCGTCGGCGGGTGCGTCTTCAGCCGGGGCCTCGGGTGCGTCGTCAGCCGGGGCTTCGTCAGCCGGGGCGTCTTCAGACGGTGCCTCGGGGGCGTCCTCAGCCGGGAGCTCAGGTGCCGGGGCGGGTGCTTCTTCAATCGGCGCCTCGTCAACCGGAGCCTCGGGTGCGTCTTCAGCCGGAGCCTCGGGTGCGTCTTCAGCCGGAGCCTCGGGTGCGTCTTCAGCCGGTGCCTCGGGTGCGTCCTCGGCGGGTGCTTCGTCGGCCGGGAGTTCAGGTGCCGGGGCGGGTGCTTCTTCAATCGGCGCCTCGTCAACCGGGAGTTCCGGCGCGGGGACCGGTGCCTCGGGTGCGTCCTCGGCGGGTGCCTCGTCGACCGGCAGGTCGGGTGCCGGGACGGGGGCCTCTTCGATGGGTGCCAGCTCTTCGGGCGGCGTTTCGAGGGCGGTGCCGTCGGTGACGATCAGATTGGGCGATACGTACACGTTCTCAGCTGAGATGGCCACGAAGGGGTCTTGCGCCTGGCTGATGGGCGTGGGGGCTCCTGCTCCCGCAGCGTTCGGTTCGTCGACGGCCGAAGCGACTCCTGCTCCTGCAGTGGTCACCACTCCTGCGACAACTACTGCTGCTGCAAGGCGGCCGGTCTTAGCGTTCCGAAACGTCATTTTTGCTCCAATTCTTTTGGGGATTGTTGCGGTTTAAGCGTTACAACACTGCTCCGGGCGGGATCAAAAGGAGGAAAAATTCGGGCCATGTGACGGGTGGAAGTGCTTAACATCCGCACAGGACGGCGGAACTGTGTCACCCTCCGCCCCTGCGCCCTGAGAAGGGGGGTAGCGTCAATGTCGGACCGCGTCCCGGATTCCCCTTTCGCGAAGGCACCAACTGGTAATCGGACCGCGCTCACGACCTGCGGCATTGCGCTCGTTCCGCCACGTGTTGGGGTGCGTCCGGAGCCGGGGGATCGCCCCGGACCGTCAGTCAGCTGGCGTGAATGCGCTTCCAGGAGGCGTGGCCCAGGGCAGCGATAACCGTCAGGAAGATGCTTGCGACCAGGCCCATGAGGAAGATGGTGCCGTACTGCCGGTTGTCGGCGAGTCCGGCGGTGAGGAAGTTCTGCAGCGAGCTGCCGAGGAACAGGGAGCCCGCAAACAGTGCGACGCTCGTGGCGCGGGCCTGCGGGGCAATGTCGGTGGCCCATCCCTGCATGGAGGAGTGAAGGACGGCGTTGGACACGCCGACGAGTACCGCCGTCGTTGTTAATGCTGCGGGGACGTGCCAGAGCGACGAAACCAGGAACGCCGTGACCAGCACGCTTCCTCCGATGGCGATGAGCTGGGTGCGGGTGAACCGCTGGACCAGCCGGCGCATGACGCGGGCCCCGAGGATGACGCCGACGCCGAATCCGGCGGCCAGCATGCCCGCCAGGCTGACCCCGACCCCGGCGTTCTGCAGGGCCGGGACGATATACGTCAGGATGCCCATCAGCACGGCGCCCTCCAGGACCGCCAGTCCGTAGATGCCCAGGGCGGAGGGCGAGAACGCGTGGCCCAGGCGGATGCCGCGGCGCCCGGAGTGCCCGTCGATTTCCACGCCGCGCAGCAGGATCAGCAGGACCAGGCAGCCCACGGCCGGCAGCGCGAACACCAGCCGCCAGTCCACCAGCGCGGCCAGGGTGCCGGTGGCGAGGGCAGCGATGGTCGTCCCGAGGGATGAGTAGATCTGCAGGTCGGACAGCCCGCGGGCCCGGTCGATCCCGGTCCGTGTGTCGCCGAGGATCGTCATCAGCGTCGGATAGAGCGCGCCTGCCATCAGCCCCGTGAACGCCCGGGCCAGGAGCAGCGGCAGGTAGCTGCCGGACAGCGTGCTGGCCAGCGACCCGATCATGACTCCCGTCAGAGCCATGCGCAGGATCGCCAGGCGGCCGAACCTGTCGCTGAGCAGCCCCCACACCGGCTGCCCGACGGCGTAGAGCAGTGCGTACGCCGCGACCAGCTGGACGGCCTGGCCGAGCGACAGGTCCGTCCGGTCAGCCAGCACCACGAGCATCGGCGGCGTGCCGAAGCGATCGAAGAAGGACAGGAATCCGACCGACCGCAGGACGCCATCGGGTACGCGGTTCCGTGGCTTGCCGTGATCGTCGCCGGAACCGCCTGCACTTGCCATCATCTAGTCAGCATTTCCTTGTCGTCGCCGGCCGCCCGCGGAGGACGGGATGTGTCCGTGGGGGAGCGGGAAACCAGCCTTCAGGATAGTGAAAATTACGACGGCGGCGCTCCGGACACGCGTTCGCGTCACCTTCCGGAACATCGGCCCACCGGAAAAGAAGCACACAGGCACACCCCTTGCCACTCATTTGGGGGTTCCGCCCATCCCCAGAACTGGAATCTGGCCCGACGGCGCCGCGGCAGGCAGACTCAGAGTGTGCCGGATCACCCGCCCTTGTGGAAGGCCCGGCCCGCGGAGCGGGGCCGACCCCCCAGACCCGTTCCTTTGTGCCCCTCCCGCGAAGGGGCAGCGGCGTTGCCCCGGGAAGCCTAGGCCCCCGGGGCAATGTCACTTCCGCGGTGCTGAAGCCCCGGCCGCGAATCGGCCCACCGGTGAATCTGCCAACCCTTACGTAAAAACCTGCGCATTCTGGTTGCCTCGCTTTCAGTCGTCTAGCCTGTGAGCACAGCTTGGACCTACCTCTAAGGAAAACCTCCATGCGGAACACCTTCAGACTTCCAGCCGTTCTCATCACCGGGCTCCTGCTCGCCCTGGGAATGGCCGGCTGCAGCGCCAGCCCGTTCGAGGACGGAGAGACCAGCGCCGGGGAGACCGGGGCGCAGGGGCCCGTGCTCGTGGGATCGGCGAATTTCCCGGAGAGCGAGACCCTTGCCGAGATATACGCCGGGGCTTTGAATGCCGGGGGCGTCCCCGCGGCCACCAAACCGAGGATTGGTTCGCGCGAAGTCTATGTCCGGGCAGTCCAGGACGGCTCCATCGATTTGGTGCCCGATTACAGCGGCAATCTCCTGCGCTATCTGGACGAGGGCACCTCGGCGCGCAGCGCCGAAGAAGTGATGAAGGAACTGCCCGGAAAGCTGCCGGAGGGGCTCGCGGTGCTGGAACCGGCGGCCGCGGAGGACAAGGACTCGCTCGTCGTCACGCAACAGACCGCGGACAAGTACGGACTGGAATCCCTCGAGGACCTGGGCAAAGCCTGCGACCGCATCGCCCTTGGAATGCCGCCCGAGGCCCAGGAGCGTCCGCAGGGACTGCCGGGACTCAAGGCCGTCTACGGATGTGTCCCGAAGGAGTTCGTCCCCTTCAGCGACGGCGGCGGGGCGCTGACGCTCCAGGCGTTGCTGGACGACCGGGTCCAGGCCGCGAACATCTTTACGACCTCCCCGTCGATTGCGGCCAACAACCTGGTCACGCTGAAGGACACCAAGGACCTCTTCGCAGCCCAGCAGGTGCTTCCCTTGATCCGCACCGACGCCGTCGGCAGCGAGGCCCAGAAAATCCTGAACAAGGTTTCGCAGGAACTGACCACCGAGGACCTCATGCAGCTCAACGAGAAGGTCTCCGGAGACGCGAAGCAGAACCCCAAGGACGCCGCAGCCGCCTGGCTCAAGGACAAGGGCCTCGCCTGAGGGCACGCTGCCGGCCGGCGGGGCCGCGGTACTGAACCAAGCCCGGGCAGGACGGGCCGGCGCAGCTGCACTAGCGGACCGCGGGCCTGACTGGCAAGCCCCTGCAACCTTTTGCCGGTGCTGCGGGTAACAGGGCGTGACCTTGCGTCATCTTCGCCCCAAACCGTTGCCGCGGGCCGCCGCCGCGGCATAGCTTTTTCAACAGATCACGAGTTCCAACGCGAAGCCCTGGCTGGTTGGACGGCAACCCTCTTCGTGGTGGGGTGCCCCAGGTGAAGATCCGGCCGGGCACAACCGTGTTCCGGCAAGCATCGAGCCGGCTCCTCCGCGAGCCCTCCCGCACAGACGGAACATGCCCATGTCCTTCATCTGCCTCATCCTCTCCGGCGTGGCACTGCTGATCAACGGCCTGGCCCTGCTCGGACGCATCCCGCCGCGCGACAGCGGCACCCTGAACCTGCTCATCGGCGGCCTCCAGCTGATCCTGGCCGCCCTGATCGCCGTGACCGCAGCCGGTGACTCGGCCCAGCTGCTCGGCGCCGCCGGCGTCGTCCTCTTCGGCCTGACCTACACCTACGTCGGCCTGAACTCGCTGTTCGACCTCGGGTCGGCCGGCGTCGGCTGGTTCTGCGGCCTCGTCGCCGCGCTCGCCGTGGTGTACGCGGTCTCCAACCTAGCCGCCGACCCGTTCTCCGCGGTGCTGTGGACCAGTTGGGCCGTGCTGTGGACGCTGTTCTTCCTGCTCCTCGCTTTCGGCAGGTCCGCCCTCACGTCCTATACCGGTTGGGTCACCCTGCTCACCAGCCAGCTAACGACGACGGTGCCCGCCCTTTTGGGGCTGAACGGCGCCTGGCCGTCGGGCTGGGGGAGTGCCGCGGCAGCCGCCGTCGTGATCGCCCTCCTCTTTGGCGCCGCTGGGTTCCTGGCCCGGCGCACCGGCCGCGCCGCCGTCGTACTCCCGGAACCGGAGCACACGCACGCCGCACAGGCACCGGAACCCGCCGCCGCCGTACTGCCCCAGCCCGCCCAAGAGCCGACACCCGCGGGCGTCTGACCCACCCGACTTCCGAATTTCCGTAACAACGAAAGGCCCGTCATGACCTCCGTAACCACGCAAAGCACCCACGCCGCCGAGACCGACTACGACACCCTCGCCGACCGCTTCCGCCCGATCTTCGCCCGCATCGCCGAGGGCGCCAGCGCCCGCGAGCAGGACCACCAGCTGCCCTTCGACCAGATCAAGGAGCTGACGAAGGCCGGCTTCGGCGCCGTGCGGGTTCCCGTGGCCGACGGCGGTGCCGGCGCCACCCTGCCGCAGCTGTTCCGCCTGCTCACCGAACTCGCCGCCGCGGACTCGAACATCCCGCAGGCGCTGCGCGGCCACTTCGCCTTCGTCGAGGACCGGCTGGTCTCCTCCGGCCCGCAGCGCGCGGTCTGGCTGGAGCGCTTCGTGAACGGCGAGATCGCCGGCAACTCGTGGACCGAGGTCGGCACCGTCAAGATCGGCGACGTCATCACCAAGGTCAGCCCGGACCCGGACTCGGCCACCGGCGGCTTCCGCGTCAACGGCACCAAGTACTACTCGACCGGCAGCATCTTCGCCGACTGGATCGACACCTTCGCCCAGCGCACGGACAACGACGTCAAGGTCATCGCCGTGGTCAACGCGCACCAGCCAGGCGTCACGCACTCCGACGACTGGGACGGCTTCGGCCAGCAGACCACCGGCTCCGGCACCAGCACCTTCAAGGACGCCGTGGTCGAGGCCGACAACGTGATCGACTTCGACACCCGGTTCAAGTACCAGACCGCGTTCTACCAGGTCGTGCTGCTCGCCGTCCTCGCCGGCAGCATCAAGGCCGCCGAGCGCGACATCGCCACCGAGGTCCGCAACCGCACCCGCATCTTCTCGCACGGCAACGCCGACTCCTTCCGCGAGGATCCGCAGATCCTGCAGGTCATCGGCGAGGTGTCCGCCAAGGCCTATGCCGCGGACGCCACCGTCGAGCGGGCCGCCCAGGCCCTGCAGCGCGCGTACGAAGCCGCGTTCCTCGACGACCTCGAGCAGGAAGAGCACCTCAACGACCTCGCCGAACTCGAGAGCGCCCAGGCCCAGGTGGTCCTGACCGACCTGGCCACGCGTGCCACCTCGGATGTCTTCGACGCGCTGTCCGCCTCGGGCACCAGCACCAAGAAGAACTTCGACCGCCACTGGCGCAACGCCCGCACCGCGGCCAACCACAACCCGTGGGTCTTCAAGGCGCGCATCATCGGCGACTACTCCGTCAACGGCACGGTCCCGCCGCGCGTCTGGGCCATCGGCGCCGGACCTGACAAGAAGTAGCAGCAGCACGCGAAGGCGGCGGCGCGGACATCGTTCCCGCCGCCGCTTCCGTCTGCCCGGCGCCGAAATAGCCAACCGACGGGACGGACCGTGAAAATCGTGTGCGGCGTCCCGCGGCACGCGGCCTGCCCTCGACGCGCCCCCGCGCCGCACATAGGGTGGCCGAACGCATTCTTTACGTCTTGGGGGTCCTCGTGAGTGTCATCAACAGAGCGCTCGTCATCCTGCTGGCCATGTTCGTCTGCCTCGGCTTCGTTGCCCCGGCCGCCACCGCGGCGACCGTCAAGGGCTATGAGATCGATGCGCCTTCCAGCCTGCAGGTAGTAGTGAACAAGCACCGGAAGCTGAACCCGCAGAATTACGTCCCGTCCCGCCTGGCGAGGATCCAGGGCGAATCGCTGCGCGCTGAAGCCGCCGATGCTTACAAGAAGTTCGCCAGCGCTGCCAAGAAGGCGGGCGTTACCATCGTGCCGGTGAGCGGCTACCGGTCCTACAACCAGCAGGCCAGCCTCTACAACAACTACGTCCTGCAGTACGGCCAGGAAACGGCCGACACCCTTGCCGCGCGCCCGGGCTACAGCGAGCACCAGACCGGCCTGGCCATGGATATCGGCAATCCCGGCGGGACCTGCGCCCTCGACCCGTGCTTCGCGAACACACCGGTCGGCAAGTGGGCGGCCGAGCATGCCGACGACTACGGCTTCATCATCCGCTACCCGAAGGGCGCCGAGGCCACCACCGGCTACACGTACGAGCCGTGGCACCTGCGCTACGTCGGCACCTCCCTGGTGGGGGACATGAACGACGGCGGCTCCCGCACCTTGGAGGATTTCTTCGGGTTGGGAGCAGCGCCTGACTACCTCTGAGCCGGTTCGGGAACACCGAGCAGGGCAGCGGCGACGGTCCGGAACCTGGGGGTGACCTCGGTTCCGGCCGGGCCGGCGGCCTCGAGGAACCCGGCGGCCTGGCTCATGGTGTAGCCGTCGGTCAGCCGCAGGAGGATATCGACGATGTCGTCGATTGGTGCGACCGGATGGAATTCGCCGTCCTGGGTCCCTCGCCGGATGACCTGGGTAAAGGGCGCGACCCACTGCTGCGACACGGACTGGATCAGGCGCCGGTGGGCCGGGTTGTCCAGGCCGGAGGCGGCAAAGGTCAGCCACATCCGTGCGCGTTTCGGGTAATCGCCCCACTCCCGATAGGTCGCCAGCATTCCGCACAGCTCCTCCCACGCCGTCTTGGAGCTTGCCGCCTGCGAGGAGCGCAGGATCGCGTTCACCGTGTCGGCGGCGATGCTGTACAGCGCCTCGTCGACCAGCTTCTCCTTGGAACCGAAGTAGTGCTGCACCGTCCCGACGGAGACCCTCGCTTCGGCTGCCACATCCTTGAGGCGCGCGCCAGCCAGCCCGGTGCGGGAGATGACTTCGATGGCGGCGTCGACGATGGCGGCCCTGTTCCCGGGCGGGCGTGCTGCGGCGTTTGCGGTCATGTCGCTGTCCTGTTTGGTGGTTGAGGTCGAAGGTCGAAGGTCGAATCTCCTGCCTTGGCGTGCCGGGCGCACTGGGGCCTTGCGCCTTGGCTGGTACCGCCATATTAGTAAGCGCGCGGCGTTGGCGGTATGGCGGCGCACCTCGGCGTGGCCTCCCGGGCGGAACCTGAAACAAAAGCCACGAACATGGCCGGAAACCGCAACGGCCCAGTAATACGGCGGTAATAGACGCTCACTAGGTTGGAACCAGTCAGTTGGGGATCACAGACAAACCCCGCACTAGATCCAGGAGCCCGTGTATGAAAGCCAATTCGAGGAAAGCCCTTGCCGTCGCCGCCGCGCTCTCCGCGGGACTGCTCGCGGGATGTTCGGCGTCGTCCGGCGACACCGCAGAGGCCGCCGCGCCGAAGGTGGAACTGACCACCCTCACGGCGGGGACAATCAAGGTCGCGATGATGCCGTACCTTCCGTACGTCGGGGAGGATGACGGCAAGCTGGAGGGGCTCGACGGCGAAATCCTCAACGCGGCCGCGGAGGAGCTGGGCTACAAGATCGAGATCGAGCAGACCGACTTCTCGGGCATGCTTTCGGCGGTGCAGACCAACCGCGTCGACCTGGCCCTCGGCTCGATCTTCTGGACACCGGAACGCGAGGAGACCGGGCTCTTCACCGACCCGCCCTACTACTCGCCGGTGGCCCTGGCCGTCGGGGATGGGAAGACCTATGAAAAGGCGGAGGACCTCGAGGGCCTCCACATGGGCACGGTCACCGGCTACAGCTGGACCGCGAGCATCCAGGACACCCCCGGGGCCACGCTCCATACCTACCCCGACGCCAACGGAACCTTCAACGACCTGAAGGCGGACCGCATCGCCGTCGGAATGCTGGACCCGCTGGTCATCAGCTACACCGAACAGAAGAACCCGCAGCTGTCCTTCAACACCCAGTACATCGAGAGCCCGACGGCGGAGGAAATCGAGGAGCACCCGGGCTGGCAGTACCTGACCCCGTCGATGACCGGCTTCTACGTGGCTAAGCAGTCCCAGGATCTCGCGGACGCCATCAGCGAGCAGATCGGCGAAATGTACGCCGACGGCACGATGGAGGAACTCGTCACCAAGTGGGGCGGCGATCCGGAAGCGTACCTGAAGCCGAGCCCGGGCATGCTCGAACTGCGCCAGGCCGCCGACCGCGACGCCGACTGGGCCCTGCCGACCATCGACTGACGCTTCCGAACGACCTTCCAGCACTTCACCCTGGCGGCGGCACGCCTGCCGCCGCCGGGGACCAGCAGAAAGTGACGACTATGTTCAACGTTCCCTGGGCCGACTATGCCGACGACCTGGTCGACGGCATCATCGCGACCCTCCAGTACACGGTCCTCGGCTTCGTCGGCGCGTTCATCCTCGGCCTGGCCCTCGCCCTCATCCGGCTCAGCCGGTTCAAAGTGCTCCGGGGCCTGGCCGCCGCCTACACCGAACTGTTCAAGAACATCCCGCTGCTGGCGGTCATCTTCCTCATCTACTTCGGGCTGGCCACCGTCGACATCACGCTGGACGTGCTGGCCGCCGGAACGCTCAGCCTGGTGGCCTTCTACGGCGCCTACCTGTCCGAGATCTTCCGCTCCGCCATCTCCAGCGTGCCGGCCGGGCAGACCGAGGTCTCGCTGGCCCTCGGCTTCGGCCGGGTCTCCACGCTCTTCTCGGTCATCCTGCCGCAGGCACTGCGCACAGCCCTGCCGGGAACCAACACCATGCTGGTGGACCTGCTGAAATCGACGTCGCTCCTCATCACCATCTCCGCGGCCGAACTGATGACCCAGGCGCAGCTGATCGCCTCCGAGACCTTCCGGGCGCTCGAGGTCTACCTCGTCATCGCCGTCCTCTACTTCGCGATGTGCTACCCGCTGTCCCAGTTCCTGCTCTGGCTCGAACGCCGCCTGGCTGCCGGCAAGCCGCTGGGCCCCGGCCGCCGCAAGCGCCTGCAGCACGCCGCGGCGCTCCTCGAGTCCTATTCGCCCGCGCAGAAAGTGAACGCATGATGACTCTCGACCAGCCCCTCACCTCAGCCCCCGGCAGCACCGGGAAGGCTGCGATCTCGGTCCGCGGCCTGGAGAAGTCCTACCACGGCCGCCCGGTGCTCAAGGGCATCGACCTCGACGTCCGCGCCGGCAGCATCGTCACTCTGATGGGCAAGAGCGGCGGCGGCAAGAGCACCCTCCTGCGCTGCCTCAACCTCCTCGAGGTGCCGGACGCCGCCGACATGACGGTCCTCGGCGAGCAGGTGTTCTTCAGCAGCCGCCAGGTCCTGCACGACCTTCCCGCCCTGCGCCGGAAGATCGGCATGGTCTTCCAGAAGTTCCTGCTCTTCCCGCACCTGACCGCCTTCGAGAACATCACCTACCCGCAGACCAAGGTCGGCGGCCGGTCCCAGGCGGAGGCGGAGGAACGCGCCGTCCAGCTGCTCGACCGCGTGGGCCTACGGCACCGCGGCCTGGCCTACCCGGACCAGATGTCCGGCGGCGAGCAGCAGCGCGTCGCCATCGCCCGTGCGCTCGCGATGAGCCCGCAGGTGCTGCTGTTCGACGAGCCCACCTCCGCCCTGGACCCGGAGTCCACCAAGGACGTGCTCGCCGTGATGAAGGAGCTGGCGGAAACCGGCATGACCATGGTCGTGGTGACCCACGAGGTCGGCTTCGCCCGCGACGTCTCCGACTGGCTCGTGTTCATGGACCAGGGGCTCATCGCGGAGCAGGGCGACGCCAGGCAGGTCCTGGACGCACCGAAGAACGAACGCACCCGCGCGTTCCTCGCGGCCTGAGGCGCCCCGATGCCCCGGACCCTGGATGACGCACCGTACCCGCCAAGGACTTCCATGCCGGACTGGCCGGCGGAACCCGGCGGCCTCGACCCCGCGGCCGGCAGCTATACGCTGTTCTCGCTCGGGGAAGCCGGCAACGCAGTGCTGAGGCGATGGGCACGGACGCTGGAGGACGCAGCCTTGCCGCACGACGCCGTCGTCATTGACGCCCGGTACCTGGCGGGCTGGATCGAGGACCTGCCCCAAGCGATGGTCGCGCTGGCCGCCGGCCGGCGCGTCGGCTGGCGGATCGCGGCCGCCGGGGAGGAGGCCGCGGTGCTGGCCGTTGCCGCCGCGGCCCGCGAGGCCGGGCTGCTGGACGTGGAGCTGACGCTGTTCGTCACGGACACGCGCCGCATCCGGGTGTACTGCCCGCACTGCAAGTCCCACACCCTCGCCGAGGCACGGCCCGGCTCGGTGGTCCGCTGCGCCGGCTGCGCCCTCGACCTGGAAGTGCACCCGCACCTGTCCCTGCACACGGGCATGTACCTGGGCACGGACCGGGCCGCACGCGAGCGGCGCCGCGTACGCAATAACCGCACTCCGGAACTGCAGGAGGCGCTCTATGGCTGACGTGTTCGTCGCGGAGAGCATCCGCGAGGTCTCCCCGGACGTCAAGGAGTTCACCTTCCGGCCCGGCGGCCCGGACGCCGTGCTCCGTCCGTACGCACCCGGCTCGCACATCGTCGTCGAAATGTCCGGCAAGGCGAATGCCTATTCGCTCACCGGTGACGGAACGACGGCGGACGGTTACCGCATTTCCGTGCGTCGCCAGGGCGACGGCGGCGGTTCGGCCTGGCTGCACGACCGGCTGCGTCCCGGAGGCACCGTCCGGCTGTCCCCGCCGCGTTCGGCCTTCGCCCCGGTGGCTACGGCCAAGCACCACCTGTACGTCGCGGCCGGGATCGGGGTCACGCCGATCCTGTCCCACGTCCGCGCCGCGCTGCGCTGGAACCGCTCGTTCGAGGTGGTCTACGGCTACTCCGCCTCCGGAGCCCCGCACCTGGAGGACCTGCGGCGGCTGGCACCGGGCCGGCTGTTCGAGGCGGCGGGCCGCGGCCAGCTGGCTGACATCCTTGCGGAGCGGCTGCGGCAGCAGCCCGTCGGGACCCACGCCTACGCCTGCGGGCCGGCCGGCATGATGGCGGCGTTCCAGGAGTTCGGCGGCAGCCTCGGCTGGCCCGAGGAACGGCTGCACGTCGAGCATTTCGCCGCACCCGGGCTGGAGCCGGGGGAGCCGTTCACCGTCAGGCTCGCTTCCGGCCAGGCGGTCGCGGTACCCAGCGGTACCAGCGCCCTGGACGCGCTCGCCGAAGCCGGCGTCGCCGTGCCGGCGCTCTGCCGGCAGGGCGTCTGCGGCCAGTGCCGGGTGGACGTCTCGGCCGGCATTCCCGAGCACCGCGACCTGATCCTCACGTCCCGCGAACGCGAGGCCAACGACTGTTTCTACCCGTGCGTCTCCCGGGCGCAGACCGACGAACTGGAGCTGGAGCTGTGATCAAGACCCCGATCGAGCGTTACCCCTGGCCGCTGACCGATTCCGTCTTCCGCTACTCGGCCAACGTGGAACCGGCCCGCACCGTGCGGACCACCGCGGCGGGGGAGTGGGGCGGCAACATCCTCGACATCGACGAGCACTACGCCGAGACCGTCGCGCTGCGGCAGAGCATTTTCGACGCCGAGCCGGAGCGCTGCCGGATCCTGCCGCACATGGACGTGGCGGCCTGGGACACGCTGCTGTTCTGCCTCACCGAGCTCGCGGCGACCTACCCTGAGTCCATGCACCTGGACCGCAGCGGCAACACCTACCACTGGCGGAACGACCTGCTGGACATCACCGCGGACTTCGAGTTCGGCGTCGAAAGTTCCCTCCCGATGCCCCCGCTGCGCTTCGCCGCCACCCAGCTGCAGGAAGACATCGTCCTGCTGGACCAGCGCGAAGGCCGGCTGTTCGCCGACGGCGTCGCCCTCAGCTTCTCCGGCACGTGGTCCAACACGTTCGTGGTGGGCATGGGGTTCGGCGACATCCACGGCCCGGTCCCGCGCATCCACGAGAACGGCATGGTGTCCCGCACCGAACAGTTCCTCATGAACCTGGTGCCGGGCGAGGACTACCGCCGGACCAGCTGGGTGATCGCGGTCAGCCCCCGGCTGGACATGAGCCTGGAACAGTTCCCGACCTGGGGCGCCGATACGCTGCGCCGCATCACGGAAGACGGCGCCTACGGGGAGGCCCGGCTGCGCGTCGAGGTCCAGCACAGCGTGCGGCTGCCGACGTCCAATGCGGTGCTGTTCCTCGTGAAGACGCACCTGTGCCCGCTCGCCGACATCGTCACCGTCCCCGAATGGGCCTCCCAGCTGCACGCCGTGATGGACGAGCTGCCGCCGGACCTCGTGGCCCACAAGGGCTTCGGGGAGTTCCGCGAGGAGATCCTCGACTGGCTGCGCGAACGGGTCGACAGCCACGCCGTTGCTTCCGGCCGCCCGGCCTGACCACAACGTAAGACAACCAAGGGAAGAGGAAAGCATGGAACTGCAGGCAGACGTCGTCGTGGTGGGCCTCGGCGGCTGGGGCTCAAACGCCCTGTGGCGGCTGGCCAAGCGCGGCGTCTCGGTGATCGGTATCGAGGCCCGGTCCACGGCGCACGACCAAGGCTCGTCCCACGGCCTCACGCGCCTGTTCCGCATCGCCTGCCGCGAGCATCCGCTGCTCGGCCCGGTCGGGATGCGCGCCCGCGAGCTCTGGGAGGAACTCGGCGCGGCCACCGGCACCACGCAGCTCACCACCACCGGCGCGCTCATGGTCGGAGCCCACGGCAGCGAAACCATCCAAGGATCGCTCGCCGCCGCGGAAGCCGCCGGCATCGCCACCGAGCTCCTCGACCACGAAGCGCTGCGCTCGAGGTTCCCGCAGTACGGCAACCTTGACCCGGACGACGTCGGTCTGCTCGATCCCTTCGGCGGCATCAACTACCCGGAGCGCGCCGTCGAAGCGGCGACCCGCCAGGCCGTCGAACTGGGCGCCCGCGTCCTGACCGGCACTCCGGTCCGCAGCATTACCGACGACGGCGGCGGCGTCACCATCGAGACCGACGCCGACGTCATCCGCGCCGAACACGTCGTCGTCTCCGCCGGCTGCTGGGCCCCCGGCCTGCTGCCGGAGCTGTCCGACGTGCTGCAGCCCCGCCGCATGCCGATGTTCTGGTTCCGCCCGGCCGCCGACGCCGACAGCTTTGCGCTCCCGCAGTTCCCGGCCTTCATCCGCGACCTCCCCGGCGGTTCCGGCATCTGGGGCCACGGTTCCGGACCCGGCCACGCCATCAAGGTCGGCATGTGGGACGACGGCACCAACTTCGAGGACTGCGACCCCGATACCATCGACCGCATGGTGACCCGCGAGCGGGACTGGCAGCAGCTCTCCGGCCTCGTCACACAGGCCTTCCCCGGCCTGGACCCCGAACCCGTCGAAACCAAGATGTGCATGGTCACGGACTCCCTCGACGGCCAGTTCCTCCTAGGCCGGCTGGGCCCGGGATCGCGCATCATCGTCGCCAGCGGCGACACCGGCCACGGCTTCAAGCACGCCCCCGCCATCGGCGAACTCGCCGCCCAGGTAGCTCTGGGCGAGAGAACCTTCGTCGACCTGGACTTCCTGGATCCCGCACGCTTCGCCGCCAGCAAGGTCTTGGCCAAGCCCATCGGGAGGTAACAGCCAACAACGACGGCGGTGCGCCCGGGGATGTTTTCCGGGCGCACCATCGCTGGGGCTGGGTCTGGGTCTGGGTATGGGGCTTGCGGCGTGGGGCTTTCCGGCTTCGGCTTGGGCCTCAGGGTCGTGAGCTGGTGCTTCGGGTTTTTGGGGGCTGCGGCACCGTAGCGAAGTCAAGCAGCGAAGCCGGCTGGCCACGCAGTTCATTGTTCGGTTTCACCAACCGGTATACGTCGGAAAAGCTCGCTTTACTCGACGAAACGCAGCCTGCAAAGCTGGGCTATCAGCATCTAATTTCAACGCCGATGAAAGGCACTTCGCATGAGCAACTCAATGACGAGTACTCTGACCAGCTCAGCAGCCCCCGGCAGCGCGGTCCCCGACAGCACCGGGCTCTTTTCGGCTGAGAACCTCGGCCCGTACGACGCACCCTGCTCCGGGCCGGATTGTGCATACTGCTCCGGACCGGAAACGGATTAAGCACCTCCGGGCATCCGTTCGAGGATCCCTTACCGCGGCATCCGACACATCCATCATCCACGCGCTGACTCTGGAGGCACGTTGAAGCTCTTGCTTACCTCAGGCGGCGTGACGAACCCGAGCATTCACGCGGCGCTCGTGCAGCTTCTCGACAAGCCGGTCGCCCAGTGCCGCGCCCTGGTCATCCCGACAGCGCAGTGGGGTCACCCGATGTGCGGACCGGCACCGGTGCGGGGCCTCCTGGCCGCCGAGCACGACTTCCGTCATTTGTCCGGCCTGGGCTGGGCGTCAGTCGGCGTTCTCGAGCTCACCGCGCTGCCCACCATCGGCGCGGATCGGTGGGTCCCTTGGGTTCGGGAGGCTGACGTGCTCTTGGTCGAGGGCGGCGACGCGACGTACCTGTCCCATTGGATGCGGGAGTCCGGACTGGCCGAGCTGCTGCCGTCGCTTCCCGACACGGTGTGGGTGGGAGTGAGCGCCGGAAGCATGGTGATGACGCCGCGGATCGGGGAATACTTCGTCGAGTGGCCGTCCGCTCCGGATGATCGGACTCTGGGGGTGGTGGATTTTTCGATCTTTCCGCACCTGGACGCTTTCCCGGGCAACACCCTGGCCTACGCCGAGCGGTGGGCCGCCGAGATAGGCGTCCCTGCCTACGCCATCGACGAACAGACGGCTATCAAGGTCACCGACGGCGCCGTTGAGGTGGTTTCCGAAGGGCAATGGAAGAAGCTCGCGTGATAGGTGCCCGCCATTTGTGAATGGAAGGCGGCCGATGCCATCAGCGAGGGTTGGCTGCCAGCCATTTGAGTACCTGCTGGGCGTGCTCGTTCGGCGGGAAGATGGGGTAGAAGGCGTGTTCGATGAGGCCGTCGAGGACCACGAGGGTCAGGCGGGCGTAGAGCTTCCCATGGCCAGGGGCGGAGAACACGGGCAGGTCCAGTGCCTCCTGCAGGGCGAACTTCTCGTCCGAGAGCATCGGGAACGGCAGCTTCAGCCGCTCCACGACTTCGCGCTGGTAGTCGGTTTCCTGGCTGGACAGCCCGAATACGCGCGAGACTCCGGCGCCGGCGAGCTCCTTGAAATGGTCGCGGAAGTCGCAGGCCTCGGTCGAGCAGCCGCGGGCGCCGGGGATCTGGTCCCAGCCTGCCGGCAGGTCCACGCCGGGCCGGCCGGTCAACGGATAGAGGTAGACGATGGAGCGGCCCGGACCCAGCTCGGCCAGGTTGATCTGCTGCCCGTCCGTTGACGGAAGGGTAAGCGCAGGGACCGCCAGGCCGGGAAGGTGCGCCGCACCGCCGTCGTCAGTTGGAACTGGCAAACCCTCGGGCAAAACGCTGTAGTCGGTCATGGCAGAAGTCTCCAGACTGTTGAAGGAACGTTCCGCGCCGTCCTGCAGGCGGTCGGCGAGCAGTGCGCGGCGGGCGGTGAGCAGGGCAATGGTGCGGTCCAGTTCGCTGATGCTGTCCCGGTAGGCTGCGAGCGACGCCGGACATTCGTCGCCGTGCACGTGTCCGGCGTCGAGGCACTCGATGAAGGGGGCCGCGCAGCTCGGCGCGATCCCGCACTCGGCCAGCCGCCGGACCTCGCTGACGGCGCGCACGTGGAACTCGCCGTACTCGCGGTACCCGTTCGGCCGCCGTTCCGGGGTGATCAACCCGAGCGACTCGTAATACCGCACGGCCTTTGTGGTCACCCCGGCCCGTTCTACCAGTTCTCCGATCCGCATTCTGCCCTCCTCACGCCCTACCGTAAACCTTCCCCCTGAGGGCAAGGTCAAGTGCGGACAAGCAGCGCACCCGCGGCACTAGCGCGGACGGGCCATGAGCCCTTTGAGGGCCGCCACAAGCTTGTCGATCGTGCCCGGCGAGAGGGCACGCAGCGGCACGTTGGGCGCGCGGCTCTTGAAATCGGTCGCTCTGAGATTGTCCGCGACGGGCTTGAACTCGGGGATATCGGCGAGGTTGTCGAGGAACGTCTGGACGATGTCGGCGGGAGGCCGCTCATCCTCCGGCTGGGACGCCAGCCGGTTGAGGTCCAGCTCCACGGACGTGCCCAGGCCGTTGTAGACGTGCACCGCCAGCGTGCCGAGTTGTTTGCCGGAGCAGTCCGGGATCGCAAATCCCGCAGAGGGCTTAGCCGCCAGCGAGCCGGTGAGCATCAACCCGGCCAATTCCGCGGCCGACACGAGCACGTCGAACCCGGCGATGGCCTGCGAATCGTTCTCCTGGATCCACGAGCGGTACGTCGGCAGATCCCAGACAATCCTGGCCGTCCCGGACCTGTTGGCCTTGGCCTCCGCCGACTCCTGCCCGTAGATTTCCGGTACCAGGAGTTCGATCTCCCCGTGGGTCATCCGCGTGTACGCGACGGCGATCACCGACGTGTCCGGTCCGCTCATAGCGTTCAGGTACTCCACCATGCGCTTCAGCGGCTTGTTGATCTGGTCGGCGGCCAGGACCAGCCGGAACCGCCCGTCCGAAAGATTCCGGGCGATCGCCTCACGCAGCACATCGGCCTTCTCTTCGTCCAGGGCCGCCAGCAGGTCCGAACCCCGGTGCCGCCACTTCGCCAGGAAGTCATTGACGTCCATCTTCCAGAAGCAGGACGCGTAGTCGAAGAGCTGCCCGATGATTTCGCGCCGGATCTGCGGGTTCGCGGCGAGCTTGCACTCGACCAGCGTGAGCTCCCCGTTCTCATCCACAATGACGAGGTCTATCGGGCCCGGCTCCGTCAGGAATTCGCGGCAGGAGGCGGCCGCCGGCCCGACCCCGGGCACCAGCGCAGGATGGTCGCCAAGGAGCAACTGCATCTCGCTTTCCAGTGCATACCCGGCGACCTTAGGAGCAGCCCAGCCGTTTCCCTGCCGGAGCAGAATCTCAGTCATGCTCCCGTTCCCTTCCACGGTCGCCTCACTATAGTCCTCGGGCGGCAACGGCACTACGGCCCAAGGAACTGCAATCCGTGCGGGATACGGCCGCCTGACGCGACGGTAGGGTCCAGCCCCTTTAGGGGTCAGCGTCCCACTGCTCGAGCGGAGGAGCTGAAGGCGAAAACGCGGCACCGGGGATCGGACCACTGACCGGTTCAGGCGAGCAGCCGCCCCCACTCCGGATCCAGCAGGGGAGCGCCGGCCAGCTTCAGGCTGTGCCAGAGCGTCACGGCGACCGAGTCCAGCACCGGCACGCCGGTATGCTCCTCGATTTCGGCCGTGATGCGCGAGCCGTACAGATTGGTGCAGAGGTAGACCAACGCGTCCGGCCGAAGCCCGGCCAGCTCCAGCGAGCCCGGCCGCATTTCCCCATCGGTGGCCCGCGCGAAGGATTCATTGTCGCTCAGGCCCAGTGCGACGTCGCCAATCACCTTGATGCCACAATGCCCGTATGCTTCGGCGATGGCCCTGTTCACGTCCGGAGTGTATGGCGTGAACAGGCCGATCCGCTCGGTGCCGAGCGCCCCGAACGCCGCGAGGTAGGCCAGCGTGGAGGTGGTCGCCGGGATCCCGGTCGCTGCACTGATCTCCGCAGCCAGCTTCCGGTCATGCCCGGGGCCGAGCCATGAGCCGGAGGTGCCGTTCCACGCGATGACGTCCACGTCCGCGGTGGCCAGCAACTCCGCCGCCTCCCGCATCACGTCGGAGTCGAACTGCTTGTCGGAGGACGAGTCGAGGGCGATCCGGGTAACTGGAATCCGGGTGAAGTGCAGGGTTACGTCCTCGCGTGCGCCCAAGATCCGGTAGCTCTGCGGCTCCAGGCAGGTGTTGGACGAGGGGACAATCATGCCGATGCGGGTCGGCCGGGTTTCAGTGGGCATGGGTGGCTCCTAGGCTCGGGCGAGAAGGGTAGCGGCGGACGGTGTCGAGTGTTCGCGGAAGCCGCCGCGGTGGATGAAACGGCCCACGGGACCAGGGTCGCGGAAGCTGCCGTCGCTGACCACCACGCGCCCGGCGGAAACAACGACGGCGGGCCATCCCCTGAGTGCCTTCCCCTCGAACGGCGAAAAATCGGTTCCCATGTGCAGCGCGCGGCCGTCCACCGTCCGTTGCTCCTCCGGGTCGAAGAGCACCAGGTCGGCATCGTAGCCTTCGGCAACGATGCCTTTGCCCGGAACTGCGTTGATCCGGGCAGGGCCGGCGGAGAACACTTCGACGAAGTCCTCCACCCGGGCGCCCGGATGCTCCATCAGTGTGGTGAAGGTGACCGGCATGCGTGTTTCCACGCCGGGCAGGCCGTGCGGCATCGCGCGGACGTCGTCGGTCCGCTCGCGCTTCTGCGCCAGGTCGTAGCAGGAGTGGTCCGAGGCGACGGTATGGATGGCGCCGGCCGCGAACCGGGCGCGCAGCGCGGCCACGGTCTGCGGGCTGCGCATCGGCGGGCAGCAGGCGTACCACTCCGGAAAGCTCCCGCGGTAGACGGTGTCATCCAGTGCGAGATAGTGCGGACAGGTCTCCGAGAAGGCGTCCTGTCCGCGCCGGCGGGCTTCGGCGACCAGGTCCACCGCTCCCGGCGTCGACTGGTGCACAAAATACACCGGCGCTCCGACGTATTCGGCCATGGCCAGCACTTCCTTGACGGACGCTTCCTCGGCCAGCTCCGGCCGGGTCTCGGGCAGGTGCTCGATCCCGATCGTTCCGCCGCGAGCGTGCTGCTCCGTGCAGTCGTGGATGATGGCATCGTGCTCGGCATGGATGTAGGTCAGCCCGTCCAGCCGCACCATGTCGCGCATCACCTTGAGGATGGTGTCGGAGTTGGCCATCGTGGTGCCGCGGTTGGTGGTGTACATCTTCACCGAGCGGATGCCCTCGACGGCCAGTTCCTCCAGCTGCCCCGGCACCGTCTCGTCCCACTCGATCACCGAGCCGTGCAGCGCATAGTCGCAGCGCGAAATCCGGGCCAGCTCCTTCTTCTTCCGCGCCGCCGCCAACGGCGTTTCGGAGGCGTCGGCCGGAATGCCGAAGTCGATGATGGTCGTGGTGCCGCCCCAGAGCGCCGCCGTGGAGGTCACCGCGTAGTCGTCCAGCGTGGAGAATCGGCCGGTCACCTGAGCCACATGGCAGTGTCCGTCCACGCCGCCGGGAATGACCAGGCGGCCGGCGGCGTCGATGGTGCGCTGGGCCGTCGGCACGGGCAGGTCGGCGTCCTGCAGCTGCTCGATCCGGCCGCCGCGCACCACGATGTGCGCCTGCTGGCGGCCGAAGCTGTTGACGACGGTGGCGTTGGCGACCACCAGTTCGGGAGGTCCTTCGTTCACGGTTGCCTCCTAGCGTCCGGACGCGGCCGGCACGGATTGTAGGGAATCCAGTGCGGCCTCGAGCGCCGGGGAGAGCCCCTGCCGCCGCTTGGCCGGGGGAGCGGCGAAGGCGCCGGCGCGGTGCGTGCCGCAGTCCATCCCGACTACGGCTTCGGCCATGCGGATGCCCGCGGCGATGCCGTCCACCACCGGCACCGGGATCTGCCCGCGCAGTTCCCGGGCAAGTCCCGCCAGAGGTGCGCCCGCAAGGATTACGACGTCGGCGCCGTCGTTCTCCACTGCTTTCCGGCTGAGTGCCAAAAGGGTGTCCCGGAAATCGTGCTGCACGGCGCCGATCCCGCCGAGCTCCTCCTTGATCGAATGGATCGAGGCCAGCCGACTGGCCAGGCCGGAGCGTTCCACGCAGTCCCGGTACCAGGCCTTGATCCGGTCCGAGATCGCGATGATGGAGAACTTCTGGCCATGCAGTGAGGCCGCGTAAAGGGCGGCTTCGGTGATGCCGATGACCGGCACGTCCGCCAGTTCCTTCAGCGCGGGCAGGCCGGGATCGCCGAAGGCGGCGACGACAACGCCGTCCACCTGGCCGTGGTGCTCCGCGATGAGCTCGGCGACGGCGCCGGCGGCGACCAGCGACTCGAACCGGGTCTCGATGTATTCGACGCCGTGGCCCGCGGTGCGTACCACGAGTTTGGTGCCGAGGGAGGCCGAGCGCAGCGCCTCGGCCTCGATCAGCGCGGTCACGTCGCCGCTGATGTTGGGATTGATGACAAGGAGTTTCATGGCTTCTTCCGTTGCTCTGCCAAGTGGGTTCGGCGGTAGTCTTCGGGGAACTGCTGGCGGTACTTGTCGACGTGGTGGGCCGACTGGGCCGCGGCCTGCTCCGGGTCGCCGGAGGCGATGGCCTGAAGCAGCTCGCGGTGTTCAAGGATCAGCTCCGGCACGTCATTGGCGTAGCCGAAGATCCAGTTCATCCGGCCCTGCAGCGGTTCCAGCGCCGCCCGCAGGAAACCGTTGTCCGCGATGCGGGTGATGGCCTCATGGAATTCGCTGTTGGCGCGATGCGCTTCCACCAACTGCCCCTTGGCCAGGCATTGGTCGGCCTGGTCCAGGTAGCCCTCCAGATCGGCCAGGTCCTCCGCCGTTGCGCGGGTGGCGGCCAGCCGGCAGGCCAGGACTTCCAGCGAGTGCCGTACCGCGAACAGGTCTTCGACGTCCTTTTCATTGAGGCTGCTCACCTCGGCGCCGCGGGCGCCGCGGTCGCTCACCAGGCCTTCCTGGCGGAGCATCCGCAGCGCCTCGCGCACCGGCAGCCGCGAGACGTTGAACTCGGCGGCGAGATCGCGCTCTACGAGGCGGGTACCGGGGCCGTACCGGCCGTCGAAGATCCGCGAACGGATGGCATCGCGCACGGTCTCCCGGAGCGGCTTGTCCCTCTCGGGGGTCTGAGTCCCGGTCAGCATCTGTGTCTCCATCCGTTGTCGGTTCCCCGGGGCTTTCATCCCCGGCCTGTCTCGTGAGGTGCGATCTGCTGACGGCTACACCGGCAGCCGCTTGCTGTAGTCCAGCGCCAGCACTGCTACGCCCATAATCACCGCGGCGCCCACGAAGTAGAGCAGTGCCCAGGTGTAGGAGCCGGTGGCGCCGACAATCAGCCCGACCACGATTGGGGTGACGAAGCCGGCGATGTTGCCGCTGAAGTTCATCGCGCCGCCGAGCACGCCGGCGTTGGTCCGGCCGCCCAAGGTGGCTGGAATGGACCAGAACAGGCCGACCCAGCGCAGGAAGAACAGCACCATGGAGAGCAGTGCAACGGCGGTCATCGAGTCCGGGACGACGGTGACGCCGATCAGTCCACCGGCCACGACCAATGCGGAGATGCCGAGCAGGGTGCGCATCACGACGTTGGCGGAGCCGCCCTTTGCCCGCCAGCGGTCCGCGAGCCAGCCGCCGAGGATTTCCCCGACGAATCCGGCGCCGAAGATCACGAAGGTGGACCAGCCGATCGTCTTCAGATCGAAGCCCTTGGCCTCCGACAGGTACAGCGGGCCCCAGGTCAGCAGACCGTAGAACACCCCGTTGAAGCCCAGCCAGCCTAGGCACATCGCCCAGAAGGAGCGGTACTTCAGATAGGGCAGCAGCCCGCGGCGGCCGGAGTGGCCATCCGCGACGGCGGCAGCATCCTCAGCGGCATGTGATTCCTCGAGGTAGCTGGCCTCGGCCTCGTTGACGCCGCGGTGCTCGCGCGGATTATCGCGGACGTACCACCAGACGGCCAGGCCCAGCAGGACGGTTGCGGCGCCGGCAATGATGAACGCCCAGCGCCAGCTGCCTGTCGCGGCGATCAGGCCGGCGATGACGATACCGCCCACGCCGGCGCCCAGCGGCGCACCTGCGTCGAGGATCGTGGCACCCCGGCCGCGCTCCTTCGAATGCATCCAGAGCGCATTGAGCTTGCCGCCGGCGGGCATGACGCCTGCCTCGGTCACGCCGATGGCCATCCTGGCAATGAACATGCTGGCGAAGCCGCCAGCGAGGCCGGATGCTGCCGTTGCGGCGCCCCATCCGACGCAGGATGCGGTGACCATTTTGCGCGGTCCGAACCGGTCGATGAGCCAGCCGACCGGTATTTGCATCAGCGCATAGGTCCAGAAGAAGGCTGAGAGCAGTAGACCGACGAGTTCGGGGGAGAGGTTGAATTCCTTCTGGATGATGGGCAGCGCCACCGAGATGGAGCCGCGGTCGATGTAGTTGACGGTGACGAGGAGGAGCAGCAGCAGGAACAGCTTCCAGCGGACGTTGGTGCGACGTTGCACCTTCGACCGCTCGGGTGCCGAGCTCTCAGTCCGAGTGTTTTGAAGGGACACTTCTTCTCCTTCGATTAGGAGTTAGCGGGCAGGTCACCAGGAACATGCGAGCGGCATCTAATTCGTTGAGCGCCCGGAACCGGAACCTATGACGCGAGAGTCTTTTGGGATCCCGTTTTGGGATCCCAAAAGACAATGTATGGTGTGATGCAGGCAACGAACAAGGGTTTTTTGGGCTATATCGACATCCCAACCAGGAGGGCCCGGCGAAACGGGCGCTGCTGTGCGTTTCTACCAAGGAGGCGTATCCGGCTGCAGCGGCCCGTCGCCGAAGGGGCGGCTCCAGCCCTCGGGCGGTCCGGCCGATGGCTGGATGGATGAGCCCGAGGCAGCGGTCAACGGGAGACGTCCGTCCATGGTCAGGCTCCGCTCGTCTTCCTGCGGAGCCCCGGCACCGAGTTGTCCGCCGCGTTTCAGGGCAGGCACATGCCGGTAGCGGTTGCGTCGTGGCACCTGGGACGGGTCGATGTAGGCGGGTGGGATGAACCACGGTATCCCCTCGATCGATTCGATCGTCCAGTCTTCCGCGTGAACCAGGTGGTGATGGAACGAGCAAAGCAAGACGCCGTTTGCCACTGATGTCCGCCCCTTGTGCTTTTTCCAGAACCGGATGTGATGGGCTTCGGTCCAGTGCGCTGGCATGGTGCAGCCGGGAAAGGCGCAGCCTTTGTCGCGTGCAACGAGTGCCCGTCGTTGGGCCGGTGTGAACAGGCGTTGGGCGCGTCCGACGTCCAGGACTTCGCCCTTTCCGCCGAGGACGAGGGGAATGAGGTCGGAGTCGCAGGCGATTTTGCGGGCTGTCTGAGGTGTGATCATTCCGCCGAAGACGGCCTGCCCTGAGCTGCCGATGCCGGATACAAGGTCGTTGTAGTCGATGTTGACCATGACCTGCGGGCGGTGGCCGCCGGTGGCGGGAAGCTCGTCCGTAGAGAGCGCGATCCGGCAGGACCCGACGAGGCCTTGCAGCAACTGTTGGGGGCGGGTAGGCATCGGCCAGTCGGGGGCCGGGCGGTCATCCGCTTCCACGCCGGCGTCCTGCGCCGCCGAGGAGTCGCCTTCGGCCGTGAACGTCTTGCGCAGGCGCGGGTTCGTGTGCGTGTTCATGGCGGTGATCAGGTGTTCGTACTGTTCGTCGGTCGCAACGACTTCGAACCTGTTGAGGCCCCAGCGCTTCGGTTTGACGAAGACACCCTGCTGGGCGGCCAATTGTTCCGTATTCGGCTCCCGGCCGTTCGAGTCGATGGCGGCTTCCCATGTCCTGGTTATGACGCGCAGTGTGTCCAGATCTGACTCGGCGGCCTGCCGGGTCAGTTGCTGCTCCATCGCAGCGAAGTCCTCAGGGGAAGCGACGGGACGGACCCGTTCCAGTGTGTCGTGGATGAGCGTTGCGGCCTTGCCATCGATTTCCGATTCAGCCAACCCCGCTGCCAAGTGTTCGTACTTCGGCGGCGCTTCGCCGCCACTGATGAGGGTTTGCGGCATCGTGCCGGCGCCTAGGCGAACCCTGCGGTTGGCTTCGCTCCGGCTGATGCGCAGCCGGGCGCGGAGGTAATCCAAAGTGTCGCGGAACTCGGACTTCGACTCCGGGTTATTCGGGTCGCGGCCGAGCAACGCCGCGACATTCTGTTGGTCGACGGCATGCGCGCCAGTTATCTGCAGTTGCTCGACAGTCCTTGAGAGGTCCTCGACGAGCGCCACGCACTCTGCCAGTTCTCGCGGATCCTGTAGGGCCGCATCTTGGCGAAAGGTGACGGCAAATTCCTGCAACGCGCAGCGCATGGAAGCGAGGAAGCCGGGGGCTTCCTGCTGCGCTTCGAACGATGCGATTGCCATGAATTAACGCTATCGAAGGCGTATTCGAGATGCATCCAAAAAAGGACTGTGTGTAGGACAGGAAACGGCGTTCCAAAGGTGCATTGAATCAGACGGAATAGTAAGGCTGACAGCCGCAAAACCCCTGCGATCGCGCCGGGATCAGCGTGCCAAAAATCCACGCAGTGCGGTGGATTGTGTCGTTTCCTGCCCCTGCACTGATCAAGGTCACCGGGGACCGCAGGGTCGCCGGAAGGTTGTCGTGTCAGCGTCCCGCAAAAGTGTGGGCGAGCTATGTCGGCTGTATAGGGATCGGGCGGCGCGTTGAGTGCGCCCGTTTCCATGCGCCGTGCGCTGATATCCAAGCCGTCCCGGGCGGTCGCATTACAGACTGAAGGGTCAGTAATTGCGTGAGCCGCATCACCTCAACGTTGGGAGTTCAAAGATGGCAGTCAACGAGTTGGATTACATTGTGGTCGGCGCCGGTTCGGCCGGTTCGGTCCTCGCCCGCAGGCTGATTAACGCGGGGAAGACCGTGGCGGTGCTGGAGGCCGGCGGCGAGGACACCAACCCGGCGATCCACGATGTGTTCGCGCTCGGCTCGCTCTGGCATGGCCCCGAGGACTGGGACTACTACACCACAGAGCAGGAAGGCTGCGTCGGCCGCCGCCTGCACCTGCCGCGCGGCAAGGTCACCGGCGGCTCGCACGCCCTTAACGCCACCATCTGGGTCCGCGGCGCCAAGCAGGACTATGACACCTGGGCGTACCTGGGCTGCCCGGGCTGGAACTGGGAGGACGTCCTTCCGGTCTTCAAGGCCATTGAAACGTACGACGGCGGTGCCTCCGATACGCGCGGCGGTTCCGGCCTGCTTGATGTGGTGAAGGAGTACCCGCGCAACCCGGTCCAGAACGACATCCTCGAGGCCGCGCAGGAAGTCGGCGTGAAGCTCAACGAGGACTACAACTCCGGCGACGTCGAAGGCGTCTCCCAGATGCAGCTCAACATCCGCAACCGCAAGCGCTTCAACACCTGGCACGCCTACCTCAAGCCCGTCGTCGGCCACGAGAACCTCACGCTGATCACCAACGCGCACGTCCGCCGCCTGCTCATCGAGGACGGCACCGTCACCGGCATCGAATACGAGAAGGACGGCCAGCTGCACCGGCTGACCGCGGGCGAGACGGTGCTCGCCGCCGGCGCGATCAACTCGCCCGAGCTGCTGCTGCGCTCCGGCATCGGCCCGGCCGAGGAACTGCGCGAGGCAGGCATCGAGCCGGTGCTGGACCTGCGCGGCGTCGGCAAGAACCTGCACGACCACCTGCTCTCGCCGGTCATCTACACGACGACCAAGAAGGAGGTCCCCGCGCCCGAGGTCGCCCCGGCCGAGGTCCACCACTTCTGGAAGAGCAGCCCGGACCTGGCCGTGCCGGACACGCAGCCGATCCACTTCTCCGTCCCGATGTACTTCCTGGACGACATGACGGGCCCGGAGAACGGCTTCTCGCTCATCGGCGGAATCGTCCGCCCGCTCAGCCGCGGCGAGATCACGCTCTCCGGCCCCAACCCGGAGGACCCGATCCAGATCGACCTCGGAGCGCTCACCGCGGAGGAGGACGTCCGCGCCCTGGTCGCCTCGGTCCGGCAGTGCCGTGAGATGGGCCGCACCGCGGCGCTGGCCGAGTGGGGACCCGAAGAGGTCTACCCCGGAACCGAGTACTCCGACAGCGACGAAGACCTGGAGCGCTACGTCCGCGAAACCGCCGTGACCTACCACCACCAGGTCGGCACCTGCAAGATGGGCCTGGACGAGCTCGCCGTCGTCGACCCCCGCAGCCTCAAGGTCCGCGGCCTGGCCGGCATCCGCATCGCCGACGCCTCCATCATGCCGCTCGTCCCCACCGGCAACACCAACGCCCCCTCGGTGCTCATCGGCGAAAAAGCCGCCGAATTCATCACCGGCATCCCCGCCGGCACCGAGGCCTAGGCCTCACGGTGCTCTAGGGGGCTAAAACTGCGGGCCCGCCGGTTGTTCCGGCGGGCCCGCAGTGCTATCACGACGACGGTTTTTTCGTGAGGGGATCTCCCGCCTTCCGGCTCGCCGTCAGACGAGCTTGGCCAGTTCTGCGAGCAGGTCCTTCGCCCGCCGGTCCTGGTTCTCGGCGAGCATCTCGTTGGTCAGGAAGGAGAAGCCGACGTTCTTGCCGGGCCAGGCGCCGTGGAGTCCGCCGCCGGCGCCGGAATGGCCGAAGGCGGGCGCGACAGGCCCATAGGTTCCGATGGGGTCGGCGAGTTCGTAGCCGAGGCCAAAGCGCAGGGGCCTGTCGTTGATCGCGTCGACTCCCTCCGACCAGGTGGTGGTGGCGTCGGCCAGCGCCGGCGGGCTGACCACTCCGCCGGCCGGATCGGCAAGACGCGAGTAGAGGTTGGCCATGGCATCGGCGGTTCCGATGCCGCCGCCGGCGGACATCTCGCCCCGGCGCATGCCGATGCTGTTGAACGGGTCCTTATCCGGGTCCACCAGGTTCCGGTACATGCGCTCGACGATCTTGCGCCGCTCCGGATCCTGCAGGAAGGTGCTGATGGCATAGCTGTCGGAGCGGAAGACCGTGGCCACGCGGGGATCGAGCTCCGCCGGCAGGCCGAGGTAGATCTCCAGGCCGAGGGGCTCGCGGATGAGCTCGGCGATGAGCTGTCCGACCGGCTTGCCCGTGGCCCGGCGGAAGACCTCGGTCATCAGGTAGCCGTAGGTCGCGGCGTGATAGGCCACCTTTCTGCCGGGTTCCCAGAGCGGCGTCTGGGCGGCGAGGGCGCGGGCGTTTCCGGCGTTGTCCAGCTGCGGGTCGTCGCCCTCGGGCTCGGGGTCCACGTAGGGCAGGCCGACGGTGTGGCTGAGCAGCTGCGCGACGGTAACGGCTTCCTTGCCGCCGGCCGCGAACTCGGGCCAATACTCGGCCACGCGCTTGCGGACGTCGAGCATGCCGCGGTCCACCAGCATTGCCGCCACTGTGGCGACCACGCCCTTGGTGCCGGAGAACATGACCGCCATGGTCTTCGGGCTCCAGGCTTCCTCCACTTCGGCCGTCGGGGCTGTGCGTCTCGTAGTGCTGCCGCCGTAGAAGCGGGCCAGCGGTTCACCGCGCCGGTACACGCAGAACGCCATGCCGCCCTGCGCTGCCGCCAGATGCCGGGCGAAAACCTCCCGCAGGCCGGCAAACCCAGCTGGCGGCAGGCCGCCGTCGTTATGGCTCTCAAAATCCAGGTCCACGATTCTCCTTTTCAAACAAGTGCACTCGGTCAGAACAATGCGCAGGTGGGCGCGGTGTTGTGGGTAGGTCAGGACTGCGCGTGGGCGGGTCGGAACTTCCTGCCGGCGGGTCAGAACGTCGGGACGTTGGCCAGCAGCTCCTGCGTGTACTCGTGCCGGGGAT
The DNA here is from genome assembly GCF_037144715.1 of Arthrobacter sp. USHLN218. Classification (NCBI taxonomy): domain Bacteria; kingdom Bacillati; phylum Actinomycetota; class Actinomycetes; order Micrococcales; family Micrococcaceae; genus Arthrobacter; species Arthrobacter sp. USHLN218. The sequence goes on from NZ_JBBCYT010000005.1 coordinate 245,964, forward strand.
GTTCCAGCACTTCGTCAGTGCTGCCGGACTCCACGATCTGCCCGTGCTGCAGGATGGCCATGCGCTGCGAGATGTGCCGGGCGAGCGCGATGTTGTGCGTGACGAAGAGCATCGACATCTTCGTCTCGTGCTGGAGGGTGCGCAGCAGGTCGATAATGGACGCCTGTACCGAGACGTCCAGCGCGGACGTGACCTCGTCGCAGACCAGCAGCGACGGCGCGTTGACCAGCGCCCGGGCAATCGCCGCGCGCTGGCGCTCGCCGCCGCTGAGGTCGCCGGGGCGGCGGTCCAGGTAGCTGCTGCCGAGCCGGACCTGGTCCAGCGCCTCGAGCACCCGGCGCCGCCGTTCCTTGCGGCCCATCTTGCCGGACATCTGCAGCGGCACCTCGACGGATTCGCAGATGGTCCGCCGCGGGTTCAGCGAGGAGAACGGGCTCTGGAAAACGTACTGGATACGCTGGCGCTGCTCGGCGGTGCGCGCCCTGGTACCGGCGGACAGGGTGTCGCCGGAGAGCCGGACCTCGCCCGAGTAGTCGTCGTTGAGCCCCGCGACGCAGCGGGAGAGCGTCGTCTTGCCGGAGCCCGATTCGCCGAGGAGCATCATGGATTCGCCCGGCGCCAGCGTAAAGCTGATGCCGTCCAGGATCTGGTTGCTGCCGTAGGCCAGGCGCAGGCCGGAGACTTCCAGGAGAGTGGCGGATGCGTCCCGGTCCGCGTCCTCCACGGCCGCCACCTGCCGGGGAGCAACCACCGGCTGCTCCCCGGTAATCACGGAGGTCCGCCCGACCCGGCGCTTGCCGGCCAGGTCCGGCACCGAGTCGAGCAGCTTCCGCGTGTACTCGTGCTGCGGCTGGTATAGCACCTGCTCGGTGGGCCCCTGCTCCACCACCTCGCCGGAGAGCATAACCACCACCTCGTCGGCAATCTTCGCCACCACCGCCAGGTCATGGGTGATGTAGAGCCCGGCGACGTTGTGCAGCTCGGCCAGCTGGCCGATGGTCTGCAGCACCAGCGCCTGCGTAGTGACGTCGAGGCCGGTGGTCGGCTCGTCCAGCACAATGACGCTGGGCCGGCACGCGAACGCCATCGCGATGCCGACGCGCTGCTGCTGCCCGCCGGAAAGCTGGTGCGGGTAGCGGCGCTGGTAGGCGGTGCTGTTGTCCAGTCCCACCTCGGCCAGCACCTCGGCCGTCCGCGCGCGGCGCTCCGCGTCCGAACTACCGTGGCCCTGCACCTGCAGCACCTCGATGATCTGGTCGCCGATCCGCATCGCCGGATTCAACGACAGCGCCGGATCCTGCGGGACGTAGGAAATGACGCCGCCGCGCAGCTTCCGGCGTTCCGGTTCCGGCAGGTCCAGGATGTTCGACGACGGACCGGCACCGTTCACCCGGATCTCGCCGCCGGTGTGCTTCAACCCGGCCCTGAAGTGGCCCAGGCAGGCGAGCCCCGCCGTCGTTTTTCCCGAACCGGACTCGCCCACGAGGGCGAGAATCTTCCCGGGCTGCAGTTCGAAGGAGACGTCGTGCAGGATCTCCTTGCCTGCCGTGGTGGCGATCCTGAGGCCGGAGGCGCTGAGGACTGCCGTTCTGATCGGATCCTGCAGGGACGTGCTCATTTGCTTGCTCCCACGTTCGCGTTCGCCGCCGCGCGGGCCAGCGAATCGGTGATCAGGTTGATGCCGACGGTCAGGACGGCGATGGCGAGGACCGGCAGGATGACGCCCCACGGCTGGACCACCAGCGCGATCCGGTTCTCGTTGATCATCAGGCCCCAGTCCGCCGTCGGCGGCTGCATGCCCAGGCCCAGGAAGGATAGGGACGCCACCGCGCCGATCGAGTAGGTCATGCGCAGGCCCAGCTCCACCATGAGCGGGCCGGTGATGTTCGGCAGCACGTCCTGCACCAGGATCTTCCAGCGCGGCACGGCGTACATCTCGGCGGCGCGGATGAAGTCCTCGGTGATGACGTCCACGGTGGCCGAGCGGGTGACCCGGGCGATCCGCGGCGCGTGCGTGATGCCGATGACGGCCACCAGCACCCAGCCCTCCGGCCCCAGGACCGTGATGGCCAGCAGCGCGAAGACCAGAGACGGCAGCGCCAGCAGGACATCATTGCTGCGCATGATCAGGCTGTCCACCCGGCCGCCCTGGTACGCCGCCGTCATCCCCGCCAGCACGCCGAGCACCATGCCCAGCAGCGTCGCCAGCGCGGAGTAGGCCAGCAGGCGCAGCCCGCCGTCGAGGAAGCGGCTGAGGACGTCGCGGCCCAGGTTGTCGGTGCCGAACACGCCGTCCGGCTGGAACGGCCGCCCGGTGAACTCGGTGCTGGTGAAGCCCGTGACCAGAGGCAGGAGTACCGGTCCCAGCAGGGCCAAAAGTACGACGGCGGCGGTCAGCCCGATCCCGATCTTCGCCTGGCGCTGTGCCACCAGCCGGCGGAGCAGCCCGGGCGGCGCCTTGGTTTCTTTGGTCACGAGCTGGGGCGAATCAATGGCGGTCATCGGGCACCCCCGGTGCGTAGCTTCGGATTGGTCAGGATGCCGACGACGTCGGCCAGCAGGTTCACCACGATGTACACGGCGGCGATCAGGACGGCGAGCACCTGGACCACCTGCACGTCCCGGTTGGTGACCGCGTCCACGAGGGCCTGGCCGATGCCGGGATAGCGGAAGAGGAACTCGACGACGACCACGCCGCCGGCCATCCACGCCAGCTGGATCGCCACGACTTGGGCGACGGGGGAGAGCGCGTGCGGCAGGGCGTGCTTCAGGATGACCTGCCGCTCGGGCACTCCCTTGAGCCGGGCCATCTCCACGTAGCCGGACTCGAGGACCTCCAGCATCGTGGCCCGCATCATCCGGGTGATGTAGGGAGTCACCACGAGGACCAGGGTCAGCGTCGGAAGGACGAGCTGCTGCGGATAGTTCCACACCGGCTCCCCGGGCGGGGCCATGGTGACAGACGGCAGGATGGTGAACACCGTCGTCGAAAACAGCGTGACCAGCGCGATGCCGATGACGAATTCCGGCAGCGCGGCTAGCACCAGGCTGGTGCCGGTGGCGATATGGTCGCCGGCCCGGCCGCGGCGCAGCGCGCTGTAGGTTCCCAGCAGCAGGCCGACGGGGATGCTGATGGCACCGGCCGCGATCAGCAGGACCAGCGAGGCACCGATCCGCTCGCCCAGCAGCGCGCTGACGGCGCCGCCGGAGGCAGCCGAGACCCCGAAGTCGCCGATGAAGAGGCCGCCCAGCCACGACAGGTAGCGCTGCCAGACCGGGTCGTTGAGGTTCATCTGCTCGCGCAGCGCGGCCAGCCGCTCGGGCGTGGCCTGCTGGCCGAGGATGGCCTGCGCCGGATCGCCGGGCAGCAGCAGCGTGGCCACGAAGACCAGTACGGACACCGCCAGCAGGATCAGCACGCTGGTGGCCAGCCTGCGAAGGATGATGGGCATCATGAGGCGCCTCCTAGCCAGACGCGGCGGAATTCGAAGCCGGACAGGGCCAGCCCGGTGCGGCTGGGGACGAGGCCGGCGACGTACTGCTGGTAGGCGTCCGCCTGGTTCGCGTGGCCCCAGATGATGTAGCCGCCTTCGTTGTATTCGATCTCCATGGCCTTGGCGATCAGCGCGTTGCGCTCGTCGTCGTCGACGGTGGCGTTGGCCTTTTTGATCAGGGCGTTGAACTCGGGGTGGTCCCAGTGCGTCTCGTTGAACGGCGACGTCGGAAGGGTGCTCGCGTTGACCTGCGGCAGGTAGTTGCGGGTGTAGTAGAAGTCCTGGGCGAAGTCCCACTTCAGGTAGCTGTCGCCGAAGAACGTTGTGGTGTCCACCTGGCGGATCTTGACCATGATCCCGGCCTCGGCGGCCTGCTGGGCGAAGACCTGAGCGGCTTCCACCGCGCCGGACTGGATCGGCGCCGTCACGAGCTCCACGGTGAGCCCGTCCGGATGGCCGGCCTCGGCCAGCAGCGCCTTGGCCCGCGCAATGTCCTGCTTGCGCTGCGGGAGATGCGAGGGATAGCCCGGGTCGAACGGCGAATACATGTCGTTGCCGAGGCTGCCGTTCCCGCTGAGCACCTGCTCGATCATCTGCTCCCGGTCCACGGCCAGCCGGAAGGCCTCGCGGACGCGCTTGTCGTCGAAGGGCGGGCGGTCCACGCGCATCGTGAACGGCATCCAGGCGCCGGTCTCGGCGGAGAGGATGCTGATCCGCGGGTCGGCGTCGATGACCTCCAGCAGCGTTAAGGGGATCTGGCCGATCGCGTCCACCTGGGTGGAGAGCAGCGCGTTGATCAGCGCGTCGTCGTCGTTGAAATTCAGGATCTCCAGCTCATCCAGATACGGCTCGCCGTCCCGCCAGTAATGCTCGTTGCGGACAAAGACGCTGTTGCGTCCCGGCGCGAACGACTTGAACCTGAACGGGCCCGTCCCAACCGGCGCGGCCGGATCGAAGTCCGCGGGCACGATGCCGAGCGTGTATTGGCCCAGCGAGTCGTCGAACGCGGCCGTGGGAGTGTTGAGCCGGAACTCGACCCGGTGGTCGTTGATGACGGCCACCTCGTCCAAGATCACCAGGCTCGCGGCGCCGCTCTTCGGATTGTCCGGATCAGTGATGCGCTTGAACGTCGCGGCAACGTCCCTGCCCGTGACCGGCCGGCCGTCGTGGAACCGGACATCTTTGCGGAGGTCGACGGTCCAGGTCAGCGCGTCGGCCGAAGGCGTGACCTTGGCCGCCAGTAGCGGCTTCAGTTCGTAGTTCTCGTCCCAGTAGAGCAGGGACTCGTAGAGGTTGACCACCCGCGCGATGTCGGTGGTGCTCACGGAGGTATGGGCGTCCAAGCTGTCCGCGGCGCCGCCGCCGGCCAGGCCCACCCGCAGCCGGCCTCCGCGCTGGGGCGGGCCGGCCGGAGCGGACAGTACCGCGGCCGGTCCGGTGCCGCACGCGGCCAGGAAGCCGCCCAGCCCGAGGGCCAGGCCTATCCCGAGAACCCGGCGCCGGGTCGGCGCCAGGGCAGGTCTATCGGGCAGCTGCCCGCGAAGAACAGGAGATGTTTCCACTGGTCCTTCTTTCGTAAAAAGGGACGGCTAGGAACTGACTGTCCTGCCGGTCCATTCCGGTGCCGGCTCGCCGGGGCCGGGCAGGAATGAGGTGATGGTGTCCATGACGGAAGGGTCGAATCCGGTGCTGCGTCCGGACTGCTGGTCCACGTGCAGCGCCAGCAGTTCCTCGGTGGAGATCAGCGTTTCCCCGGAACGCATCTCGTGGGCCAGGTGCAGCTTCTTCGGCCCGGCGGCGACAATCCGTGAGGTCACCGTGAGCTCCGCGTCCAGGTCGGTCTCGGCGAGATAGCGGATGTGTGCCTCGACCGTGTAGAGCGAGCGACCGGTGGAGCGCCGGTACTCCTCATCGAGGCCAATCTGTTCCATCACCTGGTCCGTGGCGTAGCCGAAGACCAGGACGTAGAACGCCTCTGACATGTGGCCGTTGTAGTCGATCCACTCGGGCTGCACCCGGCAGCGGTACGCGGGCAGCACGCCGGGAGCCGCCGAGCTCATGCGCCGCCGGCCCTGACCTGGGCGATGGCGTTGCGGATCGCGATGATTGCCTCGTCGCGCTCCGCCACCAGTTCGACGACGGACCGCCCGGCGGCCTCCTCGTCGCAGCCGGCGATGACCGCGTTGCGCAGCCCCGGCGTCAGCTCGGGTGCAGCCAGTCGGGTCCACGGGGACAGCAGCGACGGCCCGAAGTGGTCGAGCATGTGCGCCATGCCGCCCTCGCCGCCGGCCAGGTGGAACGTCAGCATCGGTCCCTGCAGCGGCCAGCGCAGGCCCGGCCCGTCGGTGATGGCCAGGTCGATCTGCTCCACGGTGGCCTCGCCGTTGTCCACCATGTGCAGAGCCTCGCGCCACAGCGCCTCCTGCAGGCGGTTGGCGATGAACCCCGGAACCTCGCGGTCCATGGTGATGACGGACTTGCCGATCAGTTCGTACCAGGCCGAGGCCCACTTCACGGCGGCGGCCGAGGTCTGCTCGCCGCCCACCACCTCGACCAGCGGAATGAGGTACGGCGGGTTGAACGGGTGCCCCACCACCAGCCGGGACGGGTTCCTCGCCGCGGTCGCCATCTCCGTCATCCCGTAACCGGAAGTGGAGGAGGCAATAACGACGTCGGGGGCCGTCACCGCGTCGATCTGCGCCAGGAGCGACTGCTTGAGTTCCAGGACCTCCGGCGCGCTCTCCTGCACGAAGCCGGCGCCGTCGACCGCCTCGGCGAGATCGGTGTGGACGCTGATGTTGTCCTTCGACGCGTTAGGCGCGAGCCCGAGCTTGGTCAGGGCGGGCCACGCGGCGTCGATCAGCCGGCGGAGCTTCTGCTCCGCGTCGGGTGCGGGGTCCCAGGCCTTGACCCGGAAGCCGCGCGCCAGGAAGTACGCGGCCCAGCCCCCGCCGATGGTGCCGATGCCCACGCAGGCGATCGTGTCGACGTCGTTCATGTCCAGGGGAGTGAAGTCTTCGGTCATGTTCACGCTTTCTTCTCGAGCTGGAGGATTTCGCGGGCCTCGTCCGGAGTGGCGACGGAGGACCCGAGGTCGTGCACGATCTGGATGGCGCGTTCGGTGAGCTGGGCGTTGGTCGCCTTGACGCCCTTGCTGAGGTAGAGGTTGTCTTCGAGGCCCACCCGGACGTGCCCGCCGAGCAGGACCGACTGCGCGACCCACGGCAGCTGGTCGCGGCCGATGGCGAAGGACGTCCACTGGGCGCCGTCGGGCAGCATGTTCACCATGGCCTGCAGCAGACCCGCGTTGACCGGGGCGCCGTAGGGGATGCCCATGCAGAGCTGGTAGAGCGGTGGGGGAGCGATCAGGCCCTCCTCGACCATGATGTTGGCGAACCAGAGGTTCCCGGTGTCGAAGATTTCCATCTCCGGCTTGACCCCGAGTTCCTTGATCCGCTCGGCGCCCTCGCGGAGCATGTCCGGGGTGCTGATGTAGACCTGGCTGCCCTCGCCGAAGTTCAGCGAGCCGCAGTCGATGGTGCAGATCTCCGGGCGCAGCTCCTCCACGTGGGCCAGCCGCTCGATCGCGCTGACCAGGTCCGTGCCAGGCAGCTGCTTGGTCGGCTCGCCGGGATCCAGGATGAGGTCGCCGCCCATGCCCGCGGTCAGGTTGATTACCGGGTCGACGTCGCTCTCGCGGACCAGCCGGACGACCTCGCGGTACAGCGCCACATCGCGCGATCCCTGGCCCGTCTCGACGTCGCGCACGTGGATATGGACCACCGAGGCGCCGGCCCGGGCGGCGGCGATCGCGTTGTCGGCGATCTGTTCCGGAGTGACGGGCACGTGCTCGCTCTTGCCGGTGGTGTCGCCGGCGCCGGTCAGGGCACAAGTGACGATGACCTTGCGGTTCATGCAGGGCTCCCTTGTTCGAGGACGATGTTGCGGTCGATGAAACTTTCGATATGGCGGTACATCTGATCCGAAGTCAGCATGCCCGTGAGGACCTTGATGCCCAGGCCGTCGATCAGGCTGGTGAGCTCCATGGCGAGCTGGTCGGACGGGACCACGACGAAGGCGCCGGCCTCCTGGCCCTGCACGATCGCGTCCTCCACGGTCTTGAGCCAGCGCCGGTAGCCCTGCGCGTGGTTTTCCTTGCCGGAACCCTCGACGGCGACGTCCGCCCAGGTCTGCAGCCAGATGGAGAATTCGGCTTGGCCTCGCTCGCCGGCGGGCAGCTGCAGCTCGATCAGCCGCTTGAGCCGGCGCACCGGGTCGCTGACCTGAAGCAGCTCGGCGATCTGCCGGTCGAAGGCCAGCTTGATCGAGTAGCGCAGCGCCTCGGCGAAGATCTCGCGCTTGCCCGAGAAGTAGTAGTGGATCGCCGCCGTGCTCAGATTGCAGGCGTACGCGATGTCGGCCACGCGGACCGCCGAGTAGCCGCGGCGCGCGAACAGCCACCACGCCGCCTCGATGATCGCCCGCCGCTTCTGCGCGTGCTCGTTGTTTTCCGGATGCCGGGTCGGAAGGACCATCGGCGGCGGCGGAACCGAAGGTCCGTGCGTCTCGTCCGAACCCGACAGCAGCCAGTTCACCGTCACGCCGGTGATGTCCGCCAGGCTGGTCAGTTCCTCCGGATGGAAACGCCGCGTGCCATTCAAAGCCTTGGACAGCTTCGTCTCGTCCAGCCCCATGTGATGCGCGATCTCGCGCTGGGCCATCCCCGAGTTCCGGATCGACGTCCGGACCCGTTCTGTGACGCCGGTCTCATTTGATGCCATGCGTCGAAGCTAGTCGCTGTTTGCGATTCTGGCAAGGGCTGTTAACTAGAAGTCAGAAGTTTGCGATTCGCAGGGTGAGGGTTTCATTGTCCGCCTGTTCCAAGGAACTCTTCTTTATCGGGTGTTCGACGGGCAGATGTAACGTGGCTCGTTTTGCGCTCGGCGGAGTTCAGTGCGGCTAAAGGATTCTTTTCAGTTCTTTCAGGCACAGCTTTGGCTGTTGTCCATCCGATAAGCTGCGATGCAGTCAAACGTTTCTTTGGGGAGAAGTCATGGCACGAGCAAGTTTCAACATCGCTCCTGGCGTTCGGATCAGTGCCTCCAGCAGGGGAATCCGGACGAGCGTCGGGAACAGCAAGGCTCGGGTTTCCTTCGGCAGCGGCGGGATATATTCGTCGGCGAAGGTCGGCGGAGTACGAGTGAGCCAGTCGAGCCCCACCTCGACGATGAGGCGCCCCTCGAGTCATTCATTCCAGCTGAAACGTCCCAGCCTCACACAGCTTGCGCGTGCTGAGAAGGCAGCTGCCGCCGAGGCGCAGATCGCGGAGCTCGTTGCGTTGGAGAACGCCCTGGTGTCGCTCCACCATGAGGACTTTGAGCGGGCTGCGCCAGCCGACGTTCCAGTGCCGCCCATGGCTGACTACGAACTCATTCATGACGCGTTGTCTCAGCAGATGCTGGCGGGAATTGGTCGCTTTCAGTTGGCCGAGCGCAAGGCAGCGAAGGTCCAAGCCGACCAAATGGCTCATGCTGAGAAGGCTCGGCTCGAAGCTGAGTGGCAGCGCAGCTACCGGATTCATTGCGGACTGGCCCAGGAGAACTGGGAAAAGCTTCTCGGTCATGAGCCGGAGGCAGTCATGATGGCGCTGGAGGAAGCTTTTGCTGACAATGCTTCCGAAGCGACTTGCGTCGATGTAGGGGCCGAAGGCGGCACCAACTATGCCACCGTGGTCATCCTGTTTGGGTCAGCGCAGATGGTTCCCGAGAGGACAGCGTCCTTTACTCCGACGGGTAGGCCCACGACGAAGAAACGAACTAAGGCGGACCGCAATGCGCTGTATGTTGCTGCCTTGGCTTCGACGGTCCTAGCCACGGTCAAGGAGGGGGTGGCCGTAGCGCCGTCCGTCGAGGAGTTTCGCGTCGTAGTCATGAGGAAAGACTCTGAGGCTGCCACTCCCGCAGATTTCCTGACGCCCGTTTACACTGGCTCATTCCAGAGATCAAACCTTGAGAGGGTGCGCTGGCAGGACGTTGATCCCATCGCGCTTCTTCTAACTGCTGATGAGGCAGTCTTTAGCCGCAAGGGATCGGCGGGTGACGTGATGCCCATCAGCACGGGCGGCAGCACTGGCTTACAGCAGCTGCTCGACGCTTTCAAGTCTCTAGTCAGTAAAGACTGAACAAACGAGCCTGACGCAATCCGGCTTCCTCTATGCCGAATTGCAGTCCAACTGATAACATTCCCTCGACATAAACGCTTCATCATGTCTCGTTGGGGGAAACCATGTATGACAATCCGTACTATCAGCCTGCCCAAAATCGGTCTCCGAAGTGGCGTCCCACTGTTTCTTTCTGGATAACAGGTGTGCTCCTTCTGGTGCTGCTGTTCATTTTTCTTGCGAACGGCGGGTTCGGCCCGTACCTCGTAATTCTCGGCATCATCGCCGCTGTCTCTGGCCTGTTCGCGCTCGTGTTCAAGCGTCGCTCGTGGATGGGACTCGGCAGCCGGGGCGCAGCCAAAACGACCTCGATGTTCGGTGTTCTAGCGTTTGTGTTAGGGCTTGTAGTCACGGGGACCTCAGCCACTGCTGAAGAAAAACTTGAGCCAGTTGCCGGCAGCTTCACAGCAACTCCCTCACCCAGCGCCAGAATGGTGGCATTCACCGAGTGCGACGCTGAAGGCATGATTCAGGGGGCCAACGGCGAGGTCTATATCTGCACCGAAGATCAAGACGGAGTGTTGTTGTGGATGGACCGCGACAATCACGACAAAGTGGTAGCTGTCCTCGCTGAAGAAACAGCGCGAAAGGCAGCGGAAGCCAAGAAGGCAGCAGAGGAAAAGAAAGCCAAGGAAGAAGCGGCAGAGAAGGCCGCCGCCGAAAAGAAAGCCAAGGCAGAGGCTGCTAAGAAGGCTGAGGCCAAGCGCAAAGCCGCGGAAGAACGTAAGGCGGCGGAAGAAGCGGAGCGCCAAGCGAAAGCTGAACGCGAGGCCGAAGCCGAGGCAAACGGCTATGCAAGCTGCACAGACGCAGCGAACGATGGTCTGTCCAACATCACTTCCGATTCACCTGGTTACAATCCTGACCTCGATTCTGATGGCGACGGCGTCGCCTGCGAAAATTCATCAGGCGGCGGTGGCGGCTCGGCGCCAGTCGAGCAGCCCGCAGCTCCGGCACCTGCGCCGGCGGCCTACTACGCGAACTGCACTGCGGCCAAGGCTGCAGGGGCTGCTCCCGTCTATCGGGGGGACCCCGGCTACGGTTCTCACCTCGACAGCGATGGCGACGGCGCGGCCTGCGAGTCATAACCTCCTGAACCCGAATTCGATGGTGTCCTCCCATAACGGCTTGGTTGTGGGAGGACACGACCAAAGGCACAAAATGCAAAAGCTCCAGGCCGCCAGCCTTGCCGCGCTCGCCGCCATCTCAATTCTCTTCGCTGCAACCGGCTGCGAGTCCAACTCCGCCAGCGCAACGCCGCTCGAGTCCTCGAACACGTCTGGCTCTGCTCCGGCTCCTACTGCAACGCCGGCAGAGTCGCCCACCTTGAGCGAGCCGGCAGAGTCGGAGCCCGCACCCGTGACGGAGGAACTTGTCAGCGAGGCCCCCGCCGATCCGTCGCCGGGAACGTCACTTGCACAGCTCGAAACTATCGCGATCAAGGGGAGGGCTCCGAAGACTGGATATGACCGCGATCTTTTCGGCAGGGGGTGGAAGGATCCCGATCGCAACGGCTGCGATGCCCGCAATGACACCCTGAACCGGGATCTGAGCAGTATTGTGCACAAGCCCGGGACTCACGGGTGTGTCGTCGCATCCGGCGTTTTGGCAGACCCGTTGACGGGCACGACGATTCACTTCGTCCGTGGCAACGCAACCAGCACTGCAGTACAAATCGACCATGTCGTACCGTTGTCCGACGCCTGGCAAAAAGGCGCACAACAGTTGGTATCTGAGGAGCGGGAAGCCTTAGGTAATGACCCGCTGAATCTGCTGGCGACGGATGGGCCAACTAATGGGGCCAAGGGCGACGGGGACGCGGCAACTTGGCTTCCGCCCAACAAGTCATTCCGCTGCGAGTACGTGGCAATTCAGACGGCTGTGAAGGCCAAGTACGGGCTATGGATGACACAGGCAGAGCACGACGCAATCCACAGAATCCTGACTGCATCGTGTCCGGATCAGCCAGTTCCAACAGACGAAGGCAGAGTCGCTGTTCCGATTGCTGCTGAACCCCTGCCGGTATCACAACCACTGAAGGATGCACCCTCGGGACCCGTGCCCGCTCCCGTCAGCGGCGCTGATGTCTTCTACAAGAACTGCACTGCTGTACGCGCAACCGGCGCAGCACCGATACGGGTTGGTGACCCCGGATGGGACACGAAATTCGATCGCGACGGTGACGGCGTCGGTTGTGAGTAGTTGACGTAGCGGCCCATAGAAACCGTGAGCAGGGTGCGTCGTGGCCGCTTCCACCTCGCATCGCTGTCCACTCGGCACTCTTCACTCCTCCGTAGGCGTGTACAGGATCTCTCCGTCGCAGATTGTCAGGGCATGGTTTAGCCTGGCTTGGTGAACGCTTTCAGTGGGGGAGAGCCGGCAGAGTTGCTGGCAGAGGGGCTTTACGAGAGCCTGCAGACTGAGTCGTTGGCACGTCGGCTATCACTCATGACGGAGTACCAAACCAACGTGGTCGACGTCGGGCAAGACGACACTCCGGATGTTCTCGCTCGTTACATCGGAGCGGTTGCAAAGAAGGCCCTGGGGCAGGCCAAGCCCGAGGACCGTGTCTCCCTGGCGAATAAGCTGCTACTGGCCATCGCTCATACCGATGAAATTGCAGAGGGACCAAGACAGCTTCAGTCCCTTCACCCGGCAGACAAACTACGGCGCCGGAACTTGCGTCGACCGTCAACCGCACTTTCCGATTCAGCCCTGCTTACGAATGGCAAGGATGATCCGAGCCTTGCTGCGGAGCTCCGGGCAGAACTCGCCTCTGCTGACACCGTTGACCTTCTTTGTGCTTTCATCCGCTGGAACGGGATCAGGCTCCTTGAAAGCGCCTTGGATGAATTGCATGAACGAGGTGCCCGGTTTCGGGTCATAACGACAACGTATATGGGAGCCACAGAACGCCGTGCTGTCGACGAGCTAGTTCGACGATATGGCGCTGAGGTGCGGATCAATTACGAGACACAGGCTACGCGTCTCCATGCGAAGGCGTGGCTGTTCCAGCGCGATTCTGGTTTTAGTACCGGATACGTCGGGAGTTCGAACCTCAGCAGGTCGGCGCTCGTCGATGGACTGGAATGGAACGTTCGGCTGTCCGCGGTGACGACGCCGGAACTCCTCGACAAATTTCAAATCACCTTTGATAGCTATTGGGAGCAACGGGCCTTCGTGCCTTATGACCCGGATACTGATTGGGAGCGGCTGGACAAGGCCCTCGAGCGGAACGGCGGCACGACGGAAATTCAGCCGATGGGCGCCACGGGGTTGGAAGTACAGCCCCATCTGCATCAGATTGAGATGCTCGAAGAACTCGAAACGGCCCGCAACGTCCAGGGACATCATCGGAATCTGGTTGTGGCTGCAACGGGAACGGGCAAGACCGTGCTCGCGGCTCTGGACTACAAGCGTCTTTGCGGGGAGACGGGCCGGCCGCTCACGTTGCTTTTCGTGGCTCACCGCAAGGAAATACTAGTGCAGGCTTTAGGCACTTACCGAGCAGTGATGCAGAGCGGCACATTCGGGGAACTCTATGTTGGTCAAGAAAAGCCGAGCCAGTGGAAGCACGTCTTCGCCAGCGTGCAATCCTTGGCGGTCATGGGGCTGGATCGTCTCGAGCCAGGTCACTTCGACGTTGTCGTCATCGACGAGTTTCATCATGCGGAGGCGCCGACCTACCGGCGAATCCTGGATCGGCTTCGTCCCGTGGAATTGCTGGGCCTGACAGCGACGCCGGAACGAGGAGATGGCATCAACGTCGCTGACGAATTCTTTGATGGACGTGTCGCAACGGAACTCCGTCTGTGGGACGCATTGGACGCGGATCTGCTGGTGCCGTTCCATTATTTTGGACTTGCTGATGACGTGGACCTGAGCCAGGTCGAATGGAAGCGCGGCAAATATGACCTCGAGGCGCTCAGTGCTCTGTACACCGGCAATGACGCACGTGCTGCAAAAGTCATCAAGGAACTCCGGGATAAGGTTCTCAGCACCAACGAGATGAGGGCCCTCGGCTTCTGCGTCTCTATCCAGCACGCGCACTACATGGCACGCGTCTTCAATCAAGCAGGTATCCGCTCTGTAGCCCTTTCCGGTGCCACAGATAGCGACGAACGAAACGCGGCACTGGCGCGCCTACGGGGCAAAGAAATCAATTGCATATTCGCAGTGGATCTTTTCAATGAAGGGCTTGATGTGCCCGAAATCGACACGATCTTGCTCCTGCGTCCCACGCAGAGCTCGACGATTTTCCTGCAGCAACTGGGCCGGGGACTGCGACGGGCCGAAGACAAGGCTGTTCTGACTGTGCTGGATTTCATCGGCCAGCAGCGCCGCGAGTTCCGGTTTGATCCCAAATACCGTGCTTTAACCGGTACAAGTCGCGCGGGCCTGGCACGGCAAATTGAAGACGAATTTCCGCTGCTGCCATCTGGCTGCCAAATAATCCTGGACAGGGTGGCGCAGAAAACCGTCCTGGAGAACATCAAGGCACAACTTCGCTTTAACCGGAAGCAATTGGTCGTCGACGTGCGCTCCCACGCCGAAACAATGCTCGAAGACTACCTGACTGAATCCGGGCGGGAACTCTCGGAGGTGTACCGAAGGACAGGCGACTCCTGGACATCGCTCATCCGAGAAGCGGGATTGCTGGACGAGGCGCCATCGATCACTCGTCTTAGCGAAGGGTCCATCTTCGAGGAACAACTCATCCTCAAGAAGATGACCGCGCTCCTGCATGTGGACGATCCTGAGCGAGCCGAAGTCTACTCCGCTATCGCGGACCCCTACGGCCCGTCGTACGAGGATCTTAGTGATCGGGAAAAGGTACTCGCCAGAATGCTGTTTTTCACCCTCTGGCCGGATAAAGGCGGGTTTGAAAAATACGACGACGGTTTCCGCGCCTTGCGCAGCTATCCACAAGCATGCTCGGAAATTGGTCAGCTCATGAAGCTCGGCGTCAAGGCTGCAAGACACATGCCGCGAGGGCTGGGACAGGGTCTGCAACACGTACCCCTCTACTCACACGCCACGTATCGGCGTGAAGAAGTCCTGGCCGCCCTGGGGATAGCCAAGATAGAAGGCCGGGATGCCAAGCACCGTGAGGGTGTCGCATGGAGCGCTGAGACAGCGACAGATGCATTCTTCATAACGCTCCACAAGGATGAGGCAAAGCATTCTGCGACGACCATGTACCGCGATTATGCCCTCAGCGACGATCTGTTCCACTGGGAGTCGCAAAACAGCACTTCGGCTAACAGTGCGACGGGCCGACGCTATCTTGATCGACGAGGACACGGAACCCAGATCGTTCTCTTCACCAGGGAGCGGTCCAACGACGACGCGGGCATGACCATGGCATACACGTGCCTGGGCCAAGTCGATTACGTCCAGCATTCAGGCGAGAAACCGATCTCGATCACTTGGAAGCTTCAGCGCCCGATGCCTGCCGACGTCTACTCGGTTGCTTCCACCGCTGTCCGCTAAATGCTGCAATTGGGGCTGACACTAGAACGAGTGCTCCGGCAGGAGTCCCTCGCTTGACAGAATGGCCCCATGGCGAGGCCTTTTACTCTGATCCAGCTGCGGTACTTCGCGGTGGTGGCGGAGACGGAGAACATGACGGCGGCGGCGCAGCGGCTGCGGATTACGCAGTCGGCGCTGTCGAATGCGATCTCGCAGCTGGAGCAGGAGCTGGAGGTGCAGCTGTTCATCCGGTTGCCGCAGCGGGGGTTGAAGCTGAGTCCGGCAGGGCGGGAGTTCGCGAAGGAGCTGCCGGCGTTCCTGGAGCATGCGGATTCGCTGTACGAGTCGGCACGGGGTTTGTCGGAGAACCTGACGGGTGAGCTGACGGTGGGGCTGTTCGCGCCGCTGGCTCCGTTCCGGGCGCCGGTGATCCTGCAGGCGTTCGAGCAGCAATACCCGGATGTGCGGGTGTCCTTCCTGGAGGGCGATCAGGAGTTCCTGCGCCGGTCGCTGTTCGAGGGGCGCTGCGAAGTGTCGTTGATGTACACGCTGGGGTTGCTGGACGGGGTGAGCACCCAGCTGGTGGAGCGGGTGCCGCCGCACGTGCTGGTGCACGAGGGCCATCCGCTGGCTGCCAACCCTGACCGGGAAGTGGCGCTGCGGGACCTCCAGGAAGAGCCGATGATCCTGCTCGATCTGCCGCACACCCGGGAGTACTACCTGCAGCTGTTCCAGATCGCGGGCATCACGCCGAATATCCGGCACCGGGTGACGGGTTATGAGACCGTGCGTTCCTTCGTGGCCCGCGGGCACGGCTACTCGGTGCTGAACCAGCGGCTGCACCACAACCTGACGTACTCGGGCGGAAAGGTGGTGCCGCTGCGGCTCGTGGACGAGCTGCCGGGGATCGAAGTCGTCATTGCCCGGCCCGCGGGGCTCCGGCCGACCAGGCGGGCCCTGGCCTTCGAGGCAATCTGCAAGAAGCTCTACGGCGCGGACCGGTAGGGGAGATGACTGCCCAAGTCGGACGCCGCCGTCGTTCTTCGAATAGAAGGAATCGATGGCGACCGCAGAAATTATCAATTGGACAGCTGTGAGCGCAGTCACAGAGACTGGGGTGCATTCCCGAAGGGCCGGGCCGGCGGTGATGATGTTCCCCTGAAGATGCGGGGGAGGAGCCGCGGTTCGGCCAACGCAACCAGGAGGAACTGCATTGCGACAGAACCTGCCATGTTTCCGTTCGATTTCCGGAGGACCCGCTGAGCCGGGTTCGGCCCGAAACTTTTCCCGCCCGAACGCTTTACACCGTCGTAACGCCGGGCAACTGAACCGCAATTCCGCCTCCGTAGGTTGGCAGTCATGACGACCAACGAGACCCAGACGCGGCACGGAGCCGCCAGCGCCACGGCGTTCGCACAGTCCAACAAGACCTCCGGCATGCAGAAGCGCGTGCTCGCCGGCGGCAGCGTTGGCCAGTTCATCGAGTTCTACGACTTCGCGCTCTACGGCCTCTCCGCCGTGACGCTCTCGCAGCTGTTCTTCCCGAGCGAGAATGCGCTGGTCGGGCTGTTGGCCACGTTCGCGACGTTCGGCGTCGCGTTCATCGCGCGGCCGATCGGCGGCCTGTTCTTCGGGCAGCTGGGCGACAAGCTCGGCCGGCGCAAGGTCCTCTACATCACGCTGGTGACGATCGGCGGGGCGACGGCGGCGATCGGCCTGCTGCCGCCGTACGCGGCGATCGGTGCGCTGGCGCCGGCGCTGCTGGTGCTGTGCCGGCTGCTGCAGGGCTTCTCGGCCGGCGGCGAATCGGTGGGCGCGCCGGCCTTCGTGTTCGAGCATGCTCCCGTGCACCGCCGCGGCTTCTGGCTCAACATCACGCTGGCCGCGACCGCGCTGCCGTCCGTGGTGGCGGGCGCGATGATCCTGATCCTCAGCCAGAGCATGTCCGACGAGGCGTTCTTCGCCTGGGGCTGGCGGATTCCGTTCCTGCTGGCGCTGCCGCTGTCCCTGTTCGGCGTGTGGATCCGCTCCAAGACGGAGGAGTCCGAGGCGTTCAAGCAGGTGGCGGCGAAGGCCGACCAGAAGGAGTACAGCCCGATCCGCGACGCCTTCCGCGAGAACAAGGTGCGGATGCTGCAGGTCATCTTCGTGATGGGCATGACCGCGATGGGCTTCTACTTCCTGACCGGCTACTTCGTCGGCTACGTGCAGACCACGGGCAACCTGAGCCGCGAGGCGTCCCTGCTGGCCAACGCGGTGGCGATGCTGACCTACGCGCTGCTGCTGCCGATCGGCGGGATCATCGGCGACAAGGTGGGCCGCAAGCCGATGCTGATTGCCGGCTCGGCCGCGATCGCGCTGCTGGCGTTCCCGTGCTTCATGCTGGTGACCAGCGGCTCGCTGGGCCTGGCGATGCTGGGACAGCTGCTCTTCGTGGTGCCGCTCTGCATCTACGGCGGCGGCTGCTACACCTTCTTCGTCGAGATCTTCAGCACCAAGACCCGCTTCACCTCGGCCGCGGTCAGCTACAACGTGGGCTACGCGCTCTTCGGCGGCACCGCCCCGTTCATCGGCACGGCGCTGGTCAACGCCACCGGCGTCTCCTACTCGCCGGCGTACTGGCTCTGCAGCGCGGCGGTGGTCGTGTTCCTGCTGCTGACGCTGACCAAGGTGCCGGAGACCCGCGGCCGTTTGGGCTAGAGGAGGACGACGGCGGGAGCCCGCCTTCCGCCGTCGTCCCTCCTCTACCTTTCTTGCTACTTTCGCCGGCCGCTGCTGCAGGCCCCGCACCATACTGAGAACCAGGAGTACTTCGCCATGTCCGCTGACGCCTTCCTGAAGGATTTCCACCATGTCGCCACGATCGGCGCCACGCCCAACAACGGCGTGGACCGGCAGGCGGCCACCGAGGAGGACCGCCGGACCCGCGACTGGTTCGCCGGGTTCGCCGACGAGCGCGGCTGGGAGGTCCGGGTGGACGCGATCGGCAACATGTTCGCGCTGCTCGAGTTCCGGCCCGGCGCGAAATACGTGGTGGTCGGCTCGCACCTGGACAGCCAGCCGCTGGGCGGGCGGTTCGACGGGGCGTACGGCGTGCTGGCCGGGCTGCACGCGGCGGCGCGGATCGAGGAGCAGGTGCGCGCCGGCGGGGAGCTGCCGCCGTTCAACCTGGCGGTGGTCAACTGGTTCAACGAGGAGGGCGGGCGGTTCGCGCCTTCCATCATGGGCAGTTCGGTGTTCGCCGGGATCATGGACCGGGAGAAGATGCTGGAGGTGCGGGACCTGCAGAGCGTGTCCGTGCGGGAGGCGCTCGCGGGGATCGGGTACCTGGGCTCCGACGCCGGGCCGGAGCCGGTGAGCTACGCGGAAATCCACATCGAGCAGGGCCGCATCCTGGAGCGCGAGGGGCTGGCTCTCGGTGCGGTGGAATCGAGCTGGTACACGCAGAAGCTGGACATCGAGGTCCTCGGCGAGCAGTCCCACACGGGGGCGACGGCGATGGCCGACCGGCACGATGCGCTGGTGGCGGCGTCGAAGATCGTGCTGATGGTGCACGACGTGACCGGCGACTTCGAGGAGGAGGCGCTGGTGTCCTCGGTGGGGCAGCTGACGCTGGAGCCGAACTCGCCGATCGTGGTGCCGCGGCGGGTGCACCTGGTGGCGGACTTACGGTCTAACTTGCAGTCGATTGTGGAGGCCGCGCGGGAGTCGCTGCTGCGCGACATCGCCGCGCTGGCCGAGGAGCACGACATCCGGATCAACGTGAAGGACTTCGACATTCGCGCCAACCAGTACTACCCGGAGTCCGGCGTGGAGCTGACCGAGAAGGTCGCCGCCGAGCTGGGGCTGGGCGTGCGGCGGATGCAGACGATGGCCGGGCACGACTCGGTGGCGATGAACCGGATTGTGCCGTCGGTGATGATGTTCATTCCGTCGGTGGACGGGGTCAGCCACTGCGAGCGGGAGTTCAGCACGGACGAGGACATGGTGGCCGGCGTGGAGGCGCTGACCGCGGTGGCACGCGAGCTGGTGTTCGGGGCGCTGGTAGAGGAGGCGAAGTGACGAAGCTGCACTACCTGTCCGCGATCGAGGCGCTGCGGCTGTTCCGCTCGCGCGAGCTGTCGCCCGTTGAGCTGCTGGAGGCCGTGGCGGACCGCGCGGCGGAGGTCAACGGGACGGTCAACGCGTTCACGGAGCAGCTGCAGGACGAGGCCATGGCCGCGGCCCGTGCTGCCGAGCGGCGCTATCAGGCGGGGGATTACGACGACGGGGCGCCGTTGCTCGGGCTGCCGGTCGCGACGAAGGAGAAGCACGCGATCGCGGGCCGTTCGCTGAGCCAGGGGCTGCTGGCCTGCGCGGGCGACGTCGCCGCCGTCGATCACCCGGTGGTGGAGCGGATCCAGGCCGCCGGCGGAATCATTCACGCGCGGACCACGTCGCCCGAGTTCAGCTGCGCGACCGTCACGCACAGCCCGATGTGGGGCGTCACCCGGAACCCGTGGAATCCCGACTATTCGCCCGGCGGCTCGTCGGGCGGGGCCGGGGCCGCGCTCGCCGCCGGCATGACTACCCTGGCCACCGCCTCGGACATTGCGGGATCGACCCGGCTTCCGGCGTCGTTCACGGGAAACGTCGGCTACAAGGCGCCGTACGGGCGGATCCCGGGGATGCCGCCGCTCAGCGCCGACTGGTACCGCGGCGACGGGCCGATGGCGCGGACCGTGGCGGACACGGCGCTGCTGGCCAACGTGATGGCCGGCCCGCACGCGCTGGACCACACGTCGGTCGGCCCGGCGGCGGCGCTGCCGCTGGAGTACGACGGCGTCGAGGGGATGCGCATCGCCCTGTGCATCCGGCTGGGCGACTACCCGGTGATGCCCGACGTCGACGCCAACACGCGTTCCGTGGCCGCCGCGCTCGAGGCGGCCGGCGCCGTCGTCGAGGAGATCGAGCTGCCGTGGACAAGCCGCGGGATCAGCGAGACCATCTTCACGCACTTCGGCCACATCCTCGGCCCGGCGATGGAGGCCGCCACCGCCGGCAGCGAGGACCGGCTCGCCGCCTACACCCGCCGGTTCATGGCCGACGCCCGCGCCGCTGCCTCGCGGCATACGCTGCTCGAGGGGCTGACGGCCGAGGCCCGGATCCAGGCGCAGCTCGCCGAGGCCATGGCCGGCTTCGACGCGCTCATCTGCCCGGCCTCCGCCGTGTCCGCGCTCAAGGCCGACGAGGACTACCTGGACGGGATCGACGTCGGGGGAGTGAGGCTGGAGCACTACTGGGAGGCGCACATGACCGCGCCCTTCAACATCAACAACCGATGCCCGGTGCTCGCCGTGCCCAGCGGCCTGGCCGACGTCGGCATCCCCACCGGCGTGCAGATCGTCGGGCACCCCTTCGACGACCACACCGTCTTCCGCATCGGCGCCGCCGTCGAGCAGACCAAGCCCTGGGCGGACATGGCCCCGCCGCTGTAGTTCCAGCCCGGCCTGGACGTGTTCCAGCCGGGCGGGCGCCTCTGGCTGAAAAGGATTGGCCGGAAACGACCCTTTTAGGCGTTCTAACCAGGTCATTTCAGGCCAATCGTTCGAACAGGCGGGGCTGAGGCCCGGGGTCTGGGGAGGCGGGTGTCAGGCGGGCGGGGTTTGAACAGGCGGAGCTGAGGCCCGGGGCCACCTCGGCGGACGCGCCCGGGCCGGCGGGTTCGGCAGGATTCGGAATTTGTTGGCCTGAAACGGCCCTTTTAGGCGCCCTATCGAGCTGTAAACGAGCCTTTTCGGGCCAATCGTTTGGGCAGGAGGGTCAGGCTTGGGCCAGGGCCTGCTGGGCTTCGGCGGGGTCGACGAGTTGTTCTGCGATGAGCCAGGTGATGGCGTGGTTGCGCATGCGCTTCTGGTGGAAGGTGTACCAGTCGTCGCGGACCTTGGGGTAGTGGTAGACGGCGTCTTTAAACCGGCGGTAGGGCCGCTTCCCTTCGATGGCGTGGAGTAGGGCGGCGCGGACCTGCTCGTCGTCGAGGGTGGCGATGAAGTCACGCATGTCGCGGTAGCCGCGCTGGGTGTCGTCGGGCGGGATAGGGACGGCCCCGTGGCCGTCGAGGTCCCAGCCGGGGAGGGAGTTGCCGGCGTCGTCGCTGGTCATTTCGACCTGACCGGTACTCGGATCGAGCCACCACTGGGCTTCGAAGGTGTCGCTGATTTCCATGGCCGTAATCAGCATGTCCATGTCGACGGCGTCGATGCTGAGCATGGGTGCCTCCAGGGGCGGCGTCAGGTCGGGGATGTCTTAAGCGTAGTCCTGCAGGGCCGATCCGGCACCGGCCCGCACAGCTTCCGCTTCTGCCGGTAGCGTGGCAGGCAGGTGGCAGAGGCTCGACTGTTGCCGCCACGCAGGAGAGGGAGTGCGGCGCGCCTTGGCGACGTCCGCCGTCGTTGTTTTACCTGTGCGCAGCGCCACTATTGCTGTGCTATCTTAGTCCAGATAAATCTGATTTATTGTCGGCTAGGCCACTCGAAATCAGATGTGAAGATGCGTCTGAGGAGTTTCCCATGGCAGATCAGAACCTGCCCCCGATTGTCGTTATGGGCGTGCAAGGATCCGGGAAGTCGACGGCCGGCCGGGCCATCGGCGCACACCTGGGCCTGCCTTTCATCGACGGCGACGACCTGCACCCGCTGGCCAACAAGCAGAAGATGGCCGCCGGGAACCCGCTGACCGACGAGGACCGCGAGCCGTGGCTGGCCATCATCGGCCGCAGCCTGGCCGAGGGGCTCGAGCACGGGGAGGCGCGGGTGATCGCCTGTTCCGCGCTGAAGCGGCGCTACCGGGACCTGATCCGCACCTTCGCGCCGACGGTCCGCTTTGTCCACCTCGCCGGTGAGCAGGACCTGATCGCCGACCGGCTCACCGGGCGCAACCACGAGTACATGCCGCCGGCGCTGCTGGACTCGCAGTTCCAGACTCTGGAGCCGCTAGAAGCCGACGAGGCCGGCATCGTCCTTGACATCACGCTTTCCCCCCAAGACATCGCCGAGGCCGTGGCCGACGCGCTCGCCGTCGGCCGCTAAGCCGCCGGCAGTTCCCCCACCCCTGATAGGACAAAGATGACCGACCTCGAACTCAACTGGACGTTGAGTACGCCGGCCCTGCTGGGCATCGCCGCCGCGGCGATCGCGGCGCTGCTGGTGCTGATTATCCGCTTCCGCGTGCACGCGTTCCTCGCGCTGATCCTGGTCAGCCTGCTGACTGCCGTCGCCACAGGCATCGGTGCCGCCGACATCGTGCCGACGCTGCTGCTCGGCTTCGGCACGACCCTTGGCAGCGTGGCGCTGCTCGTGGGCCTCGGAGCCATGCTGGGGCGCATGCTGGAAGTTTCCGGCGGTGCCGACGTGCTGACCAACGCGCTGATCCGACGCTTCGGCGAAAAGCGCGCGCCGCTGGCGCTGTCCGTGGCGTCGCTGCTGTTCGGTTTCCCGATCTTCTTCGACGCCGGCCTGGTGGTCATGCTGCCGATCATCTTCACGGTCGCCCGCCGGCTCGGCGGCTCGCTGCTGCTCTACGCGTTCCCGGCCGCGACCGCGTTCTCCGTCATGCACATCTTCGTGCCGCCGCACCCGGGCCCGGTCGCCGCGACCGGTCTGCTCGGCGCCGACGTCGGACTGGTGCTGGTCCTCGGCCTGATCGTCGCGCTGCCGACCTGGTACATCGTCGGCTACCTGTTCGGTACGTTCCTGGGCCGCAAGTTCAACATTGCCGTGCCGGACATCCTGGACGCTCCGCAGGGCTCGGCCGAGTCCGAGTTCAAGTCCTCGCCCAAGCTGGGCACCATCGTCTTCCTTCTGCTGCTGCCGCTGGTGCTGATCTTCATGAACACCGGCCTGAACATGCTGGCCACCGCGGGCGCCGTCTCGCTGGACGACACCTGGGTCCAGGTCCTGCGCACGCTCGGCGAGACCCCGGTGGCGCTGCTGATCACCGTCTTCATGGCGATGTGGATGCTCGGCCACCGCCAGGGCAAGCCGCACAGCCTCACCGAAACCGTGGTGGACAGCGCGCTCGGCCCGGTCTGCTCGATCATCCTGATCACCGGCGCCGGCGGCATGTTCGGCGGCGTGCTGCGCGCCAGCGGCATCGGCAACGCCCTTGCCGAATCGCTGGACGCCATCGGCCTGCCGGTCATCATTGCGGGCTTCGTGATCGCCGCGATCGTCCGCGTCGCCCAGGGTTCCGCAACCGTTGCGCTCACCACGGCCGCCGCGCTGGTCCAGCCGGTGGTGGCGGGCAACCCCAGCTACAACCCGGTGGAGATCGCCGCGATCGTGCTGGCGCTGGCCGCCGGCTCGGTGTTCGCGGGCCACGTGAACGACTCCGGCTTCTGGCTGGTCAGCCGCTTCTTCGGCATGGACACCAAGACCACGCTGAAGACGTGGACCGTGGGCCAGGCGCTCATCGCCGTGGTCGGCTTCGTCATCGCGCTGGGCATCTTCCTGATCGCCACATCCATCTAGCACCTTGAGCACCTCTAACACCGGGAGCGGGGACGGCGCCGTCGTCCCCGCTCCGCAAGGAACCACCATGCCTGTGAACATGTTCGACATCTCCGGCCGCGTCGCCCTGGTGACCGGCTCCAGCCGCGGAATCGGCAACGCGATCGCCCGGGGCCTGGCCGCCGCGGGCGCCACCGTTGTGCTCAACGGGCTGGACCCGGTCCGGCTGGAGGGCGCACGCGCGAAGCTGGCCGCGGAGTTCGGCGAGGAGCGGATCTTCGCCAAGGGCTTCGACGTCACCGATGCGGAGGCCACGGCCGACGGCGTTGCCTGGGTCGAGCGCGAAGTCGGACCGCTGCGGATCCTCGTCAACAACGCGGGTGTCCAGCACCGCGTGCCGATGCTGGACCTGGACGTGGCGGACTGGGAGCGGGTGCTGCGCACCAACCTGACCAGCGCGTTCCTGGTCGGGCGCGAGGCCGCGCGGCACATGATTCCGCGCGGCGAGGGCAAGATCATCAACATCGCCTCGGTGCAGACGGACCTGGCCCGGCCGACCATCGCGCCGTACACCGCGTCCAAGGGCGGCATCCGCAACCTGACCCGGGCGATGACGGCCGAATGGGCCGCCTCCGGCCTGCAGATCAACGCGATCGCGCCGGGCTACATCCACACCGAGATGACGCAGAACCTGGTCGACGACGAGGCGTTCAACAACTGGATCCTCGGCCGCACGCCGGCGCACCGCTGGGGCACGGTCGAGGACATCATCGGCCCGGCCCTGTGGCTGGCCTCGGACGCCGCCAACTTCGTCAACGGGCAGGTCGTCTTTATCGACGGCGGCATGACCACCGTTGTCTGAGCCCGTTTTGTCCGACCCGCTTGCCTGAACCTGCAGAACCACAAGGAGCCCTCGAGATGACCGAACTTCCCACCCAGGCCCTGGGCGTCGTCGCGCACGGCGCGGGCGACCTGCGCGTCGAGTCCTTCGAACGGCCCGAACCGAAGCCGGACGAGGCCGTCGTCGAGATCGTCTACGGCGGGATCTGCGGCTCCGACCTGCACTACTGGCAGCACGGCGCCGCGGGGGAGTCCATCCTCAAGGCGCCGATGCTGCTGGGCCACGAGGTCGTCGGGCGGGTTGCCGCCGCGGCCGCGGACGGCAGCGGACCCGAGGCGGGCACCGCCGTCGCCGTCCATCCGGCGACGCCGGGCGCGGGCGACGGCGCGCGCTACCCGGAGGACCGGCCCAACCTGTCCCCGGGCTGCACTTACCTGGGCAGCGCCGCGCGCTTCCCGCACACCGAGGGCGCGTTTGCCCGCTACATCAACCTGCCCGCGCGGATGCTGCGCGAACTGCCGGCCGGGCTGCCGCTGCGCCGCGCGGCGCTGGTGGAGCCGGCCAGCGTCGCCTGGCATGCCGTCTCGCGGGCCGGCGACGTTGCGGGGAAGCGGGTCCTCGTGATCGGCGCCGGGCCGATCGGCGCGCTTATCGTCGCCGTCCTGCGGACGCGTGGCGCCGCGGAGATCATCGCCGTCGATATGCACGACAAGCCGCTGGAGATCGCCCGCGAGGTCGGCGCCACCCGCACGCTGCAGGCCGCGGACGCCGAGGCGATTGCCGCCGTCGACGCCGATGTCTGCTTCGAGTCCTCCGGCAATTACCGCGGCCTGGCCTCGGCCGTCCGCGGCGCGACCCGCGGCGGCCGCGTGGTCATGGTCGGCCTGCTGCCCTCCGGCGAACAGCCCGCACTGGTCTCGCTGACAATCACCCGCGAGCTGGAGCTGGTCGGCTCGTTCCGGTTCAATGACGAGATCGACGACGTGATCGCGGCGCTGGCCGACGGCACGCTGCAGGCGGATCCGGTGATCACGCACGAGTACGACGCCGACGATGCCCTCGAGGCCTTCGGGATGGCGCGCGACTCGGCCAGCAGCGGCAAGGTGCTGCTGCGCTTCGGCGACGCGGAGTAACCGGGGCGGATGCTCCGGCGCGGCGGCGTCACCAGCCGCCGCGCGTCGGCGTGTGCCCCTTGCGGGCGTCGTCGGGCATGGCCATCTCGGCCCGCAGGCCCAGCAGCCGGATCGGGCGGCCGGCTTCGATGGCGGTTGCCAGGCCCAGAGCCCGCGCGAGGATCTCGTCCCGGTCGAAGGTCTCGGGGATCTTCTTCGCGTGGGTCTTGGTGAAGAACGGGGCGTAGCGGACCTTGAGGGTCAGCCCGACCACGGGCCGGCCCTCGGCCACTACGTGCTCGAGGACATGGGCCGTCAGCTCCCGCACTGCCTCTTCCACCTGGGCGGGCTCGGTCAGGTCGCGCTGGAAGGTGGTCTCCCGGCTGTGTCCGCGGGCCACCCAGGGGGTGTCGTCCACGACGCTGGCGCCGTCTCCGCGTCCGAGCTCCGCGTACCAGGGACCCATCCTCGGGCCGAACTCCGGGACCAGGTCCTGGGGGTCGGCCGCGGCGAGTTCGGCGACGGTGTTGATGCCCAGTTTGGCCAGCCGGCCCGACACCTTGCTTCCGACGCCCCACAGGTCCTTGGTGGGCCGGGCCCCCATGACATCGAGCCAGTTCGCGGACGTCAGGCGGAAGACGCCGGCGGGCTTGCCGAAACCGGTGGCGACCTTGGCCCGCACCAGGGTGTCGCCGATGCCCACGCTGCAATGCAGCCGCGTCCGCTCCAGGACGGCTGACTGTATCTGCCGGGCGTAGGCCTCCGGGTCCTCCGTCTGGGTCCCGACGAACGCCTCGTCCCAGCCGAGTACCTGAACGGTGGCGCCGGGCTGCTCGCGCAGGGTGGCCATCACCGTTTCGGAGGCCGCGAGGTAGGCCTCGTGGTCGACGGGCAGGATCACCGCGTCCGGCACCTTGCGGGCCGCGATCCGCAGGGGCATTCCGGAGCCCACGCCGAACGCGCGGGCTTCGTAGGACGCGGTCGACACCACGGCCCGTTCCGTGGGATCGCCCCGGCCGCCGACGATGACCGGCTTGCCCGCGAGTTCCGGCCGCCGGAGCACCTCGACGGCCGCGATGAACTGGTCGAGGTCGACGTGCAGCACCCACGGGATTCCGCTCACGCGATTAGTCTGCCGCAAACTCCTTCGGCAGGCACCGCCCTCGGCAGGGTTCGATGCACGTGGGGTGCAGTTTTCAGCTGAAGACGCGAGGCTCGTCCCGCCACACGCTCTCGACCTCGGCCACGGTCCGCCGCATGATCTTGTCCATCGCCTCGCGCGCCGCCTCGGGCTGCCCGCTCTGGATGGCGTTGGCGACGTCGACGTGCAGCTGCAGCGCCTCCTCGTGCGGGTGGGTGGGCATCAGGCCGTAGTCGGTCCGGCCGCGCAGCACCTCGGCGATCATCGACTCCATCTGCGCGAACATCTCGTTGCCGGAGGCGGCGAGGACCAGCGCATGGAAATGGATGTCGAGTTCCAGGAAGCCCTGCAGGTCCCCGGCCCGGCCCAGCTTGCGCATCCTGGCGGCGACCGCGAGCAGTTCCGCCGCGAGGTCCTCGGGGGAGTGCTGCGCCGCCAGCTCCGCCGCGGCCGGTTCGACGGCGGCGCGCAGCTCGGTCAGCGACCGCAGCTGCGCGCCCTTGCCCGCGTCGGCC
This sequence comes from Arthrobacter sp. USHLN218, assembly GCF_037144715.1. NCBI lineage: Bacteria > Bacillati > Actinomycetota > Actinomycetes > Micrococcales > Micrococcaceae > Arthrobacter > Arthrobacter sp. USHLN218. Next base: position 273,245 of record NZ_JBBCYT010000005.1, read on the forward strand.
AGCCGCCAGCGGATCACCGAGGGGTCGAAGACGTTCCAGCGTTCCCGCGGCAGCACGCGGATGCCCACGCGCTTGACCGTCTCCACCAGCCCCAGCGACTGCAGCACCCGCACCGCCTCGCGGGCCACCGAGCGCGAGACACCGAGCTCCTCTTCCAGCCGCTCCGAGAACATGGTGGCTCCGGGCGCGAGCTCTCCGGAGACGATCCGCTGGCCCAGCGTCTCGATGACCAGGCTATGCAGCCGCGAACTCATGCCGTCCCCCGGGTAAATGTCACCCGCTCATTCTATGTGGGCGGCACCTCCCGCCGGCCGTGCCGGCCACCTGATGACGCCGCGGCCTGGCCGGTACGACGGCGGCGGGCCAGTCATCCGGTGTGCGTCACCCTTTCGGACAGCGCGCCTCGATCCACGCGATGACCGGCATGACCGTCTCGTCCGAGTTGGATTCGAAGATCAGGCCATGGCCGTTGCCCTCGATGCCGTGTTCCTTCAGAGGCAGCAGCTCGGCGTCGGCCCCGGCGGCCTGCAGGAAGGAAACGACGCCCGGTTCGAAGGCGGCGAAGGGCGAGGCGCTTCCCACGACGACGGCCACCGGCTTGCCCTCCAGGCCGGGAATGGCGAGGGCGTCCGGATCCGCCGCCCGCGCTTCCTCGGCGGTGGCGAACTGCTGCCGGTATCCGATCGGGGCGGAGGTCAGCCCCCACGAGAGCGTGCCCATGCCTGGCAGCTCAGCGAAGGGCGGGCCGACGGGCTCGACCGCGGCGATACCCTTGACCAAGTCCGGCCGGGCGTCGGCCGCCAGCCAGCCGGCCGGACCGCCGGCGGAATGCGTGACCAGCACGGCCGGCCCGATGAAGTCGAGCAGCGCGGCGAGGCGGTCCGCATCCATCACCTGCGATTCGGCGAGGTCGGCCGGCAGCGGCCCCATGGACGCCGTCAGCTGGTCCAGGTGCCAGGAACCGACTTCCCGGTCGTAGCCCCACTGGGTCTGCGCGCCGGCCGCGTCCTCGGGCAGGAACAGCCCGCCGGCGGCCTCGTACGGGAAGGCGCCGCCCATCGGCCCGACGACGTCCGGGTGGTACGGCGAGCGGCCGTGCGCGGGACGGTCCACGACGTAGACGGCGAAGCCTGCCTCGACGAACCGCTGCGCCCAGCCCGGCCGTCCGTCCGGCGTCCCGGTCCAGTCCGTGCCCTGGCCGCCGCCGCCGTGCACCAGCACCAGCGGGTAGGGCTGCGTGATGGTTTCGGGTGCCTCCCACGTGACGAACATGGGCCCGCGCTGGACGGTGCCTCCCGGCGTCGTCACTCTGTCCCCGGGCACCCAGAACTGTCCGCGGCGCGAGGTGACCAAAGGCGTATCGGTGAGGTGGGGTGCGGTGGTCATTCAGGACTCCTTCGTGGTGAGCGCGCGCAGCAGGCGGCGCATGCGGATGACGGCATCGTCGTTGATGTGGTGTTCGGGGTCGTCATAGGTGGTGAGTTCGACGGCGGCGCCCGCCTTGGAGAGGGCGACGGCGGTGGCTTCGATCCGCGACAGCGGCACCCAGGCGTCCTCGGCGGCGGAGGCCAAAAGGACGGGTACGGCGTCGAGCCCTCCCTCTTCCGGCCAGCCGTGTTCCTGCGGACCGAGATAGCCGCCGGTGTGCAGGATGGCCGCGGCGTAGCGGTCCTGGTGGCGCAGCAGGTACTCGGAGAGCAGGCAGGCGCCCTGCGAAAAGCCGAGCAGCACTGTCCGCTCCGGGCCGAAGCCCTGGGCACGCAGCCGGCCGAGATGGGCACCGATGGCTTCCAGCGCGTTGTCGAGGTGCGGCTGGTTGTCTTCGAGCGGCTGCATGAAACCGCCGGGATACCAGGTGCCGCCGGCCGCCGCAGGCATCAGGTAGCCGAGGCCGGGCCGTCCGATCCGGTCCGCCAGGTCCTGCATGAAGGCGGGGGACTGGCCGCGGCCGTGGACCGCGAGGACGGCGAGGCCGGCATGATCCAGCACGGCGCCGTGGAACACCGGATCCTGCTCGAGGTGCGGGTTGGGCGTCATGAGAGGGCCGAATGGTCGCCGAGGTGGTGCCAGGTGCGGTTGTGGTAGACCAGCGGGCGCGACTGCCCGGCGGCGCGGGCCTGGTCGTCGGGCACCTTGGCCTGCAGGACCTGGACGGCGACCACGGTCGAATCGCCGGCCTCCATCTGGTTCACGATCTTCCCGCGCAGCCACGCGTTCGCCGAGGGAAGGACCGGCTCGCCGGTGACCAGCCGGGTCCAGCTGCCGGCGTCCGCGAAGCGGTCGATCCCGCTGGTGGAGAACGTCTTCGCCAGCTCCAGCTGGTCCGCGCCCAGCAAGTGCACGACGACGGTTTCCGCCCTCTTCAGGGCCGGCGCCGAGGAGGAGTGCCCGGAGAGCGAGAAGACGAGCAGCGGGGGATTGGCGGAGACGGAGAAGACCGAGGTGGCGGTGAGGCCGACGGGGCCGTCCCCGGGATCCGCGGTCACGATGGAGACGCCGGCCGGGTGGTTGCGGAAGGCCGCCTTGAAGTCATCCGCGGCGAGCAGCTGGTCGAAGTGCGCGGCCGGGCGGTCCGCGGCCTGGGTGGAAGTGCTGGGCATGGGGAGCTCCTGGAGGTCGGAGGAGATGGTCGAAGGCGTGCCGGCCGAAGGCGCCGGCCGGCACGCCGCGGCGGAGTGCCTACTGGTCCTTCAGCTCGAGGAAGACCCACTGGGCGTTGGGCGCCAGCCCGGCCAGGTGGCGGCCGCAGTTCTGCAGGACCACCGGGCCGGAGGTGACGTGCTGGGTGCCGGCGTGCATGTCGCGGAAGAAGCGCTGCAGGTCGCCCGTACGCAGCGCGGCGGTGGCCGCCCACTTGTACACGGTCATGACGACGTCGTGCGCGGACCAGGTGGTGTTGTTCAGCGTCAGCCGGGTCAGGGTTTCCTGCTCGGTGGAGAGCAGCTCGCCCCTGTCCAAGGTCGCCTCGTTGTCCGCCCAGGTTTCCATGACCAGGGCCCGCGCCGAGCGGAGCTTGGCTTCGGCCTGCGCGAAGGCCGCGTGGAACTGGTCGGTGTCCACGGTGGCGCCGGGTGCACCCGACTTCTTGCGGGCGAGGTCCTTCATTTCGTCCAGCACGCGGCGGGCGACGCCGAGCGCCCAGCCGGTGTGGCAGATGCCGGACATGTTGGCCAGACCCAGGTGGTAGATCGCCCCGCCGTTCAGGGAATCCATGGTGGACACCTCGTAGACGTAGCTCTCCGGCACGAATAGGTCCTCGATCACGTAGTCGATCGAGCCGGTGGCCCTCAGGCCCATGACGTCCCAGTTGTCGATGAGGGTCGCCTGCTCCTTGGGCAGCGTGAAGACGAGCGCCTGCCCGGTCTCCTCGCAGAAGGCGGCGGTGTGGATGTGCGTGGCCTGGTACATGCCCGAGGCAAAGGACCATGACCCGGAAAGCCGGTAGCCGCCGTCGGCCTTTACCGCCTTGCCCAGGCGCGTGCCCTGGCCGGCGATGAGCGCGTACTCGTCCCCGTTGGGGAACAGCTCGGCGGTGGCTTCTTCGGGCAGCCAGGCGGCGGTGGTGCCAGTGATCATCTGCAGGGCCATGAAGACCCAGCCGGCGGACGCATCGGCGTAGGAAATCTTCTCGATGGCCTGGATGACCTGCCGGGGCGAGAATTCGTAGCCGCCCAGGCCGCGGGGGATGCCGACCTTGTAGGCACCGGATTCCCTCAGCGCGGCTTCCACCTCCGGGGTGAGGCGGCCGCCGGCTTCGTTCGCGTCGGCGTTTGCCTTCAGCAGCGGCGTGATGGCGTCGAGGCGCTTCATGAGGGCATCGAACTCGTCGCTGACATGCAGACGGGACGTGGCGAGGGTCTGTTCAGTCATGATGTTCTCCTTGGTCCGAAGGTGGCCTAGACGTCGATGTGCTCGAGCTGTTCGAAGATTTCCGCCCGGCGGTGCTCGAACTGCTCCGGCAGCTGGAACGCGCTGCCCAGTTCCTGCGGGGACTCGTCGCAGGTCCAGCCGCCGTCCTCGTGGGTGACGGCCAGTTCGAAGAGGGCGCCGCCCGGGGTGCGGACGTAGACGGATTTGAAGTACTTACGGTCCTTGAGCTCGGAGATGTCGGTGTAGCCGGCGCCCTCGATCCCGAACTTGACCTCGTCCTGGTTCTTGAGCGTGTCCAGGTTCCAGGCGAAGTGGTGGTAGGTACCGGCGCCGTAGTGCCAGGTGCCCTGGTCCTCGCCGATGTTCGCGGTCAGTTCGACGTGGTTGCCGTACTTGGCGTTGCCGACCTGGAACCGGGCGAGGTCACCGTCCTCGGAGAGGTTGCCCTGGGAGAAGAAGGTGTCATTGGCGAAGTCGACCATGCGCTCCGGGGTGGTGACGTGGATGCCGACGCCGTGGATGCCGTGGATGGCGTGCTCGGCCGGGACGCCGTTGCCGGAGAAGCCTTCGCGCTCGTCGCCGACGGTGGGCACAAAGACGTATTCGATGCCCGAGGGGTGGCGGAAGGCCAGGCGCCGCTGGTCGAACCGCTCGATGTTCTCGACCTCGACCCTGTGCTCGGTCAGCCGCTTCTGCCAGAAATCCAGCGAGCCTTCGGGCACGGAGAGCAGGACTTCGCGCGCCTGGTTCGTGCCGCGCTTGCCGCGCAGACCGGCCTGGGCCCACGGGAAGGTGGTGACGACCGACGAGGGATCCCCGTTGGCATTGGAGTAGTACAGGTGGTAGATCGGCTTGGAGCCGTCGAAGAGGACGGTGCGCTTGATGAAGCGCATGCCCAGCGTCTTGACGTGGAAGTCCACGTCCTCCTGCGCGCCCCCAACGGAGAGCGTCACGTGGTGCGAGCCTTCGATGTAAGCCATAGTTGTCTCCTTTGACATGGTCTGGACCCGGGTCTTGCCGACGGGCTTGGCACTCACCGTAGTTGTGATCGGCGCCACTGGAATCACGGGGGAGTGAGCTGCAATGTCGAATGCGTGCAGCGTTGGCCGGGCACCGGCGATGGGTCGATCAGGGGAAAGGAAGCAGGCTTGGAAGGGCGGCGCAAGACTGTAAGGCCGGGCGTCCTCGGCAGGGCGAATGGAGGCAGCCGCTAGCCGGGCGCCGACGGGAGAGGGGACGGAATCAGCCGTTTGCTGCGGTCGCGCGGTGCCGGTAGTCGGCCGGCGTCAGCCCGGTGGCCGCCTTGAAGATCTGGCCGAAATGCGAGGCTGTCTTGAACCCCCAGCGCTGGGCGATGGCGGCGGCGGGCACGTTGAGGAGCGCGGGGTCAGCGAGGTCGATCCGGCACCGCTCGACCCGCCGGTCCCTGATCCAGGCGGCGACGCTGGCCCCGCTGTCCTGGAACAGGCTGTGCAGGTAGCGCACCGAGATGAAGTGGGCGGCCGCCACCTCCCGGGGGCCCAGATCCGGGTCGCCCAGATGCTCGTCCATGAACCCGTAGATGCGGTGCAGGAGGTTTTCGCGGCTCGCGGCCGGCGGCGTTTCCGCGGCGGCCCCCGGCTGGCCGGTCAGCATGGCGCCCACGAGGTTCATCACCCCCGCGACGGTGGAATAGCGGTTGGCGTTGGAAACCGAATCCACCGTCTCGCTCAGTGTGCTCAGCAGGGCCCATACCGACGGCGCCAGGCCCGCATCGGCTTCGAGGCGCGTAGCGGTGAGCTCATCCAGCCCCTCGCCCGAGGCGGCGACCAGCCTTTTCGGAAACTTCAGGCAGAGCGACCGGTAGTCGTCGCTGCTGGCCACCGACGCCGGCCGGGTCGAATCGTAGAACGCGAACTGGCCCGGCTTGAGGATGGCCGTCCGGTCATCCTGCGTCAGGCGGAACTCGCCGGACAATTGAAGCGTCAGCAGGTACTCCGGGCGATGGCTTTGGCTGATTATCGAAGCGTCCCGGTGGGCCGCGTGCCGGCCGCATGCCATCGTGATGAACTCAAGGTCCGCGAACGGCCTGCTGCTCACCGCTCCGGTGAAGGAGTTCGGCTCATCGAAATCGAAGTCGAAATGCAGCAGCGACCGGGCAACCGTATCCCGCCAGCCGGCGGACGATACTGGTTGGTCGAGCGCGGGAACGCCGGATACCGGTCCCGCTGAGCTGGCTTGAGCCACGGCACACTCCCTCCCTGGAATGCCTGCTTGAAACCCCAATCATCCCGCCGGGCCGCGCCGTCGACGGGTGGAAGCATTCTAGCCTGCCTTTTGTGCTTCGTGTCACAAGCCCGGCGCCGGATGGTCCGGCTGCTGGTCGGCGGCGGTGACGCTCCCGCTTCAGTGCGCGCATTCGACAGTCCCGTGCAGGCTCCGGGGATGTTCGTGAGCCGCATCACTTGTAGGCTCTGGGTGCAAGCCCGATCCCGCACTGAATTCCCGCACTGAAAGGACACCCGGCGTGGTTACATCCATAACGCTGCCCCGCAATCTGCGCGTGGGCGGAGGAGCCGTCGATCAACTGCCTGAGGTTGTGGCCGGACTGGGCGCCGCCAGGCCTCTGCTGGTCACGGATTCCTTCCTCGTCGGCACTGGCCTCGCTGAACGGCTGCTGGCCGGACTCAGGAACGCGGGCCTGGACGCAGGGCTATTCGACGGGACGGTCCCTGATCCCACGACTGATTCGCTGGTTGCCGGTGTGGAGCAGGTCCGGGCGCACCGGGCCGATTGCCTGATCGGCCTCGGCGGCGGCAGTCCCATGGATACGGCCAAGGCCCTCGCGCTGCTCTCCGTCCAGGGCGGGGAAATGCGCGACTACAAGGCTCCCATGGACAACCGCGGCCCCGCCCTGCCGGTCATTAACATTCCCACCACGGCCGGCAGCGGCTCGGAGGCAACGCAGTTCACGATCATCACCGACAGCGCCTCCGACGAGAAGATGCTCTGCACGGGCCAGGCTTTCCTGCCGGCCGCGGCGATCGTCGATTTCGAGCTGACGGTCTCCATGCCCCCGCGGCTGACCGCCGACACCGGCGTGGACGCTCTGACGCATGCCGTCGAGGCCTACGTCAGCCGGAAGGCGAACAGTTTTTCCGATGGGCTGGCCCTGGCCGCGATCGGCACGATCAGCCGCAATATCCGCCGGGTGTACGCGAACGGGGAGGACCGGGATGCGCGGGAAGCGATGATGTTCGCCGCCACGCAGGCCGGCATCGCGTTCTCCAATTCCAGCGTGGCCCTGGTGCACGGCATGAGCCGCCCGATCGGCGCGCACTTCCACCTGGCCCACGGGCTGTCCAACGCGATGCTCTTCCCCGCCGTCACCGCGTTCTCGGTCGGCGGCGCCGAAGCCCGGTACGCCGAATGCGCCCGGGCCTACGGGGTGGCCGGCGAGGCGGACTCGGATGCCCTGGCCGCGGGCCGGCTGGTCGAGGCGCTCACCGTGCTCTGCAAGGACCTGGACGTCCCGACCCCGCAAAGCCTGGGCATCGGGCAGGACCGGTGGCAGGAGCTGGCCCCGCTGATGGCGCAGCAGGCCCTCGCCTCCGGGTCCCCGGGAAACAACCCCGTGGTCCCGACGGCAGAGGAGATCGAGAACCTGTACGCGCAGATCTACAGCTGAGCGCCCGGGCGCGCCGGATCAGCCTTGGGTGCCGGCGCCGGTGCCGACCGCGGCACCGGCCCGGGCGCGGACGGCGGCGCGGGTGTCCTCGTTGACAAGGTCGGCGTTGATGGCGGCGCCGGCCAGCACGCCCGCCCCCGCCGCGGAGGCGACCATGGAGCCGAGGTTGCTGACGTTGCCGGCCGCCCAGACGCCCGGGATCTTCGTCTCGCCCATCGGGCCGGCCTCGATGAACTTCCCCAGGGGCATTTCCGCCAGCGTGCCGCCGAGCTGCTCGTACAGGTCGGCCTGCGCCACGAAGCAGGGCGCGACGACGACGGCGTCCAGCTGGTACTCGCTCCCGTCTTCCAGGACAAGCGCGCGCAGGGCGTCGTCTTCGCTGCGCAGCCGCTCCACCTTCCCGCGCACCACGCTGATGTCCAGCGCGGCCAGCTGCTCCCACGCCGCGTCCTCGGGCTCGGGCATCGTGTTCAGGAAGAGCGTGACGTCCTCGCTGAGCTGGCGAAAGAGGAAGGCCTGGTGGATGTTGTGGGGACTGGTCCCGAGCACGCCGATGCGTTGGCCGCGCACCTCGTAGCCGTGGCAATAGGGGCAGTGCAGCACGCTCTGGCCCCAGTGCTCACGGACGCCGGGAACGTCGGGCAGTTCGTCGACCAGTCCCGACGCAAGAAGGAGACGCCGCACGCGGACGGTGGCACCGCCGTCGTACTCCACCTCGAATCCGCCGTCCACGCGGCGCGCCGCAACCGCCCGCCCCTCGCGGAACTCCGCGCCGTACTGCTCGGCCTCGCGGCGTCCGGTTGCGACCAGCTCCAGCGGGGAGATGCCCTCGCGGCCGAGGACATTGTGCGCGGCGTGCGACGGGGCGTTGCGCGGCTCGCCGGCGTCGATAACGACGGCGGAACGCAGCGAGCGTCCGAGCGCGACGGCCGCGCTGAGGCCGGCTGCGCCGCCGCCGATGACGGCGACGTCGTGGGTGAAATCAGTGCTCATGGGGGCTCCTTGGGTCAAATCGGTCTGGCGGTTGTTCAGGGGCGGCGGGCGGCCCAGGCTGTCCTGCTGACGCGGACCGCCAGATCGCCCCGGTTGGCGAGGGCGTCCGGATTGCCGGCGTCCAGGAGGTGGTCCAGGGTCCGGCGGTCGGCCGCGGAGAGTTCCCCGTCCAGGGCCCGGCGGATGCGGGTCAGGAAGGCGTGGGCGTAGCGGCCGGCGGCCTCGCCCGGCCGCGCTTCCGGCGTGAAGCTGCGCTGCGCCGCGACCCGGAAGCCCGCCCGCTCCAGGGGTTCCCGCCAGTCCGGGTGTGCGTTCCAGCCGGCCCGGGCGAGTGCCTCGTGGCAGCGGAGCTCGAGCCCGGGTTCGCCGAGTCCGACGTCGCGGGGCAGGAAGCGGGGCAGAGTGTCCATTTCGATGGCCACCAGCAAACCATTCGAGGCCAGCGCGGAAAAGGCGTCTGCCAGGATCCGGTCCGGCTCCGCGACCTCGTGCAGCGACGACGCGGCCCAGATCAGGCCGGCCTCCCGGATGTCCGGCCAGTCCTCGTCCAGGTCCGCCTGCAGCGGGTGGATGCGGCCGCCGAGCCCGTGGCGGTCGGCGGCTTCACTGAGGCGCCCGAGCATGTGCGGGGAATTGTCGACGGCGGCCACCTCGGCCGACGGGAAGCGCCGCGCCAGCGCGATGCTGCCGGCCCCCGTGCCCGCGCCGAGGTCGACGATGGTCCGCGGGGCCGCCGCGGCGAGGCCCGCCGCCCAGTCCGCAATCTCGTCCGAGTAGGGGCCCAGGGCCGCCGCCTCGAGTTCGAGCAGCTCGGCCACTCCCGCCTTGCCGCCGTGGTCCTCGTGGCTGTGGTCGTTTCCGTGGCCATGGCCGTGGCCGTGCCGGTCGTGTGTGTGACCCTGGCGGTGCCCGGAATCGTGATGATGCTGCGTCGTCATGGTTCCAGCCTAGGCCGATCCTGCTGCTTCGGCATACAATCTTGCCTATGACGCAAGAACTCGATCTGGACGCCGTGATTCGCCAGCGCATCCGCGGCCTGCGCCTGGCCCGCGGCTGGTCCCTCGACTCGCTGGCCGCCCGCTGCTTCATCAGCCCGTCCTCGCTCAGCCGGATCGAGACCGGACATCGGCGGATCGCGCTCGACCAGCTGGTGCCGATCGCCCGCGCCCTCGGCACCACGCTCGACGCGCTCGTCGAATCCGACGAGGACGAGGACGTGGTCATCCGGCCCGAACCCGAGCACGCGAAGGGGCTGACCACCTGGCTGCTGTCGCGCGAGGGCGCGCTGAACGGCGTCACGGTGGCGAAGATGCTCATCACCCCGGAACGCGAGGCGTCGCAGGCGCAGGTCCATCCGGGGCGCGAATGGTTCACCGTCCTGTCCGGCACCGTCCGACTGCAGCTGGGGGAGCGGACCATCCTGGTCGAGCCCGGCCATGCCGCCGAGTTCTCCACCATGGTCCCGCACGCCATCGGCGCGCACGGCGGCCCCGTCGAAATCCTCACCATCTTCGACCACGACGGCGACCGCGCCCACCTGCACGGCCCGGACGGGGCGCCGCAGAAGTGATGCGAACGTTAGATGGGATCCGAGGCGCAGGAGGGCGCCGCCGTCGTACATTGGGCAGATGAATCACATCAGCCGTTGGGCCGCAGCCGCAGCGCTCGCCGCCATCGCCGTCCTGGCCCTGCTGCTGCGGGAACCGGACGAGGCGTGGCTGCCGACCATCTTGACCGGGGCAGTGCTGCTGGCCGGTGCCTGGATTATTAGCCCGGCCTTCCGCGGTCCGCATACGCCGTGGGCGAGGCTGCAGGAGGAAACGGGACGGACCGGCAGGGTCGTCATCTTCTGGCGGCCGGGCTGCATGTACTGCCTGCGGATGATGGCCATGCTGGGGCTGTCGGGGCGGAAGGCGCACTGGGTCAACATCTGGCGAGACACGGCCGCCGCGGAGTTCGTACGCACGCACAATGCGGGCAAGGAGACCGTGCCGACCGTCATCCTCGCCGGCGACGTGCTGACCAATCCCGGCCCCGGCCTGGTGAAGCAGGCGTTGGCCAAAGGATGAGGCGGCTCCTTTAGGGCCGCGCGTCGATGGTAGCTTTGGCAGGAGCGTAAGAGCCGAAGCGAGGGGTTGAACCATGGCTGATCTGCACCTGGCCGGAGAGCCGGCGGCCGACGAGCTGCTGGGTACCAACCCGTTCGCCCTGCTGACCGGGATGCTGCTGGACCAGCAGATCCCGATGGAAGCGGCCTTCAGCGGCCCGGCGAAGCTGGCCGAACGGCTCGGCGGCCTCGACCCCCGGCGGATTGCCGAGATGGACTCCGAGGAGTTCCTGGACACGTTCCGGCAGAAACCTGCCGTCCACCGGTTTCCGAAGTCGATGGCCGGCCGCGTGCAGGACCTCGCGCGGGCCATCGTCCATGATTACGACGGTGACACATCCCGCATCTGGACCGCGGCGGATCCGGACGGGGCGGAGGTGCTGTCCAGGCTGAAGGTCCTGCCGGGCTTCGGCGAGCAGAAGGCGAAGATCTTCCTCTCGCTGCTGGGCAAGCAATTCGGCCTCGTCGCCTCCGGCTGGCGGGAGGCCGCGGGTGATTACGGACGTGAAGGCGTCACTATGTCCATAGCCGACGTCACCGGCCCCGACTCACTCCTGGCCGTGCGCGCGTACAAGCAGGAACAGAAAGCCAAGAAGAAGCAGTGAGCGGTGCCGGAGTGGTGGACCAACGAGATGCCGGAGGAACAGTTGGGCGGCCCGCTCCCGGGAGGGCGCCGCGCCAGTCCCTTCGCGAAGTCCAGAAGCAGTTGACGCGCGAACGGTTGATCGAGGCGGCGCAGGAGGAGTTCCGCAGCCGCGGTTATAACGAGACAACGGCCGAGAATATCGCCAAGGCCGCTGGGGCGAGCCGGGCCACGTTCTATGTGTACTTCCGGAGCAAGGCTGAGGTGGTAGCCGAGCTCATGCTGCGCGGCGAAGAGGGCGTCCTCGCCGCCTACCGCCGCCTGGACGCGCTCGAGGACCCGGACCTGGCCAACGTGATGGACTGGCTGGACGGCACCGTCGAGCTCTGGCGCGAGCGGGCCAGCGACTTCAACACGATGGAGCAGGCGCTGGCCAACGACGAGCTTGTCACCGAGACCTGGATCAAGGTGCTGGGCAACAGCTACAAGGTCATGCCGAGGATCTTTTCGCGATTCCCTGACCCGAATGACCATGAACATGCCCGGCTGCATCTGCTCACTCTGCAGATGGCGCTGGATCGCACCCTGTTCTTCGCCGTTATCCGGGAGAGGCCCGTCGACATGAAGATTCTCAAGGAAGTGCTTGCCGCCCAGTGGCTGGAGTTTGTCCGCCGCGGCACGTAGCCGTCCGGTACAGCGCGAAGGCCGGAAGCAGTCCAAGCCGGCAGCAACGAGAAGGCCGGGAGTCCCTGAAAACGGACTCCCGGCCTTCATGCCTCTCGGTGCCGATTGCGACGCCGGTCAGCGGCCGATGGGTGGCAGGCAGCGGTCGATCAGTGGCTGGCGACCTCCGTCAGGCGCACGCTCTTGGACAGGGCGAACGCTGCCACGATGGCGACGATGCAGACAATGGCGGCGGTGAGGAAGCCGAGGCTGTAGTTTCCCGCCGGGGGCAGCGGGGCCGCGGGCGTGGTGTTCAGCCCGATGATCGCCGCGTAGATGGCCGTTCCGATGGACGAAGCGGACAGCGCGATGCCGACGTAGATGGAGGCGGTGCCAGCGCCCTTTCCTTCCGGAGCCTCGGCGGCGATGATCGAGATGGCGATGGTCAGCACCGTGGTGTAGGCGACGCCGTAGAACAGTATGCCGACGATGACGGCCCAGAGCTGGGTGTGCATGAAGTACAGCCAGATGAAGGAGAGCATCAGCAGGAAGGCTCCGGCGGCCAGCGGTGCCCGGGGCGGGACGCGGTGCAGGAGCCGCGGAATGAAGACCGAGACGACGATGCCGGCGATGGTCATGGGGATGAACAGGAATCCGGCCGTCAGCGGATTCAGGCCGAAGCCGTAGCCGGCCAGCTGCGGCGGGGTCATCGCCCAGCCCATGACGAAGTTGAACAACATGATTCCGGCGATGCCCAGCGAGATGAAGACCAGGTAAGCCGGCAGGAGGCGGGTGCTAAGAAGCAGGCTGACGTCGACCAGCGGCTGCTTGCTTCGGGACTCTGCGACCAGTGCCAGGACCAGCCCGGCAGCACCGGCAATGATCCAGGTCAGGGTGGCTGGGGAGAAGAAGCCCCAGGCCGAGCTTTGGCTAATGCCGATGCAGATGGCGGTGAGCGCGAAACCGAGCAGGGCGACGCCGGTCACGTCGAGGCGCTGCTTGCGCCCTTGGTTGCGCAGGACGGCGTCTGAGTCCGAGCCCCACAGCAGCATGCCGACGAGGCTGAGCACGGTCAGGGCCGCGCCGACCCAGAAGGTGGTTCGCCACGTGGCGTCGAGCACGACCATGAGCCCGCCTAGGCCGAAGCCGAAGGTGACGCCGATAGCCTGCCCGCCGGCGATGACGCCGATTGCCTTCTTGCGGTCGAAGTTGCTGAGCCGGTCGTTCATGATGCCCACGACGAGCGCCTGCCCGGCCATGATCCCGGTCAGCGCCCGGCCGATGACCAGGACCGCGAAGGTCCCGGCCAGCGCCGAGATGACGTAGCCGGCAAGGATGCCCAGGATGCAGATGATCATGACCCGGCGGTGGCCGAAGAGGTCACCGGCCTTGGAGAGCAGCGGAATCGAAGCCGCCCCCATCAGCAGGGTGGACAGGAGCGCCCAGGAAACCTGGGCGGGGGTCAGGCCGAGTTCTAAGCTCATCGACTGGTAGAGCGGGATCGCCATCATGGCGCCGATCTCATTGAGCATCTGCAGGCCGGAAAACGTGATGGCCATCAGCATGCCCGCGCGCTTCCAGGGCAGTGTTCCCCTGGTCAGAGGGGCGCCCGCCGTGGCGGTCGGGGTGAAGGGAGCAGTCATGGTTCTCCTACAAGAAAGGTCCCGCAGGACCGCGAAAAGTGCCGGCGCGGACCGGGCTGCGCCGGTCGGCAGGGCTGTCGGCATGGAACCGGGTAACACGGAAAAGATGTGAGCTGCCTCATAAGGAGCTGAAGCGAGAACAGAATATCGCTAGACAGCTGTCTGGCAATAGGACGAACGCATTCTTTTTAAATATGGGTTTAGCGACTCACTAGACATGTGTCTTGTGAACTGCAACACTGGTGTCCGCCATCACAAACCATCCCGCCCGGTCGGCGGGCAACAGAAAGACGGGCCATGAACCTTGAAGGCAAAGTAGCGTTCATTACCGGTGCCGCATCGGGAATCGGCCTGGCTACGGCCCGGACCTTCGCCGCGGCCGGAGCCAGGGTGGTCGGAGCGGATCTCTCCGAGGCCGCGCTGGCCAGGGAATTTGCTGCCATCGACGGCGCCCTCGCCATTGCGCTCGATGTCACCGACAGCACGGCGGTCAACGAGGCCTTCGCAAAGCTGGACGCGGAGTTCGGCCGGCTCGACGCCGTGATCAACGCCGCCGGAGTCAACGCCCCCAACAAGGCGGCGAACGACAAGCTGGTGGAGTCCAACGTGCGTTCCTTCCGCGCGGCGCGGTCCGGCGAGGAGTACTTCCCGGACTTCCTTGGCGACATCACGGACGAGGACTTCCGGCGCGTGCTCGAAATCAACCTCTTCGGCCCCTTCTACGTCATGCGCGCCGCGGCCCCGCTGCTCAAGCGCACCGGCGGCGGAGCCATCGTCAACGTCTCCAGCTCCGCGGCCCTGCTCGGCGTACCGATGCCGGTGTACTACCCAGCGTCGAAGGCCGGCGTGCTCGGCATGACCCGCGGCGCGGCGGCGGAGCTCGCTCCGTTCAACATCCGCGTGAACGCGATCGCCCCGGGGGCGGTCGACACCCCGCTGTTCCGGCAGCAGCCGGAGGAAATCACCGGGATGCTCATCGGCATGCAGCCGATCAAGCGTCCGGCGGCGCCCGAGGAAATCGCCGAAACGCTGCTCTTCCTGGCCAGCGACTCCGGCGCCTATTACACGGGCCAGACGCTCTCTCCCTCCGGCGGCCTGCACATGTAATGCACCCTCGCGCCCGGCACCGCTTCGGTGTTTTGGCACCCCCGCGCTACCGCAGCGTACGACGGCGGCGGCCCACCGCCGTCGTACGCCCCGGCTTTCCCCGCCCAAGACTTCCGCGAACGACAGGAGACGAACTTCGTGAGCCATGACCTGAACCCCGAGACCCTCGAACTGCTCGAGACCACGATCCGCAACGACATCGCCGCCGGCGACTACGACGGTGCCCGGATCATCGTGGCCCGGCACGGCCGGGTGGCGCTGGATGCCACCCTCGGCTGGGCGGACCGCGCCGCGCAGCGCGAGATGCGCGAGGACAGCATCTTCCGCGTGCTGTCACTGACCAAGGCCTTCACCAACGCGCTGGTCTACCAGGCGCTCGGCGAGGGCAAGCTGGCGTTGAGTACCCGCGTCGTAGACATCATTCCGGAGTTCTTTGGACCCTCGCGCTTCCGCATGCTGCGCAAGGACCGGGTGAACCTGGCGCACCTGCTGACGCACCGCTCCGGCATGCCCGCCACCCCGGAACCGCTGCCGACGGAGGAGCTCGGCAACCTCGCCAGCACCATCGAGGCGATCTGCGCCCTCGACGTGATCCACGAGCCAGGGGCGAACCTGACCTACTCGCCGGCGGTCAACCACGCCCTGATGGGCGAAATGCTGCGCCGCGTCTACGGCGCCGACTCGTTCCGGGGCCTAGCCGAGAAGAATCTTTTCGGGCCGCTGGGGCTCAAGGACACCCGGTTCGGACCCCTGGATGAGTGGCGGGACCGGGTCGTGCCGCTCAAGGCCTACATTCCCGACAGCGGCTGGCTGTCCGCGCGCGACATCGAGATCCTCAACGACGTGGTGGATGAGGAAGCCGAGATGCCGTGGGTCGGCTCGGTCAGCACCGCGGCAGACGTCTTCGCGTTTGCCGAGATGATCCGGCGGAAGGGCGAGGCCGGAGGCCGGCAGTTGATTGCGCCGGCCATCCTGGAGGCGGCCACCACGCTGCAGACCGGCGACATGACCAACGACCTGTATGCCATGATCGCCCGGATGCGCGGCTGGGAAGAGCCGAAGGGCAACTTCGGCCTGGGCTTCTCGCTCAGCGGCACCGGCACCCATGCGTCCTTCTTCGGTCCGTTCACCAGCCCGCGGACGCACGGCAACTACGGCGCCGGCTCCACCCTGTTCTGGATCGATCCGGAGCGCGACATGACGTTCGTCTGCCTGACGGCCGGCGTCATGGATGAGGGGGACAACGTCCTGCGCTTCCAGAAACTCTCCACTATCGCCGCCTCAGCGGCCCTCTGATTGGAACCAGCATGAGCATCGAGACCACCCAGCTCCGCGAACGCGGCCCCCTGGCGCCCGACTTCGACCCGATGGGCGACGATTACTACCGCGACCCTGCACGCCACTTCGCGGAGGTGCGCGGCGACTCGCCGACCTTCTTCTTCCCCTACCTGAACGCGTGGATTGTCACCCGGCGCGCCGACGCCGAGATGATCCTGCCGGACTGGCAGAAGTTTTCGAGCGCCTCCAACGCCGGTCTGATTACCGTGCCGGAGAAGCACGCCCAGACCATGCCCGCGGAACTGATTTCACGGATCCTGGTCGGCTCCGACCCGCAGGGCCACACCATCGCACGCCGCGTGGCGCAGAAAGCGTTCCTGCAGCCGCGCATGGATGCGCTGCAGCCGCAGATCGAGGCCCGCGCCCACCGGATCATCGACAACATCGAGGCCGATGGCGGCGGCAACCTGATGGACGCCTACTGCCTGGAACTGACGACGCAGACACTGATGGCCCTGATGGACCTGCCGGCCGGGCTGGAACCGATGATGCGCCAGCTCCGCGACGACTTCTTCCAGGTGCTGGCCAGCGCGCAGGAGCCGCTGCCGGAACCTCGCCGCACCGAAGTCTGGGACCGCTACGTCGCTGCGCAGCTAGTGCTGCGGGATATCGTGCGCGAACGGCGGGAAAGCGGAGCCGACGACCTGATTTCCGTCATGGCGCGGGATAAGGACCGGGACGGCAACTACTCGCTTTCGGAGGCTCAGATTGCCCTGCACCTCGGAGAGTTCTCCGCGGCCGGTACTGACACCACGGCCCAGGCGATGGCCAACGCGGTCATCTTCCTGACCGAAAATCCCGCGGCGCTTGAGGATGCCAAGGCGGATCCCGCCCTGTGGCAGCGGGTCTTCGACGAGACCGTCCGCCGCCGGCCGTCCTCCACCTTCGCCTCGCGCCGCGCCAACGTCGACGTGACCATCGGCGGGGCCGACATCGAGGCCGGCGACATGATCTGGATCGCGCTGTCCGCCGTGAACACCGATCCCGAGTACTACGATCAGCCCTTCGAGTTCGATATCCACCGCGAGGACCCGCGCGACCACCTCGCTTTCACCAAGGGGCGGCACACCTGCCTGGGCCAGCCGCTGGCCCGGGTCCAAGGTTCGACCGGGCTCAACGTCCTCTACGAACGGTTGCCGAGCCTGCGCCCGGCCAAGGACTGGGGGCTGGACTTCATCCGGATGGCGCTGCTGCCGGTGCGCCGGAGCCTCGAAGTGGAGTGGGATGTTGCGGGGGCAATACCGCAGCACGTGGTCGAACTTCCGGCTGACCCGGCGGCAACGCTGGACCTCCGGGTCCGCGAATGCCGGCAGGAATCCGACGGAGTCCTGTCCCTGACGCTGGAGCATCCCGCTGGCGTCCCGCTGCCGGCCTGGACACCCGGCTCGCACATCGACGTTCACGTGGGAGGCTACGTCCGGCAGTACTCGCTGTGCACGCCCGGCGGAAGCCAGGACGCGTGGCGCATCGGCGTGCTGAAGGAAGAAGCGGGCCGCGGCGGCTCACGGTCTATCCACGAAACCGTCCGGGCCGGCGGGACCGTGACGGTCAGCCAGCCACGCAACAACTTCGTGCTCCAGCCGGCCGCCAAGTACGTCTTCATTGCCGGCGGCATCGGGATCACGCCCATCCTGGCCATGGTCGAGCAGGCCGAACGGGCCGGCGCCGAGTGGACGCTGGTCTACGGCGGCCGGTCCCGGTCCACGATGGCGTTCCTCGGCGAGCTCGCGCCCTACGGGGACCGGGTCCGCCTGGTTCCCGAGGACACAGACGGGCGCGTTGACTTCGGAGCCTACCTTCGCGATGTTCAGCCTGGCGCCCTGATCTACTGCTGCGGGCCGGAACCGCTGCTGAATGTAGTGGAGAAGGCCTCCGCCCACTGGCCCTCGGGCAGCCTGCACGTGGAGCGCTTCGTCGCGAAGGACATCGACACGACAGGCGACGTGGCGTTCGAGGTCGAATTCGTCGACAGCGGAGTGACGCTGACAGTCCCGGCGGACAAGTCCATCCTCGAAGTGGCCGAGGCCGCCGGACTGCCGGCCCTTTCCTCATGCAACGAGGGAACATGCGGGACCTGCGAAACGCCGGTAATCTCCGGCCGCCCCGACCACAGGGACTCCATCCTGACGGAGGATGAGAAGCAGAGCAGCGAAAGCATGTTTATCTGCGTCTCGCGGTCCCAGGGCGGGTGTCCCCTGAAGCTGGGCCTGTAGGCGGCGATGAGAGCCGCCGGCGGTCGCCCCGGCCTTGGCCGGCTAGAGCGACCGCCTGGCCCGCGGTCCGAGCAGGACCTCGACGAATTTGGACGCGACCTCGGAGAGGGCCCGCTGGGAACTCCAGAGGGCCACGACATGCAGCGGTGGCAGCGGTGGTTCGACGTTTCGGGTGACGACGGTGGTCTTGGCGATTTGCTGGATCTCCGGCGGCATGATGCTGATCCCCATGTCGGCGGCGACCAGGGGAAGCGTGGTCTGCAGGCTCGTCACGGACTTCATGCGGGGCAGGGACAAACCCTGCTCCAGCCAGTAATCGACCATCAGCTCCGTAATGCCCGGCACGCGGATGCTCGGCGAGGGCAAAAGCCAGGTTTCGTCCATCAGCTCCGCGAGGTTGACGGACTTGGGGGAGTCCTTGAAACGGTTGGGCAGCACGGCGGACAGCGAGAGTTTCGAGATTGGCTCGACCACTATGTCTTCCTGATACATGGTCCGCATCTTGGCGGGGGCTCCCGTTGCAACAACGGCAATATCGAGGCTGCCCGAGCGGATGCCCTCGATGACGGTCGCGGACTGGACGTCGGTGAGGGTGACGTCTGCGTTGGGGGAGAGGTCGCCGAAGCGTGCGAGGACACGCGGCAGGTACGCCCAGGCGAACGGCAGGATGACGGCCAGATGGAGGCTGCCGCTTAGCCCTTTGCCCTGGCGGCTCAACTCGCGTGCGAGCTGGTCCGTCTCGTCGACCAGCCGTGCGCCCTTCTCCAGGAGCAGTTCGCCCGCCCGGGTCGGGACGATGCCCCGGGCGGTGCGCTCGAGCAGCTTGACGCCTAGCTCATCCTCCAGGTTCTTGAGTGCCGCGCTCAGGGGTGGCTGGGTCATCTGCAGTACCTTGGCCGCCTTGGATATCGATCCCTGGCGGCTGATCTCGAGGAAGTAGCGAATGTGGCGGATATCCATACTTTGATTGTATGTCTCGCCGCTTCAACTTGGTTGAAAAGTATGGCTGTGTCGCTTGGGTCACCCTAGGGTGGTCTCAACCGTGACAGCAATCACACGAAAAGAGCAAGGAGGCCGCATCGTGACTATCGAAGCCAACCCCCGGATTCAGGACGACTGGAATCCCATCGAGGTAACCGACTATCCGTCCGAATACGACCGGCTGCGTGCGGAGCGGCCGCTGGCGTACACCAGCGACTACGAAGGCTTCTACGACTTCATGCGCTACTCGGACGTGCAGAAGGGATCCCGCGACTGGCGTACCTATGCCAGCGGGCAGCCGTTCCTGGAATTTCCGGACTTCATGCGGTCCATTCCGATCCAGGAGAACCCGCCGACCCACACCTTCTTCCGGAAGTTCCTGGCGCAGTACTTCACCCCGCAGCGGGTGGCCATGCTTGTACCTGATATCGAAGAGATCGTGGCGCGCAGCCTTGATCCGCTGATTGAAGCGGGAGAGGGCGACATGATCGAAGAGTTCGGAACGATCGTGCCGCAGCAGGTCCTGGCCAAGTTCATGCTCCTGCCGGACGACGCCTGGAAGACAATGGCGGCAAGCCTCGCCAGGGCGGATGCCGTCCGCCACGACGTCCAGGCCCTCCGGGAGGTCAACAAGGACCTGTGGAACCCGACGGTCGAGGCACTCATCGAGGACCGGCGGGCCAACCCCCAGGACCCGGCCATCGACATCATGTCCGGCGTGCTGGAGCTGGAGCCCGAGGGCCGGCCGGTGACCCACGAGGAGGCGGTCGCCATCGGCGTGCAGATCTTCTCGGCCGGCGCAGACACCACGACCGCCGCGATCGGTTCCATCATGTCCTACCTGGGCAGCCGGCCCGAGGCCCAGCGCGAGCTGCGGGACGAGCCCGCCCTCATCGAGACCGCCGTCGAGGAACTACTGCGGCTTGCCCCGCCGCTGCACCACACCGGCCGGAAGGCGACCAAGGACGTCGAGGCATACGGCATCACGATTCCCCAGGGATCGAAGGTGGGGCTGAACGTGTACTCCGCGAACCGGGACGAGGAGAAATTCGAGCACGGCAACGAATACCGCGCCGACCGTTCGCCGAACCCGCATCTGACCTTTGGTCACGGGCCGCACCAGTGCATGGGTGCGCCGATTGCCAGGGCCGAACTGCAGACGATGCTGGCCCGGCTCATCGCCAAGACCAGCCATTTTGAACTTGCCGCTGATCCGGTCTCCAATGGCCGGCCGCTCCGGACCGGGTGGAGCCATGTCCGGGTCCGTTTCGAGAAATAAGGAGAAGAAGAGATGACTGCCGAAACTCTGCAGCGGCCCCTGACTACCCTGGACCGCACTCCGCTGCTGGTCGGGGCCAAACGTGCTGCCTCCGACTGCGTTGTGGAGCTGGAACTGGTCCATCCGGATGGCGCCGGACTGCCGGAATGGGAGCCGGGGGCGCATGTCGAGGTCCACCTGCCCTCGGGCCTGAGCCGCCAGTATTCGCTGTGCAGCACTGCCCGGTCCAACGGAACGTACCGGCTGGGTGTCCTGAACGAACCGGCGAGCCGGGGCGGTTCCCGCTACATCCACGAGGAGCTGCGCGAGGGCGACGTCGTCGAGGTGTCCGGGCCCCGCAACAACTTCCCGCTGGTGGAATCGCCGGCCTACCACTTCATCGCGGCCGGCGTGGGCGTTACCCCCATGATGCCCATGATCGAGGCCGCCGAGCGGCAGGGCGCAGACTGGAAGATGACCTTCATGGGACGCTCCCGCTCATCCATGGCCTTCTGGCGGGAACTCGCGGACGCGTATCCCGGGAAGGTTGAGGTTCGCCCCGACGACGAGTTCGGCTTCCCCGACCTGCGTGCCCTTTTGGGCTCTCCCCGCGAGGACTACAAGATTTACGCCTGCGGTCCCGAAGGACTGCTGCGGGCCCTGGAAAGCACGACGGCGGACTGGCCGGCCGGGACATTGCACCTGGAGCGCTTCGCGCCCAAGGATGCGGAGGCACTAACGGCCGCGACGTCGTCGTTCACCGTCAAATTGGCGCTGAGCGGACTCGAGATCGAGGTGCCCGCGGACCGCAACATCGTCGAAGTCGCCGAGGAAGCCGGGGCACCGGTGATCTTCTCCTGCATGGAGGGAACCTGCGGCACCTGCGAAACGCGCATCCTGTGCGGCGAGGCCGACCACCGCGATTCTATTCTCAGCGACGAGGAGAAGGCCTCCAACGAGATGATGATGATCTGCGTTTCCCGGGCCAAGTCCGACGTTATCGAACTCGAACTCTAGAGCAGGCAGGGACAACACCCATGAACATCGAACAGCAGCAGCCCGTCCTGATCGTCGGGGCGGGGCCGGTCGGCATCCTCAATGCATTGGGCCTGGCCAGGGCCGGCGTCCCGGTGGCCGTCTTTGAGCGCGCCGCCGAAGTCGTCCAGTCGCCGCGGGCCATGGTCTACCACTGGTCCGTCCTCGACGGCCTGGAGCGCCTGGGCCTGTTCGAGGATGCCACCGCGAGGGGCTTCCTCAAGCAGGACTACACCTACAAGGTGTTCAAGACGGGCGAGGAGATCAACTACGGACTGAAGTCGCTCGAGGGCCGCGTCAAGCACCCATACAACCTGCACCTCGGCCAGAACGTGCTCGTCGAGATCGCCCTGGAGCATCTGTCCCGCTACCCGCACGCCGAAGTCTTCTGGAACCACAAGTTCGTCGGCGTCGAGCAGGCCGCGGATTCGGTGACCGCCAGTTTCGAAACACCGATCGGCGCCGCCACCGCTACCGGTTCATGGCTCATCGGGGCCGACGGGGCAGGCAGCCGGGTCCGCCAGAGCCAGGGCATTGACTTCGAAGGCATCACCTGGCCAGAGCGATTCGTCGCCACGAACATCCGCTACCCTTTCGAGGCCGCGGGCTACAGCCAGACCACCATGCTCATCGACGACCGCTACGGCGCGATCATTTCCAAGATCGACAACAGCGGGGACACCGGGCTGTGGCGCTACACCTACTGCGAGGACGCGTCGCTGCCGGAGGAACAGGTCACCGAGCGGATGCCCGGGTACTTCGCCTCGATCGTCGAGGACCCGGAAAACGTCGTCGTCGAAGCGTTCTCGCCCTACAGCATGCATCAGCGCGCGGCCGCGTCGTTCCGCTCGGGGCGGGTGCTGCTGGCCGGTGACGCCGCCCACGCAACCAATCCCACCGGCGGCCTGGGGCTGACCAGCGGGCTGTTCGATACCTACGTGCTCGCCGAGGCTCTGGCTGCGGTCATCCGGGGCGAGGCGGAAGGCACCGTGCTGGACGAGTACGCGCGCGAACGCCGGCGGGTCTTCACCGAGGTGGTCAACCCGGCTGCGAGCAACAACAAGCGGCTCGTCTACCATTCGTCGGACCCCGTCCTGCTGGAGGAGGACCTGGCTGCGCTCCGGCGGCTCCGCACCGATGAGGATGCCGTGGTCAAGCGGCTGCTCTTCCCCAAGTCCCTCGAAACGGCTTCCCTGATTGGAGCGTGGTAACCGTGGCCGGTATCAGCGACTTTGCCGGACGGACGGCCGTCGTCACCGGCGGCGCCAGCGGCATCGGCTTCGCCCTGGCGCAGCGCTTCCTGCAGGAAGGCATGCGCGTGGCGATTGCCGACGTCGAGCAGTCTGCCCTGGATCGGGCAACCGCCGAACTCTCTGCCCATGGGGAGGTCATGGGCCTCCGTACTGACGTCCGCGAGGTCGAGGAGGTGCAGGCGCTGGCCGACGCGGTGCTGGCCAAATTCGGCCGTATCGACGTCGTCTGCAACAACGCCGGGGTGGAAACCGGCGGCAGCTTCCTGAGCATCCCGGGGGAGGCTTGGCGCTGGGTGATGGACGTGAACTTCTTCGGCGTGCTCAACGGTTGCCGGGTGTTCCTGCCCATCCTCGAAGCGAACGGCGGCGGCCACATCGTCAATACGGCTTCCGTCGCTGCCTTCAACTCGGGCACGGCGACGATGACGCCGTACTGCGCCTCGAAGTTCGCCGTGCTGGGCATGAGCGAGTCCTTGGAGATCGAGCTTCGCACAGCGGGCAGCAACGTCGGCGTCTCGCTCCTGGCCCCGGGGCCGGTCAAGACCAGGATGGTCGACGCCGAGCGCAACCGTCCGGCTGATGTGCCGGCGGCAACCGAGCCCGGACGGGTCGCCGTCATGGAGCGGCTGGCGGCCACGACCGCCGAGATCGGGCTGGAACCCTCCGCGGTGGCCGACAAGGTGCTGGACGCCATCCGTGCCAATGAATTCTTCGTCCTCACCCATCCGGAGATGGCGCAGGTCGGTGTCCAGCGCCGGCTGGACTGGATGGCCACGGGTGTCCCTCCCGCGGCACGCCAAGCCGGCTCCTGATCCCTAAAAACCGTCCATTGAAGGAATGCAATCATGACTGAAACCATCATTGAGGCGCCGGTTTCGGACTACGACGCCTTTGCTCTCGAGTCCCTCCACGACGTCCATCGGCTCGACGGTGAGCAGCGGGAGATCGCTCCCGTCGTCTACATGGAGAAGTACGGCTACTACGCCATCACGCGCTTCGCCGAAATCCAGAAAGCGCTGCGCGACTGGCGGACGTTCTCCTCGACGGACCGACCATTCTACGCGCCCTCGCCGTTTCGCCCCCGCACGCTGATTTTGGAGGACCCGCCGGAGCACACGGCGTCGAAGTCCGCCGTCTTCAAGGTTTTCGACGCGGAGAACCTGGCCAAGATGTCCGAGTACTTCAAAGCGCAGGCAGAGAAGCTGCTCGACGGCATGCTGTCTGACGGCCCGGCCGAGATCAACGCCTACACGGACCTGTCGGTCAAGTACGTGCTGAAGGTCTTTCCCGACGTCCTCGGCCTGCCCGAGGAAGGCCGAGAGCTCCTGCTCAAGTTCGGGGACGCCGTCTTCAACGTCTTCGGCCCGCCCAGCGACTTGCAGGCCCAGAAGCTGGCCAGCGGCGCCGAAGCCATGGAATGGGTCGAATCCAACACCGCCCGCGACGTGCAGCGCGAGGGCGGCATCGGCTGGCAGCTCTACTCGATGGCGGACGAGGGGAAGATCTCCGAGCACACGGCGCAGCAGATCCTGAAGTCGATTTTCGCCGCCGGGTTCGACACCACCACTGCGTCGATCGCCTCGATGATCCGCGCCTTCGCAGATCACCCGGGGGAGTGGGAGAAGCTGCGCGCCAATCCGGACCTGATCGACAACGCCTGGGAAGAGGCCATCCGCTTCTACCCGGCTTCCCGCTACGGCGGTAGGTACGCGGCGAAGGAAACCGTCCTGGGCGGTGTCCGGATTCCCGAGGGCGCCAAGATCCTCACTATGTGGCTAGGCGCCGGCCGGGACCCGCGCCAGTACGACGCCCCGAACGAGTTCCGCGTCGACCGCGACCTCAAGGGCGGACACCTGTCCTTCGGCTTCGGCATCCACACCTGTGCCGGCAACCAGGTGGCCCGGCTGGAGGCCCGTACCTTGCTGCGCGCCATGGTGGAGCGGATCGAAAAGATCGAGCTCATCGGGGAACCGCGCCAGACCGTGAACTACCAGGCCTTCGGACATGACTTCGTGCCCGTCCGGCTGACTCCCGCGGTCTGACGGGTAGGGCAGCGATGGATGCAAATGCTGCCGGTCCGCACCACAGCGCCTTGGCGCGCACGGTGCGGACCGGCGGGTTCTTCCTGCCGGGCGACCTGCAGGACTCCGCAACGGGGGCTTGGCAGCTGGGCCCTGCCTGGGTCCAATGGGAGGCCCCGGCTTCCGGGACTAATAAATGCCCATTCGTCTTCGTCCACGGCGGCGGCGGGCAGTCCACCGATTGGTTCGGAGTGGCTGACGACGTCCCCGGCTGGGCGCCGCAAGCCGTGGAACAGGGATTCCCCGCCTACCTGCTGGACCGGCCCGGGCACGGGCGCTCGCCGTATGATCCGGCGCGGCTGGGGGCGCGCACTGGTTTCCCCGACTATGCCGGCGCGGCTGCAGTTTTCGTGCCCGAAGGGGGAAGCACGACGGCGGGAAGTGCGAAGGGGGGAAGTCCGACGCAGGGAAGTACGACGGCGGGAAGTACGACGGCGGTGAATGCCGCCTGGCCGTGGGGCCGCGCGCCTGGCTCCGCGGAGCTCGACGCGCTGGTGGCTTCGTCATCCGGCATGCTGACCGATACTGCGCTCAGCCAGGAGCTTGACGCGCGGCGCATCACCGACCTGCTGGAACGCACCGGCCCGGCGGTGCTCGTGACGCACTCGGCCGGCGCCGCGGGCGGCTGGCTGGCGGCGGCCCGCGCCCGCCACAACGTCCGCGCTGTGGTCGCGGTGGAGCCGATCGGTCCGCCGTACCGATCCCTCGGACCCCGCGGACGGCTGGACTACGGCGTCACTGCCGTCCCGCTGGCGCCCTCAACCAGCGATGCAGCACCGCCCTCGGGCACCTGCGCACCGCTCGGCGGCGTGCCCGTGCTGGTGGTTTCCGGCGATTCTTCCGGCCGGGCGGACAACGACGCCGAGACCGTGGCTTTCCTGGACCAGGCGGGGGCCCTCGCCTCGCACCTGCGGCTCGAGTCATTGGGCATCAGGGGCAACGGGCACGGCCTGGTTTTCGAGGCCAACACCAAAGACGTCTTCGCGCCGGTGCTGCAGTGGCTCGCCGGCCTCAACATCAGCTAATCCAGATCAACTAGTCCGACTATCCAGGAGCACGCAATGACGCAAGCAACGCCTCTGTCCCGGCAACGGGAGCAAACCCCGTCGACCAACCTGCGCATGTGGGGACTCGATTCCCCGAAGATGGACATCGACGCCGCCCACCTGGTGGTCGGCGCCGAGGGCACCGTCCGGATCCCGCTTCCCGCATACCTGATCGAGCACGAGCAGGGCCTGGTCCTGTTCGATACAGGCATGAACCCGTTGGTCTGCGACGATCCGGGACTGGTTTACGGCGAAGGCCGGCCGGAGCGGGACATGATCGTGGGCGAACCGGAGCAGCGGATCGACCGGCAGCTGGCCGAGCTCGGGTACCGGCCGGAGGACGTCACGCACGTGGTTCTCTCGCATACCCACGCAGACCACGCGGGCGGCCTGTACCTCTTCCCGCAGGCCAGGTTCTACGCCGGCCCGGGGGAACTGCAGTGGCAGGCAGGCCACGGACCCTCCACCTCGCACCTCTTCAATCCCACCGACTTCACCGACGAGGTCAAGGCGTTCGACTGGCACACCGTAGCGGCCCCGAGCCAGGACCTCTTCGGCGACGGCGCCATCACCATCCATCACACGCCCGGGCACACACCGGGGGAACTGAGCGCGTTGGTCCGGCTGCCGTCCCAGAACATTCTCCTCACCGGCGACACCGTTCACCTGCGCGAGGCCGTTGAGTGGGATGAAGTCGACCCGTCGGACTGGGACTTCGACGAAGGACGCGCCTCCATTGCGAAGCTGAAGCACCTGCGCGACACGGAGGACGCCAGCCTGTGGATCGCCCACGACCCGCGTGACTGGGAAGACTTCGGCGGTCCGCTGAAGGAAATCGCCTGATGGCGCGCCTGCTCTTCGACTACCGCTGCACCGAGTGCCGGGCGGACATCGAACTGTACGTGCCCACGCCGGCGCCGGCCAGCATGGAGTGCCCGGCCTGCGCGGGTGAAGCCCGACGGCGGTACACCAGCAAGGGGCTCGCCCTGAGCGGGGAAAACCTGCGGGCGGTAGCGCCGGCCTCCGGCGGCATCGACTGCCGGGACAATGCCGACGTTCCCGGGCTGTGCCACGTGGCTCCCTCTGCCCGCCGCCGCCTGATCGCCCGCCACCGCGGCGACGTCGATACGTACGAGGCGGAAACCAAACGGCAGACGCGCGAGTTCGAGGCCAAGGGACCCGCCAAGCTCCACCAGGTCATCAGCCACAGCCACTAGCCGGACAAGGGAAACCGCGCCGGACCCCGTCAGGGAGTCCGGCGCGGTCGTGTGCTGCGTACCCCGCAGCAACGCCCTACCCCTTGGGCGGGACCACCCGGACGGCAGCGAAGACCAGCGACCATCCAAAAAGCGGGAACAAAAAACTGCCCGGCCAGCTGAAGCAGCTGGCCGGGCAGTTTGCGTGAAGTGCGCGATGGGCGTCTCAGCCTTTGTCTTTGTGGCCGGCCCAGCGGGCGATCTCGGTATGGTCGGCCGCGACATCGAGGTCGGCCGCCGCCTTGGTCCACAGCTCCACGGCGGAGTTGCCCAGCAGGCTCGGCCGCTCGATGTCTTCCGCCAGCTGGGTAGCGATGCGCATGTCCTTGAGCATCAGCCCCAGCCCGAAGCCGGAGTCATACCGGCCGGTGAGGACGAAATTCGGCCATTTGTTTTCGGTGGAGCCGCTGCGTCCGCTGGAGGAATTGAAGACCTCGAGCATGGTTTCCGGGTCCAGGCCGAATTCCTGGCCGGCGACCATGGCTTCGGAAGTCGCGAGGAGATGGGTGGCGGAGAGCAGGTTGTTCAGGGCCTTCAAAGCGTGTCCGGAGCCGACGGCGCCGGTATGGCGAACCCTGCCCAGCACGGAGAAGATCGGCGAGAGCGACTCGACGACCGCCGCATCGCCGCCGGCCATGATGGTCAGCGTTCCCTTTTCCGCCCCGCCGACGCCTCCGGAGACGGGTGCATCGACGAGCCGCGCGAGACCCTCGGCGGCCAGCCGCTCGGCGAGGGCCCTGGTCCGTAGCGGCTCCGAGGAACTCATGTCCACAATGACGGCGGACGCGGACAAAGCCGCAGCGACGCCGTCGTCGATCAGGACGGATTCGACGATGGACGAGTTGGGCAGCATCAGGACCAGGACGTCCGATGCCGCGGCGACTTGGACGGCGGTTTCGACGGCGGTTCCGCCGGCGTGCGCGAGCCGGGCACGGTTTTCCTCGGCGAGGTCCGTGCCGGTCACGGAGAACCCGGCTTCGGCCAGCCGGCGGGACATCGGGGTCCCCATGTTGCCCAGGCCGATGAAGCCGATCCGTGGCTTGGCCGCATCAGACATTGACGCTCATCTCCTTCATGGTGGCTTCGGCGATCCGGAAGGACTCCAAGGCGGCCGGGACGCCCACGTAGATCGCGGTCTGCAAGAGCACCTCCCTGATCTCCTCGGGGGTGACGCCGTTGTTGATGGCGCCCTTGACGTGCACGGAGAGTTCATGGCCGCGGTTCAGGGCGGTCAGCATCGCCAGGTTGACCAGGCTGCGGTCCCGGCGCTCCAGTCCGGGGCGGGACCAGGTGGCGCCCCAGCAGTATTCCGTCACGAGTTCCTGGATGGGGCGGGCGAAGTCGCTGACGCTCGCCATCGACTTCTCCACGTGCGCTGCGCCGAGCACTTCCTTGCGGATCTGAAGTCCTTCCGCGAACGTCTCTTCGTGCGTGTGGTGCTTTTCCATGATTTCCTTTCGGGGGCGGTACGTGGGTGGCTGCCGGGATCAGCCGGCGTGCGCGGGCTCGGCGCCGGCCGGGGCGAGCACGATGTCGAAGCGGGCGCGGGTCCAGCCGGAAGCCAAGGCGCGGCCGTCCTGAGTCGGCGTTCCGGCCGGCTGCTGGACGAAGTCCTTGACCAGCGACTCCTTGACGCCGAAGACCGTGTCCGACTTCAGCAGCTCGTCGCCGCGGACAAAGATGTGCGTGACCAGGGTGCGCAGCCCCTCGGCGGTGACCATGAAGTGCAGGTGCGAGGCCCGCATCGGCGAGCGTCCGGTGGCCTCGAGCATCCGCCCGACCGGGCCGTCGTGCGGAATCGGGTAAGGGGTCGGCGTCAGGCCCCAGAACGAGTACTTGCCGTCCTCGTCGGCGAAGAGGTGCGCCCGACCGGCGACCCGGTTATCGTCGTACTGCACGTCATAGAAGCCGTCCTCGTCGGCTTCCCAGACTTCGATCCTCGCGTTCGGCACCGGGTTGCCCTCGGTATCGGTGACCGTTCCTTCGATCCAGCAGGGCTGGCCCGGGGCGCCGCCGGCGATGTCGCCGCCGTTCGGGATCTCGGGTGCGTCGTCGACGAAGAACGGCCCGAACACCGTGGCTTCGGTAGCGACGGCGCTGCCGGTGCAAGTCGGGTTGTTGACGTTGATGGTCTGCATCGAGGCGCCGAGGACGTCGGAGAGCAGGATGAATTCCTGGCGGCGGTCGTCGGTGATGTGCCCGACGGCGGTGAGGAATTCGATGGCCTTGTTCCACTCCGCCTCGGTCAGCCGGACGTCGCGTATGAACGCGTGCAGATGGGCCACCAGCGACTGCATCACCTGCTTGAGCCGGGGATCAGGGGTGTTGTCGAAGGACGCGAGGACGGTAGCGATCAGGTTTTCCTCCACCGCCGTCTGCTCGGCGGCGACCTGCCCGGTGGCCGGCTGGTGGGTGTCGGCAGTGCTGCTCATGGTCAGTTCTCCTCTGGTTCAGGCGGTGGCAAGGGCACGGACGGCCGGGACTTCGCCGGCGAGGGCCGCGCGCATGAGTTCCGTCATGCTTTCCTCGGTCACCGCTGCGGGGTTCGACGGCGGTGCGGCCGCGATCACGCGGCGGACCGCTTCGGGGATGTCCGCTTCCGTGAAGCCGTAGTCCCGCAGCGCGACGGGCGCGTCGAGCCGGCTCCGGAGTTCATTGAGCAGGCTCACGGCGTCCTCAGCCGTGCCGGCACGCCCTTCGGACGCAGAGACGTCGGCCATGCCGGATCTTAGGGCGGCCGACAGGCGGGCGGCCGCATCGGGCGCAGCCGGGCCGTTGAATGCGAGCACGTAGGGCAGCACGGTCGCGTGGGTTTCCGCGTGGGGCAGGTTGAAGGTCCCGCCCAGGACATGGCAGATCTTGTGGTGCAGGCCCGAACCGGCGGAGGCGAAGGCCACCGCGGCGAGGTAGGCGCCGTAGAGCGCCGTCTCGCGTCCCTTCATGTCGTGGGGATTCCGGGCGATGCGGGGGAGACCGTCGGCCAGGGCGCGGACGCCTTCCGCCCCGAGCGCCTGGTTGATCGGGTCCGCTTTCGGCGCCCACAGCGAATCGACGCAATGCGCGAGCGCGTTCAAACCCGACGACACGGACAAGGCGACCGGCAGCCCAATGGTCAGTTCGGCGTCGTAAATCACCGCGGCCGGCAGGACCTTGTCATCGATGCCGGTGGTCTTGGTCGCGCCTTCCGTCAGGCCCCAGACGTTCGTTGCCTCGGACCCCGCATAGGTCGTGGGGACCGCGATGATCGGGATGCCACTCGTCAGCGCGACCGCCTTGGCCAGGCCCGTCGTGGAGCCGCCTCCGACGCAGACGATCAGGTCGATGCCGGCGTCGGCGGCGGCCTGGCGGGCCTTCTCCGCCGTCTCGACGGGGACGTGCTGGACGACGTCGGAATGCCATAGCGCCACGTCGATGGAAGCAAGGGCCTTATCGGCAAGGCTCCGCTCGAATTCCGAGGAGATGCACATGATCCGGCGGGCTTCGTGCCGGACCACCTCCTTGGCGACGTGTTCCGCGGCCTTGCCCGTGCCGAAGAGCACTCGCTGGCCGAGGGTGATGTGTTCGAAGTTCATGGTTTCCTTCCGGAAAGAGGCGGTGGACCGACTAGTTGGCTGCGACAGGCACGGAGTCCCGGGGATCGAACAAGCCCTCCTGTGACTTTCGCGCCTGGGCGAGCACGGCGAGGCGGACCAGGCAGATCAGCGAGATGGCCAGGGTGGCGGCGACGAAGACCGGCACGGCGTAGAGGTTCCCCGTCGAGTGGAGCAGCCAGGTGGCGATCATGGGCGTGAAACCGGAGCCGACGACGTTTGCCAGCTGGTAACCCAGCGACATGCCGGTGAAGCGGACTTCGGCCGGGAACGCATCGGCAAAGAGGGCAGGCTGCAGGCCGTAGCAGATGGTGTAGAGCCAGCCGAAGCCAACGGCATATGCGACGCCGACGAGGGGCGGCTGGGCCGTGGAGACTGCCCAGAACATGAAGAAGATCGCGACGATGGCGGCCACGGAGCCGATGATGATGAGGCCGCGGCGGCCGTACTTGTCGGAGAGATGCCCGGAGAAGAGGATCATGGGAATCTGGATGGCAAAGGAGATCATGGTGAAGGTCAGCATGGTTGACGCCGGGATCCCCATGTCCTTCTGGCTGTAGCCGACCAGGTAAGTCATGACGACGACGGAAAAGGCGCCGAAGCCGAGGAAGCCGCCGGCAACCAGGAGCACCGCCCGGAGGTTGTTCTTGAGGACCGAGGCAATCGGCACCTTGACGTCGCGGCCCCGCTCTTTGGTGGCCTGGAACTCGGGGGATTCGGCGATCTTGAGCCGGATGAACATGCCGACGATGACTAGGACGAAGCTGAAGAGGAAGGGCACGCGCCAGCCCCAGGACAGCAGTTGGTCCTGTGGCATCAGGGTGACCAGGAGGAACACGGCGTTGCCGAGCAGCGCACCGGTAGCCGGTCCCACCTGGGGGATCGCGGCGAACAGGCCACGCCTGTTTTCGGGGGCGTACTCGAAGGCCATGAGGATGGCCCCGCCCCACTCGCCGCCGAAGGCGATACCCTGCAGGAACCGCAGCCCGGTCAGCATGACCGCCGCCCAGATGCCCACCTGCTCGAAGGTCGGCAGCAGGCCGATCGCCAGGGTCGCGACACCCATCAGGAGCAAGGTGATGACCAGCATCGGCTTGCGGCCGATCCTGTCACCGAAGTGCCCGAACACCACGGCCCCCAATGGGCGGGAAATGTACCCGACCGCGAGCGTGCCAAACGTGGCCAACGTGGCAATGAACGGGTCATTGTCCGGGAAGAACAGCTGGGGAAAGACGAGTGCGGCCGCCAGCCCGTAAATGGAAAAGTCGTAGTATTCGATGGCATTGCCGGCAAGGCTGGCGCCGGCGACGCGGCGTACCGCGCTGCGCGGAGGCGCGCTTTTCTGGAGCGGGAGCGACACGGGCTTCCTCCTCGAAGTCAGTGATCTGAAGACGATTCCGGCCGCAATGTGCGGCAGGTCACTGCGATCCTAGAATTGCGCGCACATACGCTACAAGTAAGACGAGCCCCCTAGGTATAGCAATAAGCTATGACTGGCCCTCGTGTCCCGGGCAGGCGGCACTATTGTTTCCCCAACCCCCGGGTGGAATCATGCCGTCATGGCAAAGTCACTGACCGTCGGCTACGCGGCCATGCTCGAGCAGTTCCACCCCACCGAGGCGGTGGCGCTGTCCGAGCATGCGGAGCGGAACGGATTCTCCGGGGTCATGGCGGCGGACCACTTCCAGCCCTGGGTGCCGGCGCAGGGCGAGTCGGCCTTCGTCTGGAACGTGCTCACCGCCCTGGGGGAACGGACCACGGGGGACATCGGGCCGGGCGTGACCTGCCCGAGTTTCCGCTGGCATCCGGCGATGGTCGCGCAGGCCTCGGCCACGCTTGCCGCCATGTATCCGGGCCGGCACTGGCTGGGGCTGGGCTCCGGCGAGGCGCTGAACGAGCACATCGTGGCGCAGTACTGGCCGGAGCCGCCGGAGCGGATCAACCGGATGTTCGAGGCGATCGAGATCATCAACAAGCTCTTCGCGGGCTCGCTGGCGGGCAAGGACGTCCGGCACAGCGGCACCTACTACAAGCTGGAGTCGACGAGGCTGTGGACCATGCCCGAGGTGCCGCCGGAAATCCTGGTGGCCACCGCGGGCCCGGTCACCGCCAAGCGCGCGGGCAAGCACGCCGGCGGGCTGATCACCGTGGGGGCGCCGCTGGATAAGGTGGGGATGCTCTTCGACCGGTTCGACGCCGGGGCCAAGGAAGCGGGCAAGGATCCGTCCGGCATGCCGAAGGTGCTCCAGCTGCACCTGAGCTGGGCGCCGACGTACGAGGAGGCGCTGTCCAATGCGATGACCGAGTGGCCCAACGGCGGCATGAAGTTCCCCAAGGCGGACATCCGCTCGCCGTTCGAGCTGGAGCAGATGGCCAAGCTCGTCCGCCCCGAGGACTTCGAGGGCCGGATGGTCATCTCCGAAGACCCGGACGTGCACCGCGCCGCCATCCAGAAGTTCGCCGATCTGGGCTTCGACCGGATCTACCTGCACAACGTGGGCCGCAACCAGCGCGAGTGGATCGAGGTTTTCGGCGCCAACGTCATCCCGGCGCTGACCCGATGAGTCCGCGCGCGCTGTCGGTCTTCGCGGTCGAGGGGATCGGCGAAATCACCGCCGGCGACGACCTTGCCGCCATCATCGAGGCGGCCGCGGGCGGGGACCTGAAGGACGGCGACATCCTTGCCGTGACGTCCAAGATCGTGTCCAAGGCGGAGGGCCGGCTGCTGCCGGCGGCGGACCGGGAAGAGGCGATCACCGCGGAGACGGTCCGGGTGGTCGCGACGCGTGCGCATGAGAACGGCGCGACCCGGATCGTGGAGAACCGGCTGGGAATCGTCTCGGCCGCGGCCGGCGTGGATGCCAGCAATACGCCGGAGGGGACGGTCCTGCTGCTGCCGCTGGAACCGGACGCCAGCGCCCGCGCCCTCCGCGCGGAACTGCACCGGCGCTGCGGCGTGAACGTCGGCGTCGTCATTACGGATACCCTCGGCAGGCCCTGGCGGAACGGGCAGACGGACGCCGCGATCGGCGTCGCCGGGCTGGCCGCGCTGGCGGACCTCCGCGGTTCCGTGGACAGCGCCGGCCGGCGGCTGAATGCCACAGTCACCGCCGTTGCGGACGAGATCGCGTCCGCCGCGGACCTGGTCAAGGGCAAGACGAGCGGCTGCCCCGTGGCCGTGGTGCGCGGGCTGGGCAGGCTGGTCGCGGCGGTGAATAACGACGGCGGGGCGAGCCTCGGGGAGGCGAGTGCGGCTGCACTCATCCGGTCCGCGGAGCAGGACATGTTCCGCCTCGGCACGGCCGAGGCGATGGACGCAGGACGGCAAGAAGGCTTCGAGGCGGGCCGGCGGGAAGGCTTCCGGCAGGGCTACGAGGCCGGACTGGCGGACGGTTCGCGCGGCGCGGAATCAGCCGAGGCGGGCCGCGGTGCGGGATCCGACGATGAAGCGGTGCGCTCGGGCGCTGAGATCGAAGGTGCGGGCGCCGCGGCCTCCGGCAACGGGCTGAAGGCCACCAGCGGCCTGCCGGTGAGCGGGTGGTCGAGCACGACGGCGTCCACCCCGTAGATCCGGCGGATCAGGGCAGGAGTCAGGACGTCGCCGGGCGGTCCGGCCGCCGCGACCCGGCCCCGGTGCAGCACGATGAGGTGGTCGCAATAGGCGGCCGCGATGTTGATGTCGTGCAGGGCGGCCAGCGCGCCCACGCCTTCAGCGGCCAGGTTCCGGACCAGGTCCATGGTGGACAGCTGGGCGCTTACGTCCAGGTGGTTGGTGGGCTCGTCGAGCAGCAGCACCTCAGGTTCCTGGGCGAGGGCCTTGGCCAGCTGTACCCGCTGGCGCTCGCCGCCGGACAAGGTGGAGTACCGGCGGCCGGCGAACGCTTCCATCCCCACCGAGCCAAGGCTGCGGCCGGCGACGCGCAGGTCCTCGCTGCCGGTGCCGGCCAGCAGGGATCGGTAGGGCATCCGGCCCAGCAGCACTACGTCCAGCACGGTCAGCGGCAGGTCGGTGGCGGCGCTCTGCTCGACGAAGGCCAGTCTGCGGGCGCGTTCCCTCCGCGGCAGGCGGTGCAGGTCGGCACCGTCCAGCAGGACTGTGCCGGCCTGCGGCGCTGCGACGGCAGCCAGCAGCTGGAGCAGGCTCGTCTTGCCGGCGCCGTTGGGTCCCAGCAGCCCGGTGACGGAACCGGCCGGGACGGTGCAGTCCACCCCGTCGAGGATCAGCGTGCCGCCCGCCCGGAATTCGAGGCCCGTTCCGCGGAGGCTCATGCCGCGTCCCTCCTGTGCCAGAGCATGGCGATGAAGACCGGGGCGCCGAGCAGGGCGGTGATGATGCCGACGGGGATTTCCCGCGGGTCGAACAGCGTCCTGGCCAAGGTGTCCGCCCAGACCATGAAGACGGCCCCGGCCAGGGCGCTCAGCGGAAGCAGGGCGCGGTGCCGTGCGCCGGTCAGCAGCCGGACGGCGTGCGGCAGGATTAGGCCGACGAACCCGATGCAGCCGCTGACCGAGACCATGGCCCCGGTGAGCACCGCCGTTCCGCCGAGCAGGAGCCAGCGGACGGCGCTGACGTTGAGCCCGAGGACCGCCGCCGCCGTGTCGCCGAAGGCGAAGCCATCGAGGATCCGGCCGGCCAGCAGCACCGGCAGCCCCGCCGCCGCGAAGGCGATGCCGGCGAGCGCGACCGAGCTCCAGCTGGCGGCGGACAGCGAGCCCATCATCCAGCTGAGCACCTCGCGGTAGGAGTCGCCCTGCGCGGAGAAGAAGATGATGAAGGACGTCAGCGCCGCGGCCAGTGCGGAGACGGCCAGGCCGGCGAGCACGGTGCGGGTCGGCGTGATGACGCCGAGGGCCGACGCCAGTCCGAGAGTGAGCACCATCGCCGCCATCGCGCCGGCGAACGCGGCCACCGGCAGCAGCACGGCGGCACCCAGCAGGAGGACCGCGACGGCGCCGAGCGACGCTCCGGAGCTCAGCCCGAGCAGGTACGGATCGGCCAGCGGATTCCGCGTGAGCGCCTGCATGACCGCGCCGCTGACGGCCAGGCCGGCTCCGACGAGCGCCGCGGTGAGCAGCCGTGGCAGCCGCAGCTCCCAGACGATGGCGTCCTGGATCGGCGTCAGCCCCGCGGCGCCGGACAGCTCCGGCCGGAGGCCCAGATGCCGGAGGATGGAACCGAGGACCTGCGGCGGCGAGAGGCCGGCCGGCCCGAACGAGACGGCGGCCAGCACCGAGGCAGCCAGCGCGGCCAGCAGGACCAGGCCCCACAGCACCCCCGACCCCGGTGCCCTGGCCGCGGGGGCGGGGACCGCCGTCGTTGTTTCCTGCCTGCTGTGCTCGCGCAGGCTCATGGTGCCTCCAGCTTCGCCAGCTGGTCCGCCAGCGACTGGACCGTTTCGACGCTGCGGACGCCGGCCTCGGAGGCCGCGAACGGCACCACCAAGTACCGGGCCTCCTTGACCGCGTCCAGCTGCGAGATCACCGGATGCTGCTCCAGCACGCCGATCTTCTTCTTGACGCTGCTCCAGCTGGAATCCACCAGCACAATCACGTCCGGGTTCCGGTCCGCGACGGCTTCCCAGGACAGCGGCGACCACGCCTGGTCCACGTCGGCGGCGATGTTTCGCAGCCCGGCCGCCTTCATCACCAGCTGCGGAGCCCCGGTGCCGCCGCCGACATACGGGGTGTCGGACCCGGAGCTGTACCAGAGCGCGGAGAGTCCCTTGCCGTCCGGCTCTACAGCCTCGAGCTGCTTGCGCTGTTCGGCGACGAGCCGGTCCGCCTGGGCACCGGCGCCGAAAATCCGGCCGGCCTCCTCAATATCCGCGAACAGCCCGTCGAAGGTCAGCGGGTCCGGCTGGTAACCCGGCTCCCGGCAGGCCGCGGGGGAGACGTAGGTGTTGATGCCCAGCTTGCCCAGCGCCGCGCGCTCGCCGGCGCCGTCGGCGGAGAAATTCGATTCCCACCCGGCGTAGACGAAGTCGGGCTCCAGCGCCAGCACCGGTTCCTGGGCAGGGAGCTGTTCGGCGATCACCGGGAGGTCCTGCCGCCACCGCTCCGGCACGGGGCCGTCCGCGAAGGCCGTTCCCACGATCCGGTCGCCCAGTCCGAGGGCGAGCAGCAGTTCGGTGCTGGTGGACTTGATCGTGACCACGCGCTCGGGCGGGGCGCTGACCGTCACCTTGGTCCCGCAGTTGTCCACGGTGAACGGAAAGCCGGACGCCGTAGCCTCCGCGGTGCCGTCGGGGCCGGCGCCGGCCGGGGCG
Organism: Arthrobacter sp. USHLN218; assembly: GCF_037144715.1. Lineage (NCBI taxonomy): Bacteria > Bacillati > Actinomycetota > Actinomycetes > Micrococcales > Micrococcaceae > Arthrobacter > Arthrobacter sp. USHLN218. The sequence goes on from NZ_JBBCYT010000005.1 coordinate 310,195, forward strand.
GGGCCGCCGCCGCACCCGCTGAGCAGCAGGGAGGCAGCGGCCAGGACGGGCAGGGTCCGGAGGAAAACGGCGGGAGTGCGCATAGGGCCTCGGTTCGTCAGCCGGCGGCGGTCCGGAACGGTTGGACAGGATCCGGAAACAGCGCCGGGCGCTCTGCAAGGAACCGGCATCGGCCGGCGACCGGCGGCCTAAATCCAGGCCGCGGGAGCCGGCCATACGAAACCGGCGGGTCTGGCACCGAGTATAGGCTCGCTAACCGGCGCCGGGCGAGGATCCAAGCCTCCAGACCATGGTTTTCCCAGCCTCGCGGGGCTAATGTTTCAGGCACGAATCGATGCACGCGTTCTTGTGCGCGCAGGACCGGATATCGGAGGCAGTCGATGACCATCGTTAGGGCGGCACTCACGCAGACCACCTGGACCGGGGACGAAGAGTCCATGGTCCGCAAGCACGAAGACTTCGTCCGCAAGGCCGCGGCGGAGGGCGCGCAGGTGATCTGCTTCCAGGAACTCTTCCACGGGCCGTACTTCGGCATCGTCCAGGACCGCAAGTACTACGAATTCGCGCAGCAGGTGCCCGGGCCGCTGACCGAGCGCTTCTCGACGCTCGCGGCGGAGCACCACATCGTCATCATCCTCCCGGTCTACGAGGAGGAACAGCCCGGGATCTACTACAACACCGCCGCGGTGATCGACGCGGACGGCAGCTACCTGGGCAAGTACCGCAAGAACCACCTGCCGCACGTGGACAAGTTCTGGGAGAAGTTCTACTTCCGGCCCGGCAACCTCGGCTGGCCGGTCTTCGAGACCGCGGTGGGCAAGGTCGGCCTGAACATCTGCTACGACCGGCACTTCCCGGAGAGCTGGCGCGTCCTCGGCCTCAACGGTGCGCAGCTGGTGTTCAACCCGAACGCCTCCAAGCCCGGACTCTCCAACCGCCTGTGGGAGCTCGAGCAGCCCACCGCCGCGGCGGCGAACGGCTACTACGTGGTGGTGCCCAACCGGGTCGGCTCGGAGGCCAACGAGTTCGGAGACGAGGCGGTGAACTTCTACGGCACCTCCTACGTCGCCGACCCGCAGGGGAACTACGTCGGCGAGCTGGGCAGCGGCACGGAGGAGGAACTGCTGATCCGCGACCTGGACATGGACCTGGTCCGGACCGCGCGCAACAACTGGCAGTTCTACCGCGACCGCCGCCCGGATGCGTACGGGCCGATCGTCGCACCGTAACCAGCAGAGGTCCGAGCGGCAGGAGGAGCAGCCATGCCAACAACCCTGATTACCGGCGGCACCGTGGTCAGCTCCACCGGCCGCGCGGCAGCCGACGTCCTGATCGACGGCGAAACGATCGCCGCCGTGCTGGCCCCCGGGTCCGCCCTGCTGGGCCACGACCTGAAGTCCTCCGTGGACAAGGCGCTGGACGCCGCGGGCAAGTACGTCATTCCCGGCGGCATCGACGCACATACCCACATGCAGATGCCCTTCGGCGGCACCGAGGCCAGCGACACCTTCGAGACCGGAACCCGGGCGGCGGCCTGGGGAGGTACGACGACGATCGTGGACTTCGCGATCCAGAAGTACGGTGAGCGCGTGATGGACGCGCTGCAGTCCTGGCACGAGAAGGCGGACGGCGAGTGCGCCATCGACTACGGCTTCCACCAGATCATCGGCGACGTCAACGACGACTCGCTCAAGGCCATGGAGGGGCTGATCGGCGAGGGCGTCTCCAGCTACAAGATGTTCATGGCCTACCCGGGCGTCTTCTACAGTGACGACGCGCAGATCTTCAAGGCCATGCGCGTCGGCGCGGAGACCGGCCTGATGACCATGATGCACGCCGAGAACGGCCCCGCCATCGATGCCATGGTCGCCGAGCTCCTCGCGCAGGGCAAGACCGACCCGTACTACCACGGAGTCGCGCGCGCCTGGCAGATGGAGGAGGAGGCCACCCACCGCGCCATCATGCTGGCCAACCTCACCGGCGCCCCGCTCTACGTCGTCCACGTCTCCGCCAAGCAGGCCGTCGCGCAGCTGGCCGCAGCCCGGAGCAACGGCCAGAACGTCTTCGGGGAAACCTGCCCGCAGTACCTGTACCTGTCGCTGGAGGACCAGCTCGGCGCCCCCGGCTTCGAGGGCGCCAAATGGGTCTGCTCCACGCCGCTGCGCTCCAAGCACGAGCACCACCAGGACCACATGTGGCAGGCGCTGCGCACCAACGAACTCCAGATGGTGTCCACGGACCACTGCCCGTTCTGCATGAAGGGGCAGAAGGACATGGGCGTGGGGGACTTTTCCAAGATCCCCAACGGCATCGGCGGGGTGGAGCACCGGATGAACCTGCTGTACCAGGGCGTGGTGGACGGCAGGATCTCGCTGGAGCGCTGGGTGGAGATCACCAGTACGACGCCGGCGCGCATGTTCGGGATGTACGGCAGGAAAGGTGCGATTACCCCGGGAGCCGATGCCGACGTCGTCATCTACGACCCCGCCGGGCACACCTCCATCGGCCTGGAGAAAACCCACCACATGAACATGGACTATTCCGCCTGGGAAGGCTTTGAGATCGACGGCCACGTGGACACCGTCCTGTCCCGCGGCCGCATCATCGTCGACGGCGACCAGTACCTGGGCAGCAAGACGCACGGCCGGTTCCTGCGGCGTGATCCCAGCCAGTACCTGATCTAGGAGCGAGTGAATGGAATTCGGAACGGTACTCCAGTGCGACCCGCCGGCCGCCCGCACGGTAGCGCTGGCGAAGAGGGCCGAGGAGCACGGGTTCGACTACGTCTGGACCTTCGATTCGCACCTGCTCTGGCAGGAGCCCTACGTGATCCACAGCCGGATCCTCGCCGAGACGCGCACCATCAAGGTGGGGCCGATGGTCACCAACCCCGCCACCCGGGACTGGACCGTCACGGCGTCGACCTTCGCCACGCTGAACGAGATGTACGGCAACCGGACGGTCTGCGGGGTGGGCCGCGGCGACTCGGCGGTGCGGGTGATCAACGGCGCGCCGACCACCCTGAAGACCCTGCGCGAGGCCATCCACGTGATCCGCGAGCTGGGCAACTCCCGCCCGGTCGAGTACAAGGGGGCCACCCTCCAGTTCCCCTGGAGCAAGGGGTCCCGGCTGGAGGTCTGGGTCGCCGCCTACGGCCCGATGGCGCTGAAGCTCGCGGGCGAGGTGGGGGACGGCTTCATCCTGCAGCTGGCCGACGTGGACATCGCCGAATGGATGATCCAGACGGTCCGCACGGCCGCGGCCAACGCCGGCCGGGACCCGATGGCCGTCAAGTTCTGCGTCGCCGCGCCCATGTATGTCGGCTCGGACGTGGCACACATGCGGGACCAGTGCCGGTGGTTCGGCGGCATGGTCGGCAACCACGTGGCGGACATCGTGGCCAAGTACGGCTCGGACTCCGCCGTGCCGCAGGCCCTGACCGACTACATCGCCGGCCGCCAGGACTACGACTACAACGAGCACGGCCGGGCCGGGAACGTCCACACGCTGTTTGTCCCGGACGAGATCGTCGATCGGTTCTGCGTCCTCGGCACGGCGGAGCAGCACATCGAGAAGCTGGAGAAGCTCAAGGCGCTCGGCGTCACCCAGTTCGCCGGCTACCTGCAGCACGACAACAAGGAAGAGACGCTGCGGGTCTACGGCGAAACCATCATGCCCGCGCTGCGCGAGCACGTGGTGGCCAAGGCCTGAGCGCCCGTTTTTTGCGGTTCAGGGGGCCGGAGTTGGCAAAAGGGGTTGTCATCCGCCGCCGCCCTCGCCAGAGTAGTAAGCGTCCTGATCATCTGATGCTCAAGGAGCGCGTAATGCAGATCGACAAGCAGCAGATCCTCGACCTCCTGAGGTCCACCGGCGAGACCGGCAAAGCGGATCAGGCGGACCAGCAGCTGCCGGACCAGGTGGACACGGAGCGCGACTCGGGCCTGCTGTCCAACCTGGGCATCGACGTCAACGCCCTGCTCGGCAAGCTCCCCGGTGGACTGGGAGAGAAGCTCGGCGGCCTGGGGGACAAGTTCGGTCTCTGACCCCGCAGGCCACTACAGACTCCGGCCCGGCACGAACCAGATTGTTTGGGGGGTGCCGGGCCGGTCCTTTTCCTGCCGCCCAGCAAGGAGCAGCGTTTTGTTTATCCTGTTCGGATTCACCCGGCGGCCCCGCATCCTGACCATGCGGCCCGGATCCTGCGCCTACTGCGGCGTGTACGGGCCGCACCGCATCATCGAGGAGTCCGGCAAGTTCACGGTCTTCTTCGTCCCGCTCTTCACTACCGGCCGCAAGTACTACTCGATCTGCGCGAACTGCGGCGGCCGCACAGACATGTCCCGGCAGCAGAAGGACGCGCTGCTCCGGGCCTAGCCGTACTCAGACAGGACAACGCCAAGGGAACGACGACGGGGGTTCAGGCGGGCGCCGGCACGATGTTGTGGTTCAGCCGGAACAGGTTGTCCGGGTCGAAGCGGTTCTTCAGCGCGACCAACCGCTCGTAGGTCGCCGGCCCGTAGGCTTGGCGGGCCGCCTCGGTCATGTCCTGGCCGCGTTCGGCCCCGAGGAAGTTGACGTACTGGCCGTGCTCGGCGAACGGCTGCATGCTGGCGTGGGCCTTCCGGGCGAAGTCGCTCAGCCGCGCGTCCTCCGCCGCGTCCTGCCAGAACCCGTAGATGTTCAGCCAGTACTTCGCCGCGCGGTTGGGAAACGCTGTCGCCTCCTCCGGGACGCGCCCGAAGGTCCCCTGCATGTGGTGGATGTCGATTCCGGTCCCGGCCCACGTCACCTCGGAAGCGAAGCCGACCAGGACGTCGATGGCCTCTTCGTCCAGCCGCGAGAATGAGACGTTCTTCCAGTATCCGCGCGAGCCCTTGGGGAAGAGGCTGTCCATCGCAGACTGCCACTCCAGCCAGGCGACGGGACCGACCTCTTCGGCGTCCGGCGGTGCGGCCTGGCGCAGCCGTTCGATGAGCTCGAGGCCGGGCTCGTGGTTCTCCGCGGACCAGGCGAAACCGGCGACCATCCACGGGGCGTCGCCCATTTCGAACTCGGGCGGGAGGACCAGGAAGGAAGTAATCGGGTTCATCTCTTCCGGCAGGTCCTGCGTCCACCGGTCGAAGGCACCTAGCGCGCTCTTCCAGTGTTCCGGGCGGTAGAAGAAGTTGCCGCCCAGCACGCCGGCCGGAAGCGGCCGGGCACGGAAGGTGAAGGAGGAAACGACGCCGAAGTTCCCGCCCCCGCCGCGCAGCCCCCAGAACAGCTCCGGGTTCTCCTGCTCGCTCGCACGCAGGTGCTCCCCGGAGGCGGTGACGACGTCGGCGGAGTCGAGGTTGTCCAGGCTCAGTCCGTTGGAACGGGTCAACCAGCCCACCCCGCCGCCGAGGGTCAGCCCGGCAACTCCCGTCGAGCTGATCACTCCCAGCGGCACGGCCAGCCCGTGCGGAGCCGTCGCCTGGTCGACATCTCTCAGCGTCGCGCCGGGACCCACGGTCACCAGCCGGCGCCCCGCATCGACCTCCACGCGCCGCAGCGGGCCCAGGTCCAGGACGAGACCGCCCTCGACATTGCTGTGCCCCGCGATGTTGTGCCCGCCCCCGCGCACGGCCAGCGGCAGGCCGCTGCGCCTGGCCGCGTCGAGCACGGCGTCGATATCAGAAACCGCCCCGGCCCTGACAACCGCCCGCGGACGCAGGTCGATCATGCCGTTCCACACCGCGCGGGCATCGTCATACCCCGGATCCTGCGGCTGGATCACCGAGCCGGCGATCCGTTCCTCCAGTTCCGCCAGGAGTCGGTCGATCCCGCCGTCCTCGTCCCCAAATTGACCTGTGTTCATCGGTCTGCCCGTTCCGTGCCAAGGGGCCGCCGCCCCTGCTCCAACCGTGGATGGCTCTCGCCGTTTCCGGCGCTGCCGGATGTGCACCTCACATCGGACCCGCGGTCCTCAGGCGCCCCGCCCGGTCACGGTCCAGCGCAATGCGCCGGAGCAGCTCATGGTGGTCGTCATTCTAAGTGCGGCCCGTCAACCGGACAACGGACCAGATTGGGGCTTGTGCCGTGGAAAAATTCCAGTTCGAAGCCTTGGCATGCAATGGAGGAAGGCGCAGTCCCGTCGGCGGGACTGCGCCTTCAGCCTGATGATTTGACGTTACTTATTGATCCAAGCAGCTCGATCTGAGAAGAACGACAGAATCGGTTCGTACAAGACGATGTACTGGCCTTCTTGGGCATCTTTCGCGTCGAAGCAGACGTCGCCGTTGGCGCTGCCGCCAGGGGCAATTTGGCCGGTGGAAATTGAGTTGTCGGTGCCGGTGATAGACGTGTTGAGAATCGTGCCGCCTGGGGACTGCATTTTCCAGTCGAAAATGTTGAAATCTATGGTTTCCGAGGAATTGTTGGCAACCTTTACTGTGGTGCACAACGTCTCGCCAAAAGTGGCGTCGCCTGCCGCCAACGCCGAAGACGTGACGGCCACGTCGCCGAGCTTGAGCTCATCTCCAGCCTGCCCAATCACGTCGCTGGACTGCGCGCCCGGGAAAGCTGGCTCCTCTGCTTGGTCTTCCGCTGGTGCTTCTGCCGGTGCTGGATCGTCGGGGTTTTCAGCGGCAGGAGTGTTGTTGTTCGTCGTTGACGCATTATTGGCTGTGTTGTCCGAGCCGCCGCCTCCGCTCATAGCGGTGATGACTGCGATGAGGGCGACGAGAGCCAAGGGAAAGATGAACCGCTTCTTTTTGTACCAAGGGCGTGTGGCCTTCTTGTAGGCCTTATCCGCTTTCGCCTGCGCCTTTGCATCACGTTTCGGACCGATTGAAGGCAAATTATTCTCAGTCATTTTGGTCCTCCAGGACGGATGAGACTGCATTTAATGTTTAACCAGTATCCCGCGATTGGCAGAAATGCATATAGCAGGTACCGAATTACGATCGCCCGCTGCCGAATTTCTCCGGCCTAAGAGCGCCTGCTGCTATGTGACAGTCCCGGTGCCTACAACGAACGGGTTGACGGGGAGCCACGCGGGGTCGAGGCTGAACTGCTCCTGCAGGTCCACGGCGAAGCCGGCGGCGGCGATGGCGGCGGGGGTGTCCCGGTTGATTTGGCAGCCCTGGGCGGCAAAGGACCAGAGGGGCCGCAGCAGGTTCTGGGCCTTGGCGTGCCGGCCGATGCCGCGGACGTGTTCGAGGAAGAGCAGCCGGCCGCCGGGTTTGAGGACGCGCCGGGTTTCGGCGAGTGCGGCGGGCTGGTCGGGGACGGTGCAGAGCACGAGGGTGAAGACGACGGCGTCGATGGTTCCGTCCGCGGCGGGCAGGGCCTCGGCCGAGCCGTCGGAGACGGAGACTGCAGCGCCGGCGGCACCCGAGGCGACCTTCTCCTCGAGCCGCCGGCGCATGTGCGGGTCCGGTTCCACGGCGGTGACCGTGCACGACGGCGGGAAGTACGGCAGGTTCGCGCCGGTCCCGGCCCCGACATCGAGCACGTCGCCGGTCAGCCCGGCCAGCAGTGCCGCCCGGCGGCGTCCGAGCTCGGTCTCCTCCATGTGGCGGGTGGCCGAGTCATAGCGCGAGGCGAACAGCGCGCTCCTGAAGCCCATCCGCGAAGCTGCCTTCCGCCGTCGTTGTTTAGTTGAGGTTCTCGCCGCGCAGGCCGTACTGCATGATCACGTTGCCCTTGCTGGTGACCTGCGAGTCCTGCAGGACCAGGCGGGTGGTGGGATCGCCGGGTTCGAACAGGCGCTTGCCCTTGCCGGCGACGACGGGATGCTGCATCAGCGTGAGGGAGTCGAGGAGGCCGGCGAAGAGCAGCTGGCGGACCACGGAGATGCTGCCGCAGACGGCGATGTCGCCGCCGGCGCCCTGCTTCAGCTCGCGGACGAAGTCCTCCAGGCCGCCGTCGATGAGCTGCGAGTTCTGCCACTCGAGGTCGCCGCTGAGCGTCCGGGAGGCGACGAACTTCTGCACCGGATTGATGAACCCGCCGAACTCGTCGGTGGCGGTGGGCCAGTAGCCGGCCCATTCCTCGTAGGTGGTGCGGCCCAGGATGACGGTGTCGGACCGGTTCATGAAGTCGCCCATGCCGGCGCCGAGCTCCTCGTCGAAGCTGTCGAACTGCCACTGGTCGGGGGACTGGACCACGCCGTCGACCGAGTGGAACAGGCCGGAGGTGACTCGTCGCATTGTGTCGCTCCTTCTGCGAGTGCTGCTGGATGCTACTGGATGTCTTCGTCCAATTCGTCGTCGGCCTCGTCGTCCTGCGCGGCCTCCGGGGCCGGGCCGAGCGCGGCGAGGACTTCCCTGGCCACGATCTCGCTGGAGGCCGGATTCTGCCCGGTGATCAGATTGCCGTCGCGGACCAGGTTGGGCTGCCACGCGGGACCTGCCTGCACGACCGCGCCGGCGTCCCGCAGCGTGGATTCGACCAGCCACGGAGTGTTGTCGCCGGTGCCGCCGCCCAGTTCCTCTTCGTCCGTGAAGACGGTCAGGTTCCTGCCCGCAAAAGCGAAATCCCCGGTGTCGTTGGTGGCGCTGAGCAGGGCAGCGGGGCCGTGGCAGAACGGGGCGATGATGATGCCCTCCCGGTCCGCCTCCACCAGCAGCCGGCCGAGGTTGGCGTCCGAGGCGAGGTCCGCCATGGGCCCGTGGCCGCCGGGCAGCACGATCGCGTTGTAATGGTCCGCGCTGACTTCGGAGAGCACCAGCGGCGCGGACAGCTCCGGCTCGATCTCCTTGAGGTAGGCGGCGAAATCGTCCGCCTGGGCCTGGCCGCCCGCGCTCTGCGGGTCGAGGCTGATGGCGTCCACGGTGGGCTTCTTGCCGCCGGGCGTCGCGATGTTCACGGTGTGGCCGGCCTCGGTGAGCAGCCGGTGCGCGGTGACCAGCTCCTCGGCCCAGAAGCCGGTGGGATGCTCCGTCCCGTCCTTCATCGTCAGTGAATCTGCGGCCGAGACGACCATCAGGATCCGTGCCATGTGCTGCTCCTCCTCGCCGGCCCATGCCGGAGAGGCCCGCTGATTGGTGAGCTGTGTAGGGGAAGACCGGCTATTGGAAGGCTAGTCCGGGACGGGAAAGCAGGACAAGGGCAGGCGCGCTTTTGGCGCTGACATGGGGGTTCGTCAACGGCACCGATTGACCCATTTACAAGCTGACGGGAGAGTGCTTTCATAGGTTTCACGTTCCACCGGCCGGTGGGGCGAATGGGTGGAATTTGGGGAGTTTTGCCGGGGGGGAGGGGCCGTGGCATTTCGCATCGCCGTTTCGGCCGCCGCCGCGCGCGTCTGCATCGCGGCCGGCCTCGGTGCCCTCGGCTGGACTCTTCTCGCAACGACGACGGCGGAGGCCGCGGATCTGGATGCCCAAGGTTTGCCGGCCGGGGTCGCAGCGGAATTGGAAGACGCTGCGGCCCCGGCCGGAACAGCGGCAGCCCAGGTCATCGCTCCGACAGTCCGAGTCATCGCGCCTGCGAACCTCGCCCCTGTCGCCGAAGTCGGTGCTCTCATCGAAGCCCCCGTGGAACTCGTCGAACCCGTCGTCGACGCCGTCGCCGAACCCGCCGGCGCAGTGACGAAGCCTGCGGGTGAACTGCTCAAGCCCGTCACGGAGCAGCTCAGCCCGGTGACCGAGCCGGTAGGCAAAGCGCTCAAGCCTGTGGCGGACCAGCTCAGCCCGGTGACCGAGCCGGTAGGCAAAGCGCTCAAGCCTGTGGCGGACCAGCTCAGCCCGGTGACCGAACCGGTGGGCGAGGTGCTGGCGCCGGTGACGGACCAGCTGCGCCCAGTGATCGAGCCGGTGACCGAGGTGCTCGAACCAGTGACGGATACGCTCCGTCCCGTGACCGACCCCGTGGCGCCGGCACTACCTGAGCTGCCTTTGCTGCCAGGGGCTCCGTCCATGCCAACTGCACCCGAGGAATCTTCCGATCCTCCGGCTGAGCCTCCACCTACGGAACCTGTCGACCAGGCCGGCAATCCTGTACCCGGACCTGGCCTTACGGAACCCGACGCAGCGGCCGTCACCCAGATGCCGCCGTCGCCGGCTGTGCCAGCAGGTGCCGAGGCAAACACAGAAGAATCCGCTACGGCCACCTTGACTCGTCCCGACTCCGGCACCCTAGCGAGCCAGCCGCGGCCCCGGCCACTGAGCTACCAGGACCTTCCAGGCGTCGCAGGCTCCGGTTTAGCCGCGCCGTCGATTGGTGCGATTGATAGCCCCGCGGTGCTTCCCTTGAACTTCGGCGGCATTCCTTCCGGCTCCGTCCCCACCGCCAACGGCGGCACGGGAAGCGCCGGTACGGGAGCTGCCGGTCCCGCATCGGCCGACGCCTTCCTGGCGGACGGGCCGAACCTTGAGCTTGCCAGCCTGTTGACCCGGACCGCGGACAGCACAGCCCTGCCCGCTTCCCCGGCATTCGATCCTGGCTCCACGCCCGACTGATCCACCCCGGCCTGTCGTGGTTTTGGACAGGCGGCTCTCGCACGACACTCCCGCACCCAGCCCCGGCATCCTCAGCGCCCGGGCCGCGAACGGACCGGCTTCGCCCCGGTAGCCGCGGTCACGCGCCGATGTCCGCGGGGCCGGCCGCAACCCGCGCACGGGCCACTGCTCCACTGGACGCTGCCCTCTGCGGGCCGCTTGCCGGCCACCGCCCTGATGCGGACCTGACGAACATTCATCTGCCGAACGCCGCCGCGCCTGGCGGCCCGGCCGGAGTACCTTGGAAAGGGTGAGACCCATGAAGGCTTGGGATTGGTAACCACGAGCTGAGGGGTGCCCCGCCACGAAGGCGGGGCACCCCGCCGTCGTACTTCTCCGCGTTGCCGGGAGCTACCTATTCGTGAAGCGCCGCACGGCCGCGGAACCCAGCTGGACCAGGCGGATGCAGGCCGCGGTGGCGAGCGGCGCACCGATCAGGACGCCCGAGGTGCTGGTGCCGCCCGTGGCCAGGATTACCGCGCCGGCCGAGAGGACGACGGTGTAGAAGACGGCGAGAATGACCGGGGTTGCTGCGTCGGACGCGACGGCGCGGCGGATCGCGGCAAGGGAAAACATGGTCTGTCCTGGAGACTGGAAGGGACGGGCGAAAGCCCTGGCACGGAGGTGCTCCTTCAAATTATCTGGCCGACGCGGCGGCTCCGATGGCGCGACCCGATATGGCGTTGATCACTGTCCGCAACTCAAAACGGGCCGGTTCCAGTGAGGCCTTGTTGCCGCCCTATTCCTCCTGGCGAAGTTTCGCCTTCGCAACGAGTTCGGTTATCCATGGCCGGTGTCCGCGGTGGAGGGCCAGGCCTTCAGGCAGATTCTGGATGGAGGCGGTTGTGGCTGCGACATCGATAGTGATCGGCCCGGCTCCGGTCGGTGCGTTGGCAATGTGGAGGTTGCCATAGGACTCCGGGAGTGCAGGGTCTATCCAGATGGATCCGAGGGAAATATGCGCGTCGTAGCCCATGAGGCTTGTCACCAGGAAGATGGGCGTGGTTGCTGCCCAGGCCTGCGGGGAACACGCGGTTGGGTAAGGTACGGGCGCCGTGAACTGTGTCCGGTTGAAGCCGCAGAAGAGTTCAGGCAGTCTGCCGCCGGAGTATTCGGCCGCGTCCAGCAGGGCGGTGGCGATCCGCTGTGCCTCTGCGACGAAACCGTAGCGTAGTAGCCCGGCCGCGATCAATGCGTTGTCGTGGGGCCAGACGGAACCGTTGTGGTAGCTGGCGGGGTTGTAGGCGCCCATGTCGGAGGCGAGGGTGCGAACGCCCCAGCCGCTGAACATCTGCGGTGACATCAACCGTTCGGCTACTTGGGGGGCCTTGTCCTCGTCGATGAGGCCGAACCATAGGCAGTGCCCCATATTCGAGGCACAGGAGTCGACCGGGCGCTTGTCTTTGTCCAGCGCGACAGCGTAGTACCCCTTGTCCGGCAGCCAGAACTGCTCGTTGAACCGACGCTTCAACTGCGAGGCGCGGTCGCGCAGTTCGGCCGCCAGGTCAACGTCGCCGGCGTCGTAGGCCATCCAGGCGCGGGCCATATAGGCGCCGTGGACGTAGGCCTGCACCTCGCAGAGGGCGATCGGTGGTTCGGCCAGCGTGCCATCGGCGAAGTTGATTCCGTCCCAGGAGTCCTTCCACCCTTGGTTGATGAGTCCTTGGTCGTTGAGGCGTTGGTACTCGACAAAGCCGTCGCCGTCTTTGTCCCCATAGGTGTAAATCCATTCCAGCGCCCGGTCCGCGTGCGGCAGCAGCGCTGCAATAGTTTCCCTGGCAAAGCCCCATCGGCTGGCTGATCCCAGCGCCATCACGAACAATGGCGTCGCGTCTACGCTGCCGTAGTAGGCGGACTTGCCGCCCAGTGCCAGCCCGCTGGAGACACCCAGCCGGACCTCATGCAGGATCTTTCCCGGCTCCTCCTCGCTTGCCGGGTCGACCACTTTTCCCTGGCGCTCCGCCAGGGTCTGCAGGGTGCCCAGGGCCAGTGACGGGTCCACCGGGAGGGCCATCTCCGAGGCCAAGAGCGAGTCGCGACCGAATAGGGTCATAAACCAGGGCGCGCCGGCAGCAACCATAATCCTCTTGGGGTGGGCCGGATCTTCGATGCGCAGGGCGCCCAAGTCGTCGTAGCTGCGCCGCAGGGTCCGTTCGATCGAGCGGTTGCTCAATTGCAGCACCGGAATTCTGGATACCCATTCTTGCCGGCGCCGGTCGCTGGCGGACAGTTCGCCCGGGGCCGGGTGTGCAAACGGTGCCAGGGGGCTCTTGCCATTAACCATGGGCACGGCACTCAGGCGGGTTGTCCACTGCCCTTGTGCCGGGATAACTACATCGAAGGTCAAAGTCCCGACTGTGGCATTGGCACCTTCAGCGGTGATGAGAACGCCCCTGCTGAAGTCCTGCCAGGAAGCCCGGATGGTCAGCGAGCCGTCACCGGGTTCGCGGGTTTCGTCCCACTGCCGGTGGATACGGGCCTCCTTCACTTCGAAGAGGTCCGCAAAGTCGGCTTCGACGCTGATGCGGATGTCGCATGCGACCGGCTTTAGTGAGTAGTTGCGGATCGTTAGCTGTTCCAGGATGCCGGCGCCCACTTCGCGCTGCCGTTCCACGATCAGCGGGGTGTCCGCGTAGCCATCCGCGCGGGGAACACGGCCGGCGAAGACTGCCCGGTAGGGTTCCTTCGTCTCCGCGGCCAATGGCTCCACCGGCTGGCCGTCAATGGTTAGATCCCAGCCGGACAGGATGCGAGTGTCCTCGAAAAAGACCCCTTGCGGCAGCCCTGGTTGAATGTTCCCGTTCGCTTGGGAAATGCAGAAGGAAGTCCCCTCCACCAAGGTGACGGTTCCGGCCCCGAGCGGTCCCGCAGCTGTGTCAGCGTTCCATCCGGCCATATCCGGCTCCTCTGCGCAGACCGTCGCGATGCGGAAGCGCGTCGCGCTCAGCTCACTGCTTTTTCGACGCTACGCCTGTCTGCGCACGAGTACCAGCGCCGGCACCGCAGGGGCCCCGCATGGCTGGCACCCGTGACGCGGAAGCCCTGCCGGCCCGCTATCCACGAGCTCGTGGATAGCGGGGAGCGGCGCGCCCTCAGGACTGGATGGCTGGTTCGAGGCCCGGGATGCCGTCCGGCAGGAGGTCGAACATGCGGTCGAAGACGTTGCCGCGGTCGAACTGCAGGGCGAACTCGCGGGCCCGGCGTTCCTGTTCGGCGCGCTCGGCGGCGTTGGTCTCCAGGATGGCGTGGTCCAGCGCCGCGGCGATCGCTGCCGGATCGTCCACGGGGACGAAGGCGGCGCAGTCGCCGACGGCCTCGCGGATGCCGCCGGTGTCGGCGGTGATGACGGGGCCGCCGCCGGCGAGCATTTTCTCGGCCAGGGCGATGCCGAAGGTTTCGACGAATTCCGGACGCGGCTTGCTGGGCAGCACGAAGGCGGCGCTGCCGGCCATCAGGTGCGGCTTCTCGGCGTCGTCGACGTCGTCCAGGAAGGTGATCCGGTCCGCTGCGGGGGATGCCGCCGCGAGGTCGCGCAGCTGGGCGGACTCCGGCCCGCGGCCGGCGATGACGAGTTTCAGGCCGGCGCCGGAGCGGCTGGATGCGAAGCCATGGATCAGGTCGTCGACGCCCTTGGCCGCGGCGAGGCGGGAGAGGAAGAGCACGTAGCCGTCCTTGGCCAGGCCGCGGGTGGAGAGGACGCGCTCCTGCTCGGTCGGGTCCAGGTCAAGGTAGGCGGCGGTGTTGATGGCGGGGTAGGAGATGCCGATGCGTTCCCTGCACTGCGGGGCGAACGCGGTGCCGTGGCGGGCATCGATCTGCGCCGCGGACTCGATGATCAGGTCCCGGGTGTACTCGGAGACGGCGACGCAGTGGTCCTGGCTGAGGTAGCTGGAGAGGATATGCGCGGCGGCGCCGAAGCGGCCTTCGGTCACGCACGCGCGGACCACGTTGGTGACGTCGGAACCGACGGCTTCGGCGATGGTCGTGACATTGACGGGTAGCCCCGTGCTCCAGGCCGCGCGGACGGCGTCGGCCACCGCGACGGTGTGCGGGCTGAGGTAAAGGGAGAGGCAGACGGTGGGAACGCCGTCGGTAAACAATTCGATGAGGCGGCCGGTCAGCCCCGCGAGGTAGCGGCCGTCCGGGACCTTGTAATCGCCCACGGGTTCCGGCCGCTCCACGCTAATGCCGTCGCTGTAGGGCAGGACGCCGTCCAGGGGCTTGAGCGGCAGGCCGGTAGCTTCGAGCCGTTCGATGGGCCAGGTGACGATGCGGACTTCGTCGAAGCCGCGCTCGCGGGCGGCCTCGGCCAGGTTGCGGGCCTCGCCGGAATGGCCGCAGATTACGGGATCGGCGCGGACAACGATGACCAGGCGGTTCACAGGCTGTCGGGTCATGATGCGAGTACCTCCGAGGGTGTCGACGGGTTTGACGTGGAATCCGAGGGCGGCCGGTTGGCGGTGGCCCAGCCGGACGGGTCCGGACCGAGATGCAGGACCAGCTGGCCGCCGCGGTGCAGTTCGTTGCCCCGGAGCCAGCTGCGTTCCAGGGGCTTGCCGTTGAACTCGGCGGACTGGACATACTGCGGCGGGCCTCCGTGTTCCGGTTCCCTGAAGCCGCGGGTGAGGATTTCCAGGGACTTGTCGGCGACGCTGATGGTGGCTTCACGGAAGGACGGGGCGTTGACCAGCACCAGGTTCTGCCCCGCGACCGGGAACAGGCCGAGGGACGCCCAGACGTACCAGGAGCTCAGCCCGCCGGAATCGTCATTGCCGGGCAGGCCGCCGCGGCCGGTGCCGAACTGCTGGTGCACGATGTCGTGGACGACGCCGGCGGTCCGGTCCGGGCGGCCGGCGTACTGGTAGGCCCACGGAGCATCCATGTCCGGCTCGTTGTTCAGGCCTTCGAAGCGCCCCAGCGAGTAGCCGGCCAGCAGTTCCTCGACCGAGGGCCGCAGCCCGGGCTGCTTGACCGGGTCCGCGCCGACGCCGAAGAACTGGTCCAGCAGTGCCATGAACGGCCCGTCGCCGCCGGCCAGCTGGATCCGGGCGGCCATGTCCGGTAGCAACCGGAACGAGTAGTTCCACTTGCTGCCTTCGTAGTACGTGGAGTCGACGAGCAGGCCGGTGGCCGGGTCGAAGGCGTTGGCCCAATGCCGGATGAGGGGCTGGAACTCGGTAGCCAGGGCGTTGTCCTGGACGTGCCGGGCGACCTTCGAAGTGCACCAGTAGCCCAGCGCCAGGTCCAGCGTGTGGCTGATCGGATGGGCCAGGCCCGCGACCAGGTAGTCCTCGCCGTAGGTCCGGCGCAGGTCGTTGTGCATGTGGACGAGCGCCCAGTCCCAGTCGATGCCGGGCAGCTCCAGCTGGCACAGGTCGCCCAGGAAGGTGTGGGCGAGGGCGCTGCCTTGCCGGGAGAACCGGTCTTCGCCGCGGGCCATGCGGTAGCCGATCGGGAAGTTGCCTTCCTCTTCGCAGATCGTCAGGAGGGCATGGCCAAGTTCGACGGCGCGCCCCGGCAGCAGCGTGGTCAGCAGCGGCAGCTGGGTCCGGTAGATGTCCCACATCGTGCAGAGGTCGAAGGCGAAGGGGCCGCGGGCCGGCCAGAACGGGCTCTCGTTCTCCGCCAGGCACGGTTTGATCAGCGAGTGGTACAGGGCGGTGGAGAAGATGGTCTGCCGGTCCCGGGACGGAGCGTCCACCTTGACCCGGCGCAGGTGGTCCTTCCATGCCTCGTTGGTCTGGGCCCGGCGGGCGCTGAAGCGGCCCGGGCCGGTGCCGCAGTCCCGGTGCAGGTTCTGCTCGGCCTGCGCCACGCCGCGGAGCGAGAAGCCGAACCGCAGCTCCACCGATTGGCCGGGTTCGCTGGGGCCGGCCCACATGAGCCCGAAGGGGCGCAGCGTCGTCGGACGGATATGGTCGAAGTCCAGCCGGGTGCCGCCGGGCATCAGCCGCCGGTCGTACCAGAGCATTTGCCGCCACTGCAGCGCGTCGCACTCGATGTGTACGGCCAGCGGGGCGCCCTCCATCACGATCTCGCCCTGGGCCACGCCCGGTCCGACGGATTCCAGATGCGCCCGCAGCGGCACGGTGATGCCATAGGGAATCGAGAGGCCGCCGAGGGAGAAGTCCACCACCAGCCGGGCGTCGCGGTGGCGCGGGAAGGTGTAGCGGTGCACGGCACTCTTCGGCCCGACGGTGATTTCCGCGCGCACGCCGGAATCCAGCGTCGCCGCGTACCAACCCGGCTCGGCGCGTTCCTCGTCCAGGTCCCAGTGCCGGCCGAGCGAATCCAGCGGTTCGAGCATCGGGGTGACGCGGAAGTAGTTGTAGTACTTGCGGATGGCGCCCGTGCCGGACTGCTGGAAATGCGTGAAGCCCGAGGCCACCTGGCGGTCGTGGATGGTCGGCGGCAGGCCCTCGGTGGACAGGTCGTAGCGGCCGTAGCCGGTGGGGTAGGCGCCCGAGTACGAGCAGGCCGACACCATGCCCAGCGGATAGGCGGCACCCGGATGCGTATTCCCCACGGCGGGTTTCGGCCACCACCAAGTGGAGGGAAGGCCCGTGGGCTCGGGCAGGTCGGTGATCTCCGTTCCGATGAACGGATCCACCCGCTCTATCACCGGCTGCTCCCCACGGGCCGCGGGGGCTCGCCGGGCACCCGCGGCGTGGCGTCGATTGTCATGGGTGGAGCGTACTACCAACAGGTAGCCGCGTCATGAGCGGCAGATGACGATTCTGTATCAAGCCGGGCAGCTCGGGGAACTGCCGGCGCCTATCCGGTCTCCCGGGGCAGATGTTCCATGCCGCCGGTGAGGGCCTGCAAACCGAGGGTCCCGTCGGCGTCCAGATAGTCGGCGAAGTAGGCGGCGATCGCGTTCCTGGCGATGCTGCCGGCGGCGGCCGCATCGCGGGCCTCGATGGCGTGCAGGATCGCCCGGTCGCGTTCGACGGACTCCCGCATGGCGGTGCTGCTGTTGGCGGATCGGTCCATCCGGTCGTTCATGAGTTTGAGGATGGAGTCGGCGACGGCCTCGCCGCAGATGCGCAGCAGGGCGTTGTGGCTGGCGTCCCAGACGGCGGCGTGGAAGTCCAGGTCCGCACGGTTGAAGCTGTCCGAACCGTGCGCCGCTTCGGCTTCCATGCGTACGACGGCGTCGCGCATCTTTTCGAGCTGCTCTTCCGTGCGCAGGGCGGCGGCGAGCTGGCACGCGGAACTTTCGAGCACGATCCGGAACTGGACGAGCTCGGAGAGCGAGAGCGAGGCGATCCGGGCGAGGTTGGTGAAGGAGCGGCCGAGGCTGTCGGGGGAGAGGGCCTGCACCTGCGGACCGCCGCGGCCGCCGGGTTTGGAGGCGATCAGGCCCTGGCTCTGCAGGACGCGTAGGGCCTCGCGGATCGTGGGGCGGCTGACGGAAAACTGGACCATGAGGTCGCGTTCGCTCGGCAGGTGCTGCCCGGGTTTGATGCTGCCGGACAGGATGGCCTGCTCGATCTGCTCGACCACGCGCTGGTAGGTGAGCGTGGGTACGGCCGGTGAGAAGGTGACGTCGCCCATAACCTGCCTTCCGTCGTCGTTATTTTCACACAACTGGTCAGACCATGTAACTAGATAGCAACATCATCCTGCCATAGTGTTGGATGGATCACACTGATGAGTTGAGAAGTTCCGGTTCGATGGAGGGCCCATGCGTTCGAATAAGAAGTTCGGTCTGGCCGCGGCGGTGCTGGCCGGCGCCCTGTCCCTGACGGCGTGCAATGCCGGCGCGGGTTCTACCGCGTCGCAGGAGGCGCAGCAGGACTCGGTCACGGTGGCGCTGACGGGGGAGCCGGTGAACCTGGACTTCACGACGACGGCGGGTGCGGCGATTCCGCAGGCGCTGATGTCCAACGTGTACGAGGGCCTGGTGGAGATCGACCAGGAGGGCAAGATCCAGCCGCTGCTCGCGGAATCGTGGGAGCTCAGCGAGGACCGGAAGACCTACACGTTCAAGCTGCGCGAGGGGGCGAAGTTCTCCAACGGGGAACCGTTCACGGGCGAGGACGTGAAGTTCAGCATCGAGCGCGTGCAGTCCGATGAGTGGGTCTCCAGCCTGAAGTCGAAGATGGACGTGGTGGACGCGGTCAACGTGCTCAGCGATACCGAGGTCGAGGTGGTGCTGAAGCAGCCGAGCAACGCGTGGCTCTTCGACATGGGCGCGCTGGTCGGCGCGATGTTCGACCCGAGCGGCGTCGACGACCTGGCCAACACGGCGATCGGCACCGGCCCCTACACGATCGAGGCCTGGAACCGCGGGCAGTCGATCGAGCTGGCTGCCCGGGACGACTACTGGGGCGAGAAGCCGGGTGTCGAAACCGCGACGCTGCGCTACTTCGCCGACGCGGTGGCCACCACCAACGCGCTGCAGTCGGGCGACGTCGACGTCGTCTACAACATGCAGGCCCCGGAGCTGCTCTCCTCGTTCGAAGGCAACGACAAGTTCCAGGTGCTCGAGGGCACGTCCAACGGCGAGATCGTGCTGTCGATGAACAACAAGGAGGCCCCGTTCGACGACGTTCGGGTGCGCCAGGCGGTGATGCACGCGATCGACCGGCAGGCCGTCGTCGATACCGCCTGGAACGGCTACGGCACGGTAGTGGGCGGACCGGTTCCGCCGACGGATCCGTACTTCGAGGACCTCAACACCGCCTACCCATACGATCCGGCCAAGGCCAAGGAACTGCTGAAGGAGGCCGGCACCGAGAACCTGGACATCACGTTCACAGTGCCGACCCGGCCGTACGCGACGGCGGTGTCCGAGATCGTGGTCTCGCAGTTGGCCGAGGTGGGCATCAACGCGAAGATCGAGTCCGCCGAATTCCCCGCCGTCTGGCTGGACCAGGTCTTCACCAAGAAGGACTACCAGATGTCCGTGGTGCTGGCGGTGGAAAGCCGGGACGTGCTGGCGATGTTCAACAACCCGGACTACTACCTCGGCTACGACAACTCGAAGATCAAGGATGCCGCTGCCAAGGCCGACGCGTCGGACGAGGCCGGCTACGCGGACGGCATGAAGGACGTGGTCCGGACCATCGTCGACGACGCCGCGGCGGACGTGCTGTTCATCTTCCCGAACATCGTGGTGGCGGACGCCAAGGTGACCGGCATCCCGGCCAACTCCGTCACGGAGGCGCTGGACCTGACCAACATCGGCTGGGAGTAAACGCTCGATGGCGATCCGGCTGCTGATCAACCTGGCGCGGTTCGCGGTCACCTACGTGGCCGCGACCGTGCTGGTGTTCCTGTTCATGCGCGCCATCCCGGGTGATCCGGCGCAGATCGCGCTCGGCGTGAACGCGACGCCGGAGCTGCTGGCGCAGACCCGGGCGGAGTTCGGGACGGACCGGCCGCTGGTCGTGCAGTACTTCGACTGGGCGCTCGGGCTCCCGTTCGGGGACTTCGGCACGTCCTACGTGACCCGGCAGGACATCAGCCCGCTGGTGCTGGACCGGGTCCAGGTCAGCCTGATCCTGGTGGTGCTGGCGATGATCGTGGCGCTGCTGATCGCGATCCCGTTCGGCACGCTCGCGGCGGTCAAGCACCGCAGCCCGGGCGGCATCCTGGTCAGCGGCCTGAGCCAGCTCGGCGTGGCCGTGCCGAACTTCCTCGCCGGCATCCTGCTGGTGGTGGTCTTCGCCGTCGGCTTGGGCTGGTTCCCCGCGAACGGCTGGACACCGCCGGGGCAGGACTTCGGCGACTTCGCCTCCCGCGTGGCGCTGCCGGTGCTGGCGCTCGCCTCGGTGCAGGGCGCCATCCTCACGCGCTACGTCCGCTCCGCCGTGATGGAAGTGATGAGCGAGGACTACCTCCGGACCGCCCGCGCCAAGGGGCTGGGCAAGATGGAGGCGCTGTTCAAGCACGGGCTGCGCAACGCCTCCATCCCCGTGCTG
The DNA here is from genome assembly GCF_037144715.1 of Arthrobacter sp. USHLN218. Lineage (NCBI taxonomy): Bacteria > Bacillati > Actinomycetota > Actinomycetes > Micrococcales > Micrococcaceae > Arthrobacter > Arthrobacter sp. USHLN218. Next base: position 330,590 of record NZ_JBBCYT010000005.1, read on the forward strand.
ACCGTGACCAGCGTGCAGTTGGCCGCGCTGATCATCGGGGCGGTCGTGATCGAGCGGGTCTTCGTCATCCCGGGGCTCGGCTCGATGCTGCTGGACGCGGTGGGAAACCGTGACCTGCTGACCGTCCAGTCCGTGGTGATGGTGCTGGTGGCCATCACGCTCATCATCAACCTGGTGGTCGACGTGCTCTACACGATCCTCGACCCCCGCATCCGGAAGGCGTCATGACTACCCAGCCCGCCGCCATCGTCCGTTCCACCCGCCGCAGGCCGGCGCCCACGCTGCTGATCGGCGCCGCGCTGGTGCTGCTGGTGGTGCTCGCCGCACTCATCTCCTTCGTCTGGACGCCGTACGACCCGGTGCAGGCCGCCCCGGCGGACCGGCTGCAGGGCTCCAGCGCCGCCCACCTGATGGGCACGGACCGCTACGGGCGCGACGTCTTCTCCGGAATCCTCTACGGCGCCCGGATCACGTTGCTGGTGGGGCTGGTCGCCGTCGGCATCGCCCTGCTCATCGGCACGCCGCTCGGCATCCTCGCCGGCATGCGCGGCGGGGCTGTGGAGGAGGTGTCGATGCGCGCCTCGGATATCCTGCTCGCCTTCCCCGCGCTGCTGGTCGCCATCATGTTCGGCGCAGTCTTCGGGGCCAGTACGACGACGGCGATGCTCGCCATCGGGATCGGCTCCATCCCGGGCTTCGCGCGGGTCGCGCGGAGCGGGACGCTGCAGGTCATGAGCACCGAGTACGTGCTCGCGGCGAAGGCCTCCAGCCAGGGCTCGTTCCGGATCGCGCGGCGGCACGTGCTGCCGAACATCGCCGGCATGGTCGTGGTGCAGTGCTCGGTCTCCTTCGCGATCGCGGTGCTGGCCGAGGCCGCGCTGTCCTTCCTAGGCCTGGGCACGCCGCCGCCGGTGCCGTCCTGGGGACGGATGCTGCAGGAGTCGCAGCAGTTCCTCGGCACCTACCCGATGCTTGCCGTCTGGCCCGGCCTGGCGATCGCCGTAGCGGTGCTCGGGTTCAACCTGCTGGGCGACGGTCTGCGGGACAAGTTCGATCCGAAACTGAACGGAGGCCGCTGAGCATGGAAAACCTGCGTGAGCCTTTGCTGCGCGTCGAGTCCCTCACCGTCTCCACCGCGGACCGTCCGCTGGTCTCCGGCTTCAACCTCACCATGGCCAAGGGCGAGCGGATCGGCCTGATCGGCGAGTCCGGCTCCGGCAAGTCCATGACGACGACGGCGCTGATGGGGCTGCTGCCCGAGGGCGTCTCCGCGACCGGCTCCATCCGGCTCGCCGGGCACGACCTGGATTTGGTCGGCGCGCCGGACAAACGGCTGCGGCGGATCCGCGGGAATGACATGGCCATGGTCTTCCAGGAGCCGCTGACCGCGCTGAACCCCCTGATGAAGGTCGGCCCGCAGGTCGCCGAGATCATGCTCAAGCACAAGACCGCTCCCTCCGGCTCCGCCGCGGCGGCACGGGCGATCGAACTGCTGGCAGACGTGAAGCTGCCGGACCCGGCGGAGGCGGCGAAGGCCTATCCGCACCAGCTCTCCGGCGGGCAGCGGCAGCGCGTGATGCTGGCCATGGCGCTCGCCAACGACCCGGCGCTGCTGCTCTGCGACGAGCCGACCACCGCGCTGGACGTCACCGTGCAGCGGCAGGTGCTGGACCTCATCCTCGAGTCCGTCCAGCGGCGCGGCACCGGCCTGCTCTTCATCACCCACGACCTGTCCGTCGTGGCCAACATCTGCGACCGCGTCCTCGTGATGCACCGGGGCGAGGTTGTGGAGGAAGGGTCCACCGAGGACGTCTTCTCCCGGCCAAAGCACGCCTACACCCGAGGCCTCCTGGCCGCCTCGGACCTCGACGCCACGGACGACGACGGCCGGCTCTTCACCGTGGCCTCGGCCGGCGGCTACACCCCGCCCGCCCCGGAGGAGGTCATCGAGGAAGTGCCCGCCGCCGCCGTGCACTTCGGAGGCCATGCGGCCCGACCGCACGACGGCACAACCGTCCCCGGTTCCGCCGCGGCCGAGGCGGCCGAAACGGCGGCCGCCGTGAGCCCCGCCGCGGACGCCCCGGTCGTCGGCCTGCCCTCGGTCGATGTTGCGGTCACCAGGTCGGCTTCTTCCCGGGCAGCCGACGCCCCGGGCCGGGAAAATCCGGCCCCGGAGAAGGCGACAGTCCCCGCCCAGCCGGCGGGCGCCGTCGTCGTTGGTCCGGAACACGCCCCCGGCACCGACGCTCCGGTGATCCGCGTGCGCGACCTGGTCAGGACCTACCAGCGGCAGCGCACCTCGCTGTTCGGCCAGCGGACCGAGGTGCAGGCGCTGCGCGGGATCTCGTTCGACGTCGCCACCGGCCAGCGCTTCGGCGTGGTGGGGGAGTCAGGATCGGGCAAGTCCACGCTGCTGCGGATCCTCGCCGGGCTGGACCAGCCGACCTCGGGCAGCGTGCAGGTGGCCGGCAACGAGGTGGCCGGGGCCAAGGAGGGCGAGCTGGCCGAGCTGCGCCGGCAGCTGCAGATCGTCTTCCAGGATCCGATGGGCTCGCTTAATCCGCGCATGAAGGTGCAGGACATCGTCGCCGAGCCGCTGCTCGCCCCCGGCCAGAAGGTGGACAGCGCGCGGCAGCGGAAGCTCGTTGCGGAGATGCTCGGCGCCGTCGGGCTTCCCGCCGATTCCGCCGAACGCTTTCCGCACCAGTTCTCCGGCGGACAGCGCCAGCGCATTTCGATCGCCCGCGCGCTGATCTGCCAGCCGCGCGTGCTGGTGGCGGATGAGCCGGTCAGCGCGCTGGACGTCTCGGTCCGCGCGCAGGTGCTGAACCTGCTCTCCGACCTGGTGGACGAGTACCAGCTGACTCTGGTCTTCGTCTCGCACGACCTCGGCGTGGTGCGGTACATCTGCGACAACGTCGTGGTGATGAACCGTGGGCAGATCGTGGAGAGCGGCGGCACCGAGCAGATCTACGAGGCGCCGAGGCACGAGTACACGCGGACGCTGGTCAATTCGTCCATGTCCCTGCGGGCCGAGCTGGCCGCCCGGGAGGCCGCCATGTCCGGGTGACGGACGGCGTCGGTTCCCCGGGCCGGCGGTTGTCCTCGCACGGTTCTCCGGACTGCCAGCTGTCCGCGCACGGTTCTCCGGGCTGACAGCGGCCCTCCGGGGCCACGCCCGCGGCCGCAGCCGGATCTGCCGGCCCCTTGAACCTGCCGTCGGCTTCCAGCAACCTTGATCCATTCCCGCTCCACCGGAAGGCCCGCACCATGTACCAGCAGCACCGCTCCGCACTGCACAGCTCCGCACTGCACAACCTCACCGCCCGGGAACTCGGCGAGGCCTACGCCGCGAAGGAGCTCTCGCCCGTGGAGGCGGCCGAGGCCGTCATCGAGCGGATCGAGGCGCGGGAGCCGGTGCTGAACGCGCTGTACCAGTTCGAGCCGGAGGCCGTCCGCGCGGACGCCAAGGCGAGCGAGCGGCGCTGGATGGACGGCAGCGCCCGCGGCCCGTTGGACGGCGTGCCCATGACGGTCAAGGAGAACATCGCCCGGGCCGGCGTCCCGATGCCATCCGGAACCGCGCTCTCCAATCCGAAGGTGCCCCAGGCCAACGCGCCCGTCACGGACCGGATCCTCGAAGCCGGCGGCGTGATCGTGGGATCCACGGTGATGCCGGACTGGGGCATGCTGTCCTCCGGCGTCTCCAGCCTGCACGGCATCACCCGCAGCGCGTGGAATCCGGCCTGGACCACCGGCGGTTCGAGCTCCGGCGCCGGTTCGGCCGCCGCCGCCGGCTACGGGCCGCTGCACGTCGGCACGGACATCGGCGGCTCCATCCGGCTGCCCGGAACCTGGCAGGGGCTGGCGACACTCAAGCCCAGTGCCGGCCTGGTCCCGCTCGACGTTCCCTATATCGGCCGGGCCGCCGGACCCATGGCGCGGACCGTCGGGGACGCGGCGCTGTTCATGACCATCCTGGCGCGGCCGGACATCCGGGATTACACCGCCCGGCCCTATCCCGCGATGAACTGGGACATCGCCGACAAGCCGGACGTCTCCACGCTCAGGATCGCGCTGCAGACCGACGCCGGCGCCGGGGCCTGCACCGATCCGGAGGTCCTCGCCGCAGTCGAGGCCGCCGCCGCATTGTTCGCCGATGCCGGCGCTACGGTGGAACGAACCGGCCCCTTCATCAACCAGGACATGCTTGACGGCCTCGACAATTTCTGGCGCACCCGGTCCTGGGCCGACTACCGCGAGCTGAGCCCGTCCGAGCAGGACAAGGTCCTGCCGTACATCGCGCGCTGGTGTGCGCGCGGAGCCGAGTTCGACGGTGCCGAGACCATCCGCAACTTCGGCAGCATTGACCGGATGCAGCAGGCGACCATTGCCGCAACGGCAAATTACGACGTCGTTCTCTCACCTGTGTCGCCGATGGCCGCCTTCCCCGCGGAGCAGCCAATGCCGGTGGACGACCCCGACCGCACCATGGCTCACATCGGCTTCACCGTTCCGTACAACATGTCCGGCCAGCCTGCGGCGACCGTCAACTGCGGTTTCACCCCCGATGGGCGCCCTGTCGGCCTGCAGCTGGCCGGTCGCGTTGGCGCGGATGACTTGGTCCTCCGCGTCGCCGCCTGGTACGAGGCCGCCCGACCCGCCTCCGCCGTTCCCGACTGGGCCGCCCTCGACTAATTTCCTAGCATCAGTGCCCGTGATCGGTCACTCTCGTCCTGCTCCCGCACTTCCTCTTCCCTAAAGTCGTCCGAATGAGGAAGGGCTGCGGAATCAGAAGGGCGGCGGGGTTGGATCGGCGAAGGGGTCAGGCGGGGGTTCCGGCGGTGGTTGGACGCCGAGGCGGATCCAGGTGCCATCCGGGTAGCTGATGTAGGCGTGGCCGCTCTTGCCTTGATGGCGGAGCACGCCCTTGTCCTCCTGGGTGGTTCGCCAGCCACCCTCGTGCTTCGCGATGTGATCTGGTTTGCAATATGGCGCGAGGTTGGCCAGCTCGGTCTTGCCACCGGCTTCCCAGGCGATGGTATGGTCCAGTTCGCAATGCTTGGAATGGACGAGGCAGCCGGGTCCGCGGCAGCTTTCGTCACGGAGCCGTACCATGCGTTTGAGCCACTCAGGCGGGTGTCGCATCTCCTTGGCGACGGCCACCGCCTCGCCGCTTTCGTCGACCAGCACCGGCAGCCAGGTCTTCGCCAAGGCCGCGATATTGCGGGCGGTCTCCGGCGGGATCGGTCCGTATCCGGCGAGGTGGCCGGGCTCAGTACTGATCCCGGCGGCGGTCGCCAGGGGGATGGTCACCGCAACGGACGCTGTGATGTTGCCGCCGTCGGTGACCGGGCCGGGTCCCCGGCCGCATGATCCGCAAGCCCCGCCTGTGCTGAGTCTGCCGGTGCTGAGGCCGCCTGTGCTGAGGCTGTCGGTGCTGAGGCTGTCGGTGCTGAGGCCGCCGGGGCCGGTGGCTGAGGCCGTCTGGAAGGAATGGCCCGGCGTTTCCAGCAGCAGGTCGGCCAGGACATCGGCGCGGAGCTGGCCCAAGGTGCGCGTCTCTTCGGCGGTATTGAGGGCCTTGGCGTGCGTCTGGAGCAGGTTGTAGATGAGCAGTGCCTTGTCCGCGCTGGTGCGTATGTACAGTTCCGCCATGCCGTCCTCCTGGGGAAAGAAGGAGACGCCGCGTCCTTTCATCTCGCGCTGGTGCCGCACGGTGAGGCTTTCCGGATGCAGGTCATTGCGCACGCCTCGGATTCGGCCCTGCAGGGACTCCTTCAAGATGTTCTCGGCGCCGGGGAGTACGTTCGCTTCGTAAACGGGCAGGAGATCGTCAGGCAAGCCGCGGGCTCCGTGGGCGATTGCCGCTGCCCGCGGAAGGTCGATAGTGCCCGATTCCATCGCAGCCACCGTCCCCGGCAGCCAGTTCCACAGCTGGACGGCGTCCGCCAGCTCCTTACTGACGGAGCGCTTCGATTGGTGGATGTGCGGAGCGATTTCCCCGGCGGCAAACCGGGAATAGCCTTCGTGGCCGGTCATACCTGTCCCGTCCTCGGCCCGGTGCTGCGCGAAGCGGGCCATGCCGCGGACTTTCATTCCCTGGGCCCACGCCGTCACTCGCCCGACCGCGGCCAGGTAGTCCAACGTGTCCGCGTCGGAGAGGGAACAGACGTCAACGGCGTCCAGAAGGACTGCCAACGTCGCGGGCGGGACCTGTTCCCAGACATCCCGCCAGTCCTTGCAGGTCCCATCCTCCCCGGTTGTCGCCAGGTCCTTGGCCACGGGGGAAGCCTGGTCGGGGTTGGGGCGGGACAAAGGGTTGGGGGAGGACAAGATGTTGTGGGGCGGGGTGCCTTCGGCGGGCCGGGCTGGAGGAGGGGTGGCTTGCCGCGAGGTGTCCTGGGTCGGCGTGGCTTGGCGCGGGGAGTCCTGGGTCGGCTTGGCCTGAGGGTTGGTGCCCGGAGGCGGCGTAACCTGCGGCGAGATGCCCGGGCCAGCCGGGGTCCGGAACACTTCGATCTGCTGAGTCGACGGGTCCGGGCGGCGCACCAATTCCCGGGAAGCGGTTTTACCTTCCGGTGGAGCAGCAGGGTACCCGGACGGGGCGGGGACAAAGTCCGGTTGGACGATCGGGTCCTCGTTCGGAGGATCCCCTGCCTCGGGGTACAACAACCGAAGGCGCCGTTCGAGCAGGGCCCTATGGAGGTGGTATTCGAGCAGGGAGAAAGCGCCGGCGGGCCGGCGCGGTAAGCCCCGCCACGCCGTCGGACCTTCTTGCTGGAATTCCTCCATGAATCCACGGTAGGCGCCGCTACTGACAAAATAGGGGCCGCTTGCAGCCAGGTCCATGATCGGGCACTTTGTGCCCTATTTCGTTCGCCGGACCGGGACTAGCATGTGCCTCATGCCGAACCACGGAGCGTCACCCGACACGGAAATCCTGGGCGAAAAGGAATGTTGGCGGCTGCTGCGCCGCGTCTCGCTGGGACGGCTGGCGGTCTGGGTGGAGGACCATCCCGATATCTTCCCCGTTAACTACACCGTAGACAGGGACACGTTGGTCTTCCGGACCGCATCCGGGACCAAGCTTGTGGCAGTCACGGGCGACACGCCGCTGGCGCTGGAGGCCGACGGTGTGAATTCCGAGACCGGTATTGCGTGGAGCGTGGTGCTGAAGGGGCGGGCGGAAGAAATCGAGCCCACCGAGGAGTTCCTCGACTCCGTGGCGAGGGTCCTCTTTCCGTGGCAGGGCGGGCCTAAGGAACACTTCGTGCGCATTATTCCGACGACGGTCACGGGCCGTCGGTTCGCAGTGGTGCAGCCCAAGACGTGGTGGATTTCCCTCGACGAGGCCAGCCGCGCCGGATTGGAATAGCCGGACTGGAATGGCCCGATTGCGATAGCCGGATTGGAATGGCCCGATTGAACAGCCGGACTGGGACGAGCGGATAGGGAGGCCCGGCAATGATGTGGTGGGACGGCAACGGCTGGGGTGGTTGGGGCGGTTGGGGGATGGCCGTCTGGATGGGGATCAGCGGTTTGCTGGCACTGGCCGGCCTGGTTGTCCTAATTGTCCTGTTGGTGCGGGTCCTGGGTGGCGGCGTTGGTGCAAGCGGCCGGTCCGGGCCGGCGCCCATGACTCCGCCCATGCCCCGGAGCAACGCCGAACAGATCCTTGAGGATCGGCTGGCTCGTGGGGAATTGAGCGTCGACCAGTACCGCGAACTGCTCGGGGTGCTCCGGGGCGGACCGGTTGGGCCCGGGGCTCCGGGTGGAACGGGCGGACGGGGTGTGCCTGGTGGAACGGCACCGGGCGGAGCTGCACCGGGTGGAACTGCACCGGGTGGAACTGCACCGGGCGGAGATGCAGCTGGTGGAACGGCACCCGGTGGAACCGGCGGGTCTGGTGGAACCGGTTAGTCGTCGTCAGCTGCTGCTGTGGGGCGTGAGCGGACTCGCGGCGACGGTCCTCGGCACGGCCGGGCTGGCTCGCGGAGCGGCGTTACTCGATGACACTGCGGGAGGTGCCTTGGCCGCGCCGCGGGAGCTGAAGAGCCGCGGAGGGAATCTCGGGGTGCAGCTGACGGCGGCGCGGGGGCCCGTCCGGCTTGGCGACGGGGAAGCCACGATGCTGCGCTACAACGGAATGCTGCCGGGACCGACTTTGCGGCTGCTGCCCGGGGACCGGCTGCAGGTGGCTCTGCGCAACGACCTGCCCGAGGCCACGAACCTGCATGTGCACGGCCTCCACGTCTCGCCACAGGACAACGGGGACAATCCGTTCGTCCATATCGGGGCGGGAAGCACCTTCAACTACGAATACGAGCTGCCGGCAGACCACCCGCCCGGGGTGTTTTGGTACCACCCGCACCTGCACGGAAGCGTGGCGGAGCAGGTGTCCGGAGGTCTGTACGGCGCCATCATCGTCGAGGATCCGGAGCCGATCGCCGTCAGCAGGGAGCGCGTGCTGATGATTTCTGATGTGTCGCTGGGCCCTGCGGGAAGGGTCCGGCGACCGTCGTCCGTGGAGCGGATGATGGGGCGCATGGGCGGCGTCTTGCTGCTCAACGGCCAGGTCCGGCCCCGGCTGGAGGCCCGCCCCGGCCAGCGCGAACGGTGGCGTGTTGTCAATGCTTGTGTTTCGAGGTTCCTGCGGCTGAGGCTGGACGGGCAGCAGATGCAGCTGCTCGGCATGGATTCCGGGCGCTACCCGCTGCCGCGCGCGGTCGACGAGGTGTTCCTCGCGCCCGGCAACCGGGCGGACCTGCTCGTCACAACGGCCGCGGGGACGTCGCTGTTGCGCACCTTGCCCTACAACCGGACCAACGTGGGCGGGATGGGCGACATGTTGGGGCAGGATTCCGGCGGGGAACATACCCTCGCCGCGCTAGTGGTGGCGGGGCAGCAAGCCCGCGCTCCGGCACCCGTAGCTGCCCGGCCCGCATCCCGCGACCTGCGGGGCGTGACACCCGCGGCCACCCGTGAGCTGGTGTTCTCGGCCGGCTTGGGCGGCATGGTGGGCGGCGGTCCCGTCGGCGGTCCGGGCGGGGGACCGGCTTTCGGCCGCTTCACCATCGATGGCCGAGAGTTCGATCCGGCGCGTACCGACGTCCGGGCGAAGGCGGGCAGCGTGGAGGAGTGGACGCTGACCAACACCAGCCCGATGGACCATCCCATCCACCTGCACATCTGGCCGATGCAGCTCGTCGAAACCGGCGGGCGGCCGGAGCGGGAAGTCCTCTGGCGCGACGTGGTCAACGTTCCCGCGAACGGGCAGGCCCGCGTCAGGATCGCGTTCGACGACCATGTGGGCCGGTCCGTCTTCCACTGCCACATCCTCGATCATGAGGACAACGGGATGATGGCGGTCATCGAGGTCCGCTAGGGCGGACTGCCGAAGGAAGAGGGCGTCGGGCGAGGGCGTGGCTGCTGCAGCAGCGGGCGGCCCGGGTCAGGAGTTCGGCGGGTCGAAGCGCCCGTCGATCGCCGTCCACCCGCCGTCGACCATGAGCACGGAACCTGTGACGTAGGTGGAGGCGCGGGAGGCGAGGTAGACCACGGCCCCGGCGAGCTCGTCGGGCGTGGACCAGCGGCCGAGTGCGCCCTTCTCAGCGTAGGCGTTGTACCACTCCGGGCTGGCCTTGATTTGGGCCGTGAGCGGGGTTTCGACCACGCCCGGGGCGATGACGTTGACCCGGACGTTGGACGGGCCGAACTCGGCGGCGGCGGTGCGGGCGAGCTGGACGAGGCCGGCCTTGGTCGCCGCGTAGGCGCCTTGGCCGGGTTCCACCGTGAACGCGCGGATGGAGGCGAAGCCTATGATGGATCCGCCGCCGTTGGCCGCCATCTTCGGGGCGAACGCCTGGATCAGCGCGAAGGAGGCCTTCAGATTGAGGCTGACGACGCGGTCGAACTCGTCCATGGTGTAGTCGGCGATCCGCTTGCGGACGTTGGTCGCGGCGGTGAAGACGAGCGCCGCGATGTCGGAGTACTCGTCCGCGGCGGCGCGCACGGCGTCCTGGTCCAGCACGTCCAAAACGGCGGAGGTGGCGGAGCCGCCGATCATCGCCGCGGTCTCTGCCGCCGTCGTATTGTCCCGGTCCGCGCAGATGACGCTGGCGCCGTGGGCGCCGAGGGCGAGGGCGGCTTCGCGGCCGATCCCGCTGCCGGCGCCGACCACCAGGACGCGGTCGCCGTCGAACTGGAAGAGCCGGGTGTAGTCCATGGTGCGTCCTTCGTGCGGTGTCATGGGCGGATCATCGCCATGCGCGTGACGGTGAATTCTTCGATGGCGAAGCGCGGGCCTTCGCGGCCGATGCCGGAGTCCTTCACGCCGCCGTACGGCATGATGTCCGAGCGGAAGCCGGGGATTTCGTTGACCACGACGCCGCCGGCCTCCAGCTCCTCCACCGCGCGGAAGGCCGTCGGCAGGGACTTCGTGAAGATGCCGGCCTGCAGCCCGTAGCGGGACTGGTTGACCAGCGCGATCGCGGCGTCGATGTCGGGAACGGTCTGCAGGCAGACCACAGGCCCGAAAATCTCCTCGCACCACAGCTCCGAATCCGCGGGTACGTCCGCCATGACGGTGGGCTGGACGCTGCGGCCCTCCAGCGCACCGCCGGCGAGCACCCGCGCGCCGCGTTGCCGCGCGGCGCCGATCCAGCCGAGGATCCGCTGTGTGGATGCCTCATTGATGACGGGGGCGACCCGGGTCCCCGGCGACCGGGGGTCTCCGACGGTGACCTCGCCGAGCCTGGCCAGCAGCGCCCGCTCGAATTCCGCGGCGATCGGCTCCTCCAGCACGATCCGCTGGATCGAGATGCAGGCCTGGCCGTTGGCGTAGAAGCCGCCGCGGATCACGGCGTCCACGGCGTCGGCAATCACGGCATCGGCGGCGACGATGAAGCCGGTGTTCGACCCGAGCTCCAGCACCGCCTTGCGCGGGGCGGCGCTGCGGGCGATCCGGTGGCCAACCGCCGCGGAGCCGGTGAAACTAACGACGGCGGAGCGCGGGTCCGCGACGAGCGTTTCGCCGACGTCGACCCCGCCGGTGACCAGCTGCACGGCCGAGGGGTCGATGCCCTGGGCGGCGAGGGCTTCGCGGATCAGGTGCACGGCCCACAACGTGGCGAGGGGCGTGTTCGGTGCGGGCTTGAGGATGATGGGGCAGCCGGCGGCGAGGGCGGGCGCGAGCTTGTGGCTGGCGAGCAGCAGCGGATAGTTGAAGCCGGCAATGCCAATAACGACGCCGGCGGGGCGCCTGGTCCAGTAGCCCACCATTCCTTCGCCCAGGGGCTGCAGGTCCAGCGGCACCGTTTCGCCGTGGGTATGGGCGACTTCTTCCGCGGCGGCGGCCCAGGTGGTGAGCGTCCGGGCGACCTCGGTGCGGCAGTCGATGAGGGGCTTGCCGGTCTCGAGCACCAGCAGTTCCTCGAGTTCGGCAGCGCGTTCGGCCAAGGCGTCGTGGACCGCGATGAGCAGGGCCCGCTTGCGCCCCGCGCCGAGGCCGGCCACTTCCTTGAAGACCTTTTCGGCCGCGTCCAGCGCCTGCCGGGCATGGTCCACGGTTCCCACGGGAGCGTGGCCGACGACGGTGCCGTCGAAGGGGAAAACAACCGGTGCGCTGTCGGCGCACGGAACCCAGCCGCCTCCGACGGGCAGGCCGTCCGGGTGGGCCTTCGAATAGCTGGACACCGCTTCCTCCCTCAGCTCATCCACGGTCAGCTCGTTGACTGGTCAGACCAGTGGCTTCGTCAGGCTAGCCAATGGCGAAGGGGCCGGTCAATACTTTTCGTGGTCCATGCCACAATTCCGTCACGAAGCGCGGTGGAAGCCGCCGCCGTCGTACCGTGGCTGGCGGGACCCCGTTACGTGACCAGGAAGGCAACCTCTGTGCGCAACCATCGGATCGCCGTCGTTCCGGGCGACGGCATTGGCCCGGAAGTCATCGACGCCTCCCTGCAGGTGCTCGCCGCGGCGGAAACCGCCTTCGGATTCGGCATGGAGCTGACGCGGATCGAGGCGGGTGCCCGGCACTACCTGCGCACGGGCGAGCTGTGGACTCCGGAACTGGAGGAGCGGCTGCGCGGGCACGACGCCGTGCTGTTCGGCGCGATGGGTGACCCGGCGGTGAAGCCGGGCGTCCTGGAACGAGGCTTCATCCTCGCGATGCGCAAGGCGTTCCAGCAGGCGGTGAACCTGCGTCCGGTCAAGCTGTACGGGGGAGTGGCGACGCCGATCGCCGGGCTGACGCCGGAACGCTGCGACTTGGTGATCGTGCGCGAGAACACCGAGGGCGCCTACGTTGGCAGCGGTTCCACGGTGCACGCCGGAACCCCGTACGCGGTGGCCGTGCAGGAGTCCGTCAACACCCGGCCCGGTATCGAGCGCGTGGTCGACTATTCCTTCCGGCTGGCCCAGCAACGGCGGAAGAAGCTGACGCTGTGCCACAAGAAGAACATCCTGGTCGAGGCGGGGAATCTGTGGCAGGACACCGTGGACGAGGTCGGCCTGCGCTATCCGGACGTCGAGGTGGACTACGTGCACGTCGACGCGATGTGCTTCCACCTGCCGGTCGCGCCGGAGCGGTTCGACGTGGTCGTGACCGACAACCTGTTCGGCGACATCATCACCGACCTCGGCGCCGTGATCCAGGGCGGGCTGGGCGTGGCGGCCAGCGCCAACCTGAACCTGGACGGCTCGGCCCCGAGCATGTTCGAGGCGATCCACGGGTCCGCGCCGGACATTGCGGGACGGGGCTGGGCGAACCCGGTGGGCGCCGTCCTCTCCACCGCGATGTGCCTGGCCTCGCTGGGCGAACGGGAGGCGGCGCTGGCGATCGAGGCCGCGGCCGTGCACGTGCTGGCCGGCCTGCCGCAGCTTTCCGGGCCAGGCATGGGCCTGGATACCGCGGGCGTCGGCAAGGAAATCGCATCACTGGTCGGGGCCGGGCTGCCTCCGGTCCCCGGGCGGTCCGTGATGGAGGACCTGGCCGGGGCCGGACGCGGGAAATAGCCGGCGCCCTGACTAGCATAGGAGTGAGATGCGCCACGGCCTTCGCCAATGACGGGCCGCGGACGGACGCAGCCGAGGAAGGGGATCCCCATGCAGCTCGTGACAGCCGTGGTCCAGCCCGCGAAGGTCGAGGTGGTGACGCAGGCCCTGCAGGACGTCGGCGTGCGCGGCATGACAGTCTCGTCCGTGTCGGGGATGGGACGGCAGCGCGGCCACACTGAAACCTACCGCGGCGCGCGGATCCAGACGGACACGGTGGACAAGGTACGGATCGAGGTCCTGGCCCATGACGAGGACCTCGACGGGATCATCGGCGCCATCGTGGCCGCGGCGCGTACCGGGGATATCGGCGACGGGAAGATCTGGGCGGTTCCGCTGACCGACGTGGTCCGGGTCCGGACGGGCGAACGCGGCCCCGACGCCATCGACTGAGCCGGGCTTCCGGCCCCGGCGGGCCGGCGGGGCTACTTGCCGTAGGTGTACCAGCCCTGTCCTGACTTGCGGCCCAGATGGCCCTCCGCGACCAGGCGGGCAATGGCCGGGTGCGGTCGGTCGTCGTCGTTCCCGGTCTCGGCGTGCGTCGCCTCGGCGATGAACGCAATGACGTCCAGGCCCACCATGTCCATCAGCTCGAACGGCCCCATCGGGTGGCCGAGCGCCGCCTTCGCCGTGGTGTCGATGTCCGCGACGCTCGCGATGCCCGCGCTGTGGAGGGCGAGTGCCTCCTTCTGCACGGCGCCCATCAGCCGGTTGGCGACGAAGCCCGGGATCTCGCGGTTGATCAGGACCGGCTCTTTCCCGAACCGGCGGGCCAGCTCCATCACGGCCTCGACGGTGGCATCGGACGTCTGCCTGTGCCGGACTACTTCTACACACTTCATGACCAGGGCCGGATTGAAGAAATGCATGTTGCAGACCTGCTGCGGCCGTCCGCTGGCGTAGGCGACCTTGGAGGAGCCGAGGGTGGAGGAGTTGGTGGCGAGAATGGCGTGGGCCGGCGCGAGTTCTCCCAGCTGCTCGAAGATCTGCCGCTTGATGTCCAGCCGCTCGGTGGCCGCCTCGATCACGAAGTCGGCGTCCGCCGCGGCAGCCGCCAAGTCCGTGGTGAACGTGAGCCGGCCCAGCGCCGCCTCCGCGTCCTCGGCGCCCGTCCTGCCCTTGGCGACGTTGGCCTGCATCCGCGCGGACAGTTGCTCCTTTGCCCGCGCGAGCATGTCCTCCGCGATGTCCTGGACGCTCACGCGGTAGCCGGCGAGGGCGGCGACCATGCCGATCTGCGAGCCCATCGCGCCGGAGCCGATGACGAGGATGTGCTTGATGTTCTCGATGCTGGGGATGCTCATGGTTCCTTCGGGTAGGGGCGGGAAGCGGACGACGGCGGGTGGCCGGGGGAGCGGGAGGCGGACGACGGCGGGTGGCCGGGTCATGCGCCGGACCCCACCGCGGGCTATGCCCCGACGGGCTATACGCCTGGGGCTCCGCCGCGGAGGTAGACGGTGGTGGTGTGGGTGAAGAAGTCCTTGGCCGCGGCGCCCTGTTCCTTGGGGCCGTAGCCGGACTTCTTCGCGCCGCCGAACGGGACGTGCGGGTCCGCTCCGGCGGATTCGGAGTTCACGTGGAGGATGCCGACATCCAGATCGTCGATGGCGTCCAGGGCGCGCGTGACGTCCTGGGTGAACAGTGCGGCGGAGAGGCCGAACTCGCTGTCGTTGGCTAGTTCGAAGGCCTGCTCGGTGCTGGCTGCGCGCCGGACGGCGAGGACCGGGCCGAAGAGCTCTTCGCGCCAGATGTCCAGCTCGCGGTCGGCGGGCAGTTCCAAAATGGTCGGAGGCACGAAATAGCCTGAGGCGAGCACGCCGTCGTCGTACGATTTGCCTCCGGCGATCAGCTCGGCGCCCTGTGCAAGCGCGGTGCCGATGCCGTCCAGGATGGACTTCCGTGCGGCGTCGTTGACCACCGGCCCCATGGCCACGGATGGATCGGTCGGGTCCCCGACCGGCAGGGAGGAGGCGCGTTCGGACAGCGTCGCAAGGAATTCGTCCGCGATCTCTTCGGCCACGATCAGCCGCGAGGTGGCGGTGCACTTCTGCCCGGTGGAGCGGAAGGCACCGAGCATGACTTGTTCGGCGGCCAGCTCCAGGTCTGCGTCGGCGAGCACGACGGCTGCGTTCTTGCCGCCCATTTCTGCTTGGACCGGGATGCCCCGGCCGGCGGCCGTGGCAGCGAGCCGGTGGCCCACGCCGGTGGAGCCGGTGAAGGTCAGCCCGTCCAGCGCGGGGTGTTCGACGATGGCGTTGCCCATGGAACCGGGGCCGATCAGCAGGTTCAGCACGCCCGCGGGCAGGCCGGCGGAGTCCAGGGCCTGGGCCAGGCGCACGGCCAGCAGCGGCACGGTGCTCGCGGGCTTCCAGACCACGGTGTTGCCATAGGCCAGCGCCGGGGCGATTTTCCACGCCGGGATGGCGATCGGGAAGTTGAACGGGGTAATCACGCCGATCACGCCGAGCGGCTTGCGGGTGACGAGGATCTTCTCGCCGCGCCGCGGGGACGCGAAGATCTCGCCGGCCGTGCGGTCGCCGTCGTTGCCGTAGTACCGGAAGATCTGGGCCGCGCGCAGCACTTCGCCGCGGCCCTCCGCGGCGGTCTTGCCTTCCTCGCGGGCCAGCTCCAGTCCCCAGTCGCCGGCGTTCCGCTCCAGCTCGGCGGCCGCGCGCAGCAGCACCGCGCCGCGCTCGTGCGCCGGGGTCCGTGCCCACTCCCGCTTGGCGGAAACGGCGGCGGCCATGGCCCGGTCCACCTCGGCGGCGCCGGCCTGCCGCCCCTGCGCGACGGTCTCCTGGGGGCGGGCCGGGTTGGTGCTGGCGATCGGGGAACCGTCTCCTTCGAGCCAGACGCCGTCGATGTAGTGCTGCAGCTGTACGGGCGTGGGGGAGGTCATACGCGCTCCTTGGGCGGGACGGAGGAAGGAAGGAAAGAATGGCGGTCTGGCTACCGGAAGGCGGGGATGCCGGTGATTTTGTTGCCGAGGACCAGGGTGTGGACTTCGTCGGT
Organism: Arthrobacter sp. USHLN218; assembly: GCF_037144715.1. Lineage (NCBI taxonomy): Bacteria > Bacillati > Actinomycetota > Actinomycetes > Micrococcales > Micrococcaceae > Arthrobacter > Arthrobacter sp. USHLN218. The sequence continues at coordinate 346,658 of NZ_JBBCYT010000005.1, forward strand.
GCCTTCGTAGGTGCGGACGGATTCGAGGTTGTTGGCGTGGCGCAGCGGTGAGTAGTCGAGGGTGATGCCGTTGCCGCCGAGGATGCTGCGGCATTCGCGGGCGATTTCGATGGCCTCGCGGCAGTTGTTCAGTTTGCCGACGGAGATTTGGTGGGGTTGCAGCTGGCCGGCGTCTTTGAGCCGGCCGAGGTGCAGGGCGAGCAGGAAGCCCTTGTTGATTTCCAGTGCCATGTTGACCAGTTTTTCCTGGGTGAGCTGGTAGCCGGCGAGCGGTTTGTCGAACTGCAGGCGTTCCTTGGAGTAGTCGACGGCGACCTGCCAGGCGTCGCGGGCGGCGCCCATGGCGCCCCAGATGATGCCGTAGCGGGCCTCGTTGAGGCACTCGAACGGGCCGCGCAGCCCTTTGGTGTTGGGCAGCAGGGCGTTGGCGGGCAGCCGCACGTCGGTCAGTTCGATGTCGCACTGGATGGAGGCGCGCATGGAGAGCTTGGGCTCGATCGGCGTGGCAGTGAAGCCGGGGGTGTCGGTGGGGACTAGGAAGCCGCGGACGCCGTCGTCGGTCTGCGCCCAGATGACGGCGACCTTGGCTACCGAGGCGAGGCCGATCCAGCGTTTGGCGCCGTTGATCACCCAATCGTCCCCGTCGCGGCGGGCGAAGGTCTTCATGCTGGACGGGTCGGAGCCGGCGGTGGGTTCGGTCAGGCCGAAGCAGCCGATCGCTTCGCCGGCGGCCATCTGCGGCAGCCACTCGTTCTTCTGCTCTTCGGAGCCGTGTTTGTGGATCGCGCTCATGGCCAGTGAGCCCTGTACCGAGACGAAGGTGCGCAGGCCGGAGTCCCCGGCTTCCAGTTCGGCGCCGGCCAGGCCGTACTCGACGGCGGAGCGGCCGGCGCAGCCGTAGCCCTTCAGGTGCATGCCGAGCAGGCCCAGTTTGGCCATCTCCGGCACGATCTCCAGCGGGAAGACGGCGTCCTCGTACCAGCCGGCGATGTTCGGCTTGATCGTGGCGTCCACGAAGGAGCGGACGCTCTTCTGCAGCAACCGCTCCTCCTCGGTCAGGAGGGATTCGAAGCTGATCAGGTCATAGTCGAGGGACATTGTGCTGCTTTCTGTCGGGAGGAGCGGCGGCTGGGTGGAAGGGCTAACGACGGCGGCGGTCAGGCGAGGGCGGGAGCGGCGGCTTCGGCCGTGCGTGCGCCGGCCTCCGCGGTTACGTCCAGGATTGCCTGGCGCAGCACGGCCAGCCCGTCGCGGAGCAGTTCGTCCCCGATGACCAGCGGCGGCAGGAGCCGGATGACGTTTCCATGGGTGCCGCAGGTCAGGGTGAGGACGCCCCGGGCGTGGCAGCGCGCGGAGATTTCCTTGGCCAGGTCCGCGCGCGGGGCGAGCGTGTCCTGGTCCGCGAACTCGAGTGCGAGCATGGCGCCGCGGCCGCGGAAGTCGGCGACGATGTCCGTTTCGGCCACGAGCGGTTCCAGCACTTCGCGGGCGGCGGCTTCGATGGAGCGGGCGTTGGCCAGCAGGCTGCCGTCCTCGAACGCTTCGAACACGGCCAGCGCCGCCTCGCAGGCGAGCGGGTTGCCGGCGTAGGTGCCGCCGAGGCCGCCGGCGTGGACGGCGTTCATCAGGTCGGCCCGCCCGGTCACGGCGCTGAGCGGCAGGCCGCCGGCCAGCGCCTTGGCGCTGAGCGTGATGTCGCCGACGATGCCCTCGTGCTCGCTGGCGAAGAGGGTTCCGGTGCGGCCCATGCCGGCCTGGATCTCGTCGATCACCAGGACGATGCCGTGCCGGTCGGCGATGTCGCGCAGTCCCTTGAGGAAGCCGGGGGCCGGGACCACGAAGCCGCCTTCGCCCTGGATCGGCTCGATGACCATCGCGGCAAACGCGTCGGCCCCGTGCTCGGCGAGCGTTGCCTCGACCGAGGCGAGCGCCGCGGTGGTGACGTCGGCACCCGAGGCGGCGCCGCCGTCGTCGTTGGTTCCTGCCGCGGAGGCGCCAGCGACCGGACGCAGCGGGTTGGCCGACGCCGCGCGCACGATCTCGGCGGGGAAGGGGCCGAAGTTCAGCCGGTAGGGATTCTCCTTGGCCGTCATGGCCATGGTCAGCAGCGAACGGCCGTGGTAGGCCTCGTCGAAGACCAGGACCTTGGGCCGGCCAGTGGCGGAGCGGGCGATCTTGACCGCGTTCTCGACGGCCTCGGCGCCGGTGGAAAACAGGGCCGTGCGCTTCTCGAAGTCGCCGGGCGTGTGCTCGTTGAGCCACCGGGCGACCTGGGTGAAGGACTCGTACTCCGTGACCATGAAGCAGGTGTGCGTGAAGCGCTCCAGCTGGGCGGCCACGCGTTCGCGGACCCGCGGGTGGCTGGCGCCGATGCTCGTGACCGCGATGCCGGAGGCGAAATCGATCAGCCGGTTACCGTCCACGTCCGCCAGGATGCCGCCGTCCGCGCGCTCGACGAAGACCGGCAGGGCGATGCCGAAGCCGTCGGTCACCTGAGCCTGCCGCTCGGCGTGCAGCGCCTCGGAGCGGGGGCCGGGGATGGCGGTGGCCAGATGGCGGGACTGGGGGAGCGGGGCGGGGCCCGCGGTCTGTGCGGTCATGGGACCACGCTAACGGCGGCGCAACCGTCCGGTCATTGGACGCTCTGTCCCCGGATGCCCGCCGCGTTGGATAATCGGACCATGGTTTCGCTCGCCCAGCTCAGTGCCGAACTCGGCGCCTCCCTGCACCGCGCCGTTCCCGGGACGGTGCCCGGCGTCCAGCTCAGCGGTGTGCACGTGTCCGAACTGGAGGACCCCACCGCCTATCTGGAGGGCGGCGAGCTCCTGTTGACCACGGGCATTCCCCTCGGCGGAACGGCGGCGACGGCATCCGCGTACGTCCAACGGCTGGCGGCCAGGGGCGTCGCCGCGCTCGGGCTGGGGCTCGGCGAGGGGCTGGACAGCGTGCCGCCGGCGCTTATCGAGGCCTGCGCCGGGGAGCAGCTGGAGCTGATGGTGGTGCCGGACGGCGTACCGTTCCTCGATGTCTCGCGCGCGTTCTGGGACCTGGCCGGGCGCAGCGGGCAGGCGGACCTGATTGCCGGCCTTGGCACCCAGACCGCGCTGGCCCGGGCGGCGATGCGGCCCGATGCGCTGCCGTCCGTGGTGCAGGGGCTGGCGCAGGCGCTCGGCGGCTGGGCCGCCTACCTGCCGGCCGACGGCGGAGCCGAGACGATCTGGCCCATTGGATCCGCGGCGCTGCTGCCGCACCTGCGCGAGGAAACGGGCAGGCTGAACCGGGCGGGCGCGCACTCGGCGGCGACGTTCTGGCTGCACGGCAGCCCGGTGGTGGAGTACCCGATCCTGGTCGGCCGGCGGATCGAGGGCTTCCTGGCCATTGGCTCGGGCCGCACCGTAACCAAGGCGGACCGGCAGATCATCATGACGGTCTGCGTGCTGCTCGCCCTCAAGGCGCAGCAGCACGAGGAGCTGACCGGCACGTCGGCGGTGCTGGGGTCAGCGGTGGCCAAGCTGATCGTCCGCGGGCACGTCGAGGCGGCCCGGCTGCTGGCGGCCGACGTCGGGCTGGGCCCGCTGCCGGAGCGGGTGCGCATGCTGGCGGCGCGGACGGAGGACGGCGACCTGCGGGCGCTAGCCGTGAACGTCGCCGGGCTGCCGGCGGAGGACGGAGCCCCGGGGCCGGGCGCCGCCCTGGCGGTGTGCCGGCTGCGTTTTGCCGAGGACGGGCTCGGATTCTTCCTGCTGGACACGGCGGACCTGGTGCCGGTCGCCGCACCTGAGCCGGAAGAGTACGACGGCGGACTGTTGCCCTGGGAGGGCGGGCCCGCCGCGGCGGGCGGATCGCCGTCGGGGATGACAGGTAACGCCGCCCAGGCGGAACCCCTGCCCGCGGGAACGGAGGCGGGCGGTGCCGGCCAGGCGGAACCCCTGCCCGCGGGAACGGCGGCGGGAGGTGCCGGCCAGCCGGCCGCCGGCTCGCCGCGCACCGGCGCGGCCTGGACCGAGCCCGTTGCGCTGGCCGACGCCGCCTCCCAGACCGCCGTCCTGCGCCGCGCCGCCCTGCAGGCACCGGCGGGCCGGCTGGTCGGTACCGCGGGGGATGAGGACTCCCGCGCGGACCGCTGGGCGGACTCGCTTGCCGGCTACCAGCGCGCGGACCTCCTCGGCGCCGTCGCCGCCTACCTGCGACGGCGCGGGCATTGGGAGGACACGGCGCGCGACCTCGCGATCCACCGGAACTCGCTCCGCCACCGGATCGCCGTCGCGCAGAGGCTGCTCGGCGTCAGCCTCGACGATCCGGACACCGCCGCCCACCTCTGGCTCGCCCTGCGCCGCCGCGGGCTCTGATTGACCCGGCTTTCCATCCCTTCAGCCGCACCCGCGCTGATAGCCGGGCTCCGGTGCAGACCCCCGCACCCCCACGAATGAGTGTGCAGTAGATGCCCTTTTCATATGAAATGGGGCAGCTGCTGCACACTCGATGGGCCGCTTGTCCAACCGCGTCGGATTGAGCCTGGCCGTTTCAGCGGCGCAGCCACTCCAGCACGGAGTCGGTGTGCTCGCCGAGGGCCGGCGGGGCGCTGCGGCGCGGCTCGAAGGCGGGAGTCCAGCTGATTGGATGGCGGACCTGCCGGCCGACGGTTTTGCCGGTGGCATCCTGGACGTCGATGGTTGGCTGCAGCCCGAGGGAGTCGGCGTACTCGATGCCGGCGTCGATTGTGGCCACCGGTCCGGCGGGCACGCCCACGCCGACGAGCTTGTCCTGCCAGACGGCGGCGTTCGCGGTGCGGAGGGCCTGCTCCAGCAGCGGGATCAGGTCCGTACGGTGCTCCACCCGGGCGCTGTTGGTGGCGAACCGCGGGTCATCCCCCAGCCCGGGCCGCCCCAGGGCCTCGGCCAGCCGCCGGAACTGCCCGTCATTGCCGCACGCGACCGCGAGCGGGCCGTCGGCGCACTCAAGGAGCTGGTAGGGCACGATCGATGGGTGTTCATTGCCCATCCGGCCGGGCACCTTGCCCGCGCCGAGGTAGGCCTGTGCCTGGTTGGCCAGCGCGCCTTGCAGGCTGGAGAGCAGGTTGACCTCCAGCAGGCTCCCGCGCCCGGAGCTGCTGCGCGCGTTGAGCGCCGCGAGGATGCCGATCGTCGCGTCCTTCGCGGTCAGCACGTCGACCAGCGCCACGCCGGCCTTGTAGGGGGAGCCGTCCGCCTCCCCGGTGATGCTCATTAGCCCGCCGACCGCCTGCACGATGAAGTCGTAGCCCGGCAGCGACGCGCCCTGGGCCGACCCGAAGCCGGAGATCGAGGCGTAGACGAGCCCGGGATTGTCCGCCGAGAGCTTGTCGTAGCCCAGCCCCAGCTTCGCCATGCCGCCGGGCTTGAAGTTCTCCACCAGGACGTCCGCCCGCAAGGCCAGCTCGCGGGCCGCCGCCAGGTCCCCGGGGTCGGACAGGTCCAGGCAGACGGATTCCTTATTCCGGTTGACGCTCTCGAAATAGGTCGCTCCGGTCGCGGAGAACGGCGGGCCCCAGCTGCGCGTGTCGTCGCCGGCCTCCGGCCGTTCCACCTTGACCACCCGCGCGCCCAGGTCGGCCAGCGTCATGGTGGCCAGCGGTCCGGCCAGTACGCGGGAAAAGTCCGCAACCAGCACGCCTTCCAACGGGCGTGCAGCGGACGACGGCGGGAGGCCGGGCTGTGCAGGCATCGGTGCCCTTTCGCTGGGGGGAGGCCGGACCGTCGTCGGCCCGGAACTGGCGACCAGTCTAGGGATGGCCTTCGGCACCTGGCATTGGACGACTCGGCCCGGGGAGGGATGGAATGCACAAGGAGCAGGCCCCTATGAAGCGAACGCCGCGCTCCGGGCGGGCGCGGGAGGGGGCAGGCGGGACTACGATGTCCGCATGGGAGACGGGCGGGTGCCCGAGGGCTGCGCGGGCCTGGTTGGCGGGCCGGAACCGGACGGCCAGGCGGCGGCGGCGATCCTGGCCCGGCTCGAGGCGCTGGATCCATACAGTGCGCGTGACGCCGCGGGGGAGGAGATCGAGCCGGGATCCCCGCTGGCTTCGATGGACCGGCATTTCGCCGCGTCGCGGAGCGTGAGCAGCCTGCTCAGGCAGTCCTTGGCGGCGGCGATGGACAACCTGCAGGCGCTGCGGCGGCTGCTGTTTGTGGAGGACGGGTCCGGCGGGGTGTTCTACCGGCTGAACTCGCATGCGCCCTATTCGCTGGTCCGGACCGTGATCGAATGCGGCACGACGGTGCTCTGGGCGCTGCAGCCGGAGGAGGGCCGCGAGCGCATCCGGCGCAGCCTGGTGCTGGTCGCGAGGGACGTCTTCAATGCGGCCTCGTTCTGGGATGCCTATCTCGAGGAGCTGCGCCCCGAACTGCATCCGGAGGCGCAGGCCAGCTTCGAGGGACTCCGGCATGAGGTCAACGAGGCGGCCCGGGCGGCCGGCCTGCCGCCGATCTTCACCCGGAAGGCCGAGGGACGCTGGGGCTACGCGACCAAGAACCGGACGCAGACGGCGATCCTCAAGGACCTGAGGGCCGACGGCGGCGTCCCGGCCGAGCTGATCTACATCTGGCAGTTCTGCAGCGGCTACTCCCACGGCCTGGAGTGGGCCACCGGAAAGCCCGGTAGTTACCCGGGGCCCTTCAGCGGTCAGGGCGGAGGGCCCGCCCGTACCGGTGCAAAGGACGGAAGGCCGGACAGAATACTCGCCGGTTCCGGCAATGAGCGCGAAGCCGCCGCGGGCATGGAGCAGCTGCGGCGGGCTTCGGACGCCGCCTGCGACCTGATTCCCCGGGCCTGGGAGCTCTACGATCTGCGGCGCCGGGTCTGGCCGCTCCTGTAGCAGGACCGTGGGTTGGCGGAAACCGCGGAAAAATCAGTCGGTAATAAAGCTTTTGCCCTTGTTTGCGATTCTTGTGCGCTGCGTCATGTTCCGCACGTTTCCGAGTGCAGGAGCGTAGCCGCGGTGCGGTATCAGCCACGGAGACAGGGATGCCGCGAAGAAACCTCCCGAAGGACCCTTGCGTTCTAAATCATTCATTTGTAGGGTTTTTCGTGATGGCGATCACGTGGCCTTCGTCACAACGGGGAATGGGGCTCCTCGAAGACCACGCTTGGCCGCATATACCTATCAGTCCTGAAGGAGCGCAATGTCCGCCGAAATGACGCGGCCCGCTGGGGAGGCCGGCATCGATGAGGATGCCGAGCATCTGGCCAGCCTAGGCTACTCGTACGATCAGCAATTCAAGCGCGAAATGACTTTCTGGGGGAACGTCTCCCTCGGCTTCACCTACCTTTCTCCGGTGGTGGGCATCTACTCGCTGTTCGCCGCGTCCCTGGGGATCGCCGGGCCGCCCATGTTCTGGTCGCTCATCATCGTCGGCGGCGGCCAGCTGCTCGTGGCAACCGTGTTCGGCGAAGTGGTCTCCAACTACCCGGTTGCCGGCGGCGTGTACCCCTGGTCCCGGCGCCTGTGGGGCCGCAAGTGGGGCTGGATGAACGGCTGGGTCTACCTCTGCGCGCTGCTGGCCACCATCGCCAGCGTCGCTTACGGCGCCGGCCCGTTCCTCAGCACGCTCCTGGGCATGGAAAGCAGCGTCAACTCGGTCATCCTGGCGGCGCTGGGAGTCATCCTGCTTGCAACCATCCTGAACCTCGGCGGCACCAAGGTGCTGAACAAGGTCGCGATGCTCGGGCTGCTCGCCGAGCTCGGCGGCGCGCTGGTGGTCGGCTTCTGGCTGATCGTGACCGCCCGGCACCATGACCTGGGCGTCCTCTTCCAGAGCTTTGGTGCGGGCGAGGGCAGCAATTACTTCATCGCCTTCGCGGCGGCCGGCCTGATCGGAATCTACCAGTACTACGGGTTCGAGGCGTGCGGCGATGTGGCCGAGGAGGTTCCGAGCCCGGGGCGCACCATCCCGAAGGCCATGCGCATGACCATCTACATCGGCGGTTTCGCCGCGATGTTTGTCTGCCTGTCCCTGATCCTGGCGGTGCCGGACTTCGGCGCGGTGATCAGCGGGGCCGACGCCGATCCGGTCGGCAACGTGCTCCTGGCGGCCTTCGGCCCGGTCGGCATGAAGGTGGTCCTCGCCGTCGTCCTGATCTCCTTCGTTTCCTGCGTACTGAGCCTGCAGGCCGCGTCTTCGCGGCTGGCCTACTCGATGGCCCGCGACGGAATCCTCCCGGCGAGCAAGCTGCTCAGCAAGTTCAGCGAGTCCCGCCACGTGCCGCCGTATGCCCTGCTGCTGGCCGGCCTGGTCCCGGCGCTGATCGTGATTGGATCCAAGGTCTCCGAGGATGCGCTGGTCACCATCATCTCCTTCGCCGCGATGGGCATGTACATGGGCTTCCAGATGGTGGTCCTGGCCGCCCTGCGGGCCCGGCTCAAGGGCTGGCGGCCGCGCGGTGCCTTCCAGCTCGGCGCCTGGGGCATCCCGGTCAACGTCGCCGCGCTCGCCTGGGGCGTGCTCGGCATGGTCAACATGGCCTGGCCGCGGACCCCGGAGGCCGGCTGGTTCTCGAACTACATCGTGCTGATCTCCGCCGTCGGCGTGGTTCTCCTGGGCCTGGTCTACATGGCCTGGAAGAAGCCCTACCTCAAGGGCGATGCCCCGGCCGGCGACGCCATCCCGTCCGGACCGCGGCACTCCTTCAGCAGCTGAGCATCGCTCAGACCTCCAGCACCACACCAGTACCACCCAGACGAAAGAACAGGTTCCACCATGAGTACGTCCACCGTTGAGGTTCCCTACCTGAACATCTCGGACCCGTCGTTCGCGATGCAGTCCGAAGAGCTGCGCACCGCCCGCGAGCGCAGCTGGTACGCCCGGACCAACTTCGGGCTGGCCGTGCTGCGCTACGACGAGGTGAGCAAGCTGCTCAAGAGCCCCAAGCTCTCCCAGGGCAGCGCCAAGTGGCCGGCGCACAACGGCGTCCACGGCGGCCTGTTCTTCGACTGGTGGACCAAGAACCTGCTGGTGCTGGAGGGCGAGGACCACCACCGGATCCGCCGGCTGCTCAACCCGGCCTTTTCCCCGCGCCTGATCAAGGAGCTGGTGCCCCGGTTCCAGGCACTGGCCAACGAGCTGGTGGACGCGTTCATCGACAAGGGCGAGTGCGAGTTCATCCGCGACTTCGCCGAGCCCTACGCCACCCGGGTGCTGACCATCCTGCTCGGCATCCCGGAGATCGAGTGGCCCAAGATCGCGCGGCTCGCCTCCACCGTGGGCCTGGCCCTGGGCGTGACCTTCAAGCAGGACCTGGACAAGGTCGAGGCGGCCGTCGCCGAACTCTACGACTACGCCGAGGAACTGATCCGGGACCGGCAGGCCAACCCGGGCGATGACTTCGTTTCCCGCCTGGTGCTGGCCAGCCGGGACGGGGACCGGCTCAGCGACGAGGAACTGCGCAACGCGCTGGTGCTGCTGATCTTCGGCGGCATGGACACCACGCGCAACCAGTTGGGCCTGGCCATGCAGTCCTTCATCCGCAACCCGCAGCAGTGGGAACTGCTGGCGGAGCGGCCCGACCTCGGGGGCAAGGCCGTGGAGGAAGTCATGCGCACCAACCCGACCGTCACCTGGGTGACCCGCGAGGCCGTCGAGGACTTCGAGTACCAGGGCCTGGCCATCGAAAAGGGCACCACGGTGCACCTGTTCACCCAGTCCTCCGGCACGGATCCGCGCGCCTTCCCGAACCCGGAGATGGACCTGCTCGGCGAGCATGCCCCGCACTACGGATTCGGCGGCGGCGTGCACCACTGCCTCGGCCACTTCGTCGCCCGGGCGGACATGAGCGAGGCGCTGCCGCTGCTGGCCAGCCGCCTGGCCAACCCGCACCTGATCGGCGGCGACGAGTGGCTGCCGGATTCCGGCAACACCGGCCCGATCCGCCTGCCCATCGGCTTCACCAAGCGCTCCTAGCAAGCCAACTGCTCTACAGCACCACAGCACCACCTACGGAAGGACTTTCCCATGCGGACCATCGACGTCGACCGCAGCCTCTGCGACAACCACGGCCAATGCGCCATCGCCGCCCCCGAGGTGTTCCGGATGAACACCGACGGCGTGCTCGAATACGAACCGACCTTCGACGACGCCCTGCTGGACGAGGTGGAAGAAGCCATCGACGTCTGCCCCGTCCAGGCGATCTTCCTGAAGGACTAGCCATGACGCGCAGAATTGCCGTCGCCGGGGCCTCGATGGGAGGGCTGCGGGCCGCCGAACAGCTGCGTTCGGCCGGCTGGGAGGAAGACATCGTCGTCCTCGGCCAGGAGGCCCATCCGCCCTACAATCGGCCGCCGCTGTCCAAGGACCTGCTGGCCGCGCCGGGCTCCGCCGCCGATGCGCTGGCCGCGGTGACGCTGCGCCAGCGCAGGACCGCCACCGGCATCGACTGGCGGCTCGGCGCGCCGGTCACCCGGGCGGACCTGTCCGCCCGCACGCTGACGCTGGGCACCGGCGAGGAACTGGCCTACGACGGCCTGGTCATCGCCACCGGCCTGCGCCCCGCGAGGGTCGAGGTGCCGGGCCCGCGCCACGGCCGCCACGTTATCCGCACGATCGATGACGCCCTGGGGCTGCACCGGGAACTGCGGCCGGGCACGCGGGTGGTGGTGGTTGGTGCCGGATTCATCGGCTGCGAGGCCGCCGCCACCGCGACGACCCTGGGCTGCCAGGTCACGCTCGTCGAGGGCGGCAGCGGCCCGATGGAGCGACCCCTTGGCGTGCGGCTGAGCGCCGGCGTCCGCGGCTTCCTGGAGGGCAACGGCGTCCGCTGCCTCCCGGGCCGACGCGTGGTGGAGTTCCTGTCAGAGACAGGGGACGCGGCAGGCGATTGGTCCGGCGACGGGTACGACGGCGGATCGCACCTCAGGTGCGCCGGCGTCCGGCTCTCGGACGGCACCGAGGTGCCCGCGGACGTCGTGATTGAGGCCGTCGGCTCGAAGCCGAACACGGAGTGGCTGTCCGGCAACGGGCTGGACCTGGCGGACGGCGTGCTCTGCGACGAGTCGATGCGCGTCATCGGCGCCGGCGGGGCGCTGCCGTCCGTGGTTGCGGTCGGCGACGTGGCCCGCTATCCCGACCGGCGCACGGGCACCGGAGCCCGCCGCGTCGAGCACTGGGCCACCCCTGCGGACACGGCCAAGATCGCCGCCCCCGCCCTGGTCGCCGGGCTCAACGGTGAAGAGGTGCCGGAACCCGCGGCGCCGCTGCCCTCCTTCTGGACGGACGTCTTCAAGATCCGGATCCAGGGCGTCGGCAGCCCGGCGCTCGCCGAGCGGATCGAGGTCCTCGAAGGCGACCCGGACCGCCCCGCCGCCGGTGCCGCCCTGGGCTACTACCGCGACGGCCGGCTCATCGGAGCCGTGACCTGCGCCCTGCCCGCCGACAAGCAACTGCACTACCGCAAGCTCGTGACCGATGCCGGCGTGGCCGCACGCCTGGCCGCCGCCTAACCGCCGGCTACGAACGACTGAAAGAAGACTGCCATGACTCTCACCCCCGTACGGCCCGACCCGGCCGGAACCGACCTGCTGGCCGGACTCAACGACCGCGAAGCGTTTGCCCGCCACCGCGAGCGGAACCTGCGCCCCGACGTCGTCCGCGACCTGGGACGCAAGATCCAGGAAGCCGGCGTGGAGTACGTCTACTACGCGCTGCCGACCATCGGCTCGCGCATGGTGGCCAAGATGGTTCCGGCCAACCACTTCAAGCGCAACCTGGAAAAGGGCATCTGCTTCCACCGCACCGCCCTGTCCGACCTGCAGAACGACCGCTACGGAAACCTGATCGGCGGCGGCATCGAGGCCCGCGAGTTCTGGGCGCTGCCGGAGCCCGACACCTTCGTGGTGCTGCCCTGGGACACCTCGGTGGCACGGATCTTCTGCACCGCCTACGAGCCCCCGCACCTGCCGGAGGTCGGCGGCCGCCTGCTGCCGATCGACACCCGCTCGCTGCTGATCCGCAGCCACGAGGCCTTCACCGCCCGCACCGGGTTCGAGGTCCGCTCCGGCACCGAACCCGAGATGACCTGGGAGGGCCCGGGCCTCGAGGTCGTGAAGAAGCCGGGCACCAGCCCCGCCTACCAGGTGGAGAACCTCGAGCGGATGCGACCGATCTACAAGCAGCTGGTCACCTACGCGAAGGCGATGGGGCTGGACATGATCGAGGGCGACTACGAGGACGACGGCCAGCTCGAGCTGAACTGGATGTACGACCGCGTGGAGAACACCGCGGACCGGCTGGTCACCTACCGGCAGATCTGCAAGCAGGTGGCCCGCGAGTTCGGCGTCACGGCCAGCTTCATGCCCAAGCCCTACAACGGCCAGATGGGCAACGGCTGCCACCACAACCTCAGCCTGTGGGACGGGGACACCAACGTCACCGAGGACGCCGGCCGGGTGGAGCTGCACGTCTCGCGGACGGCGCAGCACGCCATCGGCGGCCTGCTCGCGCACGCGCCCGGTTCCATGGCGGTCATGGCCTCGACGGTCAATTCCTACAAGCGGTTCTGGGACGCCGGACAGTTCGCCCCGAGCACGGCCAACTGGGGCCTGGACAGCCGCGGCTGCCTGGTCCGGATCTCCTCCAACGGCCGGATGGAGTACCGGGTGCCGGACGCAGCCGTGAACCCCTACCTGTCCCACACGCTGCTGATCGCGGCGATGGAGGACGGCCTGAACCGGCAGCTGGATCCGGGGCGGCCCGACGACGGCGGCGCGGACGTGCCGGCGATCGGCGGCCAGCTGCCGCTCACCCTGGGGGACGCCATCGACGCGTTCGTCTCGGACACCTACCTCACCTCGGCGCTGCCGGCGGACCTGGTCTCCATCTACACCCAGCTGAAGCAGGAGGAGTGGGCGCGGTACTGCGGCGCCATCACAGAGTGGGACCGCGAGATGTACTGGGAGACCATCCCGTGAGCCCCGCGACCCTGTCCCCGGGCATCCTGCGGCTGGCGTGCATCGACTCGGAGGCGCCGCCGCTGTTCAACCTGGCCGACGGTGCCGGGCACCGCCGCGGCTACGAGCCGGCCGCGGCCGAACTGGTGGCCTCCGTGCTGGGCCTGCGCGTCGAGTGGGCGTTCCTGGCCTGGGACGACATGCTGCCGGCGGTGCGCGAGCACCGGGTGGACGCCGTCTGGTGCGGCCAGGGCATCATCCCGGAGCGCCAGGCGATCGTGAACTTCAGCGACCCGTACGCGGTCTTCGACGAGACAGTGCTGGTCCGCAAGGGCGATCCGGCGCGCTCGCCCCAGGACCTGGCCGGCTACAAGGTGGCGGCGATCGAGGGCAGCGCGAACATGTTGCTCGCGGTGACCTTCCCCGGCGCCGTCCCGGTGCCGTTCACCGGCGAGGATGTCTTCGGGGACATGCTCGCCGCCCTGCGCAGCGGGGAGGTGGACGCCATGGTGGATGACGACGTCGTCACCGTCCCGCTGGGCGACGACCCGGCGTACGACGTGGCCTTCACGCATCCGACCGGAAACCGGTGGGGAGTGGGCGTGGCCAAGGACAACCCGTTCCTGCTCGCCGACCTCAACGCCGCGCTCGCCGCGGTGGTGGCGGACGGGCGGCTGGAGCGGAGCTGGCGGCAGTGGATGCCGCAGCTGCCGTTCCCGCTCGGCGCGGGGGTGCCCGCATGAGCCGGCCGCTGATCGGGGTGCCGGGGATGTGGTCCAACTCGGTGCACGGGCTGCGCTTCGAGGGCGTGGCGGTGGCGGCGCAGGTGCTGCGAAGCATCGCCGCGGCGGGCGGGGAGCCGGTGATCATGTTCCCGGAGGGCGCGGCCGCCGCGGACCAGGTGCAGAGGTTCGACGGCGTGGTGCTGCCCGGGGGCGCAGACGTCTCGCCCGCGCTGTACGGGGCGGAGCCGGACGAGCACTACTGGCCCGCCGACTACGCGGGACAGGACGCATTCGAAACCGAGGTCCTGGCCGCGTGCGTCGCCGCCGGGATGCCGACGCTGGCGATCTGCCGCGGGCTGCAGCTGCTCAACGTGGCGCGCGGCGGCACGCTGATCCCGCACCTGGAGCCGGGCGGTGAAGCGGGCAGCGTGCAGCACAAGGGCGCCGTGCATCCGGTTTCGGTCACGGCCGGGTCGCTGCTGGCGTCCGTGGTCGGTTCCGGGCCGGTCGAGGTTTCCTCCTACCACCACCAGGCGGCAGGGGAGCTGGGCGCGGGACTGCAGGTCACGGCGCGGGCCGACGACGGCGTCGTGGAGGCCCTCGAGGTTCCGGGCGCGCCGCTGCTGGCGGTGCAGTGGCACCCGGAGGACACAGCCGAGAGCAATCCCGCCGACCATGCCCTGTTCGCCTGGGTGGTCGAGGCCGCCCGCGCCCGGCGGGACGGCGCGGGGCAAGGCGCGTCGGCGCAGGGTGCCGGTGCCGGTACGCAGCTGGCGGGTGCCCGATGAATGCCAAACCGCTGCGCGTGGATCCGGCCGCGGTGCTGCCCCGGGACAACGGGACGCTTGGCCCCGAGGCGCCGCGCATCGCCGTCGTTGTTTCCCTGACCTTCCCCGGGATGACGGAGCAGACGCTGGAACTGATGGAGCGGTTCACGCGGGTGGCGTTCGAGACGCTGCACGCGGCCGGCGCCCGGGCCGAACTGGTGGACAGCGCGGCCGAAGAGCTGCTGCCCGAGGCCGAGCTGGCCCGTTACGACGGGGTGCTCTTCCTCGGCGGCGGGGACGTGGACGGCTCGCTGTACGGCCACACGGATCCGGTGCCGAATTCGTACGGCGTGGACCTGCGCGCGGACGAGTACTGCGTGGAACTGATCCGCGGGGTGCTGGAGCGGGACCAGCCGCTGCTCGCTATCTGCCGCGGCTCGCAGCTGCTCAACGTGGCGTGCGGCGGGACGCTGGTTCCCGACCTGGAACCGTGGCACCTGCACCGGGGCGGTCCCGGGGAGCCGATGTTCCTGGACGAAGACGTTGACCTGCTGCCCGGTTCCAAGGTTGCCGCCATCCTGGGCCGGGATTCGGTGACCGTTCGCTCGGGCCATCACCAGGCCGTCGGGACCGTGGCTCCGGACCTCGCGGTGGCGGCGGTGGCGCGGGACGGCGTGGTCGAAGGCACCGAACATCCGGGCCGGACCTGGGTGGTCGGGGTGCAGTGGCACCCGGAGGATTCCGACGGCGACGCGGGGCACCGCTCGCTGCTGTTCGAGGAATTCGTGCGGCAGAGCCGGGCCGGCGGCGGGGCGGAGGTGCGGGACCTGGCGGAAGCGGGCCGGGCCTGAGGCGGCGGCCGGGCGGAGAATTCGGCCGGCTGCGGCCCCTGCTGCCTCGCCCGGCGCCTGGTCCGTGCGGCTACTCCGCCGCGCAGATCAGGCGCAGGTCGAGGTTCGGCACGTCCAGCGGGATGAAGCAGAATCCTTCCGGCTCCGTCTTGACCCGTTCCCCGACGATGAAGCGGCCCGAGTTTCCCAGGATGACCCGGTTCTGGCCGTTGAGGATTGCGGCGTCGCCCGGGATCCTCCGGACGAACGGGATGAAGGTGTTTTCGAGGTCGCGGATCCGGATGTCGCAGCCGGTGACCCCGATGAACTCCCCGTGGATGTAGCTGGGCACGGTGCAGGTCATGATGTACTCGTCGAAGCCGAGGTAGTCGACGTACGGGCCGGCGATGGACTGGCGGCCGGTCTTGGCCGCGACGGAAAACCAGGGGGCCTGCTCGTAGTCGTAGAACCGTTCGCCGTCGGGCGTCAAATCGAAATCCAGCTTTTCGATTTCCCCCGCTCCATTCCGGAACCACCATTCCAGGACGCCTTGCGCGTCCTTTAATGAGGAAATGGAGAAAATGACTCCTGCCCCCACGACAATCGGGTGGGAATTCAGGAATTCGGCGGATATTCCACGCAGCCCGGAAATGTCATTCCGGGAGATTTTATCCCCCGCCCGGACCCTCGCTTCCAGCTGCCCTTCCACCTGGGCGCACGTGGACGAGAGGTCCCGGTACAGCGCGTTCAGCCACGACTCGATGGCCGAGCCCACGGACGTGGCCACGGCGCGGGCCGATACGGGCGCGTTCATCGAATCTCCTCTTCGTCGCCGGCGTGGGTCAGCGTGAGCTTGGTGTCGATCAGGTGGTAGGTGTTTCGCCGGATGTGCTCGTGGACCAGCCGCTGGGCCCGGTCCGGATCATCCGCCCGGACGGCGCTGACGATCTCCAGGTGCTCCCGCGCGGCTGCCGCGGAGTCGAAAATACCGGCGAGCGGCGTCCACAGCAACTGGCCGACTTCCGCCTGCAGCCGGATCTCCTGCGCGGTCAGCCGGGGCGACTGCGCGACCACGGCCAGCTCGATATGGAAGCGGCTGTCCGCCCGGGCCCGGCTCTCCGGGGAGTCCGCGCGCTCGAGTCCGCGGGCCAGCTGTTCCAGCCGGTCCAGGTCATTGGGGTGCGCGCGGTCGCAGGCCAGGCGGGCGGCGGCGGACGCCACCGCCGTCTGCTCGTCGCCGAGGTCGCGCAGGTCCGCGATCGAGGTCTCCCGCAGGTACCGGCGCAGCTGTTCGGCCTGGGTGGCCGGGGACTTCACCACGAAGGTTCCGCCGCTGCGGCCGCGCCTGGTCTCCACCACGCCCTGGTCGCGGAGCGCCGCCAGCGCCTCGCGCAGGGTCGCGCCCGCGACGCCGAACATCTCGGAAAGCTCCGACTCCGCCGGGAGCCGTTCGCCGACCCGCAGCATGCCGAGCGAGATCGCCGTCGAAATCCGGCGCACGATGGCTTCCGAGCGTTCCATCTCGGGCAAGGAGCGGTAGATCTGCGACTGCAGCACCGGGGGTGACGCCACGATCTCTCCTTACGGCCGGATCCAGGCAGGCATGACGGCTGGCCACTGCCGGGAATGACGATATTCTACTCTGCCGGCGCGGGGACATTTCAACATTGCCCAACGATTTGTTCGCGCGCGGGAGAATTCGAAGAAATATGGGGAAATGCTGGAACGGCCGCCCGGGGAGCGGGATATTTTGAGGAGCATGAGTTATTACCAGAGCATCAATCCAGCCACCGGCGAAACGATCTTCGAGGCGCCCACCGCCAGCGACGAGGAAATCCAGAGCGCGCTGAAGCAGGCGCAGGCGGCCTTCGAATCCTGGCGGCATTCCGCCCTCGCGGACCGCTCCGAGGTCCTGCGGCGCGTGGCCGCGCTGTACCGTGGGCGGCGCCAGGAACTCGCCGAGCTGATCAGCCTCGAAATGGGCAAGCCGGTCAGCCAGGCGCTGGGCGAGGTGGGCCTGGTGGCCGACATCTACGAGTACTACGCCGAAGAGGGCCCCGGCTTCATGGCGGACGAGCCGCTCAAAGTCCGCGGCGGCGGCGAGGCGGTAGTCCGCTCCGCGCCCGTCGGCGTGCTGCTGGGCATCATGCCGTGGAACTACCCCTACTACCAGGTGGCGCGGTTCGCGGCGCCCAACCTGATGCTCGGCAACACCATCCTGCTCAAGCACGCGCCGAGCTGCCCGCAGTCCGCACTGGCCATGGAACAGATCTTCCGTGACGCGCAGCTGCCCGAGGGCGCCTACGTGAACGTCTTCGCCACGAACGAGCAGGTCGCCGACATCATCGCCGATCCGCGCGTCCAGGGCGTCTCCCTGACCGGCAGCGAACGCGCCGGCGCCGCCGTGGCCGCGCTGGCCGGGCAGCACCTGAAGAAGTACGTGCTCGAACTCGGCGGCAGCGACCCGTTCATCCTGCTGGATTCGGAGGACCTGGACGCCACGGTGAAGGCGGCGGTGGGCGGACGGATGGGCAACGCGGGACAGGCCTGCACCGCGTCCAAGCGTTTCATCGTCGTCGAGGACCTCTACGAGGAGTTCGTCGAGAAGTTCACGGCGCGGATGGCGCGCATCACGCCCGGCGATCCCCTGGATCCCGCCACCCGGTTCGGCCCGCTGTCCTCCCGTGCCGCCGCGGAGGGGCTGGTGGAGCAGATCAACGACGCCGTCTCGAAGGGTGCCACCCTGCACACCGGCGGACACCTGGTCGACGGTCCCGGCGCCTTCGTGGAGCCCACGGTGCTGACCGGCGTGGAGCCGGGCATGCGGGCCTACACCGAGGAGCTCTTCGGCCCGGCCGCCGTGGTCTACAAGGTCGCGGACGCAGAGGAAGCGATCGAGCTGGCCAACGGTTCTCCGTACGGCCTCGGCGGAGCGGTGTTCAGCGCCGACGTGGACAAGGCCAAGGACGTGGCGGACCGGCTGGACACCGGCATGGTCTTCATCAACTCGGTTGCGGACACCCAGGCGGACCTGCCGTTCGGCGGTGTGAAGCGCTCCGGCGTCGGCCGCGAGCTGGCCGGCTATGGGATGCAGGAGTTCGTCAACAAGAAGCTCATCCGCGTTCCGGCAGCCAGGTAAGGGCCGCCGGGAGGCGTCCTGCAGGAGGCGTCCCACAGGATCCGACCGGCGGCGGGTCGCGCCCGCCGCCGGCCGCCCCGGTGCCGGATGGGTCCTCCGGACGGCCGCGGCACCCGCTCCGGCCGCCGGTGCCCGCTAGCCGTGGCGGCGGATGGCCGCCTCGAAGACCGGAAGGGCGCGCCGGACCATGTCCTCACTGGCGGTCAGGGAGACCCGGAAGAAGCCGGGGGTCTCGAACAGGGCGCCAGGCATCACCAGGACTCCTTCCGCACCCACCTCTTCCGTGAAGGCCATGTCGTCCGGCTCGGGGGAGGGGATGTAGAGGTAGAAACTGCCCTCCGTCTTCCGAATGCGGTAGCCCATCCCGGCCAGGCTTTCCACCATGACGTCCCGCTTCCGCTGCAGCGCGCCGACGTCGATGGTGAACTGTTCGAGCGCGGGCAGCGCGTGCTGCAGGATCGCGTTCGGGTAGATCCAGCCCATGGCCAGCTGGAGGGCGGCCAGCGGCTCGGCGAGCTGCCGGCGGACCGGCATGGCCGCGGGCAGGGCGAGATAGCCGATCCGCTCACCCGGCGCTAGATGCGTCTTCCCGTAGGTGTACGCCACCAGGGTGTAGGGGTAGAACTCGGCGGGAGAGCGGAAGCGGAGGCCGTCGAACACGATGCGGTTGTAGGCCTCGTCGGAGATCAGGTAGATGCGCCGTCCGATCCGCGCCGAGGCCTCCTCGAGCACCCCGGCCAGGGCGGTGAGCAGTTCCGGCGGGTAGATCCGGCCGGTGGGATTGTTCGGAGAGTTCACGATCACGGCCCGCGTACGCGGGGTGACGGCCGCGGCGATGGCGGCCAGGTCGACGTCGAACGTGTCCGTGTTGATCTTCACCTTGACCGGAACCAATGCGGCCTCGGTGATCAGCGGCTCGTAGCAGAACCACGGCGGCAGGCTGTAGATGACCTCGTCGCCGGGATCCGCGATGGCTTTGAGGGCCATGGCGATCGCCGTAAAGCCGCCGGTGGTCAGGTACAGGTCCTCGGCCCGGAACCCGATGCCGAGGTGCCGCTCCAGCGAGCCCGCGGCGGCCTCCCGCGCCGCGGGCTCGTTGGTCTTGTAGGCGTACCAGGCCTCGTTCCGCGGAGCGAGCGCCTCGCGGTAGGCGGAGACGTACTGCTCCGAGGGCATGTCATGCGGGTTGCCCAGCGCGAAGTCGCAGACGCCCGGGTCGTCCCGGCGCCGCGCGTAGACGGACGTGGTCAGGAAGCTGTTGATCCGCCGGTAGGAGGCGACTCCAGCAATTCCGGCGGCACGGGACGACGCCGGCGCCCGGGTGGCCGGGGCGGGTGCGCCTTCGTCGGGGTGCGGCATGGCTGCTCCTCTCCGAAGGCCATGTTCCTCCTGGACCGGCGGATGCGGCAACGGCCGATCGTCCCTGGCGCGGGCGGCACCGGAACGTTCGTCCTTGACCCGGCGGGACAGCCGGCCGCCGTCCCGGCCACCCGCCGTCGTCCGTCAGTTCTCCGCGGGAACGCTCCCTGCGGAGGGGAGGCGCACGATGAATTCGGTATGGCCGGGGCGGCTGTCGACGCCGACCGTGCCGTCGTGCGAGGTGACGATGGCCTTGACGATCGACAGGCCGAGGCCGTGCGAGCCGCTGCGGTCGGAGCGGGACGCATCGGCGCGCGCGAAGCGGGAGAAGATTTGGCCGACGAAGCCGTCCGGGATCCCGGGCCCGTCATCCGCCACACTCACCCGCACGTAGCCGTCGTCCTCGGCCAGCGAGGTGACGACCGTGGTCCCCTGGCCGGTGTGCCGGTGCGCGTTGGTCAGCAGGTTGACCAGGACCTGGCGCAGCTGCCCCGGATTGGCGCGGAGGGTGACCGGATCATCGGGGACGTCGAGGACCCAACGGTGGCTCGGCGCGATCGCGCGGACGTCATTGACGGACTCGGCGGCCAGCGCGGTCAGGTCGACCTCGCTCTGCTCGGCGCGCTGGCCTTCATCCATCCGCGCGAGCAGGAGCAGGTCCTCGACCAGGGCGGTCATCCGCTTGGCCTCGGATTCCACCTTCCCGATCGAGGACCGGCCTCCAGGGCTGAGCTGCTCGGTCAGCCGGATCATTTCGGAGTAGCCGCGGATGGCGGTCAGGGGAGTCCGGAGTTCGTGGCTGGCGTCCGCGACGAACTGGCGCAGCTTGGTCTCGCTTCGGTGCCGGGCATCGAAGGCACCCGCGACGTTGTCCAGCATCAGGTTGAAGGCATGGCCGACCCGGCCGACTTCCGTGGCGGGTACCGCGATCTTCGCCGGGACGCGCTCGCCGATGGCGACGTGCCCCCGCCCGAGCGGCAGCCGGGAGACCGAGGTAGCGACGCCGGAGAGCTGGCCCAGCGGCCGCAGGGTCCGGCGGATGATCAGCGTTCCGACGAGCGCGGCCGCCAACAGCCCCGCCACGGAGACGCCGGTCATGGTCCGCGTCAGCGAATCCAGGGTCTGCTCTTTCGCCAGCAGCGGCAGGCCGGTGACGATCGTGGCCTCGCGGCGTTCACTCCAGCGGGCGACCAGCCGGTACTCGCCGACAGAGAGCCGGCGCTCTACGGGGCCGGCGTTGAGCTCCAGGCTGGTGATGACCCGCGTGTCCGCCGCGGTGAGGTCCTGTCGTTCGCCGTCGGGCATGAAGACACCCGCATTGCGGACGCCGTGCTCGCTGATGCGCGCATTCAGCACGCCGACGACCTGGCCCGGCGTGGTCAGGGGATCCGCCGGTTCCGGTGCCTCTGAGGATCCGCTCTGGTCAGACTCGCTGTCGCGGCCGTCCCCGTTGTGCTCGTCCTCGTCATCGGGGTGGAAGTCCTCCTGCGACCGCAGGGCTCGGGTGGAGGCCTGTTCGAGCTGCTCGTTCAGCTGGCCGCTGAGGAAGGATTCCATCGCGGCGTGGGCCGAGAGGCCGACCGCGGCGCAGATCCCGGCCAGCAGGGCCAGGACGATGATCACCAGCTTGGTCCGCAGCTGCCACGGCCGGAACAGGCGGCGGCCCCGCCCGTCCTGCTTCCGGGGCACGGCCTCGTCAGTGCCCCCCTGAACCGTGTCCGGCTTCCCCCGATTGTCCATGTTCGTCTTCCGGATTTGTCTTTCGCGAGCGGAGCTCCCAATTCCTTCCCAAGGTGATGTAGGTAACTGTAATGGTTATTGTTGATTCAGCATCTGCCCGTTGACGTGATCTTCAGGAGCGCTTGTATGGCCGTGCAGGATTCCCTCGACTTCGTGGCCAGCCTGCCCCGGCTGAGCCGCCCGGACGGCAGCCGGATCCGCGCCCTGGTGGTGGACGATGAACCACAGCTGTCCGACCTGGTCCGCATGGGCCTGCAGCTGGCCGGCTGGGAAGTCGCGGTGGCCGACGACGGGCCCTCGGCCGTGCGGCTGGCCCGGGAGACACGGCCGGACGTGCTGGTCCTGGACGTGATGATTCCGGGATTCGACGGGCTGGACGCCCTGAACCGGATCCGGACCTTCGCGCCGGAGGTGCCGGCCCTGTTCCTGACCGCCAAGGACGCGGTGTCCGACCGGATCAGCGGCCTGGCCGCCGGCGGCGACGACTACGTGACCAAGCCGTTCAGCATGGAGGAGCTGCTGCTGCGGCTCTGCCGGCTGGTGCAGCGTTCCGGTGCGGCCGCGGCACGGACGGCCGAGCTGGTGGTCGGGGACCTGGTGATGAACCTGGACACCCGGGAAGTCACGCGCGGCGGCGTGGAGGTCCAGCTGACCACCACGGAGTTCGACCTGCTGCACTACCTGATGGACAATCCGCGGACCGTCCTGAGCAAGGGCCAGATCCTGGACCAGGTCTGGAACTACGATTTCGGCGGCCACAACAACATCGTCGAGCTTTACATTTCGTATCTGCGCAAGAAGATCGACGCCGGACGGCCGCCGATGATCCACACCCTCCGCGGCGCCGGCTACGTCCTCAAGCCGGCCGCCGCCTAGTCGTCGCGCCACTCTTCCTCCGCGAGCCATTCGTCGTCGTCGCTGTCCGAGCTGTTGCCGGCGTCGGCCGAGGTCCGGTCGTTCCAATCGTCGTGTTCCTCCTGCCACTCCTGCAGGTCTTCGTCGTCGTCAGCGGTCCCGGCGGGGTTATCCGTCCCGCTGCCATGGTCCTGGTCCGGGTCGCCGTCGCATTCGTCCTCGGGCGCAGAGGAGGGCGATGGCGTGGCGGAAGGAACGGGCGCGGACGACGTGTTGTCCGCCGAGGCAGGCGAGACGCCTCCCGTAAGGGTCCCGAGGTCGGTCCGCAGCTGGGCCAGCGCAGCCTCGGCTTGGAGCCACTGCTGCCGGGGCAGCTCTCCGCTGGCACCCGCGTCCCGGACGTCATCGGTCAGGGAATCGATCTCTGCGAGCGCGCCGGCATAGTCCTTGTCCTTGGCCAACTGCATGACGGACTGGGCGCGTTCCTGCAGCGAGCCGGGAGCGGCCGGCGGGACGTTAGCCTGTTGGGCTGAGCAGCCGGCCAGCAGCAGGGCGGCAACCGTGCCGCCGATGAGGGGCTTGGCGAAGGTCGCAGCAATGTTCATGGGGCCAGGCTTTCTTCGAGCAGGGTCAGGTTGTCGTCTAGCCGCTGGAGGATGGCCGAATCGGGGGCGGACCCCGCCGTGCCGGAGGGCAGGACGGCGGGAAGCAATGCGGGCAGGACCGCGACGGCGGCGAGTGCCGCGGCGGCGGCCGAGGCGAGGATGGCGGTGCGCCTTCGCGGGAAGGAGCGCCGGCGGGCCGCCGGCGGTGCGGTGTGCGGGACGAGCAGCTGGCCCAGGCTGGCTGTCGGCGGTGCCGGCGCCGCGATCATGGGCAGGAAGGCCCTGGTGGCGTTGGTCAGTTCGGCCGGCCGCAGGGCGGGGATCAGCGAAGCTCGATCGGGCAGCGGGGCGCCCGGCGCCAGGTGTTGCACAGGTTCCCGGGGCGGCCGGGCGCTGTCCGGGTAGCTGCCTGCCGACCTGAGCGAGAAAGCGGCTTCGGCAGCGGTGGGGCGCTGGCCCTCGTCCGAGGCGGTCATGGCTTCGAGAAGTTCCGTCACGCCCCCCGGAAGGTCCGAGGGGATCCGCGGCGGACGGGTCAGCCGGGCCAGCGCCGCGTCGATGGGCGGTCCCTGGTACTCGGTTTCGCCGGTGAGGCACTGCAGCAGCACCAGCCCCAGTGAGTAGATATCCGAGGGAGGGCCGGCCTCCAGTCCGCGGACCTGCTCGGGACTGAGGTAGGCGGCCGTGCCGACGGTCTGCTCCGGTACGGCCCGCGGCCGCCCGATGAGCGCGGCGATACCGAAGTCGGCGAGCTTGGGCTGCAGGTCATCGTCGTCGGAATACCTGGCCAGCAGGATATTGCTGGGCTTGATGTCGCGGTGGATAATCGCCCGATCGTGGATGTAATGGAGGGTGGCGGCCAGCCGGGCTCCGAGCCGCGCCGTCGTCTCCAGCCCTAGCGGGGCAGCTGCCAGCTGGAGCCGCAGGTCCACTCCCGCGACGAGCTCCATGACTATGAAGGACAGCTGGTGGCCGTCATGGCTGGCGGTGCCCGCGTCGTAGAGGGCGACGAGGCCGGGATGGTTCAGCCGCGCCATGGTTTCGGTCTCCAGCCGCTGCGGGTCCAGCGGGCCGGCCTGGTGGAGATCCGGGTGGAAGACCTTGACGGCGACTTCCCGCCGAAGCACGTGGTCCACGGCCCGGTAGACGGTTCCCATGCCGCCCCGGCCGATCATCGGACCTACTTGGTAGCGGTCGTTTAGCAGGCTGTCGCGGATCTCCGGGACGGTCGTGCTCGACATGGGACCCTCCTCTGGTCGCCGGCCGGGCCGGTCAGATAAGCCGGAACCCGGACGCCTGCAGGTTGTCGATGATGTTCATCAGGATGGGCAGCCCCCATGTGAAGAACACGTAGACGAACGCTACGAGGAACAGGACCACGAGCAGCAGCAGCGTAACGATGAACCGGGGCCGCCGAAACAGAGGACGGTACGGTTCGTCGTCATGCGGTGCGGGATCCGAATTGCTGTGCCCGGTTGTGCCGAAGAGGAATGTGCCGGGTGCCTTTTCAATGTGGTTTGTCATGCTTCCACGGTGCTGCCCGGGCATAAGCTGCCACTGTGGCGAAACTGTGAAGCTGCTGTGGAACCGCGGGACCCTTACGAGGCAGGTTTAGGCTCCCGGACGTGCCGGGCGGTCCGGGCCGCGCCGGCCGTCAGCTGCTCCAGCGGGCCGCGCCGGCCGGCCAGTTTGAAGGCGATGCCCGCGCCGGTAAAGACCACCATCTGGCTCCAGAACAGGGGCGCCTCGCCGAGCTCCGCCCCGCTCGCGTAGACGGCACCCATGACGAGGATGTGGGCCGTGTAGAGGGACAGCGTCATCGACCCCGGGCCGGCGAGCACCAGCAGCAGCCGGCTCCCGGCCCCGGCACCGCGTAGACGCTCCGCGGTCCGCGCCAGCAGCAGGCACACGCCCAGCACCATGGCGGCGCTGCCCATCGTGTTGAGCAGGTCCAGGCTGGTGCCGGAGTGCGGCGTGTCCAGGGCCAGCCACCAGCCGGAGGTGCCTTCGTCGACCTCGGAAAGGTCGATCAGCAGCCGGTGGTCCCAGGCCTGGAAATACCACGGGTCGATCTCTCCGGTGGCGAGCAGGGCCTCGGCACCGCCCAGCACTTGCAGCAGGAAGGCGCTCGCCAGCTGCGCCACCGCCACGGCGGCCGCGCCGGCGAGGGCCAGCCAACGCTGGAGCCGCAGGGAGCCCAGGTCCAGGCGGCCCAGCAACATCCCGAGGAGCAGGTAACCGAGCCACTGGAAAGCGGGGTAGGTGCCGGTGAAGAACAGGGTGGACAGCAGCGCCACCGGGTCCTGCAGGCTGGCCCAGCTCGGGTCGCCCGGCAGCACGGCCAGGAACGGCGCGGCGTAGAGCGCCTGGCGGGCCAGGTAGGCGACCAGCGGGGCAAGGATTATCCAAGCGGCCGTGAGGACTGCCAGCTTCCAGGCCTCCACGCGGATCAGCGGCAGGGCCAGGAGGAACAGCAGCGCATAGAAGACCAGGATGATGGCGATGTCCACTTCGACCAGGCCGAGCGTGAGGCCAATGGCGGCGATTACGCCCGCCCGGACCGCGATACTGCGCCGGTCGGCTGCGGCCTGTTCCCCCGAACGGCGGTGCCTCCCGCCGCTGGCCAGGGCCAGGCCGACGCCGGCCATCACGGCGAACAGGGCGGCGGCGCGCCCGGAGAAGACCGGGACCAGCCAGGAGACGGAGTCGGTTTCCTGCAGGTAGAAGCTGAAGACGTGGACGGCGATCATTCCGGCGAGCGCCACGCCGCGGGCGGCATCGACGCCGGCAAGCCGGGGCTTGGCGGACACGGCGGAGGGCAGGGGTGCGCTGAGTGACATGCCCCCAGCCTTGGGGGCCCGCATAAGCCCCCGTTAGGAAGAAGCTGTGCGCGCGCTGTGAACGATGGTCCCGGCGGCGCCGTCCACGGTAATCGTGTCCCCGGTGGCGATGCGGAGGGTCGCATCGGGAACACCGACGACGGCGGGGATCCCGTACTCGCGCGCCACCACCGCCCCGTGCGACACGGGTCCGCCCATCTCCATCACCAGGGCCCCGGCGGTCAGGAAGAGCGGGGTCCAGCCCGGGTCGGTGGACGGAGCGACCAGGATTTCGCCCGGCTCCAGCCTCGCCCCGGCCGGATCCAGGATGACGCGGGCGGTCCCGGTCACCGTGCCAGCGGAGGCCGGCGCCCCCACGAGGGTTCCCGGCGGAACCCGGCCCCCCGCCGTCGTCGTTGCGGCCGCGGCGGCGAGGGCGGCCTCCACGTCCGTGCCGTCGGAGAGGATCAGCCGCGGGATGTGCCGGCGGCGCATTTCGCGGGCGTAGGTGCGGCGGCGTCCGGCCACGATGCCGTGCAGGTCCGCCCCGCGAAGGCCCACCCGGGCCTCGGCGAGGTCGAGGAAGAAGACGTCTGCCGCATCGGCAACCGCCCCGGCGGCGGCGAGCTCTTCCCCGACCTTCCGCAGCTGCGCGCGCAGGGCAGCGAGTGCGGTGACGAGCCGGAACTTTGGGTACTCGCGCATTCCGGCGCTGGCGCGCGCCCGGCGCAGGCCGTAGGCGACCAGCCGGCTGCGCACCGGACCCAAAGCCTCGGCGCGCAGGACCAGATCGGCGACCTTGGCGTCCGCCTGCGCTGCGGCACGCGCGAACTGGCGGTCCGGCGCCTGCCCGGAATCGTCCAGCCGCAGGTAGTTCGCGATGACGTTGATGATGTGCGACGGGTCCTCCGCCCAGCGCGGCACCCCGATGTCGATCTCGGCGACCGCGCGGTGCCCGTACACGGCCAGGAAGGCCGCGAGCCGGCGCTGTGCCTCCGCCGGAAGGGTGCCCTCGAGGTAGGCGCGGGCCAGCTCCTCCGGGTCCGCGGACCGGATGGCGGCGGCGGAGGCGGGGTCCCGGCCGATGGCGGTCGCGGCGTCCCAGAGCTTGAGGTCCATCTCGGTCGTGACGTTGTGCGGCAGCCCGCGCAGCACCTCCTGCACCTCGCCGCGTTCGACGAGAGTGCCCAGCAGCCAGCGGGCCGCACCCAGCCAGAGGTAGCCGGCGGCTGGCGGGGGCAGCAGCCGGAGCAGGCTCTCGGTGACCTCCCGGCTGAACATCCGTTCCACGAAGTCCAGCCGCTGCGCGGCAGTGGCCGGCTCGGGCAGCCGGAGCCGGGCGTCGAACTCCCGCTCCGCCGCCCGGGAACGCCGCAGCGCGGCAGCCGGCCGGAACAGGGCATGCAGCACGGATGGCACCAGCGCCAGCTGGGGGACGGACCTGAACAGCCCGGCGGGGGAGCGCGGCACCCGGCGCCGGGCCACGGCGAAACGCGGGTCCTTCATGAGGTGCTCGAGCACGCCGACGGACCGGGCATCCGCGCCCTTCATCATCCGCGGGATCAGCCGCCGTCCCCCGGGGCTGCGCAGCACCGGGGTGATGTCCACGAAGAGCCGCAGGCCGACGCTGAGGTAGCGGAATGCGGGCGGCGGTCCGGACCCGCCGCCGGCCGGCTTCCAGGCCGCGGCGAGGGTCTCGAACGCGCACAGCCCCATCGGCGTCAGCGGCCGCGTCAGGCCCTGCAGCAGGCTGGCGCAGAGGTAGGCTCGGGTGCTCTCGTCCGCCTCGGGCAGCGGGTACAAGGTGGTGATCGGCCGGGTCTGCACCAGCGCGATGCGGCCCGCGGGGGAGAGCGTCCACTCCAGGTCCTGGGGCGCCCCGAAGAGCTCCTGGGCGGCGCGGCCGAGCTCCGCGAGCTCGCGCACCTGCTCGTCCGTGAGGCTCGGGTCGCTCCCGCCGGCCAGGGGCAGCTGTTCCGTGCCGCCGCCGGGCAGCGGCCGGACCTGCACCCGCTTGTCGCCTACCGTGCGCTCCAGGATCCGGCCGGTTGCCGTGTCCACGACGAACTGGTCCGGGTTGACGGCGCCGGAGACCACAGCCTCGCCCAGCCCGGGGCTCGCATCCACCACGGTTTGCCCCCTGGCACCGGTGAGCGGGTTCGCGGTGAACATGACTCCGGAAACGGCGGCGTCCACCATGCGCTGGACAACGACGGCGAGGTGCACCTTCCGCTGGCCGATCCCGTTCGCCTCGCGGTAGGCGGTGGCCCGCTCGGTCCAGAGCGACACCCAGCAGCCGCGCACGGCCTCGAGCAGGGCGTCCGCTCCGACGACGTTGAGGAAAGTGTCCTGCTGGCCCGCGAAGCTCGCCTCGGGCAGGTCCTCGGCGGTGGCCGAGGAACGCACGGCCACCGGCACGTCCTCGCCGAGCAGGGCGTAGGCGCGGCGCAGTTCCCGTTCGATCCGTTCCGGCAGCGGCGCGGCGGACAGCCGGTCGCGCGCCTGCCGGGCCAGATGCTGCAGGCTGGCGGCGGTGGCCGCGTCCCCGCGCGCCCTGCCCTGTTCCCCGGGTGGCCGCACTGTCTCCTTGGTGGCGGATTCCATCGCGGCGAGCAGCCACTCGAGCCCCGCAGCCGTCGCCACCTGGCGGTAGGCCGCCGTCGTTAAGCAGAAACCGTCCGGAACCGGGAGCCCCGCGGCGAGCATGACGCCGAGGTTGACCGCCTTGCCGCCGGCCTCGGCCAGCATGTCCGCGCCGACATCGCCCAGGGACATTGTGATCCTGTCCATCGCCGGCCCCTCAGTTCTGCAGCGGCCCGGACCGGTGCGCCGGCCGTCCGGACGGCTGTGCCGACGGTTGTGCTGGGGGTTGTGCTGGCGGCTGCGCCGATTGCGGCCCGGCCGCCCGGCGCGGCTCCAGCAGCACGCTGGCCACCTCGCGCACCCGCGGATGCTCATAGTCCCTACGGTCCGCCTCGCCCTTCTCCCACCGGATGGCCAGGCCGTTCCCGGTGTCCTCGAGGGTGGCCAGGTTGTTGTCGAACCAGGGGCCCCTCAGGCCCCGCCAGGTGAACGGAGGCCGGGGCACCTTGATGGAGCGGGCCACCAGCGCCCCGACGGGAGTGGCCACGCCGTAGGACATGACCGCGGTGAAAGAGCGCATCAGCCGGGGCAGCGGATTGCGGATGGGCGAGCAGACCGCCTGGACGATCCGGCTGCCGGCGGAGCGCTGGACCTCGGAGGCGTAGGAGTAGTGCACGTCCCCGGAGAGGAACGCGATGATCCCGGGAGCGGCGCCGCGCCGGCCGTCCGCCACCTCCTGCACCAGTCCGGCGACTTCGCGGAAGCTGTTCTGGAAGGCCGCCCAGTGTTCCAGGTCGATGGCCTGCCGCAGCCGTTCGCCGATCCAGGCTGCCCGGGGGCCCCAGGCCCCTTCGCTCATCGCCTCGTTCCAGGACTCGACATGGTGCAGGCCGGGCGGGAGCAGGAAGGGCAGCGACGTGCCGATCAGCAGGTGGCGGAACCCGCCCTGCAGCCGTTCATCGAGCCAGGCCAGCTCGTCCTCGTCGATCAGCGCCCGGCGATCCGGGGCCAGCTGGCGGGCCGCGCGCGAGTCCACGACGATCAGCCGGGTGGAACCGAAGTCCCGGCAGTAGCTCCAGCGGTAGCTGCGCGGCTCCTTGTCGGCCCTGTCGGCGAATGCTTCGAGGTCCTCGTTGAGGTCCAGCTCGCGGTCCCCGCCGTCGCCGCTTCCTGCCCGGTGTGCGGCGATCCGCCGCCAGAGCGGGTCCTGCGCACGCTCCGCGGGGGAGAGGTTGCCGAGGTGCTGATAGACCCAGTAGGACGCCAGGCCGGCGACGATCCGCCCCTGCCACCAGGACGTCGCCTCCATCTTCCGCTTCCAGCTCAGCGAGGCGTTCCAGTCGTCGCGCACGTCATGGTCGTCGAAGATCATGGCGCTGGGCACCGTGGAGAGCAGCCAGCGGTTGGCCTCGTCCGAGTAGGCCAGCCGGTACAGCTCCGCGTACTCCTCGTAGTCCTTCAGTTCCTTCCCCGGAGGCTCCTTGATGTCGCGGCGGGACCGGATGAACTTCTGCATCTCCTTGGTGGTCGAGTCCGCGTAGACCTGGTCGCCGAGGAACAGCAGCAGGTCCGGCCGCCGGTGTTCGGGCTCGCGGGCCAGCCGGAGCGCGAAGGCCCGCAGCGAATCCACGCCGTGGGTGCGGTTGCCGGATTTTCCGTGGTCCGTGCTGGTGCGGCAGGAACCGAAGGCCAGGCGCAGCGGCCTGCCCTCGGCCAGGGTGGGGATGACCGGCGGCGGGAAGGAAGAGCCTGGTTCCGGCCAGGCCTGGGCCCCGTTGACCTCCAGGCTATACGGGGTCGACGAGCCGGGTTCGAGCCCGTCGGCTTCCACCAGGGCGTAGTGGTGGCCCCTCACGGTGAAGGTGCCGGCCTGCCAGCTCCGGTTCCCGGCGCGGACCACCACCCGGGCGGCCTCGCTCGTTTCCACCCAGATGCTCGCCGAGGTCGCATCGACATGCCTCATCATCGGTCCGAGGACCAGCGGGGCTTTCCCCATGCATCATTTGTACCCGCTGGGCAGGCAGTTCAACCAGCGCGGGAAGCGGAAAATGCTACTGATTCGATGCCGGGGCGTCCTTGGGGAGCGCCGGCAGGTCCTTCACACCGCCGTCGGGCCTGGCGGGTGCGGGCAGGGCGTCGTCTGCCGGGATGGAGGGTACGACGTCGGAGGGTTGCGTTCCGCGGGCACCTTCCAGCAGCTTCTTCGCGGTGTCGCCGGCCTCGGCCGGAATGCTGCCGGGATCCGTAAGGGCGCCGTTGCCGGCCTGCTCCGGAAGCGGGGTAGGGGCTGGCTGATTGCCGGAGCGGCCGGCACCGGAGTCCGAGGCGTCCAGGCCGGTTTCATCGGCGGAACGGCTGCCGCCGGCAGGTTCCCCCGCCCCAGCGCCGGAACCTGCGGTTCCACGGTCCGCCGGGCCGGAATCGGAGCGGTTTCCGCTGGTTCCGCCGGCGGGCTGCTGCGGCCCATCCGGATCCCCGGGCTTCCCATCGGTCGAGGGCACTGCCTGCCGGCCTGCCTCCGACGGGTCGAAGAAGCCAACCACCTGCTCCACCGCGGTTCCGGCTGCGGCACGGAATCCGGGGCTCGCGGCGGCAACGCCGGAGACGCCCAGCCCCGTGGCGGCGACGACGGCCAGGCCCAGCGCCACCCCGCGCACCGTCCGGCGGCGGCGGAACGGAATGACCTCTGCCACCAGCGACGGCTCGGACGATGGGTCGGCCGCAGGGCCCATGAAGGCGAGCAGCTCGGGGGAGGGCGCGGCCTGCATGGGTTCGTGGCCCGCTGCCCGGAGCGCCATCAGGGAGGACTCGAGGACAGACGTCTGCTCCAGGCCGGCTTCCTCCAGCAGTTGGCGGACGTCGTCGTCGTTATGGCTCACTGCACGATTCATACCAGGGCCTCCTCCCGTTCAACAATCGATTTGAGTTTGAGCAGCGCGCGGCGCTGCAGTTGCTTGATGGAGCCGGTGGAGCGGCCCATGATTTCGGCGACCTGCTCCAGCGACAGGTCGGCCACTACCCGCAGCAGCAGCACTTCCTGCTGCTCCGGTTTCAGCTGCTTGAGCTGCTGGCCGATGCCGCTCGCGTCGAGCGATTCCAGCGCGGCGGTCTCCGCCGAGTCCACCGCGCGGACGTCCGTGCCAGGGTCGTAGCCGGAAACGTGCGGGTGGCGGGCGCGCCTGCGGACGTCGTCGACGTAGCGGGCGTGTGCCACGGAAAAGGTAAACGTTCGCAGGCCCTGGAAGCCGCCGTGCACCGAGCCGATCCGCGAGAACACCGTGAGGAAGACTTCCTGGGCGGCGCCTTCATGGTCCTCGAGCCCCCGTACCTTGAGGTAGCCGTTGACCCCGGGTGCCAGCGCGGCGTAGATCCGGCTGAAGGCAGCAGCGTCCCCGGACTGCGCGGCCGTCACCACGTCATCGGGAAGCGCTGAGCTCAAGACAGGGTCCTTACATCTGTTCGGGCGGGCGCGGGCGGCATCAAGTGTAGCCGCCCGCGCCGGCCCGGACGCGAGTTACTTTCCGGCGTTGGTGCTGCCGGAAACGGGCACGCCGGTCTCGGCGCGCAGCTCGGCGGCGTCGGTGCGGGCATCGATCTTCGCCTGGGCGCCGGCATTGGCGGACTCGGGCAGCTCCGGAGCGGCCGGGATGGCCGGGGTCGCGGGGACGGCCGGCTCGCCGTCGGTGCCCGGAACGGCCGGGACCGCAGGAACGGCCGGGCTCACGTCCGCGCCCGCGGCGACCTTGGCCGCGGCCTCTTCGCCAGCGGCCTCTTCGCCAGCAGTTTCTTCGGCGGCAGCCTCGGTCCCTGCGTTGGCTTCGACCTCGACGCCTTCTTCGCCGGCCTCGACTTCTGCGGCCGCGTCGGTCTTGGCCTTGGCCTTCGCATCGGTCCCGGCGGGGGTCGCCGGAACGGCCGGAACTGCCTGCTCCGCGTCTTCGGCGGAGACGGCCGGGGTGGCGGGGACGGCCGGAGTCACGGCGCTTACGTTCTCCGGAGCGCTGGTCAGGGCCGGTGCGGCCACCGCTGCGCCTGCTCCGCCGACGGCGATGATGGCGGCCAGTGCGGCGCCCTTGGCGGGCAGGCTCAGGGTACGGAAACGGTTGGTCATGGATCTCCTCAATTATTGGCGACGGCGGCGCCGCGGCTAGTGCCCGCGGCGTGCCCGTACACCCGACTAATCGAGGCGGAGAGGTGCAAGGTTACGGTTCCGTGATTATTTTTTCGCGGCCCGTTACTCGAAGGGGGAAGGGTCTCCCATGCCGCGCCGGACGATGTCCGCGTAGCCGTTCGAGAAGTCCACGACCGTGGTCGGCTCGGGCCCGCAGTCGCCCGAGTCCACGACGCCATCCACCTGGCGTTCGAGCCGCTCCTTGATTTCCCAGCCCTGGGTGAGCGGCTCCTCCTGGTCCGGCAGCAGCAGCGTGCTCGACAGCAGCGGCTCCCCGAGCTCATCCAGCAGGGCATGGACCACCCTGTGGTCGGGGATGCGTACGCCGACCGTCTTCTTTTTCGGATGCAGCATCCGGCGCGGCACCTCCTTGGTCGCCGACAGGATGAAGGTGTAGGGACCCGGGGTGGCGGCCTTGATGCTGCGGAACACGTTGTTGTCGATGTTCACGAACTGGCCCAGCTGGGCGAAGTCCTTGCAGACGAGCGTGAAGTGGTGCTTGCTGTCGAGCTGCCGGACCAGGCGGATCCGGTCCAGCGCCTCGCGGTTGCCCAGCAGCGCCCCCAGCGCGTAGCAGGAGTCCGTCGGGTAGGCGATCAGCCCGCCGGAGCGCAGCAGCTCGACAACCTGCCCGATCGTGCGGGGCTGGGGGTCCTGCGGGTGTACGTCGAAGTATCTGGCCATGTCGAAAGCCTAGGGCCGGACCGCCGAAACGTGAACCTCAGGCCGAGGGCCGGCTAGGCAAACCGGAAGCCCGGCAAGGGAAGGATCTGCCAGGCGCCGGCGTCGATCTCGTTCCCCGGCTCGCAGCGCAGGGCGGCGTCGCCGCGCAGCTGGCTGGCGGCGTCGTCCGCGCTGGCTGCCGGCCGCGCGAACGTGTGCACCAGTTCCCAGTTGCCGGCGAGCAGTTCCGGGTTATCCAGCGCTTCGGCCAACTGCTCGGCGAGGAGGCCCGGCTGGCCGCGGTAGATGCGCAGGGGCGGTGCAATGGCTCCGGGCAGCTGTTTCTGGAAGACGGCGAAGTGCTCTCCGTGGGTAGTCAATGGACGCTCCTGACGTGCCGATGAAATATTCTCCAAGCTACTTCGGTTGTCGCCCCCGTGACTACATCGCAGAGAACCATGACCGAGTCTCCCCTCCTGACCTTCCATGACGGCCGCACCATCCCGCAGCTTGGCTACGGTGTCTGGCAGGTCGAGGACGACGTGGCAGAGAAAGTCGTCGGCGAGGCCTTCCGCGCCGGCTACCGCCACATTGACACTGCACGCATCTACGGCAACGAAGAGGGCGTGGGACGGGCCATCGCGTCGTCCGGCTTGGACCGCAGCGAGCTGTTCATCACGACGAAGCTCTGGAACGCGGACCAAGGCTACGAGAGCACGCTGCGGGCCTTCGATGAATCCATGGAGCGGCTGGGCCTGGAAACCCTCGACCTCTACCTGATCCACTGGCTGCAGCCGAAGCAGGGCAAGTACGTGGACACCTGGAAGGCGCTCATCGAGCTTCAGCGGCGGGGCCGGGTGAAGAGCATCGGCGTCTCCAACTTCACGACGGACGCCCTTCGGGAAATCATTGCGGAGACCGGCGTCGTTCCGGTCATCAACCAGGTCGAGACGCATCCCTACTTCAACCAGGCGGAACTGCGCGCCTTCGAGGCGGAGAAGGGCATCCTGCACCAGGCCTGGTCACCGCTTGGCCAGGGGCAGGGCCTGCTGGAAGACGCCACGCTGCGCGACATCGCGGAGCGGCGCGGCGCGAGCGTGGCACAGGTCGTCATCGCCTGGCACCTGGCGCTGGGAAACGTCGTGATCCCGAAGACCGTCACGGCGGCCAGGATCGCCGAGAACTTTGGCGCACTCGACGTGGTGCTGGAGGACGAGGACATCGCCGCCATCGACGCGCTCGACAAGGGTTCGGCGGGGCGCATCGGCGCGGACCCGGCCACGGCGGACTTCGCCTAGGCCGTAAGCGCCCACAGCGGGGAGCCGCCGCCGGCGGCTCCCCGCTGTGGCGTGAAGCCCGGCCCGGCGTGGTGAAGGCCTGCTGGTGAGGCCGGGTCGGCGAGGCCCTTAGAGCAAGGCCCGCTGAAGCCGGCCGCTGCGCGCGCGGAAGGCCAGATAGCGCGGGTCCTCCGGGCCGATGAGCCGCCGCAGCCCGGCCAGGGCTTCCACATCCCCCGAGCCCATGTCCGAGGAAAGCCAGGCGGTGATGGCCTCCACGGAGCCGCTCGCCCGGACGGAGTCCGCCACCGCCACATCGAGTTCGTGGCGCAGCTCCTCGACCGCCAGCGCGGCGGAGCGGCTCACCAAGGGAGCCCGGTAGCTTTCGACGGCAAGGCCGACCTCGCCGCTGGCCAGCAGGTGCCGGACGCGGCAGGCGTCGGAGGCTCCCGCCAGGCCGGGCGCCAGGCGGTAGGGGTTCGAATCGATGACCGGGCCGAGTGCGGCACGGATGCGGTGCATCTCGATCCTGATGGTCGCTGCAGTCCCGGAGTCACCGTAGAGCGCGAAGGCCAGCTCGTCCGCGCTCCAGCCTTGGCGCCGCGATTCCAGCAGCGCGAGGATTTCCGCCCGGCGCAGGGTCAGCGGCACGCGCCGGCCATCCACGAAGACGGCCGCCGGGTGGTCGCCCAGCAGCTCCAGCGAACCGACTCCGGCGGGCCCCGCAGCCCGACCGGAAGGCGCGGCGGGAACGGAAGCCCGGACGGCGCCGTCGTCATTGGCAGGTATTTTGAGGGCCTCCCTGGCGAGCAGTTCCTCGGCGACACGGACGCCGCAGCGCACCATCCGCAGGCTGTCGGTGGTCAGGGTTTCCAGCGGCCCGGAAACGTCCAGCACCCCCAGCAGCCTGCCGGTCCGCGGATCCCTGATGGGCGCGGCCGTGCAGGCCCAATCGTGATGGGTGCGGACCAGGTGCTCGGCTGAGAAGAGCTGAACGGGGTTACCCGTAGTGAGCGCCTCGCTGATGGCGTTGGTGCCGATGCCGGCTTCGGACCAGTCGGCCCCTTCGACGAACTCCAGCGAATCTGCCTTGCGGAGCACGCTTCGCCCGCCGATCCTCCACAGGACCTCGCCCTGGGCGTCCGTAATGATCAGCAGGTGGCGCCCCTCCGGCCCCTCGTCCGCAAGCAGGTCGGCCAGTGCCGGGACGGCGGCCTGCAGCGGGTGCGTGCGCCGCAATTCCGCCACGGCCGTCGGCTCGTGCAAATGCCTGGGGCTGTGCTGGTCCGGGCTGATGCCCATCGCCATGGAACGGCGCCACGATGCCACGAGACCGGACGGGATTTCGGGCCGGAACGAACCGCTGATGACCTGTTCGTGGGCGGTGCGCAGCAGCCGGTCGTATTCCGACGGCGAGGTGAACCGCAGCCCGGATTCCGGCGCCGCCGGCCCCGTTGCGGTGGATCCGCCGTTCCCGTGCCGAATGCCAGGCACTGGCGCTCCTTTCCCCGTACCCGCTGCCAAGCGGCGCGCATGCAACGCCGCTGCAACCCCCGCTGGCCTTGAATGGTGACGTCGATCACGTCCCGCAACAGCATACGTGCACTGGCACTGCCGCTGCGAGCCCGACCGGCCCGATCTAATGACAAGGAGTGGATATGGCGGAATCACCGAACGCCGTCGCCCAGGCATGGCTGAGCGACCTCGACGCGGCCCTGCAGGCGGGCAACATCGATGGCGCACTCGAACTCTTCGACGAGGAGTGCTACTGGCGGGACTTCGTCGCCTTCACCTGGAACCTGAAGACCCTCGAAGGCAAGGACGACATCAGGCGGATGCTCGAGTCACGGCTGGCGGACGTGCGTCCTTCCGGCTGGAAGCTGGCCGAAGATGCCAGCGGGGACGAAGCGGCCACCGAAGCGTGGGTCCATTTCGAGACGGACGCCGCCCGGGGGTGGGCCCACCTGCGGCTGCGAAACGGCAAGTGCTGGACGCTCCTGACCACGATGCAGGAGCTCAAGGGCTTCGAAGAGAAGAAGGGGCCGAACCGCGAACAGGGCGTGGCCCATCGGATCACCAAGGGCCGCAAGTCATGGCTGGAGCTCAAGGAGGAGCAGGAGGCCCGGCTGGGTTACGAGGAGCAGCCCTATTGCGTCATCATCGGCGGGGGACAGGGCGGCATCGGCTTGGCTGCCCGCCTGCGGCGGCTGGGCGTGCCGACCATCGTGGTGGAAAAGAACCAGCGCGCGGGGGACTCGTGGCGCAACCGGTACAAGTCCCTGCACCTGCACGACCCGGTCTGGTACGACCACCTGCCGTACCTGAAATTCCCGGACGACTGGCCGGTCTTCGCCGCCAAGGACAAGATCGGCGACTGGCTCGAGTACTACACCCGGATCATGGAGCTCAACTACTGGTCCGGTACCGAGTGCACCAAGGCCCGGTTCGACGAGGCGGCCGGCGAATGGGTGGTGGACGTGGTCCGCGAGGGCGAGCCCGTCACCCTGCGCCCCAAGCAGCTCGTCTTCGCCCTCGGCGTCTCCGGCTACCCCAGCGTCCCGGCGTTCGACGGCGCCGACTCGTTCCTTGGCCAGCAGCACCACTCGTCGCAGCACCCCGGCGGCGGTGACTGGACGGGCAAGAAGGCCGTGGTCATCGGGTCCAATAATTCGGCCCACGACATCTGCGCCGATCTGTGGGAGCACGGTGCGGACGTGACGATGGTCCAGCGTTCCTCGACCCACATCTCGCGAAGCGAGTCGCTCATGGACCTCGCGCTCGGAGACCTGTACTCGGAGCGGGCGCTGGCCAACGGCATCACCACCGAGAAGGCAGACATGCTCTTCGCCTCGCTGCCGTACCGGATCCTGCCGGAGGCACAGATTCCCGTGTACCGGCAGATGGCGGAGCGAGACGCCGAGTTCTACGCGCAGCTGGCAGACGCCGGCTTCCAACTGGACTTCGGCGTGGACGGCTCCGGGCTGTTCCTGAAGTACCTGAGGCGGGGCTCCGGCTACTACATCGACGTAGGCGCCTCGCAGCTGGTCATCGACGGCCGGGTCAAGCTGGCCGCCGGGCAGGTCGACAAGATCACCGGCAATGCCGTGGTGCTCCAGGACGGCACCGAGCTCGAGGCCGACCTGATCGTCTACGCCACCGGGTACGGTTCGATGAACGGCTGGCTGGCCGACCTGGTCTCGCCCGAGGTGGCGGACCGTGTCGGCAAGTGCTGGGGCTACGGTTCGGACACCCCCAAGGACCCGGGGCCGTGGGAAGGGGAACTGCGCAACATGTGGAAGCCCACCAACGTGGAGAACCTCTGGATCCACGGCGGCAACCTGCACCAGAGCCGGCACTACTCCAACTACCTGGCGCTCCAGCTCAAGGCGCGGATGGAAGGCCTGCCGACACCGGTCTACGAACTGCAGGAATCGCACCACGCCCGCTGACAGGACGGCGGAAACGGCGACGGCGGTGCCTCCCCGGGCAGGGGAGGCGCCGCCGTCGCCGGTGGCAGCCGGAGTTATCTACTAGTACGCCTTGACGCGCTGGTCCACGATCAGGTGGATCAGGGCGAAGGTCTTGTCCTCGTCGATGGCCTTCAGCGCGGCCTGGACGGCGGCGGGGACGTCGGCATCCTGCTCGACGCGGACGCCGAAGCCGCCGAAGGCCTGCGCCATCAGGGCGAAGTCCGGGTTCTTCAGCTGGGTGCCGGAGATCCGCTCGGGGTAGTGGCGCTCCTGGTGCGTGCGGATCGTGCCGTATTCCTGGTTGTCCATCACGATGACCAGCGGGGTGGCGCCGTACTGGGCGGCGGTGGCCAGCTCCTGGCCGTTCATGAGGAACTCGCCGTCACCGGCGATGGTCACGACGCGGCGGCCGGGATGGGCCAGCGAGGCGGCGACGGCGGAGGGGATCGAGTAGCCCATGGAGCCG